>CBDEVQ010000055.1:0-137514 GCA_965243605.1 Flavobacteriales bacterium
GACGCGCAAAAGGTAAAGGACATTGAGAAAGTAACAAATCACGATGTTAAAGCGGTTGAGTACTTTATTAAAGAAAAATTAAAAGGGCATAAATTAGAGGCATATAAAGAGTTTATCCACTTTGGATTAACGTCTCAAGATATTAATAATACAGCTACACCATTATTATTAAAAGAAGCCTTTGAAACAGCCTACCTTCCAAAATTAGATGAGGTTATTACAACCTTAGAGAAATATGCAGAAGAGTGGAAAGACGTTTCTATGTTGGCTAAAACACATGGTCAACCAGCATCTCCAACGCGTTTAGGAAAAGAAATTAATGTATTTGTTGCTCGTTTAAAAGCACAAAGAGCACAATTAGTTGCAGTTCCTTTTTCAGCTAAATTTGGTGGAGCAACAGGAAACTTTAACGCACACCACATTGCATTTCCAGAAATTAACTGGTTAGCATTTGGTAACAAATTTGTTGAGAATACATTAGGGTTAAAACATTCATTCCCAACAACACAAATTGAACACTACGATAATTTAGCTGCGTTTTTTGATGCTTGTAAACGTGTAAATACTATTCTTATCGATTTAGACAGAGATTTCTGGACATATATTTCGATGGAATACTTTAAGCAGAAGATTAAGAAAGGTGAGATTGGATCATCGGCGATGCCACATAAAGTTAACCCAATTGATTTTGAAAACTCAGAAGGGAACTTAGGAATAGCCAATGCTTTATTTGAGCACTTATCAGGAAAATTACCTATTTCTAGATTACAGAGAGATTTAACAGATTCTACTGTATTAAGAAATATTGGAGTTCCAATGGCGCACACTACATTAGCATTCCAAGCTTTATTAAAAGGACTAAATAAGTTGTTACTAAACGAAGCGGCTATAGATGCTGATTTAGAAAAGAATTGGGCTGTTGTGGCAGAAGCAGTACAGACTATTTTACGTCGTGAAGCTTATCCTAATCCATATGAAGCTTTAAAAGAATTGACACGTACAAATGAAGCAATTACTCAAACTTCAATTGCTCAATTTATTGATACACTTGAAGTTTCTGATGAGTTGAAAGCTCAATTAAAAACTATAACTCCACAGAACTTTACTGGAATCTAAACCTTAAAAGCCTGTTACTATATAAAAAAGGGGTATCCAAAATTTTGGATACCCCTTTTTTATATTACAACGAAATGTGTTACCATTTTAGAAAACCACTCGAACAGACTTACAATAAATAGTTATCCATTCGAGTGGGTTTTGGAATGTATTGGAATTACTCTATTTTCCAGTTTAACTGTCTTCCTGGCGTGTAAGGTGTTTTATTGAGACTTAGCTTTTCTTCTAAATTAGAAATTTTAGTCATAATTGTTTTTACCTTGGCTAATACTGGTGCATATTCAGATTGAGCTAATGCATACTGTTCTGCTTGCGTCGTAGTTGGTTTAGAACCCGTATTCCATAATTGGTAAACAACCGTTTCAATCATACCTACAATAGAATTCTTTGTCTCCATTTGAAGGCTAGAGCGCAATTGGTCACCATATATTAATTTAGAAAGCTCACGCAGTTCATTTTCTAAAGTATTAACATCTGTAACTAAATTTAAAGGTACAGATGGATATTGTTCAATAGCCGCACGAATAAAGCTTAAACGCTTATTCGATTCACCTATTAAACGCGCCGTTCCTTTTACTGAACGTCTTAGCTCTGAAAGTTCATTTTGAAATGCCAATAAATCAGAATAGTCAGCAGCAGGTAAGCTTCGGTTATTTAGTGAATTCAATTGAAAAGGTACTCCTTCTACTAATGGTTTAAATGTACCTTCGTTATAAAGCATCATATCTACTTTATATTCTCCAGGAACAACTAAAGGTCCAACATCTGGAGAAGAATAACGTCCTGGTTTAGTAAAGGCTTTTTTAATAGGGTTGGTAGATGCCATTCTTAGATCCCAAACGAATCTTTGAACGCCTTTACCTGGTGATTTTTTAATTTTACGAATCACATTTCCGAGTTTGTCTTTAATTACAAATAGAAGATATGCCTTTTGTTCATTGGCTTCTGCTTCTAAAGCTTCAAGACTAGGGAAAGCAATATCACTATTGGTCTTTTTAAGTTCAGCTTCTTTGGCTTCACGTTTTTCTTTGGATGTTTTAAATTCTGTAGAAACCATATAATCTATGGCAACACCAAACTCAGGGTTAGGAGCAGCGTAGAAAGAAGCCCCTTGAGCAGATACACCTCTTAATCCTAAAGGATTGGTTGGAACATAGATTAATCCATCTGCAATAGGAAAAATGTGAGCCTCTTGTTTTTTCACTTCATCATTCATTTCACGTAGAACCGAATAATCGTCTAAAACATAGAATCCACGACCAAAACTACCTAATACAAGATCATCCTCGTTTTCTTGAATGGCAATGTCTCTAATGGCAATCGTTGGTAATCCCGATTTTAAGGCCGTCCAATGTCCTCCTCCATTTTGAGAGAAGAATACACCAAACTCTGTTCCTGCAAACAATAAATTGGCATCTTTATGATCTTGTACTACACTATAAACTGAACCTCTTTCAGGTAGGTCATTTTGAATATTCGTCCACGTTTTACCTTTATTATTACTCTTTAAAATATAAGGCTTAAAATCTCCATTTTTATGATTATTGAATACAGCAAACACGACATTGGCATCATGTTTAGATGCTATTACAGCATTTACATATGTTTTGTTAGGAACGTTGGGGAAAGTGCTTAGTTTTTGCCAAGACTCTCCATCATTTTCAGAAATATGAATTAACCCATCATCTGTACCTGCATAAATTAAACCTTGTTGTTTTGGAGATTCGTCAAAAGCTACAATGTTTCCATAAATAGACGTCGACATGTTTTTCATAACGGCATCTTTTTCCCAAACACGTCCCATCACTTTAAGTGTGTTACGATCTTCTTGCCTAGAAAGGTCACCAGATATAGCAGTCCATGTATTTCCTTGATCAGTACTCTTAAATACTTTGTTTGCAGAGAAATATAGAGTTTTGTGGTTATGTGGACTGATCAATAAAGGAGCATCCCAATTCCATCTAAATGCTTTTTCGTTCTTTTTAGGTTGAGGTTGGATTCCAATACGCTCACCAGATTTTTTATCATACCGAACAAGCCAACCATATTGAGATTGTGCATATACAATATTTGGATCTTTAGGGTCAATTTGTGATTCAAATCCATCTCCACCATTTGTAATAAACCAATCCGAATTTAAAATTCCCGCATTGTTTAACGTTTGAGAAGGTCCACCTAAACTGTTGTTATCTTGAGTACCACCATAAATATTATAGAACGGTTTTGCATTATCTACCGCTACTTTATAAAATTGTGTGATAGGTAAGTTGGCTTTGTATTGCCAATCTTTGGCATGATTCCAAGTTTCATACAATCCACCATCACACCCAACTAACCAGTGGTCTGTGTTTTTAGGATCTATCCAAATACAGTGGTTATCAACATGCTTTTTATTTTCACCTGTTCGTACAAATGTCTTTCCTCCATTTTCGGTATGGTGTAGCCATGTATCCATAGAGAATACTTTATTCTCATCATACGGGTCACAATAAATTTCTTGATAATAATTTCCTGAAGTCTGGTAGCTAGATTGCTTAGAGAAACTAGCACCTCGATCAGTAGATTTAAAGAATCCCCCTTTTTTACCTGAGGCTTTAATAATAGCATACACAACATCTGGGTTAGCCGGAGAAATGGCAAGACCAATACGTCCTAAATCTCCAGATGGAATACCATTGCTTAATTTATCAAAAGATTCACCTCCATTTTCTGTTTTATAAATAGCCGTTTCTGGTCCTCCATCAATATACGTGTATACATGCCTCCTTCTTTGGTGAGACGAAACGTATATACGGTCAGGGTTTCTTGGATCCATAACAATATCAGAAATTCCTGTGTGTTCAGAAATATCTAAAACCTTTGTCCAAGTTGTACCTCCATCTTCCGTTTTATATAGACCTCGGTCTCCTCCTTTATTCCAAAGCGGACCATAAGCTGCAACATAAACAATATTAGAGTTGTTCGGGTTAACCACGATCTTTCCAATATGTTCAGAGTTTTTTAAACCTACATTTTTAAACGATTTTCCACCGTCTTCAGATTTATAAACACCATCTCCATAGGCAACACTTCGTTGATTATTGTTTTCTCCTGTACCAATCCAAACCGTGTTAGAATTAGAAGGATCTATGGTTACACAACCCATAGAATAGGATCCGTAATTATCAAAAATCGGTTTAAATGTTGTTCCTGCATTTTCTGTTTTCCATACTCCACCAGATGCAACTGCTAAATAGTATTCAAATGGGTTGTTTGGGTTAACGGCAAGGTCGGCAATTCGTCCTGCGGTTAATGATGGACCAACATTTCTAAAATTTAACGCTGGATAAGAGATTTCCTCAATCGCAGGTTCAGCATTCTTTTTTTTGTGTTTCGATTTTTGAGCATAACCACTTTGAAGACCTATTCCTAAAAGCGTTATATAAAAAATGTTTTTCATGGTTAAATGGTGTTTAAACCGATGAAGATACTGTTTTGTATATAACTAAGAAAAAATGAAGCCTTAATTTATGCTAAAAGGCATAGGTGATTTCAGATTCATTATGATAAATGGATGTTGTATCTCCTTCTAATACAAATGTTTTTAGTTTAGAGATGACATTAGTTTTGCTGAAATTCCACGTTAAAAAACTAAGAGGGAATACTTTAATACCAATGCGGTTAAGGATCTTATACCGTTCCATCGTAAAGGCATCTTTTTCAGCACCAGGGAATCCGATTAAATCGATGGCAAAATAGGTTTCATTGCATTTAAAAAGAATGTCTATGGTCATTCCTGCTAAATAATGATTCATATAGTAAGCCCATTCTTCCTGCTCTAAGAAAGATGTAATTTCTTTATAACTCGTATTTTGTTTAAGACGTTTTGAACGTTTGTCTACCAATGAAACAGGAGTGTTTATTTGTTCTAGGTAGGGTTTTATTAACGTATTGGAAGGAAGATTTTTTATTTGAAAAGAATGGATGATAATCTGATTTTTTTTAGCCCTTGTAATGGCAACGTTAAACATATCCTCTTTGTTTAAATATGAAATTGATCCATGGTGGAACTCATCATCTATAGATAAGGAAAGAATCATAATATCGCGTTCAGATCCTTGGAAAGAATGTGGTGTACCAATAAGAATATGATGTCTTTTTATATCAGCTGTCGTAAATTCTTTTGTTACCGCTTTGGTTAAAGCTTCAGTTTGGTTTCGGAAAGGGGATAAAATACCAACAGATATAGGGTTTTTACAATCAATATTCTGGTTAATAATACGTCTAATTATGTCTATGATTTTTTCAATTTCAACAGCATTAACACCTTGATCAGAACGTTTACCTTTTACATGGATTGTAGAGATGGTTTTAGAAGGATCATGATTAGGAAAAGCTGTCATGATATTAAGTTGATTTTCATAAAAATACGCATTGCTAAAGCCAATAATAGACGGTAATGATCTATAATGTTCGTTTAAGCCAACCAGTTGATTTTGATGTTGTGTATTGTACAACATTAAATCCAACATTGAATTTGCTCTATAATTTAAGTGAGAATACGATTGGAGGTCATATTCTTTTCGCTTATTGTCAACTTGGGCCTTAGATATGAAACTAAAATGCCTTAATTGGTTTGTATCCCCAGCTATAATAAGTTTTTTACCTCTTTGTAACACAGGTATGCAACTTGCCATATCGCATTGAGTAGATTCATCAAAAATAATAACATCAAATAAACCTTGGTGGAGGGGAATGAATTCTGAAACCGATTTAATTTCGGTTAACCATAATGGAATGGCTTGTAAAATGACATTGAAATCAATAGCGTTAATTTGTTTAAGTTTTGAGGCTTGATCTTTAACATTTAATGCTTCATGAAATTGGGTGAAAGTTGCTCTGTCTTTTTCAATCGTATCTTCTAGTTGTTTATCTAAAGTCATTTTAAAGTAACGTTCTGCCGTAATAAGAAAATGGTTTATTTCTTTGTAAAACGTTGATATTTGATCAATTTCTGAACCGATTTTTCCATTTAAATTTTTATGGTAAATAGAAAGAAAACGTGTTAAGAACCCCGTCGATGAGATATAATTATCCGAAGATTCAATGGTGTAATCCGTTTGTTTAATGTAATCTCGTTCTAATCGATCAAGTTGTTTTATTAATGTACTGAATTCCTGTTTAAGCTTTGCGTATTTGTGCTTATCTACTCGGTTTTTAAGTCCATACAAACTGGTTTTAATTAGTTTTTTAACCTTTTGTTGATATCGTTTTCCCCCAATTTTCACAAATCGATTTTCGAGTTTTAAATCTAAAAGCTTTTCTTCTATAACCTGAAGTGCACGACTGGTTTTTGTTGCAATTAGTACCGTTTTACCCTGACGAATAAGATCCATCGCTAGCGCTGTAATTGTAAATGATTTACCAGTACCTGGAGGCCCAATAATAACGGATCCAGGATAAGCATTTACATTTTTTAATACCTGTTCTTGACTTTTGTTTAAAATCATCGGAATAGCTGGAATGTAAGCGGTTTGGTCTGTATACTTTGGAATTTCACTCTCTCCAAAGTATGTATTTATAGCTGGCGAAAAATCATTTTCTACAATAATTTGGTTGAGTTCACGATCTATGGTTTCTGTATTATTAGCCTTGCTAGATACTAAGACTCCACTACATGAAATCAGTTTAAAGGTTTTAAGAGCTTTCAGTGAAGACGGTTTAAAACATTTTTCTTTTTCTTGTTTGTTAATTAAATGAGGATAAATCATAACCTCATCTGTATTTATGTCAATTAAATGCGTGTCAAGAATAGATTTAAGTTCTCCAACAGCTCTAAAGTCTAATATACCTCGGCTTAAGCATTGATGTAATTCAAATCTGCAACTCTCAAAATCCGTTTTATATTCTAACGTTTTAAGAAATCCAATATTCAGCTGAGGTTGAGATAAAACCGAAACAAAGTAATCTCCATCGGTTTTTTCTATAGTAGCATGTGAGTATATTAACGGAGAGATAATTGGTAATAATCGATGTGAAAATTTTGAAGTTTGAGTTCCACAAATAAATAAAGAACAATAGAGAAGCTCTTTATCTTCTGAATTAAGAATTAGAACCTGCTCAATGGGTTCTCCAACCTCATCAGGTACAAATGTTTTAGGATAAGCTTGATTTAATAACTCCTCTTCTTCTGTTTTAATAAGATATTGATGTTCGAATTTATGATCGAAAAAATTTTGAATCGTAAAGGAAGAATTATCTAAGGTGTAGCAATCCTTTAAATATTGAATCTGATTTTTAATAAGGTTAATATCCATTAGAGAGACAAGTTTTATAAAATATTAAGGTGTTTTTAAATGTAAGAATTATTTAATTAAAGTAGGAAGGTTTTTTTGATGGGTAAATAAATTATGGGAAAGATGGGATAGGGAAATTTAGATATACAGTAGATATGAATACCTATATTAAATTAAAGGCTTAATGTAAAGTATGACAGTGTAGCGAATTTGTTTGGTCAGTAATTATCGTAAAAATAGATATTAAGTTATTATTATGGAAAGCATAAATTTCCAAGTAATTCCTTGTAAAATAACAAAAATAAATGAATTACTGAAATACCGGTATGTTAATTTAGTATGATTTTTATCATGTGAATCCCTTTGTCAATAAGGGTTTGTAGAGGTTTTTGTTTTCAGAATTTCAAATTCAAAGACAGAGATACCATTTACAAAAGGAAACCTACCAAATTCAAAAGTTGAGTTTTTATTTGAAAAAAGGCTCGTATCATTGTAGTGTAATAATTAATAATAATAATCCAATAATTAGTAATGTGAATTGAAGTAATTAACGTTTAACAATTTTTAAATAATAAAACGAATACAAAGAATAAGGTAATGTAAATAGAATACATTGGGGGATGTAAATTAAGTCGATTAATAATGTAATAGAATATAATAAATAATAAAAGTTGAATTTAATTTAAGTATAGTGTATTGTTGTTTTAATGAATAGTTAATGTTAATTTAAAAAACCCATGATGTTATAGCATCATGGGTTTTTTTATAGATTTAAATATATTGCAAGCAAGATTCTGCAATTTGTACAGCATTTGTTGCTGCTCCTTTTCTAATATTATCGGCCACTATCCACATGTTTAATGTGTTGTCATCAGATTCATCACGTCTTAAACGTCCTACAAAAACATCGTCTTTATCTTTTGCATACAAAGGCATAGGATAGGTATTTGTATCGGTATTGTCTTGTAAGGTTATACCATCAGATAAGTGAAGCATTTTACGAATGTCAGGTAATGTAAAATCATTTTTGAACCGAACATTTACGCTTTCAGAATGCCCTCCCATAACAGGAACTCTAACGGCTGTTGAAGTTACCCTTAAAGTATCATCGCGTAATATTTTTTTGGTTTCATTAACCAATTTCATTTCTTCTTTTGTATACCCATTATCTAAAAATATATCGCAATGCGGAATACAATTTTGATCAATCTCATACGCATATGCTTTCTTTGGAGTTTCTCCTAAACGCTCTTTGGCCATTTGGTTAACGGCATCAGAACCAGAACCACTAACGGATTGATAGGTTGAAACAACAATACGATCTATACCATAGGCTTTATGAAGCGGATTTAAAGCAAGTACCATTTGTATTGTAGAACAATTTGGATTTGCAATAATCTTAGTTTTTTCAGAAATAATATCTGCATTTATTTCTGGGACAACTAAAGGAATATACTTTTCCATTCGCCAAGCCGAAGAATTATCGATAACAAAAGTTCCATTTTCTGCGAATAATGGTGCAAATTTTAAAGATAATTCAGACCCAGCAGAAAACAAGGCTATATCGCATTGTTTATCTATGGCTTCTTGAATTCCAACGATAGTATATTCTTCGTTTTTAAATTGTACAGATTTTCCGATAGATCGTTCTGAGGCTACGGGAATTAATTCTGTTACGGGAAATGATCGTTCTTCTAGAACCTGGATGATTTTTTGGCCTACTAAACCACTTGCACCCACAACTGCTACTCTCATGTCTTTTACTGTAATAGTATATTATTGATTTTCTTTCTATTGCAAAAGTCGGAATTTTAAATTTTAATAGAAGTCTAATTGTTAAATTTTTTTACATTCCTATGGAAATTAAACAACAAAAAAGCATTTTATAAATATTATAACAAATTAAATGCTGTAGATTGGTAATAGATCATAAGAGGCCGTAATGGATATAGAACCTTCTCTTAGCATTCGTTTTATAACCATTAAATTTAGAATTGTAAAAAGAGAATTTCACATTTTATTCATAATATTAACGATCTTTGTTTAAGATAATAAGTGGCATTCAATATGGTTTTTAACCAAATCAATAGGCTATAATAAAATTCGATTTACAGAAAATATGGTTTTCATTTTTATTACAAATAAAATAGGCGGATATAATGGATTAAAACAACGGTATTCTAAAACCAGGTTTAATTTCATGAAGCGTATATACCGTTTTTTGAATAAAGGTCTTCAATATGAAACCAATTCTTACCTTCCATTAGATTTAAACATAAAAGGACCTGTAAATTTCTTACATGGAATAAGTGGGATATTTATTTCTGGAAGCGCAACTGTTGGTCGAAATTGTACCATATATCAGCAAGTTACTATTGGGTCTAATATGCTGGTTGACTCTAAGGGGTTCGGTAGTCCAACTATTGGTGATAATTGTCTCATTGGAGCTGGAGCTAAAATTATTGGGAATGTTTCAATCGGAGATAATTGTAGAATAGGAGCCAATGCAGTAGTCTCAACCAATTTACCTGCAAATAGTGTTGTTGTAATGTCTGTACCTAAAATTTATCAGAAAGAAAATCTAATCAATCATATTCATCAATATTCAGACCATGGCTGGGGATATTATAAAGATGGTGTTTTTGTATTGGAAGAAGATAAAGATGTATTGTTGAAACTAGAATCGTATTTATAGATTGAAGATTGTTGTTTCAATTCTTTGTATTTAGGTAGTTATTGTTTTAAAGGAATTATTTAAATATATATGCTTTGGATTATTAATCTTTAATCGGAGATGTAAACTACAATTAGGTAGGGAAGGGTTGGTATGAAGAAATAGATAAGTGAAAATGGATAAGGTATTTTTAGGAGAAAATTCAATAAAGTTGAATAGTGAAGTTAAGAATAATCATATTTCAAGAGGTTTATTTTTAAGTTTAAAATTAATAATATTCACTATTGTTATGTCAGGACTTCTGTTTTTCACCTTTCAGAGTATGTTGTTGAAATTATCTTCTGTGATTATATTACCCATTCTACTAGGACTTGATATTTATAAGAATATAAAGAGGGAAGAGTTAATATTATTAAAGGTAGAAAGGGAGTCAAGTCTTTATACAATAGATGTTTTATTGAAAAATGAAAGAATAACCTATAGTTATCAAAAAATAAATAAAAATGAATTTAATACTAAGAAGGGAGAATTAAGAATTATCCTTGAAGATAATGCAAGCTTACAGTTTACACCGAATTATTATTGGGATTTTTATCATCTTAATAAACTCTATGAATGGCTAGGTAGTAATCACGTTTACAAGTATGAAAAATAAGAATTAATATTTTTATTATTGAAGTAAACACTTTATTTTTCGGTTCAAGAAATTCTGAGCTGGGGAAATTCATTTTAAGAAGTCTCTACTCAGAGGTAATATTTATTCAAACAAAGAAAAGTGCCATATATACAATAAATTTATTATACGAGAGTAATAGTTGTTATCTTATTGATTATTTGTTTCTTTGACGTTGATTAATGATAAAAAAAATAAAAGATAAAAAGTCATGAGAAAATATTTATTGACAATTGGAGTGTTATTAAGTTTAAGTTTGTCTGCTCAGAATTGGAATTTTTTTAACACCGGTATAGGATCTGATTTATCTGATGAGCTTATTATTTCATCTCCATATACGAGTATACAAGGGTTTGATTTTGAATATAAAATATCAAATAATACTTCTTCAGATTTACCGATGTTTAATTTAGAAATCGTATTAAGTAACTATAATGGTTCAAATTGGACTTGCAATGCTGTAACTCAGTATAATCAAGTTATTCAAGCTGGAGATTCATTAGTTTATTCATTTACTGCATTAAATAATGAAAATGATGGTTTTGAGATTTTATATACAAGAATAATAAACAGTTCAGACCCTTCAGAGTATTATGAATCAAGATGTTCTGTAGAAATGGAAAATGTTACCATAGGTTCATGGTCATATTATATTCTTTGTCCTTATAGTGGAGACCTTAATGTTACAGAAGAGGAGTTATCAAAGCCTAATATTGTTTCTACTTCATATTATAATTTTCTAGGTCAAGAAGTTTCTAACCCAGAACTTAATCAAATATACATTGCGAAACAAATTACAGATAATGGAGAAGTGATTTATGAAAAGGTCTATTATATGGGTTATTAACGTACAGTATGATAATAAAAGTAATGTTTTTCAGAGAATAAACAGGCTTTCTTAATAGTATGGTAACGTCGTAAATGAGGTAGTGAAAGTTATATTATTAAATCCTCAATTTACCTGTAAATAGTGTGGTTGTAATGTCTGTGCCTAAAATTTATCAGAAAGAGAATTTACCCATTATGATATTTTTAAAGCCTTAAAACCTCGAGTACAATTCCTTCGGATAAATATACTAAACAATGAGGAAATTAATAAGTATAGGTATTCTTATACTTTTTTCTTGTGTAGATAATGAAAAAGTATTTGAAATTAGTAAACCTGATGGTACAATGATTAAAATTATTGGGGAGATAGAGCCAGTTTGGTCTGGTTCTTTCTTTGTGTATGATTCTAATGAAAATCTGTCAGCAACAGGAAGTATTTTAAACGGAATGGCTGATGGGATATTTCAATACTATAAAGATAATAAACTTACAAGAACCTGTATGTATAAAGAGGATAACTTGGAAGGTGAAATGAAATGGTTTTATAGTAATGGTAAAATCGAAAAGATTACTAATTATACTGATGGGAAGAAAAATGGAGAGTCATTTATGTACGATTCTTTAGGAACTCTAATTGAATATAGGTATAATAGTAAATATGATAAATATACTTTGTTTGGGTTAAAGTATGGTGTTAATTTAGAATATAGAGGAGATCCTTTTATTGATATTATTCCTAACAAAAATTATTTGAGTGATTTAGTTTATGTAGAAAAGGGTGATACAATAATCTTAGATTTAACGATTCCTAGTCCTCCTAAATGTGATTTTTTACTTACAGTACAAAAAATTAGGAAAGGTGAAAAAGATGTGCTAGATATAGTCAAAGTGGGTAATGTATCAAATCAGGTGATAGGGGTTATTTATCGATTAAGTTGTTGATTTTCAGTATGGATATTTTTGTTTGATCGAATTATTAAAATAATATATAGTTCATTGTTATATTTTAGTGTCTTAAAATGGCAATAAAATGGAATATTTAGAACATAGTTGTATCAAATCAGGTGATAATAAATCAATAGTACGAAACGGTAAAACCACAGATGGTCGCCAGCGTTATAAATGTAAGCTTTGTAGCAAACGATTCTTAAAGAATTATAGCTACAAAGCTTATTCATTTTCTATCAATAGTGAACTCGTAAATTTATTAAAGGAAGGTGTAGGAATACGAAGTATGAGTCGATTATTAAATATTTCACCAACAACAGTGTTATCACGCATATTAAAATTATCCAAAAAAGTTAAAAAACCAATGATACCAAAAGGTAAGATATATGAAATGGATGAATTATGTACGTATATAAGACATAAAGGTAATCGAATATGGATTGCATATATCATCCGAAAAGATACAAGAGAAGTTATAGATTTTAAAGTTGGTAAACGCACAAACAAGACATTACGACATGTAGTAAATACGTTGTTGCTTTCGGATGCTAAACGAATATATACAGATAAGCTAAAACAATACAAAAGTTTAATACCAAGTAAGATTCATAAAACGACACAATACGGTACAAATCATAAAGAACGAATGAATGTTAATTTACGAACACATTTAAAACGTTTAAGTAGAAAAACGATTTGTTATAGCAAGAGTTTAGTGATGTTAAATGCATGTTTAATATTGTATTTTTGGGGTTAGCGGATTGTGATTTTTTTGTATTAATAAATGTTTACCTCTAATCGTAGTTTGCAACTACGATTCCTTATTGACTGAATGTTTTAATGATGTAGGAGTGTAGAGTATAGTTTGCAAATACCTCGAGAGGCAAGTCAAGAATTTCATAGAGCATGGAATATAACAAAAAACACTATTGCAGAACTTAAAGATAAAATTAGTGAGACAAAAACGACTAATAAAGTTGAATAGTCAATTAGGCCCTAATGATGAAATAATGACTGATTATTCTCTAAATGGTGTTATTAAAAGGTGAATTTATGATAAAAGTATTATTTTGTTTTATTATGTCAGTACTGGTATGATATTCCTACAAAATTTGGTAGAAAAAGTTAAGCCACTCGTTTAATTTGTTTGTATCTTAATTCTTGTTCTTTTTCGGTAGGTGTTTTGTAGTCTAGAGTAGAGTGTAATCTAGAGTTATTATACCAGTTCATATATTTAAAGATTTCGGTCTCCAAATGTTTCTTAGATTCAAATGTAATGAGGTAGCATAGTTCAGTTTTAATTGTTTTAAAAAAAGACTCGGCAACGGCATTATCCCAGCAATTTCCTTTTCTACTCATAGATTGTTTCGCTTTTGTATTTAAGTTAATAATCTGTTTAAAATCATCACATGTATATTGTACTCCACGATCCGAGTGTAATATAAAGTCATCTTCTATATTTCGATTTAATCGCGCATGTTTCCAAGCTGTAATAACAGTATCTGTAGCTGTTAGATTAGAACTTACAGACCACCCTACAACCTTACGGTCTGCTAAATCAATCATTGTAGTTAAATATTGCCAGGTCTGATTAACTTTGATATAAGTAATATCCGATACCCATACTTTCCCAAGTTCTAATACCTCAAAATTCCGATCTAAATGATTTTCTTCTACTCTATGACTATGATTTGAGTCCGTTGTATTAGTAAATTTCCTACGTGTCTTAGAATATAGCCCCATTTCTTTCATCAATCTAGAAATATAAGACCTCGAGTAAAAAACACCTTTTCTCTCTAGAGCTTTTTGGAGTTTAGGAGCTCCGTACAATCCTCTATTTTCTGCATAAACCGCTTGAATAGACTCTTTTAATTCTATTGTGATGCTAGAACGTTCTATATCTAGCCTACGTTTCCATGAATAATACGCATTAGAACTTATATTTAAAGACTTACACATCTTCTCGACACAATAGGTTGCTGAATATTCCAAAATTATAGCGTACCTGTTCTGTCTTTCTTGGAGAAAATGCTTACTGCCTTTTTTAAGATGTCACGTTCCATGGTTACATCTTTTAATTTTTCTTTTAAATGCTTTAGTTCTTTTTGTTCATCAGTCAAAGCTGCATTGCCTCTGCCCGTAAAACTGGGACGCTTTGGGTTTAAATATTCTCGACGCCAACGATATAACATATTCAAATTTATTGAATATTCAGACGATAAGCTAGACATCGATTGTCCGCCTTTGTATAAATCCATTATCATTAACTTAAAGGATTCTTCGTAAGTACTTCTCTTCATAACTGCTAAAATAAGTTTTGTCTTAACTTACTCTACCAACAAAGGTAGAAATACCACCCTTTAAAACTCATGATACTATTAAATTTGGTGGATTATTAGACGATACTGTATATGTTAAATTATACATAGAAGATTGTAAAGGGAAGGCAATTGCTAAATATTATAAAAATAATAATAAATTGGATTATATATGTTCATATTTAAATGCAACAGATACAATTGTCGATATTCTTGTGGCTGAATCTTTTGAAACAGGTGAAGTTTTAAAGATTGATTCAAGTTTTAAATACTATAAGCTTGAACCAGAGTCTTGTACAAATTATCATGAAGAATTTTAGGGGTAACGTAGTAAACTGGGTAATGTATCAAATTGATTATGCCTAGGACGTTGGTTGAGTTTAGATCCATTAATGGCTAAATATCCAAATCAAAGTCCCTGAAGGAATACTACGAGTTAAGAAAATCATTAAGTATAGAAGATGCAGTATGGGGAACTTGGTCAGGGAAACAGGCCAAATAAGCCAAATAAGCAGGCTTTAAAAATGTTACAGTTCAGGAGAGTGCAAATGGTGTTGAGGCTATATTTACAAGGTAGGTTATTATGAATAAAGGAGTGAACGTTTTAAATTGGTTCAGAGGAAGAAAAAAAGACGAAAGTTATATCCTTGCCTGTCGTTATATTAATTATTCTTTTAGTATAGGAGATACTCTGTCATTAAATGGTGTTAGTATATTAAGAATCTTGGAGGTAGTTAGAGTAAATAAAGCTCCTGAATTTAATTCAATTTTGTTTGAAGTTGAAAAAACTAGTGAATGTGAGTTAAAAATGTTTGAACTTATTGGATGTTACCTCAAAATAGAAAAGGGTAACGTAGTGAACTAGTTGATGACTGTTATTTGTTATTTAAAATATTGATTTACAGTGTGATGTGTCAAATTGAATGGTGAATTTAATTTATCGTTTAAAATGTTGATTTCCAGTGTTGATTTGATTCGCTAGTCTAAATAATCTATAAAGTATCTATTCTAGTAATGGTCAAAACCTACATCCCGAATCCTTTGGGTAATGTATCAAATCAGGTGATAACTTTTGTTTATCTGTTAAATTGTTGATTTACAGCATTTGTTTTGTAGTTTGATCGAGTTTTAAGAGTGATATATAGTTCATTATTATATTTTTAGTGTCTTAAATGGCTTTAACCCGAGCGTTAGCGAACACATGAACACCAAAACGTAAAATTATTTGGTGAATAAATGGAATATTTAGAGCATCCCGAATCCTTTGTTTCGGGACACGTAGATGTATCAAATTTGTTGATAGGAATATAATATTAAAAACGGAAAAGCTAGTAACGGAAAACAGCGTTATAAATGTATGCTTTGTAGTAAACGGTTCTTATAGAAATATCGGGTAAACAAGCCCAACACAATGGCCTTAATTAGGTAATGTTGGAGAGGGTGTACAGGAAAATTCAGGTTGGTTTTATTATGTTGCAGCCATCCTAAATGGAATTGTTTATGATAAACTTACATGAGAAGAAGGGATGCCATTAGAGCAATATAAAAACCTTTTTGAAGATAGGAATATCATTAATTTTAAAGAAAGTGAAAAAAGAACTGTTAAATAGTAGTTTATGAAAGATAAAATTGATTTTTATATCTCAATTATTGAAAGACTTATGAAATCACCAGATGTGTTGATTTCGTCAAAGCCAAAACTATTTTCAAATTACAAAGCATATATAGAAGGTATGTTTTTATTCCAAAAGAGATTTTTTGGGGTCAATATGGAAAGAATAATTTCTGAGTGGTATCAATCTAAGGCAGAGATTAAAGCTCCAAATATGTATTGGTTTGCTCAATTTTCATTGACATATAAAGATAAGTCAGAAGAAGATGAAATATTAATTTTTCTTAAAACCTTGCATGATTTTTTAACCTCAAAATATCTGAGTAATTTACTAGTAACCCCTCAGGAAAATTGGAATGAGCACTTTCTTGGGTAATGTAGTAAACTTGGTGGTAATGTTATTCAATCGATTAAAATGCTGATATTCAAAGTTAAATTAAACGGTTAATCGTATTTTATGTAGGATACATATTTCATTACTATAATTTTAAAGCCTTAAAACGCTTTAGAATTGAAGATTTACAGCATCCCGAATCCTTTGTCTCGGGACACATAGATGTATCAAACTGAATGGTGATAGTAAGATCATCAAATATGGCAAGACCAAAGATGGTCACCAGAAATATAAATGTAAGCATTGTGGTTGTACTTTTTTAAAGGAATACAGTTACAATGCTTATTTGTTTTCGGTTAATACTGAAATAGTCGGTTTATAAAAGAAGGCGTTGGTATTCGTGGAATAAGTCGTTTGTTGAATGTGTCGTCCAATACAGTATTATCAAGGATTATTAACTTATCTAGACAAGTTAAAAAAAACAATGATCGCATTTGGTATTACATATGCAACGATCAAAGAGAGTTCATGAACACCAAACAACAATAATTTGGTGAATAAATGGATGAATTATGTACATATATTCGGAATAAAAATAATCGTCCCGCCTTATGCGGGATGGATTGCGTATAGTATAAGAAAGGATATTTACTTAGTTAAGTAAAATACAAACAATAAAAAAAGGCAATCTATAGATTGCCTTTTTTTTATACTAAAAACTATTTTTTAAGTTTATCTTCAAATACTTTCCTAAACTTATCTAGTTTAGGTTTAATGATAAAACTACAATAAGGTTGCTCTCCATTAAGCTCGAAATAATCTTTATGGTAATTACCAGCATCATAAAAAGAAGAATAAGCCGTAATTTCAGTAACAATAGGCGAAGAAAACACTTGCGCTTCTGTTAAAGCACCAATAAGATCATTGGCTACCGATTTTTGGTCTTCATTATGGTAAAAAATAGCAGAGCGATAATGCGGCCCTACATCATTACCTTGTCTATTTAACGTGGTTGGATTATGGGTTTTAAAAAACACTTCTAATATTTCTTTAAACGTAACAATATTCGTATCATAAGTTAATTGGCAAACCTCTGCATGTCCTGTAGTACCCGTACAAACGTCCGGATAAGAAGGATTAACAATGTGCCCACCAGAATACCCTGATTCAACTTTTATTACACCATTTAATTCCTTATAAATGGCTTCAACACACCAGAAGCATCCTGCTGCCAATGTTGTTTTTTCATAACTTGTATTCATATTTTGCGCTATAGACCTTAGTTGTCCAACAATAAAAAGTCCGGTAAGTACAAAGTATAAAAAGTATTTACGTGTAATAAGCATATACCTCTATATTTTATATTCACCATATTTGTAGTCATAAATTATGCCATGAACTTACAAATAAAAATTATAATAAATCAAATAAATTGTCAACACCTACTAATCGTTCAACTCTAAACGCCTCGGCATAGTCAACACCGATATATTTTCCGTATTCAGAACTCCTGCTTTTTAGTCCATTTAAAAACTGTTTAGACGTAATTGGAGTTTCAGGTTCGTCAGAATTTGGGTCGTAAAATTGCGATTCAAAAGCTAGAATACTTTCCATCTTTTGATCTATATATCCAGAAATGTCCACAACAATATCTGGTCTACTCTCATTGTATTGTATATAGTGGTAAACTGCTTTAGGTCTCCAAGCATCTTGTTTAACCCCTTCGTGCACCGTTTCAATTTTCCTTAAACCGGCTAAAAAGGCTGCTCTAGACACCAACTCAGATCCTCTACCGTGGTCTGGATGTCTATCAGAAAGTGCATTCGCTAATAAAATGTCTGGCTTATATTTTCGAATACGCTTCACAATTTCGAGCATATTGTCTTTAGAAACCTCAAAAAAACCATCGGCTAAACCAAGATTTTCTCGAACGTCCAATTGCATAATTTCAGCAGATTTAAGCGCTTCTTGATCTCTAATTTCCGCTGAACCTCGAGTTCCTAATTCACCACGTGTTAAATCAATAATACCGGTTGTATACCCTAGTGCCTTATGTTTTATCATAGTTCCAGAAGAAGATATTTCTACATCGTCTGGATGGGCTGCAAATGCGAGAAGATTTATTTTCATAAAAAATAAGATGTTGTCCTTAATTTTACCGTATTTTGGCGATCTCAAAGCTAGTAAAAACTTCGAATATGGATACGGTTAAAGCTTTTTTTGGTAAATATAAATTTTTCTTACTCCTACATTTCACTGTATTTTTATGGGGATTTACTGGGGTACTAGGTAAATTAATAGACGGATCGTCATTGCAAATAACGCTTTTACGAACCTCAATTGCTTTTGTAAGCCTTTTGCTATATTTATATTTTGGTAAAAAGTTTAAAAAGCACAGTTGGAAACACATATTGCAATACTCTGGAGTTGGTGTTATCATCGGATTCCATTGGTATGCCTTTTTCGAATCCATTCATGTGTCTAATGTATCTGTAGCCTTAACTTGTTTAGCATCTGCAAGCTTATTTGTAGCCCTGTTAAACCCTTTTATTGGTAAACAAAAGGTCTTTAAACCTTATGAAATGTTGCTCGGGTTAATGGCTATATTAGGTATTTATATTGTTTTTAATTTTGAAGGACAATATACCTTAGGGATAATATTAGGGTTAGTAACCTCATTATTAGGCGCCATTTTTACCATTATAAACGGAAATTTTATTGAACGTGGAGACGATGCAACGCACATTACCTTATACGAAATGTTGGGAGCGGGAATTACTATTGGAATTTGTGGAATGTTTAGTTCAGACTTTACACTAAACTTTGCATTTGAAATAGACGATTGGATTTATGTAATAATATTGGGTACGTTATGTACAGCCTTCGCATTTTTATTGGGAATATATGTCATGAAAGAAGTGTCGGCCTATACAGTAACCATGACCGTAAATTTAGAACCCATATATTCCATAGCCATGGCTTTACTTATTTTTAAGGAAGACGAACACATGAGTAAAGGGTTCTACTTAGGAGGAATTATTATTATGCTTTCTATATTTTTAAATGCCATTATTACCAAACGGATAAAAAATAGAGGAAAAATCAAAGGGTGATAAGTTAAATTAAACTAATCATCAATAATATTTATAAGAGTGGTGTCGTAAAATTTTATTTTTGCTATACTTTTGAACAAAACATTAAATAAACGAAAAGAACATGGAACGATTAGATTGCCTTATTATAGGTTCGGGACCAGCAGGATATACAGCAGCTATTTATGCAGCAAGAGCAGAAATGAACCCAGTAATGTATATGGGATTACAACCTGGAGGTCAATTAACAATTACTACAGAAGTTGATAATTTTCCAGGATACCCTAAAGGGACTGATGGAACGGCCATGATGGAAGATTTAAAAGCTCAAGCAGAGCGTTTCGGAACAGACGTTCGTTTTGGAATGGTTACAAATGTTGAATTATCTGAAGAAGAAGGTGGAATTCACAAAGTAACTGTGGATGGTAAAACAGAACTAGAAGCTAAAACCGTAATTATTTCTACTGGAGCTACAGCAAAATGGTTAGGTTTAGAATCTGAAGACCGATTAAATGGTTACGGAGTATCTGCATGTGCGGTTTGTGATGGATTTTTCTACAGAGGACAAGAAGTTGTTGTTGTAGGTGGTGGAGATACCGCTGCTGAAGAAGCAAGTTACTTAGCTAAAATTTGTAAAAAGGTTACATTATTAGTTCGTAGAGACGAGATGAGAGCTTCTAAAGCTATGCAAAAACGTGTTTTAAGCATAGAAAACTTAGAAGTTAAATTTAACCACTCTACAGTAGATATTCTTGGAGAAAAAGCGGTAGAAGGTGTTCGTGTTAAGAACTCTGAAACGAATGAAGAATATGATATTCCAGCAACAGGATTTTTTGTAGCGATTGGTCATAAACCAAATTCAGATGTCTTTAAGTCGTTTATAGATATGGATGATTCTGGATATATTAAAACAACTCCAGGAACAAGTAAAACAAACCTTCCAGGAGTATTTGCAGCAGGAGATATTCAAGATAAAATTTACAGACAAGCCATTACAGCAGCTGGATCTGGATGTATGGCGGCATTAGATGCTGAGCGTTATTTAGCAGATCACGCACACTAATAAAATAAGTATAAACGTAGTTTGAGAAATCAAACTACGTTTTTTTTTGTATTTTAAAACATCATGAGAAAAGAAGATATCAGAAAAGACGTTTTAAAGAAACGTAGAGAATTATCAGAAAATAACGTTAATGAGTTATCTGAACAAATTTTTGAGCACATTCGTACTTTAGATATATTAAACAAAAATACCTTCCATACGTTCTTACCAATTAAAAGAAACAAGGAAGTAAATACATGGCCAATTATTCATTTCTTAAAAGATGAATTACAAAAGCAAATTGTATTATCTAAAACGAATTTTTCAGATATAAGTTTAGAACACATCCGATACGATTCGGATACTGAATTATATAAAAATAAGTTTGGAATTCCTGAACCAATAAGAGGTATTACAGTCAACGAACAAGATATAGATGTTGTTTTTGTACCACTTTTAGCGTTTGATAACAAGGGTAATCGTGTAGGGTACGGAAAAGGATTTTACGATATATTTTTGGAAAAGTGTAAGCCTGGAACAATTGCTATTGGACTGTCGTTGTTTAATGACATCACGGAAATAGACGATGTTAACAGTCAAGATTTCCCATTAAACTATTGTGTAACACCCCGAGGCGTTATTACATTTTAATAGAACAACTTTTCAACTCTTGTTGGGTGTATTTTAATCGGTTTTATAATGTTTTAGATTTAAAGTCGGATAAGCTACACCCAATACTAATAGAACTAATAGGACCGGCTTTATGATAAGCTGATCGTCCGTATTGTATATTGAACTTAGAAAGCTTAAGAGAAAACCCCCAAGAAATTCCTGTTGTACCTTCAAAATCTTGTAGAGACAATTCCTGACGCCTAGCATAGTCGTATCCCAATCTAACATGAAAACTTTTAGAGAGGACAAGTTCAGCACCAAAACTCATATGCCTTAATACTTTCTGAGAGAAACTTGGACGATTAATGGTCGTTGTATTTTCTAAAGAATTTACTTCAACTAATTTAGGATCGTTTGTATAGGTAAGAATAGGATCTTGCAACTGCTCTAAAGTAAATAGAAACCGAACAGGCATATGTTCTGGTTTTTTAGAAATTGAAAATTGAATTTCTAATGGAGATCTGGTATTAGACGTATTAGAGAAATTAGAGATTAAAAACCCTGCATTTCTAACCAACAAACTGGCCAATACGGTTTTGTTTTTACTGGTGTACACACTGCTAAAGTCTGTATAAAAACCACTTGCGTTATAATCGTCTATCGTTGAAATAATAAATTTAGCTTGAAGTCCAACTTGAAAACGCTCATTTAATTTCTTAGAAATTGCACTATTCAAAATAAGATCTCTTGGAGAAAACTCACCGTCTAAAATTCCTTCTGGAGTAGTTCTATCCATCGTACCATATGCCGCTTGTTGTATGGTATAGGTCTGCATCATATCCCACTTTTTATTATAGCGAGCATAATATACTTGGGCAAAAGAAATAGACGCAGGAAATGTTGTATAATCAAACCCTAAGCGATTATCCATTTCCTTATTAAGTAAAGCCGGATTCCAAATGGTTTTACTAACATCGTTATCCCAATTTAACATCGCATTACCACCAACAGCAATGCTTCTTGCATCAAAATTTTGATTTAAAGCTGCGAAATTATCACCCCCAGTTTGGGCGTTAGAAACTAAAGAAAGTAATCCGAAAGGAAGAATAAGTAGCTGTAAGATTTTCATAAATGCACAGGTGTTCTAATTGACTCAAAGATATCCATTTTATTCATAAACGTAGAGATTTGGATTCTATTGTTTGGATATTAACATTCAACAACTTTAAAACCGTAAGTTTTCATAAAATAAACCATAACTTTGCTATCGTCTATTAATAAAAAACTGATATATGCGTTTTATTCTTATTGGAATATGGTTGGTAATAAACCTAGTTATGCCAACACATACCAATGGTCAAGGAATTGAAGCTTCTATGACTGCAAAACAATATGCCTATAATGATTCTCTTACCCTTGTAGATCTTTATTTTAAGATATATACAGATAAGCTAGTGGTTAGAGATGAGGCTAATGAAGAGTATATTGATGTAGAAGTGTTGCTTTATTTAAGTGAAAAGAATAAAGAGAAAATGGTTTATGGAGACCGTTTTAATGTCACTTTAAACGTTAAAGAATTAACAGATAAATATATTTATTTTAAACAAAGTGTTGCGGCAAAGCCAGGCTTATATTCGTTTCAGATAGAAATGAAAGATGCCAATACTAATTTTGACCCAACATTATCTTCTTTTGATTATACCATAGAGAATAAAAAGGAAAAACAAGTGAGCGATGTCTTTTGTTTTGAAAATGCAATGCCTGCTAAAAAAGATCATCAATATTATAAATCTGGTTTTGCCCTTTATCCTAAATTTCAGACTGGGAATTACTTATATAACGTAAATGACTCTGTGTTAAATTACTATTTAGAATTTTACAATATAGAAAGTGATAAAGGTCTTTTTATAGAACGTTATATTAAAGGGAAATCTAGAAACTTAGCCATAAAATCGACTTATACAGTTAAAGAATACAAGCCTACAAAGCGCAAAGTAGAAACGGGAACGTTAAATATAGGGAATTTAGCCAGTGGAAATTACGAAGTGGTTATTGCTATTTTTGATGAAACAAAAAAGCAACTGGTAAAAGCCATTGTTCCATTTCAAAAAATTAGCAAAGCTAAAAAAGAAACAAAGCTTGTAGATAGAAAGGAATATATACGAAGCTTATATAAAGATGTATTGTTTGAAAAGCACGGTTTAACCGATGTACATCGATTAAATCAATTTATTGCAGCCATGGCACTTCAGGAAGATAAAACGGCTCGTCGTGAATTTTATAATGCTATAGATAATCCGAATGTTAAAGAAAAGGAAAATTTCTTTTTAAACTATTGGGAAGAGAAAGATCGATTACATCCGCAATTGGCTATCGAAAATTTTGCAAATACGTTTGATGCCGTTCAAAGCAAATTTGCATTTAGAGACTTAGATGGTTACAAAACGGAAAAAGGAAGAATTTATCTAGAATATGGTAAGCCTGATGATATAGAACGAAAGACTAGGGATAATAATTCGAGGCCATTTGAAATTTGGCATTATTATAAAATAAAGAGTGGACAAGGAAATGTTATTTTTGTTTTTTATGATAAGAACGCTACAGGAAGCGAAGACTTGTTCCATAGTAACGCTAAGGGCGAGTTAGAAAATCCAAATTGGCAAAGCATCCTTCAAAGCATGGATGGTACAGTAATCGGAAATTAAGAATAGAAAGATGATTAAAGTAGGTATAGGAATATTTAGATTATTAAGTAATCTGCCTTTTGGAATCCTTTATTTTATATCGGATATACTTTATATAATAGTTTATAGAATTATTGGATACCGTAAACAAGTGGTCCGAGAAAATCTAAAATATTCATTTCCTGAAAAAACGGAAGAAGAACTAAAAGCTATAGAAAAAGAATTCTACCACCATTTGTTTGACATTATGGTAGAAACAATGAAGTGTGAATCTATTAGTTTGGATGAATTAAGTAAAAGAATGGTTGAAGAAAATCCAGAAGTTTTAAAAGACTTAGTGGATAGAAAACAATCGGCCATGATTATTACGGGGCATTACAACAACTGGGAATGGTCTGGTAGAAAAGTGATCATAGATTCTGGCGGAAAAGTTATTATTGCCTATAAAAAAGTATCGAATCCACATCTTGAAGACATGATTTTAAAATCGAGATTACGATTTGGAGGTCATGTTGTTTCTATGATGCAATTTATTAGGTATGTACTTAAAAGAAGAAAGGAAACCCTATTTCCGGTCCTAATTGCTGACCAAACCCCTCATAAAGATAAAATTGAGTATGTAACAAATTTTCTAAATCAAGATACTGCCGTATATTTGGGGGGCGAAAATCTAGCAAAGTCATTAAAGTTGCCTGTATATTTTATGTCTGTTTCTAAAGTGAAACGTGGATATTACTCATATAGATTAGATTTAATTACTGAAGATTATAATGCGCCTAAATACGAAATAACTAATAAACACCTCGCTCTGTTAGAACAGCAAATAGTAGATAAACCAGCTTATTGGCTTTGGTCTCATAGACGTTGGAAATATACACGTTAACACACATGACAAGTGTAACAAAAAAAGATACAGCCGTTGTTATTTTAAATTATAACGGAAAACATTGGCTAGAGAAATTTTTACCAAATGTCTTAGAGCATTCCTTAAACGATGCCGAGGTTATTGTTGCAGATAATGCATCTACGGATGATTCTTTAGAATATTTAAGAACTTCTTTTCCGGAAGTAGAACTTGTGATTTTGGATAAAAATCATGGATTTGCAGGAGGCTATAATGAAGCATTAAAAGGATTAAATTATACTTATTTTGTATTATTAAATTCTGATGTCGAGGTTTCTGAAAATTGGATTAAAGCCCCATTAGAACTTTTGCAAAATCCGAAAGTTGGAGCTGTACAACCTAAGCTTTTAATGCAAGCAGACAAAACCAGTTTTGAATACGCTGGTGCTGCGGGAGGTTTTATAGATCGACTAGGCTATTCTTTTTGTAGAGGAAGGATCGTAAAAGACATCGAAAAAGATTTAGGTCAATACAACGATCAGGCTAAAATATTTTGGGCATCAGGAGCTGCAATGTTTGTGAAATCTGAAGTGTTTTGGAAAGCTGGAGGGTTTGATTCCTCATTCTTTGCTCACTATGAAGAGATTGATTTATGTTGGCGAATGAAAAGTTTGGGGTATGATATTTATTATGAACCCAACTCTAAAGTTTATCATGTTGGTGGTGGAACCTTAAGTAACGATAGCCCTAAGAAAACATTCTTAAATTTTAGGAATAGTTTAGCCATGCTTTATAAAAATCTACCCAAGTCTAAACGCTTTTCAGTTATTCTCACAAGGCTCGTTTTAGACGGAATGATTGCATGCCATATGTTGTTAACGTTACGTTTTAGTCATTTTTCTGCTGTAGCGAAAGCTCACTTTTCATTTTATGGAATGCGTAAGGATTTAAAAACAAGACGTATAAAGGCTACAGATACCCCTTCTGAAATTTACGATTGTAATATTATTGCAGATTACATATTGTCGAATAAGAGAAAATTTTCTGAACTTCGCCTCCACAAAATAAAATCATAGACTTATGAAAAAAGCAATATTGTTTGCAATAGCATCAATGTCAGTACAATTGACATTTGGTCAAATTCCTCCAGGGTATTATAATTCAGCAACAGGATTAACAGAAACAGCCCTTAAGGATGCTTTAAACGATATTATTTCTGATCATACAGAATTATCATATTCAGCGGTTAAACAAGCGTTGAAATCCACCGACGAAGATCCGAATAATTCAAATAATGTTATTCTACTGTATAAAGGAACCTCACAATCTAAATCGTCTTTTGGTGGAGGTGCTAACGATTGGAACAGAGAACATGTTTGGGCAAAATCTCATGGAGGGTTTGGGAATGTAGCACCAGCTGGTACCGATTTACACCATTTAAGGCCTACAGATGCTTCTGTTAACTCGTCTAGAGGGAACAAAGATTTTGATGCCGGAGGAAGTCCACATTCAGAAGCTACAGATTGTAACTCAGATTCAGATTCTTGGGAACCAAGAGATGAAGTTAAAGGAGATGTTGCACGTATGTTAATGTATATGGCAGTGCGTTACGAAGGTGAATTAGGAGAAGTCGATTTAGAATTAAACGATCAAGTTAATAATGGATCGGTTCCGTTTCATGGAAAACTATCTACATTGTTAAACTGGCACCAGAATGATCCTGTATCTTCATTTGAAGAAAATAGAAATAACGTTATTTATTCAAGCTACCAATCAAATAGAAATCCATTTATTGATCACCCAGAGTATGTTGATTTAATTTGGGGGCCTGCATCAGAATTAGTTATAAATAGCGTAACACCAAGTTCGGACCCTGTTTATCATCAATCACCCATAGATTTTGAAGTTGATCTTTCTATAACCAACCTTAATGTTACTAATGTAACTGTAGAATGGGGAATGAACGGAATTACATTTCCAAATCAATTGGAAACATCTTTAGGTAGTGGTAGTATATATACAACCGATAATACGTCTCAGTTTAATGCTGGAGATGTTATATATTATCGTTCTGTTGTAGAAACAGACATATTACAACCAGAAATTAGTGCTTATGAACAGTTTTCGGTCCTAGCACCTGTTGGAGTTGCCGAATTGAATTGGGATACATGGAACGTGGAAAACAATATTTACACCTTTAATTTATCAAATTTTGAAGGTATTCGTGTAGTAAATGCGATTGGGCAAGAAATATTAAGTCAAAAATCGGCTCAATTAGACATGAATTTGCTAGGTAAAGGCGTTTATTTTATAAAAATTCAAACTTCTTTTGAGTTTTATGTATTGAAAATCAGTTTATAGAGAAAAAGTTCAGTAAAAAAGATACCAAACGCTTGGTACATTATAGAAAATAGGTACTTTTGTGAAGGGCAAGTCTTATACAATCAGCTCCTTTTGAATCCCCCAGGTCTTGATCGAAGCAAGGGTAGATAGTCGTAGCGATGTGATATAAATAGCTTGCCCTTTTTTTAGGCATTATTTAGAATACACATATACAAAGACTCTCATTTGATATTTCAGATGAGAGTCTTTTTTTTATACTTGTTTTTTTAGATTTGCGAGTTAGATAAACACATCAATATCTAAAACCATAAGAAAGGCTATATCATTATGATTAAAACATATTTTAATTGGAGTACTGGGAAAGATTCATCTATGGCCCTTTATCATTTGCTAAAGCAAGAAACATTTAATGTTGATAAATTACTAACAACCATTAATGCGCATCACAATCGTGTTTCTATGCATGGATTACAAAGAGTCTTGTTAATACAACAAGTTCAATCTATAGGTATTCCATTAACCACTGTAGAGCTGCCTGAAGAACCTACTATGGAAGACTACAGTAGAATTATGGGAGCAACGGTTAATCAGTTAAAAGATGAGGGCTATGCCAATTGTGGGTTTGGAGATATTTTTTTAGAAGACTTAAGGCAATATCGCGAAAGCCAACTAGAAGGAATTACATGCCATTTTCCGTTGTGGAAAAGAGATACAAAGGCATTGATGAAGGAATTTATAGAACTAGGGTTTAAAGCGGTTATTTTATGTGTGAATTCTGAGTTTTTAGATGAAAGTTTTGTTGGGCGAGAGCTTAATCAGGATTTTATTAACGATTTACCTGATAATGTTGATCCATGTGGTGAAAATGGAGAATACCATACGTTTTGTTATGATGGTCCAATATTTTCTGAGCCCGTTTCATTTAAAAGAGGAGAAAAGATACTAAAGCGATATAAAAAACCGAATACTTCTAACGAAAGTGAAGAGGAAGAATTTGGAGGACACTGGTTTTTAGAATTGATTCCTGAAGAATCGTAAAATTTAATTTCTTAAACTACATTAATGTTTTTCTAAAATTGAATGCAGAACTTTGTTTATTCTAAATGCGGTAATTAAACTATTGCAACTATTAAAATAGTAAGCGGTATGAAACGAAGAACATTTTTGTATAATTTTTTGGCTACAATGCCAGTATTAGGATCTACGATGACATTAAACCATTTAAATACGATTCTCCAATCTTCTTATTCGGTGGCTAAAATGCCTGTTTTATTTTTAGGGCATGGAAGTCCAATGAATGCCATTGAAGAAAATGAATTTGTTACTGGATTTCGAAATGTTGCATCTAAAATTAAAAAGCCCCAAGTTATTTTATGTATTTCGGCACATTGGGAAACAAAAGGAACTCGAGTTACGGCTATGAAAAACCCAAGAACAATTCACGATTTTGGAGGGTTTCCTAAAGCTTTACATCAAGTGGAATATCCAGCGCCTGGTCATCCAGAATTCGCTTTAGAGACGAAAGAAATTGTGAAAAGTACGATTATAGAATTGGATGATAAATGGGGACTAGATCATGGAGCATGGGCCGTTATCAAACAGATGTATCCAGAGGCCGATATTCCTGTAGTTCAATTAAGTTTAGATATCAGAAAAAACACCAAAGCACATTATGTTTTGGCTCAAGAATTAAGCGCTTTAAGACATAAGGGCGTATTAATTATCGGAAGTGGTAATATTGTTCATAATTTGAGTAAAATAGCCTGGAATAAGCGAAATGAAAATTATGGTTTTGATTGGGCTATAGAAACAAACAATAGAATAAAACAATACATTACCAATGGCAATCATAAGGCATTAATAGACTATTCAAAAGAAGGTAAAGCCTTTCAACTTTCAATACCAACTCCTGAGCATTACTTGCCATTGTTATATGTGTTGGGAATGAAAGAGGATGAAGATGATATTACATTTTTTAATGATGCATTTATTGCAGGATCGTTATCTATGACCTCCATAAAAATAGTGTAATCAACCGTCTTATTTTGTCCAAATATGATGTATGTTTACTGAGTTTTGCTCTTTAAAACCACATTTACTATAAAATTTACAGGCTAATGAATTTTCTTTTTGTGTTTGAACAGAAAGGTACTTCATATTGCTATTTTCCTTAGTGTAATTAATACAAGCCGAAATTAATTTTGTACCCACTTGCATACCTTGGGCATTTGGATCTACACCAATTAGCTCTATGTTAGCTACCGATGAGAAAGGGACAAACTTTAAGCTAATCATTCCAAGAATGGTTTGGTCTTTAATGTATCCAAAAACAATATGATTCGGAGAAAAAGATTTTTCAACCCATTTGGTATACAACATTTCATAGGCTTTAGGATCAAATAAAGGATCAAGCTTAAATCTGGAATGCTGACCAGCAACAATAGACAAATCATAAATACGATCAAACTGATCGTTATGTATTTCAGAAATATGGTTAGAATGGATGAGCTTTAGTTCTGAATGGTGAGCAAGATAATAGACTTTGGTATTAATAGGCTTAGTTAATACTCCATCATATGAATTAGAAAATGCATAAACCAGATCATAATGGCCTGATTGTTTCTCAATAAATTCAAATTGGTCTTGCGTTAAATGTGAAGTATGTACAGAACCAATACGTGTATTAAAATGTAAGCTATCCCAATCTAAAGTTTTAATCACCATCATTTAAAAATTTATCTTCTCTTTAACAATATAGACTTGTCTACCTTTCACCTGATCAAAAATTTTGGCAATGTAAATTCCAATAACCCCTAATATAAAAATGACGACACCAAAAAAGAAACTAAACAATATGATGGTTGAGGTATACCCCATAATTTCAATTTGTCCAGTGAAATATTTATAAAGATTTACGGATATAGCCAAAAAGGATAAGAAAATAATAATTAGACCTAAATTAATGGTCATGTATAAAGGTTTGTTAGAGAAAGAGATAATATTGTCTAACGCCAAGTTCCAAAGTTTTCTTAACGTATAATTAGATCCTCCATCTTCTCTTGAAGAATGCTGAATATCTACATAGCCTATATTAAATCCTACCCAACGAATAAAGAGTGGGAAAAAACGTACGACATCGCCCATTCGTACAACTTCACGAATAACCTCTGTTTTATAAATACCAAAATTAGCGACTGAAGAATCTTGTTGGGTATTTGTAAAATAACTTAAAGTCTTATAAAAATATTTTGAAGACATGCGCTTCGTAAAAGAATCTTGTCTTTGAATTCGTCTAGCTAAAACAACATCTAATTCTTTTTGAATAAGGTGGTTGTATAATTTTGGAATTTGATCAGGTCTATCCTGTAAATCGCAATCCATTACAACAACATAATCTCCTGTAGCAATCTCTAATCCTGCGGTTATTGCAGAATGCTGACCAAAATTTCGACTTAATTGTAGAGCTTTAACTTTAAGATCTGTTTTGCAAACATTTTTTATAACCTCCCAAGAATTATCAGGACCTCTATCATCAATTAATATAATTTCATACTCAAGATTTAATACCTGAATATGTTCGTGTAGTAATGAAACTAATTTTTCAATAGTATTAGCAGCATTATAGACTGGTACAACTACACTTAATTGAATGTTATTTTTTTGATACATCGAACTTAAGATATTTAATATTTTGCTAAAGTAATTGAAAAAAATGGCAATCGTTTAACAGATTGGAGTAGAATAGAACCGAAGTGATTAAACTCCATTCTGTTTTTTTGAATTTATAATTTAAATCGTGTTAAATACATGTTTTTTTAGTGATAAGTCCGCGCAATAGATTTTGATAGGAACAGAGCTTTCGTATATTTACAGATTCAAACAGTTTTTATGTCTATAGAAGTTAAATCGGTTACAAAAGCATATGGAAATCAGTTGGCATTAAATGATGTTAGCTTTTCGATAGGGTCAAGTGAAATTGTTGGGTTTTTAGGGCCAAATGGTGCAGGGAAATCAACAATGATGAAAATTATCACCTCATATATACCTCAATCTAAAGGAGAAGTTAAGGTTTGTGGGTTTGATAATATGGACCAAGCCATTGAACTAAAAAAACAAATAGGATATTTACCAGAGCATAATCCTTTATATTTAGAGATGTATGTAAAAGAATATCTCGAGTTTGTGGCAAAACTGTATAAAGTCCCAAAATATAGGATTGATGAAATGATTCAATTAACAGGTTTAGAAAGGGAATATCGAAAGAAAATACAATCATTAAGTAAAGGATATCGTCAGAGAATAGGATTGGCACAAGCGTTGATACACGACCCGAAAGTGTTAATTTTAGATGAGCCTACAACTGGGTTAGATCCGAACCAATTGGTGGAAATTAGAGATTTAATAAGAACTGTTGGTAAAGAGAAAACGGTTATGCTTTCTACGCATATTATGCAAGAAGTTGAAGCCATTTGCGATCGTGTAATCATTATAAATCAAGGGAATTTAGTTGCCGATTCTCCAACCGAAGAATTAAAAAGTTTACAAAATAACCAACATGTATTAAGTGTTGGATTTAATAACGAAGTCGAAAAAGCGTTTATTTCTAACATAGAAGGTGTGTCTCAAGTAAAAAGAGATGGAAACAAACGCTGGAAGGTTTATTATTCTTCTAAATATGATATTAGAGAAGCTTTATTTAATAAGGCAGTTCAAAATCAGAATTATTTTACACATTTAGAATTAAAGGATAAAAACTTGGAAGAAGTATTCCATAGTTTAACAAAATAATTTCTCAGTAGAGAATTAAAAATATATCAGAATGGGAACATTCAAAAAACGTGAAGCATTAGATTTTCATTCACAAGGAAGACCAGGGAAAATAGAAGTTGTCCCTACAAAAAGTCATAGTACACAAAGAGATTTATCTTTAGCATATTCACCAGGAGTAGCAGAGCCATGTTTGGAAATTGCTAAAAACCCAGAAGATGCTTATAAATATACTGCCAAAAGTAATTTAGTAGCTGTTATTAGTAATGGTACTGCCGTTTTAGGATTGGGGAATATAGGTGCAGAAGCATCAAAACCAGTAATGGAAGGTAAAGGATTACTGTTCAAGATTTATGCAGATATTGATGTTTTTGATATTGAAGTAGATCAAACCAACGTAGACGATTTTGTAAATACCGTAAAAGCCATTGCACCAACATTTGGAGGTATTAACTTAGAGGATATAAAGGCACCAGAATGTTTCGAAATTGAACGTCGATTAAAAGAGGAATTGAATATTCCTGTAATGCATGATGATCAGCACGGAACAGCCATTATTTCAGCTGCCGCACTTTTAAACGCTTGTGAGCTTGTTGATAAAGATCTTAAAGACGTTTCTATTGTTGTAAATGGAGCCGGAGCGGCAGCTATATCATGTACGAGATTATATGTAAGCTTAGGTGCTAATCCGAACAATATATTAATGTGCGATAGTAAAGGGGTTATTAGTACAAAAAGAGATAACCTTAATGCTCAAAAATTAGAATTTGCGCAAGAAACGGATAAAACAACCTTATCAGATGCATTAAAAGGTGCTGATGTTTTTATTGGGTTGTCTAAAGGAAATGTATTGTCTACGGACGATTTATTATCTATGGCTGAAAATCCAATTGTATTTGCCATGGCTAATCCTACGCCAGAAATAGATTATAATCTAGCCATTAAAACCAGAGATGATTTAATTATGGCTACTGGGCGATCAGATCATCCTAATCAGGTAAATAATGTACTTGGTTTTCCATTTATTTTTAGAGGAGCTTTAGATGTTAGAGCAACTAAAATTAATGAGGAAATGAAGTTGGCAGCGGTAAGAGCCATTGCTAAACTGACTAAAGAAATGGTTCCTGAAGAAGTTTTAGTGACTTACGGTCAGAGAAATTTAAGTTTCGGAAAAGATTATATTATTCCAAAACCGAATGATCCAAGATTAATATCAGTAGTAGCACCTGCGGTTGCAAAAGCAGCTATAGATTCAGGTGTGGCTAAATTAAACATTACAGATTGGGATGAATATTCGTATGAACTTAACAGACGATTAGGTAGAGGTAGTAAACTAATGGGTAACATTAGTGAAGTTGCAAAACGCCATCCAAAACGTGTTGTTTTTGCTGAAGCAGATCATTATACTGTTTTAAAAGCAGCATTAATTGCTAGAGAAGAAGGGTATACAGAACCTATTCTTTTAGGGCGAAGAAAAAAAATAGAGCAGATTATAAAGGACAATGGATTCGATTTTGAAAATCCGATTATTATTGATCCTAAAAGCGAAGAAGAAGAAACACGTAAAAACCGTTATGCAAAAGTATTATGGGAAAAGCGTAACAGAAGCGGATTTACTTTATATGAAGCGGAACGCAAAATGCGTGAAAGAAATTATTTTGGATCTATGATGGTAGAGCTTGGAGAAGCAGATGCTATGATATCTGGAATTACAAGATCTTATCCTGAAACAATTAGACCAGCTATTGAAACCATTGGAACAGATGATGGCGTAGATCGTATTGCCGGTTTATATATTATGAACACCAAGAAAGGACCAATTTTCTTTGCGGATACAACTATTAATGTGAATCCAAATGCAGAAGAATTGGCCAGTATTACGGCTTTGGTTGCAGATTCGGTAAAACGAATGGGGATTAAGCCTCACGTTGCAATGTTATCGTATTCAAATTTTGGTTCTACTAAAGATGCAAATTCTTTAAAAATTAAAAAGGCTGTAAACATTCTTCATAATTCAAGACCAGATATTACTGTAGATGGAGAAATTCAACCCAACTTTGCCTTAGATAAAAGAGCTTTAAAAGAAAATTTCCCATTTTCGCCATTAAACGGGAAACGCGTAAATACATTCATATTTCCAAACTTAGAGTCAGGAAATATAGCTTATAAGTTATTACAAGGTTTAGGTGGAATAGAAGCTACTGGGCCTGTTTTATTAGGAATGAAAAAATCAGTTCATATTCTTCAAATGGGAAGTGGAGTAGATGAGGTTGTAAATATGGTTGCTTTAGCCGTTGCAGATGCTCATTCTAAAAGAACGCGTATATGATTTATTTTGTAGAAGGAAAAATAGAAGAACTTACACCAACCTATGCCGTTATTAACTGTAATGGGTTGGGGTATGTTATTCAAATCTCTGTAAGAACAGCAGAAGCCTTAAAAGGAAAAGAAAGTGCTCGTTTACTTACCCAACTTATTGTAAGAGACGATGCACATATTCTATATGGTTTTTATGAACGAGAAGATCGAGACTGCTTTAATATGTTAGTGACGGTTTCTGGAGTTGGAGTAAATACATCAAGAGTGATATTGTCTTCATTATCAGCAAAAGAAGTTGTGGCTGCTATATTATATGATGATGTAAATACCTTTAAAAGAATTAAAGGAATTGGAGCTAAAACAGCACAAAGAATACTTGTGGATTTAAAAGATAAAGCAGCCCAATTAGATGTTTCAAATAAAGAAGATATTCAGTATTTAAGTGTTGAGAATTCATCTTCTGGAATGGCCTTTAAATCAGAGGCCTTAACGGCCTTAACCGTACTAGGATTCAATGCGAATATTACAAATAAAGTATTAGATAAGATATTAAAAACAGAAGACGTATTGTCTGTTGAAGATTTAATTAAAAAAGCTTTGGCTAGGCTATAATAAGAACATTAATTACGCGTTGTTACTTGTATGGATTTTTTGAAAAAACAAAATATTTATAAATATGTTGCTTTATTAGTGATTGTATTTCAGCAAATTACTTTTGCCCAGGATACCACTTCTGTACATATTTATGATAGCCCCTCTAATGTAGAAACTAACACCGAATACGATTCTGAGACAGAAACGTATGAAGAAACGGAAGAAGTTGGTGATGGAATTATACTAAGTCCTAGTATTCTTTATGATTTTGAGGAATATAAAGAATATAGAAAGCAACAGCTTATTAAATCGTATTGGAGAACACTTTCTGGAGTGTCGTCAAGTGAAGACGATAATACAGGAATTAACTTAACAAATGTAATCCCTCAATATAAAATTGATAAAGAAAAAATTGGGCAAATTTTTGGAGATGAAGGGATAAAAGTTAACCTACAAGGATCCGTAGAATTAGATTTTCAATTAAAAAATACATTTAGAGATAACCAAACCATACCTGTTAATCGTAGAACAACAACTACATTTAAAATGGATAATGATATCCAAGTAAGTGCAGATGGTAGTATTGGAGATAAATTAAACTTAAATCTAGATCATTTTACCAAGTCGCTTTTTAATAGACGAAATTTAGTCGATTTAAAATACGAAGGAGAAGAAGATGAAATTATTAAACTGGTACAGTTAGGGAATATAAACATGCCCCTTCCTGGAACTTTAATTACAGGATCTCAAGATTTATTTGGTATTAAAGCTCAACTTCAGTTCGGGCGAACAAAAATTACAACGGTTTTTTCTGAGCAACGTTCTCAAGGGAATACATTCCAAGTTGAAAATGGTGGTCAAAAGAATAATTTCGAATTCTATGCAGATAAATACGATGCGAATAGACATTTCTTTTTAGCCCCTTATTTTTATAATAATTATGATAAGGCCCTTGAAAAAATGCCTTTTGTAGACTCTCAAATAGATATTACAAAAATTGAAGTTTGGATAACCAATACAAGAACAAGCATTGATGATGTTCGTGATGTTTTTGCATTAACGCATATAGGAGATAATATTAATGATATTGAACCTGGTGAGAATGTTACTGGAAGTGCGGATCCAATTGAATTTCCAAACAATGGAAATAACAACTTAAATCCTATTGACTTAGTAAATGCTAATCCAGAATTTAGAGATTATAAAACATTAAGTTCTGCTATAACATCTGAAAATTTCATAGTTTCTAAAGATTATGAAAAGTTAGAAAAAGCAAGGAAACTAGCGCCTAATGAATATACATTTAATCCTAAATTAGGATTTATCTCGTTAAATCAGACTTTACAAAATGGAGCGGTTTTAGCCGTTGCATTTCAATATACACATCAGGGAAAAGTATATCAAGTTGGGGAATTTGCCGATCAATTGCTTTCGCCAAGTACCTTAATGCTTAAGTTATTAAGGCCAACCATTACGGATCCAGGACATTCCACATGGAAATTGATGATGAAGAATGTATATTCTTTAGGAGCGTACCAGGTGAATAAAGAGGATTTTATATTAAATATTCTTTATAAACAACCCGAATCAGGATCTAAGCTTAGATATATTCCAGAAAAAGAAGTAGACAATAGACAATTAATAGATCTATTAAATTTAGATACGTTAAACGCCAATGGAAACTCCGGAAGAGATGGATATTTTGATTTTATTGATAATCCGATATTAACCATAGATCCAGCGAAAGGTAAAGTGTATCTACCGGCTGTAGAGCCCTTTGGGACTTTTATAAGAGATAGACTTGTGAAATATGGGGTTGAACTGGCTACCGCGGAGACGTATATGTACCCTGAGCTTTATTCTATGACTCAGAATGATGCCGAACAAAGGCCAGAGAAAAATAGATATATCCTAAAGGGTAGTTATAAATCTCAATATGGATCTGAAATTTCATTAAATGCCTATAACCTTCAACAAGGATCTGTAACCTTAAAGCAAGGGTCCGAAAAGCTAGTTGAGGGAATCGATTTTATTGTGGATTATTCTTTAGGACGAGTTACTGTAATTAACGAAAGTAAATTAAACGCAGGAACCCCCATTAGTATTTCTGTGGAAAGTCAGAATGCATTTGCCCAAACCAAAAGGTTTATGGGACTTAGAGTAGACCATGAAGTAAGTAAGAAATTAATTTTAGGAGGTACTGTTCTAAATTTAAAAGAAACACCCATAACCAATAAAATTAATTACGGAGAAGAACCCATTAATAATACCATTTGGGGAATTGATGGTACTTACCAAGACGAATCTCAATTTTTAACCAACTTAGCAGATAAAATTCCGTTAATTGAAACCGAAGCAAAATCTAATGTTTTTGCTAATATGGAATTTGCTCAATTTTTACCAGGGCACCCTAATATTATAAATATTGATGCGGGAGGAACCTCTTATATTGATGATTTTGAGAATGGTCAGACGGAAATATCTATACTATATCCAAATAATTGGAAACTAGCAAGTGTACCAATTGGTACCTCTAATGCGGATGAAGATTTATTTAAGGAAGCAACCATGTTTAATGAATTACATGCAGGGTTTAACCGTGCTGAGCTTTCATGGTTTGTAATTCGAGATGAATTTTATAGTTCGGTTGCTCCTTCTAATATTGTAGATAACAAAACCATATTAGAAGATCCATATCAAAGAGATATTGCATTAACCGAAATTTTTGAAAATAAAGATATTGCAACCAATCAAATCGATAGAATACGTCCGTTAAACTTAGTATTTGATCCGAACCAACCAGGACCTTACAACTATGATGTAGAAGGATCATCAGTGTCTTCTGGACTAAATCCAGATGGTACACTAAAAAATGCAACATCTCGATGGGCAGGTATTACCCAAAGAATAACAAGTCCGGACTGGGAAGCCTCTAATATTGAATATTTAGAATTCTGGTTAATGGATCCATATATCAATAACCCAGACCATACAGGTGGAGATCTATATTTAAATATTGGTTCTATTAGTGAGGATATATTATTGGATACCAGAAAATCTTTTGAAAATGGACTACCAACGGTATCTAACCCTACAACTGTAGATACAACGGCTTGGGGACTCGTTTCTAATTCTCAAATTTTAGTGAGAAGTTTTGATAATACAGATGGTGCAAGCCAAGATGTTGGATACGATGGACTTGATGATAGTCAGGAATTTAAATTTGCACCACCTTCAGGATCAATAAATGAGTCGTACATGTCGCGTTTAGAAAATGCATTTGGGAATACTTCTGCGGCCTATCAAAATAGATTTAATGATCCATCTAAAGATAATTATGAGCATTTCTTAAGTGATGAACATGATGCGAATAATGCCGATATTATAGAGCGTTATGCCATGTATAATAGATCTCAAGAAAATACCTTTAACAGTTTTAATGGTAACGGATCTACTCAACCAAATATTGAAGATATTGATGCCGATAATACATTGAATGAAAATCAAAGTTATTATCAATACAAAGTAGATTTAAGAAAAGATCAATTAAATGTTCAAGACAATAAATATATAACGCAGGTTATAGAAAATAAAGGGCCTAATAAAAATACCAATTGGTATTTATTTAGAATCCCAATACGAGATGTAGACAAAGAGGCTTTTGGAGGAATTACAAACTTTAAATCCATTCGATTTATGAGGATGTTTCTTCATGGATTTAATGAACAAGTAACGCTTCGTTTTGCAACCTTAAGTATGGTTAGAGGAAACTGGAGACAGTATGCTGATGAGATTAATCCATCTGGAGGAAGCTTTGAAATAGCTTCGGTTAATATTGAAGAGAATGGGCTTAAAGAACCAATTCCATATGTATTACCTCCTGGAATACAAAGAGAGCGAATTCAAGGTGCTTCTAATTCTACAATTCAAAATGAGCAATCATTATCGTTAAAAGTTTGTGGATTAGAAGAGGGCAGATCGCAAATAGCCTATAAAAATTTACCGTTAAATGTAAACAACTACGAACGATTAAAAATGTTTGTACATGCCGAAGCCGTCGAAATAGATAATATTGAGGATGGAGAAGTAAGTTTATTTATTAGAATGGGTACAGATTATTCGGAAAACTATTACGAATATGAGATCCCACTTGAAATGACTCAATGGGGAGAAACGGAACCCAGAAATATTTGGCCACTTAACAACGAAGTTGATATTAGTTTTCAGAATTTAATAGATTTAAAACTGAAACGAAATAAAGATATTGTTGCCACTGCAGGAACCGGGAATGCTGTAACATATTCAGATCGTTATGCTGGAGTATCTGGTGGTAAGAATATATATGTTCGTGGTAATCCAAATATTGCCGATGCACGTAGTGTAATGATTGGTATTCGAAATACCAGTACATCTGGAGATAAATGTGCCGAAATTTGGGTGAATGAATTACGTTTAGTTGGATTTGAAAACGAAAGTAGTATAGCATTTAGAGGTCAGTTTAGAACCAACTTAGCAGATTTTGCAGACTTAAATATTAGTGGTTCTTATCTTGAGGCTGGATTTGGAGCACTAGACCAGAGTTTAAGTTTAAGACGTCAAGAAAATTTAAGAGACTTTAGTATTAATACCACGATTAATGCAGGTAAATTTTTCCCAGATAAATGGGGTGTTAATTTACCCGTTTATTATGGTATTACAGATATTAAATCGACACCGAAATTTAATCCTTTAGATCAGGATGTGAAATATGAAGATGCAATTGACAATGCATCTACAAGTGCAGAGAGGAAATTGATAGAAGATCGATCAATTACCAAATCTCACTATAAAAGTTTTAATATAACCAATGTAGGTATTAATCCTAAAACTGATTCTAAAAAGAAATTTTATAGCCCATCTAATGTGAAAGTTTCATATTCTAGAACCGAATTGGTAGAATCTAGTCCTGAAATTCAAAGTAATTTAGAACGATTAGAACAAGGGCGTTTAATTTACAGTTATAATACAACGGTTAAACCAATTATGCCTTTTAAGAAGGTGAAATTTTTAGCGAAATCTAAAATACTAAGACCTATTAAAGAGTTTAACTTTAATATATTCCCAAAGTCTATTACGTATAATTATTTTGTTGAAAGAGATTTTAAAGAAAACTTAATTCGTCCAATATATTATTTAGGACAAGATATTCCCGGTGGTGTTTTTGATCCAATATTTAGTCAAAGTCTAAAAATGAACTCAACCTTTGGAGTAAAGTTTGATTTAACAAAATCATTAAAATTAAATCTTCAAGGAAATTCGGATGGTATTTTTAGAGATGAGAGTCAAGTGACGAAAACGTCTAATAGAAAACTTTGGGATGAAATTATTAAGCTTGGTTCAACTCAAAATTACCACCAATCTTTTGATGCGACTTATAAGTTACCTTTAAAGTATATACCGTATACAAAATGGATGGATTTGAGCCTGAGGTATAATGCAAGTTATGATTGGATTGGAGCGAATACAATTCAAAGAGACAAATTACAAGGACACACTATTCAGAATAATAGCGAAATTCAATTAACTGGAAAGCTAGACTTTAAAAAGGTATATAAAGAGATTCCAGGTATTAAGAAAGTATATGGTGGAAGAACGAAGAAAAAGAAAAGTAAAAAAGAGGCAAGACTTAAAAAGAAATACGATAAAAAATCTAAGAAATTAGATAAGAAAGTTAAAGGATTGGATGATGAGCTAAAAACGCTGAATGAATCTTTAACCGATTCTATAGTCTCGGATACCCTGAAAATAAACAAGAACATTACAGAATCTACATTAGATAAAGAAAATGTAGAAGCAGAAATTGCTGAATTGGATAAAGCGTATAACGACAAAAAGAAGAAGCTTAAAGATAAAGCTAAAAAGGCGAAAGATAAGGCAAGAAAGAGAAAGAAAAAAGTATCTAAACCTGTAGAAACTTTAATACGTTTGGCAACAGCAGTTAAAAAAATAGATGGATCGTATCGAAAATCTGAAGGGACAGTATTACCTGGATTTACACACCAGGTTAATCCACTCGGACACACTAATGGTTTAAAATTTTCAGCTCCAGGTCTAGCATATGCATTTGGTAGACAATCTAATTTTGGTTCTGATAATATGAATTTAAGAGCTTATGCAGCTCAACAAGGTTGGTTAGTAAATAATGCAAACTTAAATGGACAATACTCTAAACAATATCAAGAACAAATAACCCTTAAAGCACTTGTAGAGCCTATAAAACGTTTTAGAATAAATTTTGATGCCGCAAGAAAGGAGTCTATAGATTTATCTGAATATTTTAGAAGTACAGGAGAGTTTGATGTTGAAAATAACCCGATATTTGAAACTCAAAACACGAATGAGAGTGGTAATTTTAATATTACAGTGCTAACATTAAATACAGCATTTAAAGATCAAGATGCAGTATTCCAGACTTTTTTAGAGAATAGAACAATAATGGCTAGGAGAGTTGCAGATGCTAAAGCCTTAGAATATGGAGAAGTACCTGCTCAAGATGGACCAGATGGATATCCTGTTGGATTTAATGGAAACTCTCAAGAAGTTTTAATTCCTGCTTTTTTAGCAGCTTATACTGGTAAAAGCGCAACAACCCAATCGTTAAATAAGTTTACAGATATTCCGTTGCCAAATTGGAAAATTACGTATGATGGACTTCGATACATAAGTTGGCTAAAACAAAAAGTGAAACGAATTAGTTTAACATCAGGATACTCTTCTGTATATACTATAGGTAGTTTTAATAGAAATTTATTGTTTGATGAATCAACAGCTGTTACACCTGGATTAACGGATAACTTAGATCTTAATGGTAACTTTATTCCAAAGTATCAAATTAATCAGGTAACCATAAGTGAGCAATTTAACCCACTTATTAAGGTTGATGTAACACTTAAGAACAACATGTCTTTTAACACAGCATTTAAGAGAAGTAGAAATCTTACTTTAAATATTGACAATAGTCAATTATTGCAAGAAAATGCGAATTCTTATGTTATAGGTGCAGGATATAGGATGAACGATGTTAAAATTTTTAAGAACGGATTGGGTAAAAGTAAAGTGCCAAGAACTTTAGAATTGAATTTAGATATTAATTATAATTTTAAAAAATCTATTGTTCGTAATATATATGATGAAAGTCAGCAAGTTAATAGTGGTAATGAGCAATTTGGTGTAAGCTTTAGTGCGAATTATACAATTAATGAACTATTAAATTGTTCAGTATATTTTGATAGAAATAGTTCAGAGAGTTTTATTTTATCTAGTTTTCCAATACGAGAAAGCATATTCGGAATTAAAATAAAATATACTTTAACTCAATAAATAAGAGTTTAGGTTTGTATTTTGATTGTTAAACTGTATTTTTGGAACTCAAAAAAAACACGAAAATAAAATAGAGATGAACGTACCTGAAAATTTGAAGTATAGTCAAGATCACGAATGGGTTCGTGTAGAAGGTGATATCGCTTATATTGGTATTACGGATTTTGCTCAAGGTGAACTTGGAGATATTGTTTATGTTGAAGTAGAAACAGAAGGAGAAACACTTGATAAAGAAGAAGTTTTTGGTTCTGTAGAAGCAGTTAAAACGGTATCTGATTTATTTATGCCAATTTCTGGTGAGATTGTAGAATTTAACGAAGAGTTAGAGTCTTCTCCTGAGATGGTAAATGAATCACCATATGATAATGCTTGGATGATTAAAGTAAAAATTGCAGACATGGCAGATATTGATGCTTTAATGGATGCAGCTGCTTATAAAGAATTGATTGGTTAAATCATTTATTTATAAATCAGGCTTCCCTGTTGTGTTTTCTATTGTTACAGCAGGAAGTTTATTACCGCAAAAACAAATTTCTAAAGTAGATTGGATGTTGTCTGATAAATGGTTACATGCATTAATGTATCTTGTTTTTTCAACGACCTTATATTTATTTTGGAATCAATTAGATCCAACAACGTCAAAAAAGAGAATAATCGTATTTACTGCATTAGTATCTATAGGATATGGAATTTTAATGGAGGTTATGCAATATTATTTGATAGAAGGACGTTATGGAGAGAGCTTAGATGTTTTAGCAAACACAATAGGTGTATTGATTACAGTATGCTTAACTTTAATTTCCTTTAAATTAAAGTTTAGATAATGTTAATCTTGTATTTTTGTATAAATTAGTACTTAAACTAAAAAACCAAAACTAATGATTGAGAAGAAAAATCCTAAAAAGGATCTCGAGAAGAAAAGAATTACCTTTTCTTTACTTGGTTTGGTTGTAGCTATAGGAGCTTCTATATTAATTATTAACTATAAAAGCTATGACGAGAAATCATATGCTGATCTAGGAGATTTAGTTATTGAAGATATGGAGGAAGAAGACGTTACAGTAACCAAAGACGAAAGAAAACCACCACCACCACCACCACCACCACCACCACCACCGGTAGTTGTAGTAGTAGAAGATAATGTAGAGATTGAAGACGAAGTTGTTTTTGAAGATGTAGAAACAGACGAGGAAGAAGAAATCGAAATTATCGATGAAGTTGAAGAAGAAGAATCTGATGAGGTTTTTAACTTTGCAGTCGTAGAGGATAAACCAATATTCCCAGGGTGTGAAAAGGTTTCTAAAGCTGAACGATCAACTTGTTTTCAACAGAAATTATTAAGACATATTAGTAAGGAATTTAACTATCCTACTATAGCTCGTGAAATGGGTATTCAAGAAAAAATTTATGTTTCTTTTGAATATGGAAAAGATGGAGCTGTAAAGAATGCTAGAGTTGTTCGTGGAGAGAATGACGATCTTAAAAAGGAAGCATTAAGGTTAGTAAAATCATTACCTAAAGTTACTCCAGCAAAACAAAGAGGAAAACCAGTATCAATTAATTATACGATTCCAATTCGTTTTAAAATAAAATAAAGAAAAAAGACCTAAGAATTACTTAGGTCTTTTTTTATATCTATAAAATATATTTACATTTAGTTTAATATATATTATGGATTTTTTTATATAAAAAATAGCTGTAATGGATGATAATATAGTATTTAGTTTATTTTTGTTGCTTCATTAAGTTTATAAATAAAGGTTTTTTAAATGTTTAGAAAAATATTAGCGCTTGCTATCGTATTAATATGTTCGTTTTCATGTGTCCCATTAGAGGAAATTGCTTATCTGCAAACGGAAAAAGAAAAGAACGACCAAGTATATGAATTAAATTATGATGACTATGCAGTTGGATATAACGATATCCTATACATTGCAGTTAAAACTCAAGAAGATGAGTTTTTAAAGAATCCAGAACGAAATACGGCATTTAGTTCTGATGCTTTTTTCTATTTATCTGGGTATACCGTAGATGAGAAAGGGTATATTGATATTCCTGTAGTAGGAGAAGTTTATGTTTTTGGACAAACGATATCTCAAATTAAAACAAGATTAAAAGAATTATTAAGTACATACTACAAAAATTTTGTTGTAGTTGTTAAGCCAACAGGTGTTAAAGTTTCCATATTAGGGGAAGTTGTTAGACCAGGATCTTATACATTCTATCAGAATAATGTGACCATTTTTGAATTATTAGCCCGTTGTGGAGATTTAGGTCAATTGGCAAATAGAAAACGCGTTAAATTGTTAAGACATACAGACGATAATGTAACTGTCCATTATATCGATTTAACTCAACAAAGTCTTTTCAGTACAGACTTTTATTACATTCAGCCAGAAGATGTATTTTATGTAGAACCTTTACCAGTGAAAACTTGGGGAGTAGGTAAAACAGGATTTAGTAGTTTGCAAATTGTTATGTCAATTTTGTCATCAGCATTCTTAATTGTTAACGTTATTAATAATTAATTCTAATGAGTGATTATAAAAATGTATTAAAAAACGGAGATAATAAAAGCAGGTCTTCAACCAATTTTAGTATTGATTTAAAGTCTATACTCGCAAGAGTAATAGCCAATTGGTATTGGTTTATTTTGTGTTTAGGATTGGGGATTACTGGGGCGTACTTTAAAAATAAGTATGAGAAGAATATTTATTCTATTTCAAGTACTGTTTTTATATCTCCAGATCAACAAGTACAGTCAACAGCAAATCAAATTGCAAAAAGATTTACATATACTAGAGCTTTAGAGTTTTATTCTAATGAGAAAACAATATTGAAATCTAAACAAATGACCAGTAAAGTGGTTAGAGCATTAGATTTTGAATTGAGTTATTTTATTAGAGATGATTATAAAAGTACAGAATTATATACGCAGTCTCCAATATTTGTAGATTTTGAATTAAATGCACCTCAAGCATTGGGAGTAACATATATTGTTACATATATAGATGATTCTACATACAATTTATCATATTCTTTACCTCAGAGTACAACATCTTTTAGTTACTTGAGTGAAGCATATAGTTCTACATCTAGAACGGATATTTCAATGGTTGATAAAGTGATGAGTTTTGGACAATCTCATATTACCGAATATTGTAACTTTAAGATTAATAGAAGAGACTTTACAACGTTTAAAAAGGGATACGAGTATACATTTAACTTTTTAGATTATGCAACGTTAGAAGCTATATTTAACGGAGGTTTAATTGTAACCGATATTACAGATGCATCTATTCTTACCTTAACTATGAATGGTGAGAATAAAGCGAAATTGGTAGATTATTTAAATAAGCTTTCGAGTATATACATTCAACAAAGTACAGACGTCGAAAAAGATATATCTAGATCTACAATTAAATTTATTGAGAATCAAATTTCGGAACTAAATTCAACGTTAAGCGAATCTGGACAAAGTGTAGCTGAATATCAGGAATCAGAAGGAGTAATAAATGTTTCTATGGCATCTGCTGCCAAATATTCTAAGATTGAAAAGTACGATGATCAAATTTTACAATTAAGACCTAAATTAGCATACTATAAAAGTCTAAGATCGAAATTAACAAGTTCTATTGCAGATCATTCTAGTTTAATTATTCCGTCTGCTGCTGGAGTCTCTGATCCAGCTGTTATTGTGTTGGTTCAGAATTTACAGGCTCTAAGTTCTCAAAAATCTGAACTTGAACATACGTTTCATGACGAGTCACCAGATATCGTAAAGATTAATAGTAAAATTAACTCGACTAGAAATTCGTTATTGGATAATATTAAAGCTTTAATTGGATCTTTAGAAGGGCAAATAAGGAGTTTGCAACGTAAAATAGGACAAGTGAAAAATGAATTATCGACTTTACCTGATTTACAGCAAAACATGCAAAACCTGGAACGAAAGTATGATGTTAATGATAAATATTTAACATTTTTATTTGAGAAAAAGGCAGAAGCAGGAATGTTAGATGCAGCAATAAAACCTAGGCATCGAGTTATTGATATCGCGAAAGATACAGGACAAGGACCTATTGCTCCTAAGAAAAGAACGGCATACTTAATCGCATTGTTTTTAGGATTTGCAATTCCTCTGGGTGTTATTTTAATTGCAGAATTTTTTAGAACGAAGATTCTGGTTATAGAAGACATTGAATCGGTTACAAATGTTCCTATTGTAGCAACGGTTGCTCATGATAAATCTAAGTATGATTTACCAGTGTTTGAACAGCCTAAATCTAAATTAGCAGAATCGTTTAGAGGTTTAAGAACCAATCTGAATTTTATGATCCAGAAAAGTGATCAACAAACGATATTGTTTACATCAAGTTTCTCTGGTGAAGGAAAAACATTTATGGCTATTAATTTAGCTTGTCTAAATGCTTTGTCTGATAGAAAGACGGTATTGGTTGGTGCAGATTTAAGAAAGCCAAAAATATTTAAAGAATTCCAACTTCATAATGACTTAGGAATAAGTAATTTATTGTCTGGAGAATCTACTTTAGATGAAATTACGAATGCCACAGTACATGAAAATTTAGATGTCATATTATCAGGACCAGTACCTCCCAATCCAGCAGAATTATTAGAGTCTAAGAAATTTGAAGATTTAGTGAGTACATTAAAAGCTAAATACGATTGTGTCATTATTGATTGTTCACCAATTGGATTAGTAACGGATGCTCAATTAATATACCCACTTGCAGATGCACTTGTTTATGTTTGTAGACAAGGTGTTACAGATAAGAATATGTTACGAATAGTAGATTTAGCCTATAATTCAGGTAAAATGAAACATGCTTGTATCGCATTAAACGGATTCAAAATTGAAAAATCTAAAGGTTATGGTTATGGTTATGGTTATGGATACGGTTATGGATATGGATACGGTTATGGATATGGGTATTTAGAAGAAGAAAAAGGATTTTTTGCTAAATTATTTAAAAAGTAGATGAGGATTCAATTTAATAAATATCACGATGTTGATATAAGTAAGAAATCATTCTTAGTAACTGGAGGAGCAGGATTTATTGGGTCTAATATTGTAGAATATTTGTTGCAATTTGGAGCTGGAAAAGTAAGAGTTCTTGATAATTTCTCTAATGGTTATAAAAAAAATATAGAAACGTTTTTGTCAAACCCCTCTTTCGAATTGATAGAAGGAGATATTAGAGATTACGTTACATGTATGAAAGCCATGGACGGTATAGATTATGTTACTCATCAAGCTGCTTTAGGTTCTGTGCCTAGATCAATTAAAGATCCCATAACGTCTAATGAGGTTAATGTATCGGGTTATTTAAATGTGATTGAAGCAGCAAAGAATAGTGGAATAAAACAAATGGTTTATGCGGCTTCATCATCAACGTATGGAGATTCTAAAAGTTTACCTAAGGTAGAAGATAAAATCGGAAAGCCACTTTCTCCATATGCCGTAACAAAGTATGTAAACGAATTATATGGAGATGTATACTCAAATGTGTATAATTTCCATTCAATAGGCTTAAGATATTTTAATGTTTTTGGACCCAAACAAGATCCAAATGGAGCATACGCAGCTGTAATACCATTATTTATGGATGCTATGGTTGATAAGAAACCTCCAACAATTAATGGAGATGGGACACAAACAAGAGATTTTACTTTTGTAGATAATGCAGTTCAAGCCAATATAAAGGCGATGTTAAATACTAAAGAGCTTACTTCTCATGAAGTTTGTAATATTGCATTTGGTGAACGTACATCGTTATTACAATTATGGGAAATGATCCAAGAGGCAGATGGTGTTAAATTAGATGCAAACTTTGGACCCAATCGTGCAGGTGATATAAAGGATTCTTTAGCCGATATTTCAAAAGCAAAAAAACTCTTAGGTTATAACCCCGAATTTTCTATGTCGGAAGGGTTACACCAAACATACGATTGGTTTAAAACGAATTTAAATTTTATTAAAGGAAATGTCTAAAAATATACTAATTACAGGAGGAGCAGGTTTTATAGGATCACATGTTGTACGCTTAATGGTGAACAAATATCCAAACTATAATATTTATAATTTGGACGCACTTACATATTGTGGTAATTTAGAGAATCTTAAGGATATCGAAAATAAAGAAAATTACCATTTTATTAAAGCTGATATTAATGATGCAGAAAAGATGCATCAAGTTTTTAAAATGTATGATATAGATTCTATTATTCATTTAGCTGCAGAGAGTCATGTCGATCGGTCTATTACAGATCCATTGTCTTTTGTAAGAACCAATGTATTTGGAACTGTTAATTTATTAGAAGCTGCAAAAAAACACTGGAATGGTAATTGGGATGGAAAAAGATTTTATCATGTGTCTACAGATGAAGTGTTTGGTAGTTTAGGGAAAGAAGGATTCTTTACTGAAACAACACCTTATGATCCACAATCCCCATATTCTGCTTCAAAGGCAAGTTCAGACCATTTTGTTAGAGCTTATGGAAACACTTATGGCTTACCATTTGTAATTTCAAATTGTTCAAATAATTACGGACAAAACCAATTTCCAGAAAAATTAATACCTTTATTTATTAATAATATTAAATCAGAGAAGTCTTTACCTGTTTATGGGGATGGACAATATACTAGAGACTGGTTATATGTGGTAGATCATGCACATGCCATTGATCAAATTTTTCACCAAGCAACTGATAAAAAAGAGTATAATATTGGTGGATTTAACGAATGGACCAACATCGATTTAATTCGATTATTGTGTACAATCATGGATAAGAAATTAAATAGAGAGGAAGGAAGTTCTGAAAAATTAATTACTTATGTTAAGGATAGACCTGGTCATGATAAACGTTATGCTATTGATGCCTCTTTATTAAAAGAAGAATTAGGTTGGGAGCCTTCTCTTCAATTTGCGGAAGGACTGGAAAAAACAATTGATTGGTATTTAGAGAATGAAGTTTGGTTAAATAATGTAACTTCAGGAAATTATCAGGATTATTATAAAGAACAATATCAAAAATAAGTATAAAATGAAGGGTATTATATTAGCAGGTGGATCTGGAACAAGATTACATCCATTAACATTGGCTGCAAGTAAACAGTTATTGCCTGTTTATGATAAACCGATGATTTATTATCCGCTTTCGATATTGATGTTAGCGGGAATTAAAGAAATATTAATAATAACAACACCACACGATCAACCAGCTTTTAAACGTTTGCTAGGAGATGGTAAGGCATTAGGGTGTACATTTGAATATATTATTCAAGAAGTTCCTAATGGATTAGCTCAAGCTTTTGTTTTAGGTGAAGACTTTATTGGTAATGATTCTGTAGCATTGGTTCTAGGAGATAATATTTTTTATGGATCTGGCATGGGAAGTTTATTGCGCTCTAAAGTGGATTTAGATGGAGCTTGTGTGTTTGCATATCGAGTATCAGACCCAGAACGATATGGAGTTGTTGAATTTGATGAATCAGGAAAGGTTATTTCACTAGAAGAAAAACCTACTGAGCCAAAATCAAATTATGCGGTTCCTGGATTATATTTTTATGATAATGATGTTGTAGAAATAGCTAAAAATATAGAACCATCGGCACGTGGAGAATACGAAATTACGGATGTAAATATCGAATATTTAAAACGTGGTAAATTACAAGTTGGAATTCTTGATAGAGGAACAGCTTGGTTAGATACCGGTACATTTGGATCTTTAATGCAAGCCGGACAATTTGTTCAAGTTATTGAGGAAAGACAAGGTTTTAAAATCGGTTGTATTGAAGAAATAGCATATCGTCAAGGTTTTATTAATGAAGAACAACTTCTAATATTAGCCGAAAAATATAAGAAAAGTGGATACGGTGTATATCTTAAGAATCTTATTGAAAAATAGATGAATACCATCCAAGATACACATATCATACAATTACCAAAAAAGATAGACCCGAGAGGAAATCTATCTTTTTTGGAATCTAATCTTCATGTCCCGTTTAAAATGGAAAGAGTATATTGGATATACGATGTGCCAGGTGGACAAATAAGAGGTGGACATGCTTTTAAACAGCAAGTCGAGTTTATTGTTGTTTTATCTGGAAGTTTAGATGTTATTGTATTTGATGGAAAGGATGAAAAACGATACCAATTGAATCGTTCATATTATGGTCTTTATATTCCAAATGGAATATGGAGAAGAATGGAGAATTTTTCAACAAATTCTTTAGTTATTTGTATGGCAAGTACACAATATAATCAGGAAGATTACATTCGAGATGAAGTAGAATATTTGGATTATAGAGATGGAAGGAAAACAAACAACAATTAATGATTGTATAAAAGTACAATTACCGAAAATTGCAAATCCAGCTGGAAATCTAACGGCAATTCAGCAAAATCAGGATGTTCCGTTTTCAATTAAGCGTATTTATTATCTTTATGATATTCCAGGTGGACAAGAAAGAGGTGCTCATGGTCATAAAAACCTCCATCAACTTATTGTAGCAGCGTCAGGTAGTTTCGAAGTTGTACTTACAGATGGTAAAGAAACCAAAAGCTTTTATTTAAATAGACCATATGAAGGGTTATTAATTAAACCTGGTTTATGGAGAGAGTTAAAGAATTTTTCATCAGGATCTGTTTGTCTAGTTCTTGCGTCTGATGAATATTCAGAAGACGATTATATAAGAAATTACGAGGAATTTAAACAGTATAAAGATGTCTAGAATTCACCCATTAGCAGATGTGCAATCCACAACAATTGGAGATAATACCAATATTTGGCAATTTTGTGTTGTACTAAAAGGAGCTCAAATAGGTTCTCATTGTAATATTAGTTGTCAAGTTTTAATTGAAGGTGATGTTGTAATTGGAAACCATGTAACCGTAAAGTCAGGTGTTCAAATATGGGATGGATTAAGGATAGAAAATCATGTTTTTATTGGACCCAATGTAACCTTTACGAACGATCTACTACCACGATCTAAACAATACCCAGAATCTTTTTCTAAAACCTTTTTAAAAGAAGGATGTTCAATTGGAGCTAATGCAACCATAGTTGCGGGGAATCAAATTGGTAAATATTCTATGATTGGAGCAGGGGCAGTAGTAACTTCTAGTGTTGAAGATTTTGCACTGGTGTATGGAAACCCTGCAAGAAAAAAAGGATATGTTACTAAAAAGGGAGAAGTCTTAGATTTAAACCTTAAGTCTAAAGATGGTCGACAATTTCAAATCTTGAATGAAGATATACTCGAATTATGATAAAATTTTTAGATATTAAAAAAATTAATGATCGAGATTCACATGAAATAAAAGAAGCTGTGAATAAGGTTATCGATTCTGGTTGGTATATATTAGGAAAAGAAGTAGAACGTTTTGAAAAAGAGTTTGCAGATTTTCATAAGGCAAAGCATGTAATTGCTACATCAAATGGACTTGATGCTTTAAGATTGATCATTAAAGCGTATTTAGAATTAGGTGTTTTTACTGAAGGTGATGAGATTTTGGTGCCAGCAAATACATTTATAGCTTCTGTATTGGCTATTTCTGATGCTAAACTAAAACCCGTTTTGGTAGAGGTTTCTAAATCTGATTTTTTAATTGACACCAAGGAAATAGAAAAACATATAACACCAAAAACGAAAGGGATAATGAATGTTCATTTATATGGACAAATTTCATATTCCGAAGCGTTGGAAAATTTAATTGATAAGAATAATCTTATCCATATTGAAGATAACGCACAAGCCATTGGAGCATTTTATAAGGATAAAATGTCAGGGACATTAGGTGATGCTAGTGCAGTAAGCTTTTATCCTGGTAAAAATTTAGGAGCCCTTGGAGATGCTGGAGCTATCGTTACAAATAATTCTCAACTCGCTAATGTTTGTAAAATATTGGCAAATTATGGATCAGAAAAAAAATATGTTCATAATTATAAAGGGAATAACAATAGAATGGATGAAATACAAGCGGCTGTATTAAATGTTAAGTTGCAATACATTCAATTGGATAACGAAAGAAGGCAAGAGATTGCAGAATACTATGTGGAGAACATTAGTAATTCGAGAATTAAATGCCCGACCTTACCAAGTCATAAAGCGAATCATGTTTGGCATTTATTTGTAGTTCAATGTAAGAATAGAGACTTATTACAAACCCATTTAAAAGATAATAATATAGAAAGTCTTATTCATTATCCCATTCCAATTCATAAACAAGATTCCTATATAAACGAAGTTGAATCGGCGTTTGAAATTACAGAACAACTTTCAAATGAAATTCTATCTATTCCTATTAGTCCAGTAATGTCTGATCTAGAAATAGAAGAAGTTGTTCGAGTAATAAATACTTTTTAAAGATGCATATAGTTTTTGTAAGTCATGAATATGACCATCCACAACTCCCAAATGCTGGAGGTATTGGACGATTTTTATCGGAGTACACAAAATTATTAGTTGAAAAAGGACACAAAGTCACCGTATTTGGATATTCTGAAGTGTCATTAGAAACGGATTATAATGGTGTAGAATTGTTTTTTAAGAAAACAACGATGACACCCTTACATTTATTTTTAGAGCGAGTATTTCATAAAATGGGTTGGTCTAAAAGCTTAATTCCATTTCATGCAAAAGATCGCTTTAGATTAGCTCAACGGGTAGATTATTTTTGCAATCAAAATCAGGTTGATATTATAGAATTAAACGATTATTTAGGAGATGGCGCTTTTTTAACCAATACCGTTCCTAAAATAATTAGAGCGCATGGTTCATATAAACTTCTAAGTCAAGATTTAGGATTTAGGATAAATAAGTCTTTTGAATATTTTGAAGAAGAGCAAGTTAAAAAGGTTCAACACATTATAGGTGTATCTAATTTTAGTGCTCTTAAATTTAAATCATTGTTTAACACCAATCATCCAACGAGTGTTGTATATAATGGAGTAGAAACAAATGGTATTTATAGAAAGGCTTTTCCTGAAGTTAGTCGAATATTCTATTTTGGAACCTTGTCTCATGCCAAAGGAACCGATCGTTTAATAGACACGTATAATCAGCTGGCATTGGAGTTGCCAAGTATAGAACTTGTCATTGCGGGAAAAACGAAGGCATATTACCAAAATGAGGTATATCCTAAATTAAATAAAGAAGCACAATCTAAAATCGTATTTCTAGGGTTTTTGACAAAAGATGAAATAGCCAAGGAAATTGATAAATCAACATATTTATTATATCCTTCAAGGTTAGAAAATTTTAGTGTTGCCCTATTGGAAGGAATGAGTAGAGGTAGAATTTGTTTCGCATGGAACATACCTTCATTTAATGAAATCATTAAGGACGGTGAGAATGGATTTGTAATCGATCATTCTAAGCAAGTTTTAGATTGCATTACTAAATTAGAAACCGAAAAAGCGGAAAGATTTCAAGTTTCAGAAAATGCTTATAATCTTATTCAAGAATCGTATTCTAAGAAACATATGGTTGATGAAAGTTTAGATGTTTATAAACGAGTAATTGATAATTCTATTAATAATTAATTTGATGAAGAATAATACGAAAAGCATAATATGGAATACATACATATTCGGTTGTATTATTCTTATACTCAAATTATTCATAATTGATATAGATACACCTCCTTGGGAAATTACACAATATAGTCCTATTGATGAGTATTACTATGTCCTTAATGCATATAATTATTTTGAACAAGGAAATCTATTTGGTGCAGATCATCCAGTTTTGTTTGGCAATCCGGCATTAACGAATTTTATTACCTACTTTTCTCTAGAAGTCTTTGGAGACAATTATCTAGGATTAAGATTTAGCTCCTTTTTATTTGGGCTCTTATCTTACTCTTTAATATTTGTTTTACTAAAGCAATCTAAAGTTCATTTATACAGTATTTGTGCTGTTTTGTTATTTACAGTTTTTAATTTCACTTTTTCTAATGCAAGTTATATTGTAGAGCCTTCTATTTTAGGGATTTGTAGTGCATTGTTTAGTGTCTGTTGTATTGTATTATGGAAACGGAATGCTTCAAAAGATATTCATATTATAGGACAAGCCACCATATTAAGTACCTTGTTGTTATTTTCTTATCCAACCAATGCATTTGTGCTATTAGCGGCGTATATTCTACTAGTTTTTAATAGAGAAGAGTTTAGTTGTAATACGTTTAGAAAAGAAAGGATAGGTAAAATTGGTATACGCTCTATATATTTCGGACTTGGAGTCGGTTTGTCATTAGTGGTTTATTATGGTTTTAATAGATGGTTTGGTATAGACTTATTAGAAAATTCTGTAAGTAGAAGTAGTAAATATTCTAATCGTTTAGCTTTAAATGTAAGAGATGTTTTAAAATATTTTCTGTTTAGCATTCGTGCAAACATTTTTGTGATAAATCCATTATTGTTATTGATTACCGGAGTGACTATTTACAATCTTAAAATTAGACAAATTAAACAATGGCCTGTAGTTAAATATATTAGCTTTATTTTTCTATTGTCATTTTTTCTGCAATCGTTATTTATTAATGATTTTCCAGTACGAAAATTGATTTTATTTTTCCCTTTTATTATTATTCTAATTGGATTTTATTTAGATGAATTAATTAAGAAATCAAGTGCAAACATTATAACATTTTCGTTAAAGCAAATTGTGGCTATAACGATATTAGCATTCGTTTCTGCAGGTGTTTATTATAAGTATAGTAGAATAGACTTTATCGGTTGGATTATCCTTTTTATTGGATTTATAGTGTTAACGGTTAATTCGAGGTGGTTAAAACTGACTAAGGCTAATATGTTGAAACTCGTATTCGTTATAGTATTAATTCCAGAACTTTTTAATGCGTTAGATTACCATATTATTAATAGAACATATTCCCATAAACATGCAGAACAAAGTCTGGAACGCTTTAAAGGAAGCTCATTTTTAGGAGGGTATTCTATGGGGTTTAGAGGCTATAATGAAATAGAGTCTTATGTAACCCCGTATTATTACTATGACCAAGAAGCCTTATATATTTCTACAATCAAAAAAATAAAGAAGAATAATAAAATTGACTATTCTATTGACTATAAGGAAAATGAAGAGGTATTGAAACAAGCAGGATTTGAACCTTTTGAGACTTTGATGCATACACAAGACCAAAGAGTCTGGGTGATCTACAAAGAGAAAATAGTTGAATAATATGTCTATATAAGTTTATCTATATCCTTATTAATATTTGGGATAAAGATCATTGAATTTATTATTTTTACAGTATCAACAGAATATATTAATCCATGAATTATCTACAATTAATTAATAGATCCAGAACTTTATTTGATCAGGATATATCTATAAATGCCAAAGTATTAAAAACGGAAGTCACTCAATCTAAATTTTTAGTATTGGGTGGTGCAGGTACCATTGGTCAAGCGGTAACAAAAGAAATATTTAAGAGAAATCCATTAAAGTTGCATGTAGTAGATATAAGCGAAAACAACCTGGTGGAATTAGTTAGAGATATAAGAAGTTCTTTTGGATATATTGATGGAGATTTTAAAACCTATGCACTAGATATAGGTTCATTAGAATATGATGCATTTATTACTCAAGATGGTGAATATGATTATGTCTTAAATTTATCAGCTTTAAAACATGTAAGGAGTGAAAAAGATCCGTTTACATTAATGCGAATGATCGACGTTAACATCCTCAATACCATTAAAACGATAGATCAATCGATAAGATCAGGCGCAAAAAAATACTTTTGTGTATCAACAGATAAAGCGGCTAACCCAGTGAATATGATGGGAGGATCTAAACGAATAATGGAAATGTTTTTAATGCAAAAAAGTAAAGATATTACAATCTCAACGGCACGTTTTGCTAATGTTGCATTTTCTGATGGGTCTTTGCTACATGGATTTGAACAGCGATTAAAAAAATATCAACCCTTAGCAGCACCATTAGATATCAAAAGATACTTTGTAGTCCCTCAGGAATCAGGAGAACTCTGTTTAATGTCATGTATATTTGGTGAAAATAGAGATATATATTTCCCGAAATTAGAAGAAGATTTACACTTGATCACATTTTCTGAAATAGCAGAACGTTACCTTAAACAAAGAGGATACAAACCGTATTTGGTAGACAATGAAAATCAAGCAAGAAATGAAGTTAAACGTTTGGTAGCTGAAAATAAATGGCCTTGTTTATTTTCGGCTAGTAATACAACTGGAGAAAAAGATTTTGAGGAATTCTTCACCGACTCTGAAACCTTAGATTTAGAGAAACATTTGAATTTAGGTATCGTGAAAAATGAACCCTTATATGAAGAAGATAAGTTGGCTTATTTTTTAAATACTATTGCTCAATATAGAGCGTCAAAGCAATGGACAAAAGAACAAATTGTGAGTTTATTTCATGAAATGATTCCTAATTTTGGACATATTGAAACCCATAAGTATCTAGACAGTAAAATGTAAGTTATGTATACAGAGATCATACAATTTATTAGAAAAACATTTAAATCTGAAGACTTTATACCTTTACATGCTCCTATATTTTTAGGGAACGAAAAAAAGTATTTAAACGAGTGTATTGATTCTACCTTTGTTTCTAGTGTAGGTAAGTTTGTTAATCTATTTGAAGAGAAAATAGCCCAATATACTGGGGCTAAACATGCAATTGTTTGTGTTAATGGAACGAATGCATTACAAATATCAATGATAGTATCTGGTGTTGAAGAGGGAGATGAGGTTATAACACAGCCTTTAACTTTTATTGCCACGGCTAATGCTATATCCTATTTAAATGCAAAACCTTTATTTATAGATGTAGATAGAGATACGATGGGGCTTTCTCCAAAATCTCTAGAGTTATATTTAAAAGAGAATGCTGAACTTATAGATGGTAGTTGTTTTAATAAAAAAACAAAACGCCGTATAAAGGCATGTATACCAATGCATACTTTTGGTTTTGCATGTAAAATAGATGAGATAAAGGAAATATGTGATCGTTACAATATTGTACTTATTGAAGATGCAGCAGAAGCATTAGGTTCCTATTATAAAGGTAAACACCTAGGGACATATGGAAAACTTGGGGTTATTAGTTTTAATGGAAATAAAATTATTACAACAGGTGGAGGTGGTATCATTATTACCGACGATGAAGTCTTGGCTAAAAAGATTAAACATTTAACGACTCAAGCCAAAATTCCTCATCCTTGGGAATACAGACATGATGAAATAGGTTATAATTTCAGAATGCCGAATATAAATGCAGCTTTAGGGTTAGCACAATTGGAACAATTAGATGATTTTCTTAGTTCTAAACGTAAATTAGCCGTAAATTATAATACTTTTTTTAACGCGTATCCTAAAATTGAATTTGTTCAAGAACAAGTAAACAATCAATCTAATTATTGGATTAATGCTATTATTTTAGAAGATCGAGAAAAAAGGGATGTATTTTTAAAACAAACCAATGAATCTGGAGTAATGACTCGTCCAATTTGGGCTTTAATGAATTCATTAGAAATGTTTTCAGAATGTGAAGCAGGAGATCTTACAACTTCAAAATGGCTAGAAGATCGGGTTGTTAATATTCCAAGTAGTGTAATTCTGTAAGTTATGGTAAAAGATATATATATAATTGGTGTTGGAGGTTTTGCGAAAGAAGTTTGTCTTTTAATAAATAATATCAATCACCAAAAGCTAACATATAAAATCAAAGGATTTATAGATGTAAACCCGGCAATATCCGACTGTATTGTAGAAGGTGAAAAGTATGCTGTTATACAAGAATCAGAACATCTTAAAAACAATCTATTATCTGATGAATGTTATGCTATAGGGATAGGTAATCCTAAAATATTAGAACAAATTTCAAAGAAATTTTCAGGAAGAGTGTTTCCAAATTTAGTTCATCCTAATGTTGTTAAAGGAGATAGTGTAAAATTAGGAGAAGGGAATATTATTACTGCAGGTTGTATTTTGACTGTAGATATTAAGATTGGAAGTTTTAATATTTTAAATTTATATACAACTATTGGTCATGATACTGTAATTGGTAATGGTAATGTATTAAACCCGAGTGTAAACGTGAGTGGAGGTTGTGATATTAAAAATTATAACCTCTTAGGTACAAGTGCTACTGTTTTACAATACCTGAATATTGGAACTGGGAACATTATTGGAGCATCTGCTCTTGTTACAAAAACAATAGAAAGTAATGGACTTATTGTAGGGGTTCCTGCTAAAAAAATTAAAGACCTATAACAAGTAATGTATTTATAAACCACTTATCGGGGGTTAATAGAGTATTACAAATGGTATTGTAAGATTAATCGAATTGGTATAAACAGTTGTTAATAATACTGTATTTTTAGTCAAATTCATTTTATCAAATTAAAGAAGGTCAAAAAATATGTCGCACACTATTATAATAGCAGAAGCAGGTGTTAATCATAATGGTTCTGTAAAATTAGCAAAACAATTAATTGATGTAGCTGAATTAGCTGGAGCTGATTATGTGAAATTTCAGACTTTTAAATCTGAACTATGTATTTCTGAAACTGCAGAAAAAGCAGAATATCAAAAAGAAAATACAGGTGACAGTATAGAAACGCAGTTGGAAATGGTTAAAAAATTAGAGCTTTCTGATCAGAACCATTTTGAACTTATCGAATATTGTAACGATAAATCAGTCAAATTTTTATCGACAGCGTTTGATTTTGTCAGCATTGAATTTTTAAAGCAAGTTGGATTAGATTTTTTTAAAATTCCATCAGGTGAAATAACAAATTATCCTTATTTGGTTAAGGTGGCCAATCTAAAACTTCCTGTAGTTATGAGTACCGGTATGGCTACAATACAAGAGGTAGAAGATGCCTTAAATGTTTTGTTATCTCATGGCTTAGAAAAAGAAAATATAACAATATTACATTGTAATACAGAGTACCCAACACCTATGCAAGATGTTAATCTTAGAGCAATGAATACAATAGGTGAGCAATTTAATGTAAAAATAGGATACTCAGATCATACCTTGGGTATTGAAGTCCCAATAGCAGCAGTAGCTATGGGAGCTTGTGTTATCGAAAAACATTTTACTTTAGATCGTTCTATGGAAGGGCCAGATCATCAAGCTTCATTAGAGCCTGATGAACTTATTAATATGGTCCAATCTATACGTAACATAGAACTAGCATTAGGGTCTAATCTAAAAAAACCATCTTCTAGTGAAGCTAAAAATAGACCTATTGCTAGAAAGAGTATTGTAGCTTCGGAAGCTATTAAAAAAGGGGATGTGCTTACAGAAGAAAACATAACTGTAAAACGACCTGGAACTGGAATATCACCAATGAAGTGGATGGATATTATTGGTACAAATGCTCATAAAGATTATAATAAAGACGAAGAAATTTAGATGAAAATAGCTATTCTTACAAGCTCAAGAGCAGATTTTGGTATCTACTTACCTTTAGCAACTCAATTAGAAAATGATCCCTTTTTTAACCTTGAGATTATCGCTTTTGGTACACATTTGTCACATAATCATGGGTATACTATTTCAGAAATTGAGAAATATGGATTTAATACAATCCATCAAATTAAAACAATCCCCCAATCAGATTCACCAGAGAGTATCTCACAATCTATGGGTAAAACAATGGTAGAATTTGCTCAATTTTGGGCGAACAATACCTACGATTTAATATTTTGTTTAGGAGACCGGTATGAAATGTTTGCAGCTGTATCTGCAGGAACTCCTTTTAATTTGAATATTGCCCATTTACATGGGGGAGAAACGACACTTGGAGCAATTGATAATGCATATAGACACAGTTTATCTTTGTTTGCATCAAAACTATTTGTGTCTACAGAGGCATATAAAGCAAGGGCTAAACAAATTGTAGAGACTCATGTTCAGGTTTACAACGTAGGTGCATTAAGTATAGATAACTTATCAACTATTAATTACTTATCTAAGGATGAAATTAATAACCGTTTTAATATCGATTTAAATCGCCCAACGATACTATCCACATTTCATCCAGAAACAGTTAATTTAAAAGGGAATAAAACATATATAAGGGAATTGATAGAGGCCTTTAAGCAGTTGCAATCTAAATACCAAATCTTAATTACATTACCAAATACAGATCCAATGGGACAAATGATTAGAACCCATTTGTTAGACTATGGGAAGCAAAATCCAGAGGTTATTATTGTTGAATCTTTAGGAATGTTAGGGTATTTAAGTACAATGAAACACTGTGCCTTTTTATTAGGTAATACCTCATCGGGGTTTGTAGAAGCAACCTACTTTCCTAAATACGTTGTTAACCTTGGAAATAGACAACAAGGAAGACTAGAGACTGAAAATATTAAAACGGTGCCAATTAAAATCTCTAAAATTCTTGAAATGGTTGAGGCCATAGAACAGTCAGGACCATTAAAAAATCTGAATGTTTACGGAGATGGTAATACCGCCGAAACAATTATAAATATATTAAAGGAAGATTATGAGAAATAATTTGATCCATAAGAATACTTCAATAAGGGAGGTTTTAAAAACGATTAACGAATTATTAGGAAAGACCCTGTTTGTAGTTGATGATAACGACTATGTACTAGGTACAATTTCTGATGGAGATGTAAGACGATTTTTAATTCGAGATGGACAGCTTACAGATGAAGTTAATTTGGCCATGGAAACTGAATTTAAGTTTCTTATTGAAGGTGAATTTAACCTTTCCGATTTTAAAACTATTAAATCTTTAGGAATTAAAACCATTCCTATTTTAGATGCCAAAAAACGAATTGTTCATGTATTAGATCTTGAGCTACAAAAATCGTTACTGCCTTTAGAAGCAGTAATTATGGCTGGAGGTAAAGGAACAAGATTACGTCCAATGACTTTAACAACACCAAAGCCATTACTTAAAATAGGAGGTAAGCCTATTATAGAATACAACATTGATAGACTTATAGAATTTGGAATTAAAAAGATTTATATATCCATTAATTACTTAAAAGATCAAATAAAGGACTATTTTGGTGATGGATCTTCTAAGGGTATTGAAATTGAATATATAGAAGAAGTTGATATAACAGGAACATTAGGGTCTGCAACGTATATAAATTCTTTTTTAACTAAGAATATATTGGTTATGAATTCGGATTTATTAACGAATATAGATTATGAAGATTTATACATTCATCATTTGAAAACAGGAAGTGAAATGACTGTAGCTACGGTTCCATATAAAGTAGCAATACCATATGGAATAGTAGAAACAGATGATGTTAAAATAAGATCTATTGTAGAAAAACCAACCTATACATATTACTCTAATGCGGGTATTTATATTATTAACCAAACCTGTTTAAGAGAGATTCCTCAAAAAGCATTTTACAATGCCACAGATATGATAGAGAAATTGATTGAAGAAGATAGAATGGTTAGTAATTACCCAATTTTGTCTTATTGGTTAGACATTGGTAAACCAATAGATTTTGATAAAGCGAATGAGGATATAAAACATATAGAATTTTAATTTTGAACGAGAAGAAAATACTTATAACAATTTGTGCAAGAGGAGGCTCTAAAGGAATACCTCAAAAAAATATACGTTTATTGGGTGGACAGCCACTAATACAGTACACGTACAATCATGCCAATAGTTTTGCCCATTGGTTAAAAGAAAAGTATAATATATCTGCGGTAGTGGCTTTATCTACAGATTCCGAAGAGATACAAAATACATGTAAATCGTTTGGTTTTACCACAGTATATACAAGGCCTGAATATTTAGCAAGTGATACAGCTGGTAAATTAGATGCTATCAAGGATATTCTGATTTTTACAGAAGAACAAAATCAGTTAAATTTTGATTTTATCTTAGATCTAGACGTATCGGCACCCATGCGAACAAAAGAGGATTTAAGAAAAGGGTTTGTTCAGTTTTTTGAGGATGAAACAATAGAAAACACCTATTCTGTAAGTCCAGCACATAAAAATCCATATTTTAATATGGTAGAGGAAAACAAAGATGGATATTTTGAATTATCAAAACAAGGGAATGCGATATTGTCACGTCAAAAAGCTCCAGTTGTATACGAAATGAATGCTTCATTTTATTTTTATAGAAGAGCATTTTATTCTAAGCCAAACCTACACTTGTTTAATAAAAGTAAAGTGTATGTGATGAAGCATTTATCATTTGATTTAGATCATATAGATGATTTTGATTATTTGGAATATCTATTAAATGAGAATAAATTGTCGTTTGAATTATAAGTATGAAGGTTCTTATTATAGGTTTAGGAAGTATAGCGAAAAAACACATTAAGGCATTAAAAGAAATAGATGCCCGAGTGATTTTTTATGCCTTAAGATCTAGTGAATTGGCTGGAACATATGAGGATGTTATCAATGTCTATTTTATTCAAGATATAGAATTATTAAATATTGATTTTTGTATTATATCTTCTCCAACAGCATTACATCATCAACATATAAATCAACTTAAAACGTTTACATTTCCGCTCTTTATTGAGAAACCATTAAGCCACACGCTCAAAATTTCAGAATTAGAACAGGATCTAAATTCTAAAAAAACATATGTAGCTTGTAATTTAAGGTTTTTGGATGCGTTAGAATATGTTAAGCAAGAAATTTTACCAGCCAATACCGAACAAATACAAGAAGTAGAAGCGTATTGTGGTTCATACTTACCAGAGTGGAGACAAGGTGTAGATTACAAAAAGAATTATAGTGCTATTCCTGAATTAGGAGGTGGAGTACATTTAGATTTAATACACGAGGTAGATTATATATATTGGCTTTTTGGAAAACCAATTCATCAAGTAAAAACATTAAAATCGCAATCGGCATTAAATATTGAATCTATAGATTATGCAAGTTATCAGTTTTCATATGAAGGATTTGAAACCCATATAACCTTAAATTACTATAGACCGTTACCAAAAAGAACCTTGGAAATAGTCTTTGAAACGTATATAATAAAAGTAGATTTACTCACGAATACGGTTTATAAAAATGATCAAGAGATCTATAAATCGAATCAGTTACCTATAGAAACGTATAGAAAACAGCTTGAGTATTTTATGAACACAACCCCAACATTTAACACCTTTAAAGAAGCATTAGTGGTTTTAAATATGTGCTTAAACGAAGAATAATATGTTAGAAAACAAAATAATAATAGTTACTGGAGGATTAGGATTATTAGGAAAAGAAATGATCCTTAATTTGAAAAGTAAAGGTGCTATTGCCATATGTGCAGATATTTCGGTTGATACGAACTTAGAAGCACATTCATTGCTATTTGATGTTACTTCTGAAAATTCTGTTTTAGCAGGATTTAATCTTGTAAAAGATCACTTTGGGAGAATAGATGGAATTGTAAATAGTGCATATCCAAGAACAAAGGATTGGGGACAAGATTTCTCAGTCGTAAAAATGGAATCTTGGAAACAAAACATTGATCTACAACTTAATTCGGTTTGTATGATTTGTCAAAAAGCACTTCCTTTTTTAGAAGATTCTAAAGGATCAATAGTGAATATGGCGTCTATTTATGGAATGGTAGGTCCTACATTTAATGTATATAATAACACCAGCATGACTATGACAGGTGGATATGCGGCCATAAAAGGTGGAATTATTAATTTTACTAAATTTTTAGCAGCCTATATGGGACCTAAAGGAGTTCGTGTAAATGTTGTTTCCCCTGGAGGTATATTTGATAATCAAAATGAAACATTTGTAGAACAGTATAATGGTATTGTACCTATGAAACGAATGGGATTTCCTGAGGATATTGCTCCAAGTGTATCCTTCTTATTATCGGATGAAGCAAAATATATTACGGGTCACAATTTAGTTGTTGACGGCGGTTGGACTTGTATATAAAAATAGAATTAAGTGAAAGTTGTTAAAGACACAGTTATATATTTTGTAACGACAATATTAAACCAAAGTATTCCATTTGTTTTAATGCCCACAATAACGGAGCAATTCATGCCTTCTGATGTTGGGTTTTTATCCATGTTTACAATTTTTAATCTTGTATTTTCTACAGTTACAGCATTCTCGTTAAATTCATATTTGCAATACATCTATTATCGAAAAAAAGAGGATGTACCATCTACGATATTTAATATCTTATTGGTTTCTTTTTGTGCCAATATTATTTTAGGAATTGCCAATTACTTTATTATCCAAACCTTTGGAAATTACGCCGAATTACCGATTTATTATGCATGGTGGGTTCCTATTAGTTCATTCTTCTCTTTGGGGTATTTTATATACTTAATATTGCTAAGGAATAGAGGGCAAGCTAAACAATTTGGGGTTTTCAGCACCATAATGACTGTTTGTAATTTAGGGTTGTCCTTGTATTTAATTCATTTTTCAGATTTGGTATGGGAAAGTCGCTCTGTTCCTGCTATTATTTTGCCAATAATTTTTGGAGTTTATAGCTTCTATTTATTGTATAAATCAGGCGATTTGGAATTGAAAATAAAGCCTGGCTTAATAAAACTAGCATTTATATACTCTTTACCTTTCCTAGGAATTGTTCTTTTAAGACAAGCTTTAGACTTAAGTGATAGATACATTCTTGACTATTTTTGTGGAAAATCGGATGTTGGGATTTACGATATGGGTTATAAGATAGGAATGCTCGTTTATGTTGCTATCAACTCGTTCCACCTTGTGTTTGTACCGAAAGTTTATGAATATTTCAGCTTACTAGAAAAGGAAAAAACAGAGGTATTAAAGCATAAAATAGTCTCTATGTTTTATGCATATTTAGTTATTATTATTAGCATTACAATTGGAGTACTGGTCTTTGGTAAAATATTATTTGTTATTGAGTATTTAGATCCTAAGTTTGCAGATTCAGTTCAAATATTTGCACCAATTGCATTGAGCTACCTGTTTTATGGATTGTATACAATTTCTGGAGTTATTATTGGGCAAACATTTAAGAATGTATATAACCTGTATGTTGTGAGTTTAGGGATTGTAATAAACCTTATTTTAAATGTTATATATATTCCTCAGTACGGAGGGATAGCGGCTGCCTTATCTACATTAGTTACATTTGTGGTTATGTATGTAATAACCTTTATTATTGCGAATAAAATTATTCCGCTTCCTTGGTTTAAAAAAAGTAGTATTACATATAGTATTTCAGAATTAAAAAGAATTCTTATAGAAACAAAAATTATCAAATCGTCTTAGAAATAATTATATGAAAGAATTAGTTATTAACATGATTAAGACCTTATTAAAGGTATATCCTGAAAAATATAGGGAGTACTATCAAATATTAGTGGTCTATAAAGTCAATAAAAATAGCAAAGCAAAACGTAAGACATTTATAGATGAAGTTGAACGACGAAAGTCTTTATCTATTTTTGAAGTAGAATCTTTAAGTAAAGAGTTATCATCTTACTCAGATGAATTCTATTATGTGAATTCTAGATATGCAATAGGGCATCATTTAAGAAAATATGCGAAATGGGATAAACCCGTAAATGCAATTATTGAGCATGGAGTATATTATGATGACGATGTTAAGGATATGGAAGTTTATAACAATAAATTCCCGGGCATTTTCACATACGGACCTGTTCGTCATACTTTTCTGAATAATTTAATTGGCCACGAAAAACGCATCTATAAACTAGGTCCACATATAGAATATGTAGATAGCTTATTAAATACAGAGGAATTAAATAAAATTAAAAAAGAATTGGGGACTGTTTTGTTAGCTATTCCTACGCATTCTATAGAATCTCATAAGTTAGAATTTGATTATGATGGCTGGATAAAAGAGATAAAAAAAATAGGTGAAAATTATGATACCGTTATTGTAAATGTTTATTTTCAAGATGTTGTTTTTGGACGTCATAAACATTATTTAGACGCAGGTTTTAAGGTTGTAACGTCTGGGCATAGATCTGATGTGAATTTTTTACCAAGACTAAAAAGTATCTTAATGCTGTCTGATATGACGATGTCTAACCGATTTTCTACACCAATAGGCTATTGTTTGCATTTAGATAAGGCTCATTATGTTTATCAGCAAGATATGGAATTTATGACAACAGAAGAAGCCTTAGATTTTCATGCCAATACAAAAATAAGCAAGATTGAAAAACACGCCGATGCATTTAATGTTTTTTCTACAGAGATAACATCTAAGCAAATGGAAATTTACAACCAAGTTTGGGGTGGTAAAGGTTCTCTGAAAACACCAGAAGAGTTATACTCAATTTTTGAATCTTTACATCAGAAAAAACCTTTTTGGTTATAGAATAAAATTGAATTAGAATAGAAAGCCTCTTGTTTAATAAACAAGAGGCTTTTATATTTTAAAAAATAAAATACTATTTTTTAGTATCGGTCTGACCAGAAATATGGAGTTAAAATAATTAAGAATGTAAATAATTCTAAACGTCCTATGATCATAAGAAAGGCACAAACCCATTTACCTGCCGTAGGAATTCCAGCAAAATTATCTACAGGGCTAATATCTCCCAATCCAGGTCCTACATTACCTAAAGAAGTAGCCGAGGCACCAATTGCTGAGGTGAAATCTAACCCCATTAAACTAAGGAGTAAAGCTCCAACAATAAAAAAGGACATGTAGATAACAAAGAACCCTAAGATATTATACACAATAGTAGGTTTAACGGCTTTACCACCAAAACGAACAGGAATAATAGCGTTCGGATGCAGTAAACGTTTAAATTCCATCATTCCATTTTTTATCATAATGATATGACGGACAAATTTAACTCCTCCAGAAGTACTTCCTGCCGAACCTCCTAAAAACATCATTCCAAAAAATAATACGGTTAAAAAAGACGTCCACATTGTAAAATCTGCCGTAACAAATCCTGTGGTAGTAATTACAGCAAGCACTTGAAATAAGGCATGTCTAAAGGCACTTTCAAATTCACCCCAAACCATAGGATGATCTATTGTAGAAAGACTAGGATCTGCAAAGTAATAGATTCCTAATGTAGAAATTATGGTAAATCCTAAAACAATACCTAAGTAATATTTAAACTCTTCGTTTCCAAAAAGTTTATTGACTTTACCTTTTAATGCAAAATAAGTTAAAACAAAGTTGGCCCCTGCAATTAACATAAAAAAGATTATAATATATTGAATTATCGGACTGTCATTCCAATAGGCAACACTACTGTTTTTTGTTGAAAATCCACCTGTAGAAAGCGTACATAAAGAATGGTTTATAGAATCAAACCAGTTCATTCCCGCTACTTTTAATAAAACAGATTGAGCACCCGTTAAGGCAATGTAAAGTAACCACAAACGTTTGGCTGTATCTGCAATTCTAGGCCTTAATTTATCTGCAGATGGACCAGGTGCTTCAGCAACAAACAATTGCATTCCTCCAATTCCTAATAGAGGTAATATAGCCACGGCAAGAACAATAATTCCCATACCTCCAAGCCAATGCGTCATACTTCTCCAAAATAAAACACCTTTAGGCATAGATTCAATATCGAGCAATATAGAAGACCCTGTTGTTGTAAATCCAGAAATAGATTCAAACGCCGCATTTGTGAAATTAGAGATTGTTCCTGTAAAAATATAGGGGAGAGCTCCTGATAAGGTTAAAACCACCCAACTTAAAGCAACGATTAAGTATCCATCTCTTTTGTTTAAGGCTTTTTCTTTATTCTTTTTAAAGGTCAGATTAATGAATGACAAAGCCACAACAAATAATCCAGACCACATCATTTGCATGGCAGATTCTTCTTCGTATAAAAATCCGACTAATGAGCTTAATAAAATAAATAAACCATTAAAACGAAGAACAATACAAATGATATGAAATACCATTCTAGCATTAATTTTTTTCATAAAAAGGGCTATTTAAATAGTTTCTCTACTTTAGAAATTGCCATTGGTAAACAGAAAACGATGACGTGATCTTTTTCTTGAATTTTGAAGTCTCCTGAAGGTATTACACCTTCTTGATTCCTAATAATACCACCTATAATAGATTCTTTAGGCAGATTAATGTCTTTTAGAAATTTACCATTAACCCGAGATTTTTTTCTGACCTCAAATTCCATAACCTCAGCATCTGAGTTATTTACATTGGTTAATGCTAAAACTTCTCCTTTTCTAACATATCGAACAATTTGACTAGCAGCAAGGAATTTTTTGTTAATTAAAGAATCAATTCCAATAGATTGAGAAAGGTGGAGGTAATCCATATTCTCTACTAATGCAATAGTCTTTCTAACCCCTTTAGATTTGGCAACCAAACAAGACATGATATTGGTTTCAGAGTCACCGGTTAATGCAATAAATGTATCACATTCTTCAATATTCTCTTCATATAACAATTCAACATTCCTACCATCACCGTGAATAACCATAGCATCAGGTAATTCATCAGCCAATTCAAAGGCCCTATTCTTATGTTTTTCTATCATTTTAACTTGACAATCCATTGTCGTCAAGTTTTTAGCGGCTTTTTTGGCAATACGACTTCCTCCAAGAATCATTACTTTTTTAACCTCAGATTTTTCTTTACCCACTAAAGTATATAAACGTTCATAACCGTCATTGTTGGTTACAAAATACACTTGGTCTTGATTTTTGAAAACCGTATCTCCTCTAGGGACAACCGTTTCTTTATTTCGTTCTCGTTGTACCGAGATGGTAATAAATGGAAGGTCAGAATATAATTTAGCGACTTCTTGCATGGTTAAACCAACCACTGGAGAATCCTCATTAAGGACCGTTCCCATCATATGGAGTTCACCATTATCAAAATCGAATGTGGCATTAAAATTAGACTGGGAAATTAGACTGCATATTTCGTTTGCAGCTAATTTTTCTGGAGAAATAACTTCATCAATTCCCAATTCTTTTAAGTCGTCTTTGGCTTCTTTTAATAAGAATTCTGGATTTCCAAGTCGAGCAATTGTTCTTCTTGCACCTAGTTTTTTACCTAAAACGGCAGCCATAAAATTGGTTGTATCCGAAGACGTTACTGTAATTAGTAAATCACAAGAACTAACATTTGCATCTGTTAATACAGAAACTGATGTAGCATCAGCTCTAACTGCAAATAAATCTAAATGACTTTCTGCATAATCTAAACGCTCTCTATCTAAATCTATTAGTGTTATCTCTTGAGATTCAAAAGATAAAAGCTTAGCGAGATGTATTCCAACTTCACCAGCTCCGGCAATGATAATTTTCATCGTATAATTAATTCTAATAAACAAAGATAACTAATGGTTGTTAAATGAGATATTGTAACAATAAGTTTCTTTATAGTTTATATTCAGTACAATTAAGATACAGTTGTAATTTTCATGCCGTATTAATACCTATTTTAAGTTACAGGTATGGCTTGATTTTTTATAAAAGCGATAGATTCTACATTAAAGATATCAGGCTCATCAACGTTAACAACATGTCCGCAATTATCTATTATTTTTAAAAAAGATTGAGCGTGTTGTTTAACCACATTTTGAACACTAGGAAGGAATAAGTAATCTTCGGCTCCCATTATATATAGTGTTGGGATATCTATATCTTTTAATCTAAAAAATTTAAGCAATGGGTTTAATTCTGAAGTTAGTTTAAACCAACGAATAAATTCTTTTTGATAGAGCTTTTTGGCTTCGGTAATAAATAGATTACGCGAAGATTTATGATGGTTTTTAGGCATAATTACAAATGCAAATAAGCTGTATAACCATAAGTAAGGTAAAATAGATTTAAATGCTACGCCTAGCTTAATAAGAATTTGAGAGCGTAAATTCATTTTCAAAATGGCACCACCCATTATCATACTAGAAATACGTTGAGGTTGCATTTCTGCCAATTGTCTAATAATGATGGTCCCCATAGAAATTCCAACAAAATGAGATTTTTGAATTTCTAAATGATCCAAAACTTCCATAACGTCTTTAGTAACAACTTCAAACGTGTATTTTGGCATGTTTTTTAGATTTAAGTGGTTTTTAGACCGACCATGCCCACGTAAATCTATGAGTAAAATATTAAAATGCTTTTTAAAAGCTCTAAGTTGTTTAAACCATATTGTAGAGCTTCCTCCAGCACCGTGAATAAAAGTTACCCATTCTGTGCTCGAAGTATGGTTATGTATGGTATAGTTAAGCATTCATGTCATTTTTTACCTGATGGCAAAAGTACAATAACTTATTTAAATAATTTGAATAGAGCTTAGAGTGATCGTTTTTATTTATAAATGAAGATTGTATTAATCAATTATTAGAAGAATAAAAAGGCAAAATGGTCATTGGATTTTAAGTCTCAAGTTAAGAGGTATTGATTATTAAGGACTTATTTTTTTTATGAATTATTAAGGTGATTTATGCAAATAATGGCTTAGTATTATTAGGGTTTTGATCATGGTTTTATTATTTTTGAGATGTAATAATTATTGATGCCAATTTATATTTTAATCGTATTGTTTAGGTTAATATCTAACCGAATAAATTAATGATGTATACTCTGTTGGAGTAGCATTGTTATTGAAAAAACAAGGTTTAAAATAGTCTTAATGGTATCTTACCACGTATAAAAAGATATTATAATGAAATCTATCATTCAGACCCCGACTAGAGATCTTAAAGAAAGCTTAGAGTTTTATGAGAAATTGAGCTTTAAAGTGATCTCTAAATCTAACCCCACAATAGTTACAGACGGAAAAGCTATTATAGAAATTAACCCTGATAGACATGCAAGAGCAGGAATAAAACTGTTTAAAGACGATTGGTCAGATGATGTTAAAAGGTTACCAGAATCGGCTTCTATCGTTAGTATGGAGGATGGATACCTCGTTTCTGACGTTAGTGGACTGTGGATTTATTTGATTAATGGGGTGTTTATGCCGAAATCGGTATTTTCGAATGATATCTCTTCTTCTACTTTAGGGAATTATGCTGGAATAAGTATTGAAACAGTAGGCTTTCAACGAACTTTAGATTTGTTTACAGCCCTTGGGTTTAAAACTTCTGGTGGAGGAATAGAACAAGGTTGGCAAAGCTTGAAAAATGCAGATGGAATGGTTGTTAGTTTAATGAAACCATTTGTTTGTCCTCACTTGTTTTTCACACCTTCGTTGACTTATTTTAATGGAGAAAATAATTTAGGAATTATTGAAGCGGTGAAAAGTTTTCATATTCCAGTTGTAGAAGAAATCACATATTTTAATAAAAATGGAGATGTTGATAATATTATTATCAAAGATCCAGGTGGATTAGGAGTCTTTTTATTTAACGATTAATCGTAGAATGGAATCTTGAGTAAAGGGATACATAGTCGTTATAGGTATCTATATCTTCAATGTCATTATCTGTTTTAAGGAGCTTAATAGATGCTTTGTTATTCATAAGTATAGATTTGGCTCCTTTTGCATTTGTATTCTGAATAAGGGCTTCAAAATATGGTTTCGTAAAAATGACTGGCACCCCAATACTTTTAGAATAAGAAGTTGCTAAGATAGGTGTGTTTAGATTCAGCTGTTCCAACATACAGTTAATATAATCCGTTTCTATTTGTGGCTGATCTGCTAATAATAAAAGAACACCATCGTAATTTTTGCTCGATATATGTTTAACACCAAAAGCAATAGAGTGACCTAAGTCTTCTTTCCAATTTGGGTTGTTAATAAAGTTAACCTTATAGTGTTTATGTGCGTTGTATATTTTTGTGTATTGAGCACCCAGTACCACATAAATATGTTTAATGATACTGTTTTGGGCTTGTTCTATACAATGCCCTAATAATGTAGTATTTTTCCAAGGAAGCATTTGTTTTGTCTGTCCCATACGTTTAGATTCGCCAGCTGCAAGAATAATAAGCGCTATGTTTTTATGTTGAACCTCCATCAATTAACTCTGTAAAACAGGTATATTCTTTCTAACATGTTGTGTAATTTCACTCAGAATAGATAAGGCAATTTCTTGGGGCGTAATAGATCCAATATCTAACCCCGCTGGTCCATGTAGAACATCAATAAATGTATCGTTTAAATCAGGTAAATGTTCAAACAATGAAGATTCTAATTGACGCATTCTACTCTTAGAACCTAAAATTCCAATATAATTTGGAGTTTGAGAATGTTTTGCCATTTCTAACAAATATGCCAAATCTTTAGCAAAGTTGTGAGTCATAAGCATGACAGCCGTTTCAGTATCAAAAACCATATTTTGAATGGCATCGGGCTGAATATACTTAACCATTTTAGCATCCGTAAATGAGGTTAAGTGTTCCACTTGTGGACTGGCTGTTAATATTTCAATATCCCAACCACAAAGGGCTGTAAATTTACAAAGCTGAATAGAGTCATGTTCGTTTCCGAAAATTAACAACCTAAAATTAGGAGGTAAAATTTGTTCGAAAATAAGCGTCTGTTCTTCTGGGATTATGGTTTGTATAGGATAATCAATATTATTCAAATGCAAAACTGAACCTATGGCTTTAGAAGGGATTGTTTGCATAGAATAATACGATTTAATAGAGAATGAATGTCTATTGTCTATGGTATTTTGAAATGCATTTATACATGCTTTACTCAGTTGAAATGGTTCAATTAGTATATAAATAACCCCTTCACAACCCAGTCTGTACCTTCCATCATAGGTCATCATAGTTGGAATGCCAGTTTTAAAAACAGATTGAGCTTGCCTTACAATTTCTTTTTCTACACAACCACCACTTACAGCTCCTGTTAATTCACCTTTTGCTGTAATAAGCATACGAACACCTGGTTTGCGATACGAAGATCCATTTAAAGCGACAACGGTTGCTAAAACAGATTTAGTACCTTGTAAGTAAGCACTCCTGTACGCCTTTACTATATCTATAAATTCATGCGTCATAGATTGATGATTAAGCTTGGAAAGATTTGATAAATGGAATCTTTGTTAAGCGCTTACCAGTTGCTGCAAATATTGCGTTGGCTACCGCTGCACCTACTGGTGGTAAAGCAGGCTCTCCAAGTCCAGTGGGTTCAATTGTATTGTCTACAAAATGCACTTCTATCTCTGGTGTTTCGGCCATTCGAATTAACCTATAGGTATCAAAATTATTCGATTGTGGTTTTCCTTCTTTAAATGTTAATTCTCCATACATAGCATGTCCAATTCCATCTATAATTCCACCTTTAACTTGATTTAAAGCGCCTAAAGGGTTCACAACAATTCCACAATCAATAGCACAGATTACTTTTTTTACTATTGGTACACCTAATTCCATGACAATTTCAGCCACTTCCGCCACATGGGTATTGTGACAATAATAAGAGGCAAATCCTTTATAGACTTTATTGTCTTTATGTTTCCAATCCGATTTTTCTTTGACCAAATTAATAACACCTTCCAAGCGTTCAGGAGAGTATTTAATACGTTCGTCGTTATGATCTTTAGCTTTTTGGATAAGGTTTAATCGAAGATCTATAGGGTCCATATTGAGTTCAATAGCCAATTGGTCAAAAAAGGATTGTTCTGCCACTGCATGAAAATTGGTAGAAGGTGCTCTCCAAGCCCCAGTTGTGATTTTACTTCTTAGTTGTTGAACATCTACCTGATAGTTTTCGAGGCTTCCAGCTGGGAAAAAATTAGGGATTAAATCGTACATATTGCTATTAAGTCCAACTTCTTTGACCTGATATCCTGTGATTTGATTATCCTTAATAGAGGCTTTCATCCTATATTTAACAGGTGGTCTGTAAATTCCAGCAGTCATATCGTCTTCTCTAGAGAATATAACTTTTACAGGTTTTCTAACTTTATCAGAAATGGAAGCGGCTTCTATAGCGAAATCACCATAAAGTCGACGTCCAAAACCACCACCCATTCTAGTCATGTCTAATTGTACATCTTTAAAATCTCTTTTTAATAATTCTGCAACTTGCATCGCTGTACCAACAGGTGTTTGTATAGGACCTACTAATCGGACTTTATCCTCTGTTACAGAAGCAAAAAAGTTCATTGGTTCCATGCAGTTATGAGGCATGAATGGACTTTCAAAAGTTTCTTCAATTATTTTATCGGCCTCATTAAATGCTTTATTCACATCACCATCTTTTCTCATGGTTGTAAACGAATCACCATTTAATAATTCCAACATTTCTGTATGATGTTGACTTGTATTTTCTAGAGGTGCATCGGATTCATATGATGATACAAGCAATTTTTTACCTTTCATGGCTGCCCAAGTATTTTTGGCCAATACCGCTATTTTATCATCAAATTGAACAACATCCACAACACCAGAAATGGCCTTTGTTTTGCTGTCGTCAAAAGATTTTAAGGTTTGTCCAAATGCAGGTGGTCTTAACACTGAAGCATATAACATACCTTCCTCTTTGTAATCTATTCCAAATAATGGTTTTCCTGTTGAAATCTGATCAATATCAACGTTTCCAATTTCTTGGCCGATGATACTAAAATCTTTTGGGTCTTTTAATGTATATTCTTCAGGTATATCAAGTTTAGCAGCCACAACTGCAACGTCTCCATAACCTAGCTTGTCACCGTTTTTATTCGATATAACGCCTTGCTTTGCCGTACATTCATTCGGATTTATTTCCCAATATAGTGCGGCTGCATTAATTAACATTTGTTTAGCTGTAGCCCCGGTTTGTCTTAACGGCAACCAAGCTCTTTTAATTCCTAAACTTCCACCAGCAAATTGGTTTTTATAATGTTCAGCATCCATTTTACCCTGCACTACATAAACATCTTCCCATGGGACATCTAATTCTTCGGCAATTAACATGGGCATAGATGTTTTTACACCTTGTCCAATTTCTGGGTTAGGGGAAAAAAGTGTGACTTTCCCTGAATTAGAAATCTTAATGAAAGCATTAAAATCGTTGTAGTTTAGTTTGGATAAATCTTCTTTTAAGATCTTAATTTCTTCTGTACAAGATGTAAATAAATTAAACCCAATAAGCATTCCACCTCCAACAAGAGAGACTGATTTTAGAAATGAGCGTCTGCTAAATCCATTCGTATTCTTTGTAGTCATAACGATTGTTGTTTGTATATTAATGAGATGATTTAGAGGCCAAATGAACTGCTGCTTCTATACTTTTATAAGAACCACATCTGCAAATATTAGGATGCATAGCTTCTTTTATTTCAGTTTTTGAAGGAGAAGGATTTGATTCTAAAAAAGAAATGGCCGTCATAATTTGACCCGATTGGCAATATCCACATTGTGGGACATCAATTGTTTTCCATGCCTGCTGTACAGGGTGGCTTCCATCTTTAGAAATACCTTCTATGGTTGTAATATTTCGGTCTTTAAGTTCAGAAATAGGAATGGAACAACTTCTCGAAACCTCTCCATTTATATGAATAGAACAGGCTCCACATTCTCCAATTCCACAGCCATATTTAGTTCCTAATAAGTCTAATTCATCTCTTAACACCCACAAAAGTGGTGTGTCTGGTTCTACGTCTATTTGCTTGGTGTTACCGTTTACGAGTATAGAATATACAGCCATAAGAATTAAATTTTTAAGATCTACATTACAAAGTAGGCATATTAAATAAAATAAAAATGGTTATAAGTATTAAATAAAGTTAATGGGGTAAGATGTGAAATGTTACATGATAAATTAAAGTAGGGGGAAATGAAGGTATTCATTTTATGATTTTTAATCTTTATGAATACGTATAGGTATTGATACATTTTAGTTTAAGACGAATGTTTAGGGCAAAAAAAAATCGAGAAATTTCTTTCTCGATTTTTTCTATTTGTGTTTAAACTTATTCGATGATTAATTTCGAATAGCCTTCAGATTGATCATTAAATCTAAAAGATAATGTATATACCCCTTTCGTTAATTCTGAAACCTGTAGGATGTGTTTGTTTTCATCATGGCTAGGTTCATATCTTAATACAATTTGACCTAATGCATTAACAACGTTTATCTCTTTAATATTTTTAGAGCTTTCATTTAATATGTTAACACTGTTTTTTGCTGGATTAGGATAAACAGCTATAGTTTCATCCAGTTCGTTTATTCCGATATACGGAGTTAAATCAACCGTATCTATATCTATAGCCGTACAACCGTATGCATTTACAACTTCAAGTGTAACAATATATGTTGAAGCCGTTGTGTATGTATGCGTTGGAGAGGATACACTCGATGTATTTCCATCACCAAATGACCAGTTGTACCCAGAAATTCCGGTCGTGGTATTTGTAAATTGAATTGGAGCACTAAGACCAGTAATCGCACCAACAGAAATATTTGCTTCTGCTACCTTAATAATTATATTCTGTATAGTGCTGTCAGAACCATTGGCATTAGCAGCGACTAATTTAACATCATAAATTCCAGCATCTTCATAATCGTGAATTGGATTTTGGATGTTAGATGTTGAACCATCTCCAAAGTCCCAAGCCCAACTTGTTGGAGAATTTGTTGTTAGATCGTTAAATTGTACAATACCCTCACAAACACTAAGGTCTGTTGTTGAGAATGCAGATATTGGATACAATATTGGTTCATTAATTGTTACGGTGTAGTCTTCAAACTCTCCATAGTAAACAAAACATGGGTTATAACTAGAGATTGAATTATTTCTATCAACAGCAACACGCATTCTTAATGGTTCATTTAAGACAACCCCAGTGGTAGGAATTGTAACTGTAGATGTAAATGGACTTGATGTATACTGCTCATCTAATACAACTTCAGAATTTTCGAAATTACCATTGTTGTTATAATCAATCCACGCTTTAGAATATAGTGAACTATACGTTGATGCCGAAATTACATTTAAAGTATAAGAAGACCCCGTTAATAATGACGTTGTATCTGTACAGCTAAAGTCCTCGTAACCTTCTTGAGTAGCCAATGAAGAATTTGAGATATTGTTTAGAGATACATTTGTAATTCCATAAGATGTATACGTGTAATATGAAGCAGGTGTACAAGTGGCCTGAATTGGACCTGACGTATTTGTAATAACAAGGTTATAAGCAAATGTATCGCAACTGATAGAATTACAAGTAATAACTTCTATTGGATATGTTCCAGGACTACTGTAATTGTTAGATGTGTTTTCTCCACTACCTATATTTCCGTCTCCAAAATCCCATGAAATACTCGATGCTGTATTCGAATGCTCTACAGAGAAATCGACAGAACCACCACAACCAATAATAGAATCTTCTACATTAATAATACATGGTGGAGTTTCTACAACAATAGAAACAGGAATGGTATACACAGGATTTAGTGGGTCATTACTTACAATAATTATTTCAGAATCATAAGTCCCATTATCAAGATCCGACGAATAAACAACGTGTTCAGATTCTAATGAATCATTTGGCTCAATAGATCCGGTGAATGTAGAAATAGAATTCGTAATGTCTAAGAATTCTGACATAACGTTTTCAAATACAGACACAGGGTAATTATTAGATTGAGAACCTGAAAATAATATGTAATAGATTCTTGAATTGTTAAATAGTCCATCAATAATATGAGAATCTGAGTTTGTTGAGCTCGAAATAGATTGAGTTGCTAACGTATTATTCTGTATGATGATTAAATGGTTAACACTTGGGTCTCCTGCAGAATGTACTTTTTTGTAGAACCCTGTATAGGCAGCACCATTATGATTCATAGAAATACTTCCAGATTCTACAGATCCAGATCCATCAGCTCCAAGATCTCCAGAGATACTAAATGAATTAATTTCATGTATATCTGCGGTCATAACAAATAAACCTTGATGTTTAGCTGTAAAATATTGACCATTGGTACCAAATGCATTTGGTAAACTTGTAACGACACTTGAAGTATATGGAATAGTATTTTGAAGGTTTGTATTTAGATAATTACCTCCATCGTACATATCTCCACCACCATCATAAATAGAAGAACCTGTTATTCCACCTGAGAATGAGTATAAAGATGGTATTACACTTGTAATATTTGTATAATCTGAATTTATATTATCCAGTACATCTTCTAAAGGAAGATACCCATTTATGATATTTAAATTACTTCCACCAGTATTATATATTGTATAAGGAATAACAATAGAATCAATATCACAACTATTTACAGTAAGTGATATAGAATCTGGACTCGCAGAAATGATTGGAGCTTCTAATACTGTAGAATTTAAACATATGGCTAACGTATCATTGTCAGAAGTGTAAAACCATGCAGTGTCTGTATTTAAGCCAATTACTGAATCTTGTATTGTAACAATTACGGGTAAAGAATCAAATGGATTAATAGACAATGTATCTGGAGTACATGAATAAAAAGGTGAGCTATAAGCTATGGTTGAGACATCAAGAACACTACATCCTGTATTGTATACCCAGAATGTATCACTTTCTAGAATCTGATGTTGTAATACCGTATCAAAATCTAAACAAGTTACATTAGACGATATTTCAGATTCTCCTGATACCGTTAAATATACAGGGTAAGAAATGTTGGATGAATCTGGAATATTCGTTAATAAATCTATATTATATACATATACTCCATTTTCTAATAGACTTGAATATAGAGTAACATTCACAATTTGAGAATCTCCAGGAAGAATGTTTAGGGAATCTGTATTTGTTGTTAAAAGATCTTCATTTGCACCTTCTCCAACTGTAATTTCATCAAAATTACACATTAAACTTCCCGAACCAGATGTTCTAAATTGTACAAGAGTTACATTATCTATATAACTATTATTAAATGGCACACTTGATATAGTTAAACTATTGTTTATATAAACATCAAACGTATGGTTAACGTAATTAATGTTTTTTAGCTCAACTTCTGTCCAAACAGAATGATCTGGGATAAGTACAGAATTAAATGTATTGTTAAAATAGATATAGTTTCCTTGTTTCCAGAAATAACAAATACCATTCGCATCATATGCATTTCCTAAATAAACTCTACTTGTAGAAGAGTAATATGAATTTTGTTGGAATTGGAATGAGAAATAAGTTGGTGTAGACTCTTCGATATATCGAGTAACCGTTGAATAACTACTCGATAGCGTTATTGAATTTTGTCCGTGAGAAGCTGTATTTGTTGAAATACTAACCCCATAACTAGTCGCAACCCAATTGTTATAATCCCCATCTTCAAAACTATCATAGAATAATGAAGAAAGCGAATCGTTTAGATATGAATTGGAATTAATGTTTCCGTATAAATCTCCTAAACCATCGTTATAAATTGTAATAGGAATAACAATAGAATCTCCACAGGTTGTAATTTCAGCAACAATAGAATCTGGATTAAAACTGATAATTGGAGCGCCTACTGAAACAGCGTTTAAGGCAATATATTGAACCGTATCACTATTGTAAAGGGTAAGACTATCGTTAAATACAGCAACATCTGCTGTATAAAATTCTATGGCAATATTTGTAGAACTGTATGGTTCTACATTAAAAGTTGTTGGCGAAACTGTAAATGCAATATCCGAACTTAGAATAGAATCTATTGAAAGTGTATCACAACCATTATTATAAACAGTAACCGTATCGTAATGATATGTACCTTGGTATACCGTGTCAAAATCTAAAGTATATGTTGATAAGTCTATAATAGATTCTCCAAGGATATTTAATTGAACATAAGTTGCAAATAGTGAATTCGATGAATCGTTAGAAACCGTTAAAAAAGAATCGATATAGGTTCCTGCAAATAAATTTGATGCATCCACATTAATTGTAACTTCAGTTGAATCTCCTGGTGCAATGGTTGTTGTTGTGTCTATATATAACCATGAGTTTGTAATGGTAGTTTCAATAATGTTTATTAATAGACTTCTGATATTCGGTGAAGAACTATAAAAGTCGTATCCATAATAGATTACAGAACCATCTCCATATGGTAAATAACCTAATGCTGAATAATTAGATATAGTCTCTAAAATAGAAGTATACCCTGGAGTCGTTATATTTTGAGATGCCATTATACTGACATTATTTACAGGAAGAGAAATTCCTTCTAGCCATTCATGATTTGGGTCTAATGTATTAAGAGATCCTGAAATAGATGTATATAAAGCTGATGTATTTAATAAACCAGTGGCATTAATTGTACTAACAGTGTTTCCACAAATAAGAACTTGCCCTCCATTAGAAATAAAATTTTGGATAACAGGTTGTAAATTGGTTAAATGGTTTTGTTGAGTATAATTTAAATTTTCAAGTTCAGGAATAATTAAAATATCTTGATTCGCAAGGTTCGCTGTAAATAGTGATGTGTTAATCGTTGTATACTCTGTTATGTTTGCATCTTGGATACTATCTGTAATAATCGTTTTCAGATTATTATATTCTCCATAAATGTCTGAACCTAATTGAAAAAGGAAGATATCTAGATCCGGAGAGTTATAACCTCCAGTTTCTATATCAATAATTAAATCTCCACTCCCTTCGTTATAAGCCCAATAGGATGCTGTGGTAGAATCTCCACAATTTAAAGTAACATCTATTGTATCAGCTAAAACCATAAGAGCAGGTTCTGGCTGTACATAAACAGGTTTCGTTATAGTGTCTAATCCAAAACAATTATCAATAATTAATTCAACATTAAACAAACCTGTATCTGAGAATGATTTTAAAGGGTTTTGATCCATAGAAACTGTTCCATCACCAAAGTTCCAGATCCATGAATGTGTTAAAACTGTAGAATTGTCTGTAAATAATGCTGGGTAATTAAAAGGAATAGTATCCGCTACAGTAAAATCTGCAACTGGATTAGTCGTAGGAATATCAGAAGTCCAAGACAATTCCCAACCCGAATAATTTCCATAATAGTTAGATGTAAATTCTATATAACAAGCCCCAGAATTTACAGTTAGAGGAGGTGGGATGTTATTAAAACTAGTACTGAATAATAAAGTACCTGTATTATCTGACCCTTCATAAATTTTAATGAAATCATCATAAGCATCTAAACTCAATTCGCTAAACGTAATTGTAATGGCATTGGCACATCCTGGTTCAATAAGAAATGAACAATTCTCATATGCTTGATATGGTCCAGAATCTCCACCTGAATCAAATAAAATACCTGAAGGTGAATTTGAAGAAGATGTAGAACACATATTAAACTGATCGCTGACCGTAATATAGTCCGGAATAATTAAAGTATCTGACCCAAAACTATTTGTTGCTATTAAGGTAACATCATATGTTCCAATAGCAGAATATGTAATATTGTTCGGGTTTTGTACCGATATGGTATTTGGTGTAGCACCTTCAAATGTCCATTGCCAAGATGTTGGTAACCCTGAAGATAAATCTTGGAAATTAATTTGTTGTCCAGTACCAATTGATGTAGATCCTGTTGTTTGGAAATTAGCAACAGGTGGTGACGTATTCGGACTAATAGTAACGGTATATTCAAGCTGTTGACCATTACTTGTAAATGAAAGACAAGATTGTGGCGTAGAAGAATAATTCGCAGAAACCACACGCATTCTTAGTGGCGTATTATAAACCGTAGTTGAATTGTTTATTAGTACTAAGGCTGAATCTATAGTTGTATAGTTTGAAGATGCATAGATGTTTTCTGAACTTTGGAATGTTCCATCGTTGTTAAAATCAATCCAAACACTTTTGTCTGTTCCTCCATTCGTAATTTCTAAGTTATAATAACTACCATCCGTTAAATTGGCAGTATATTCACAAGTAAAATCACCAATGCTACTTGTAAATAAAGAGGCATTATGCGATAAATTAGAAAAACTAAAATGTTGTACTTTAGAGTAGTACGAGAAGTAAGTGAACGGATTGTCACAAGTTGCACTAACAGAAGGAGCCATACCATTAGATACATCTATAGAACTACTTAATTCTAATGTATCAGAACCAGATCCACATGTTGAACTTCCAGAAACAATTAAAGTAACATCATATACTCCAGCTGTAGTATATGTGTGAGACGGTGATACTGATGTAGAGGTTGAACCATCTCCAAAATCCCAACTGTATGTACTTGAATTTAAACTTGAATTTGTAAAGTTAACCGTATGAGGAAGTGTACACGAGATAGGTTCATCAATTGAGAAATTCGCTATCGTAGAATTTTCATATTCATCTCCAACACCTACAGCATACCATGCATTTGTCGTTTGAATCACTTCATCGGAACACGATCCATATAAATCTATAGCGGCTTGAATTGCTCCATCTCTAGCATCTGAATATGTTGAGTAAATTGTAAGATATGTTGATAAATTTCTAAATGCAATTTTGGTCGCTTTATCCATTCCAATTCCTGAAACGTTATAAGAATCTCCTAAATCGTTAGTTCCATTGTTTCCATTTACCAATACATAGAACCAGAAGTTTTGTACACCAGAATTACTATGTACACCACCATTGTCAAACGGTCCTGTATACCAATATGTACCATCGTAACAATCGGGATGATTATATAAATTAGGATTTTCTAAAGAACGCATGGCGCTTGAAGTCGCAGAAATAAGATCTCCAATTAAGTAATTCGCATTCGCAGAATCGGCTTCATGTCTTATAGCACATCCAAAAATATCGGCAAACGATTCATTTAAAGCACCAGACTCATTTAAATATTCTAAACCAGCTGTATATTGAACAACACCATGAGTTAATTCGTGACCAACAACTTCTATGGAAGTTAATGGATTGTATGATGTTCCATCACCATCTCCAAATGTTAATTCAACACCATTCCAAAAGGCATTGCTATATTGGTAATCATAGTGAACTCTACAGTTAATTGTAGAATTGGAATCATCAAAAGATAAAAAAGAATGGTTGTCAGAAAAGTAATTGTAGGCTTTTTCGGCACCCCAATGCGCATCTCTAGACGCGGCATCGTCGTTTACTGTTGCTGTCCAGTTGTTGTCAGAATCTTGGAATTCTACTCCACTGCTTGTACCTTCGTTGTAATCCCAAGTATGAACACCAGCACCACCAACATTATTTCTTAAATAATACACCTCACTAGAAATACTATCTGTTGTGAAGTTTCTTGTACCATGGTACATTGTACTACCACTACCATTGGCATCGTTCATGTGTATTTTATCACGACGGGCAATATCTTGACCTGTACTCGCATTAATAAATACATCGTATCTAAACAATGGTTTATTTGAGTAAATGTCTACTCTATAGGTATAGATTGGTGGTGTTTTAGAATCTGTATAGATCCACTTTTCGGTATGATTTTGTTTAAAATCTACATTACACTCACCATAATATTCTTTCGTTGGGTATCCATCTAATACAATATTTATGGCCTCATTTTCACTTAAGGTATAGGCATTGTCTATTGATGAAATTCGAATGAATTGACCACTGATGTTGTAAAGGTGTCCAGATTTATTAAAGTGCAATATCATCTGCCCTCCATGAACTGGAACTTCATTATATACTTGTTGAAATTTTAGATGTTTAAATTCTAGATCATCCTTTTTTTCGCTAACCTGTTTCCAATCTAATTTATCGAATTTATAGTGTTGTTTTATAAATTCTAAAGATTCGTCTTTGGTGTCTAGAATTGCACGAGGAATTTCGACTTTAATACGTTCTGATAGATCGTAATTGTCTTCTTGTGCCCAAGTAGAGGTTATTAATAAAGTACTTGTTAAGCACAATAAGATCACTTTTTGAAATATTGTCATTCTATTATTATTTTATTTTCTAATTCTTTTAAAACTATGATGATTTTAAATAGGTTACAAATCTAAAATAAAAATAAGAAATGAGGAAACTTTATTGGGGTACTTTCTTTTTGGATGTGTTTTAGGATTGAAAGTCATAGAAAGAACAATCGATTTAAGTAAATAATACGGGTAAAAGGATGTTTACAATCTATGAAATTTTGAGGGTAGCTAAACAGGATTAATTTTTGTATTCTGCTTAAGGGTTATACTTAGTATTAAATTTTAGAACATAATCGTGTATAAAAGCACAAAGCCTTTAGGAAATAAATCCTAAAGGCTTTGTTTATAATAAGGGTATAACGTCTTATTTTGCAAATAACATTTCACGGTATTTTGGTAATGGCCATAATTCATCATCTACCATAAGTTCTAGCTTATCAGCAATACTACGGATTTGATTTAAATATGGTTTTACTGTTTTAGAGTAAGATTTAGCCATGTCTTCAATGTGCTCTATCTTATTAGCCACTCTACGTGCTTCTGTCATTTCTTCTACTAATTTTCTTAATGTATTAATAGAGTCAGAAATAGTAACAATTGTATTAATTTGACTAGCCGCTGCTGTTTTAGCAACATCTTCTCCTAACACATCCTTAAGACCTTTAACATTCTCAATTAATGTATTTTGGTACTTAATAGCCGTTGGGATAATATGATTACCAACTAAATCTCCTACAACACGAGATTCAATTTGAATAGCCATTTGATATTGTTCATGTAAAATTTCATGACGAGCATCTAACTCACGAGGTGTCATTACACCAAGTTCAGTATATAAGTCATATACTTTTTGCTCAACCATAAAGTCAAGTGCATATGGTGTTTCTTTTTCGTTTTTTAAACCACGTTTAGCAGCTTCTTCAACCCATTCGTCACCATAACCATCACCTTCAAAACGAATACGTTTCGAATCTTGGATGTATTGACGAAGCATATCAAAGATTGCTTCATCTTTTGTTAATCCACCTTCAATTAATGCATCAACAGACTTTTTAAATTCTTTTAATTGTTTAGCAACAATAGAATTTAATACCGTCATTGGTAACGCACAGTTTGCAGTAGAACCAACAGCACGGAATTCAAATTTATTACCTGTAAAAGCAAATGGAGATGTACGGTTACGGTCTGTATTATCTAATAATACATCTGGAATTTTACCAACAACATTTAACTTTAAGTTCGTTTTTTCTTCTGGACTCATTTTACCACCTTTTACAGTCGCTTCAATTTCGTCTAAAACAGCAGAAAGTTGAGATCCAATAAATAGAGATACAATGGCTGGTGGAGCTTCGTTTGCACCTAAACGGTGTTCGTTACTTGCCGTTGCAATACTTGCTCTTAATAAATCGTCGTAATTATGAACAGCCATAATTGTATTAACGAAGAATGTTAAGAATTGTAAGTTGCTTTTTGGAGTTTTACCAGGACTTAATAAGTTTTTCCCTGTATTAGTTCCTAAAGACCAGTTGTTGTGTTTCCCTGAACCGTTTACACCTGCATAAGGCTTTTCGTGAACAAGTACTCTAAAGTTATGACGTTCTGCAACACGATCCATTAAATCCATTAGTAAACGGTTATGGTCATTTGCAAGGTTTGTTTCTTCAAAAATTGGAGCACATTCAAATTGGTTTGGTGCTACCTCATTATGACGTGTTGTAACAGGTATTCCTAATAAGTTAGACTCAATTTCGAAATCTCTCATAAATGCTAATGCACGAGAAGAAATAGTTCCGAAATAGTGATCATCCAATTGTTGACCTTTAGCAGATGCATGACCGAATAAAGTACGACCTGTCATGACTAAATCTGGACGTGCATTATATAATGCCGAGTCAATTAAGAAATATTCTTGTTCCCACCCTAAAGTAGCAACAACCTTCGTTACGTTTTTATCAAAGTACTGACAAATATCCGTTGCAGCTTCATCTACAGCGTGTAATGCTCTTAATAATGGTGTTTTATTATCTAAAGCTTCACCTGTATAAGCAACAAAAATAGTTGGAATACATAATGTTTTACCTACAATAAATGCAGGAGAAGTTGGATCCCATGCTGTGTATCCACGTGCTTCAAACGTATTACGGATACCTCCATTTGGGAAACTTGATGCATCTGGTTCTTGTTGAACTAATAAAGTTCCGTCAAAACGCTCGATTACTCTACCACCACCAACCAAGTCAATAAAAGCATCATGCTTTTCTGCTGTAGTTCCTGTTAAAGGTTGGAACCAGTGTGTATAGTGTGTAGCTCCAAGTGTCATGGCCCAGTTTTTCATTGCAGATGCAACTTGGTCAGCAATTTTACGGTCTATTTTAACACCGTTGTTAATTGCTTCTTTTAAGCTGTTGTATGCTTCTTCTGGTAAAAAAGAAAGCATAGCATCTTCATTAAAAACATGCTTTCCGTAAAAATCAGAAATTTTTTCAGATGGCATTTCAACTTGGTTTGGCTTGCGAGAATTTAATTCCGCTAAGGCTTGAAATCTTAAACTATTCATGGCTATTTGCTAAAAATTCTTTGCAAATATATAAAAATAAGAGGGGTTGGTGCTAATTTGATGTATATTTTTTAAATATACCCCTGTTATTTTCAGGGGTGTGTATTTGAAAATAGCATCATTTATAGATGAGGCAGGGGTGTTTTGGTAGGGGTTTACACGTAAATGGTGTGTTTTTTATATGTTTTGATCGTATAAACTGAGGGTTCAGATAAGAAAAGAAGAATATGAAGATTTTTTTTAATCAAATTGTAATAAATTTATTTGTTAGCCACTAACCAAGATATAACACCAGAATATTATTAAAGAATGCATTCTAAGAATATATTTGGCAAAAGCAGTAAAAACGTAAAACAGGATTTATGAGTAGTGATTTTTATAGCCAGTACATTATGCCCAATGCAGGTATAATTATTAAAATGTGTAGGGCGTATACCAATACTCAAGAAGATTTTGAGGATTATTACCAGGAAGTATGTCTGCAAATATGGCGATCTAAAGATAATTTTAAAAAGGATTCTGAATGGTCTACTTGGGTATACCGATTAACGTTAAATGTTTGTTTAACCTTGATGAAGAAAAAGAAGAATACACATCAAGAGTTTGCATCCGATTACTTGCCTCAAGAATTTCATAATGATCTTTCTAATCATAATACAGAAGATATTGATGTTCTATACGATGCTATTAGACAATTGTCCGAAATAGACCGTGGAATAATATTATTGTATTTAGAAGAGAAACCTTATGAGATTATTGCACACATTACTGGAATAAAACCCAACAATGTTGGTGTTCGAATTCGTAGAATTAAAGAAAAACTTAAAAAGAAACTCGATGGGAAAATCAATTGAAGATATTTGGAAAAATGGATTTACAGACCAAAGCAATTTAGTGGCGCCAAAAGTATTTGATATCTATAATCGGAAATCAATTAGTACTGTGGATAAATTGTTAGAAATGGGGAAATCTAATTTACTTTATATTGCGGCAGGAGGAATAGTTCTACTTGTTATTGCAATCAGTAATGGAGCAACAATAGCTGGGGTAATTTTGTTTACTTTGTTAATGGTAACGGTGAAATATGGAAACGATCAATCAAAAAAAATAGAAGGGTTAAATAAGAATAAATCAAGCTATGCGTATTTAAAAGAAGTGAAGGGATGGTTAGATGAAACCATTCATGGGTACACTAAGCTTTATAGAGTTTTATATCCAGCTATGATTATGACATTCGGAATTGGGTTATTAACATCGGATGTTTTTAAAGATGTTCTTATAGAGATTAATCAGAAAAGCCCTGATCTATCAACCTTTTTAGATGTTCCTATAGTATGGTATTTGCCTCTTATTGTTTTAGCAGCACTAAGTTCTATTTTTACCAAGCGTCTTTATAATGCAGATTTAAATATTGTTTACGGTGGAATATTTAAACGGTTAGATATGCTTATTGCAGATATGGAGGAACTGGCAGAATAAACGAATTGAAATAGGAAAACGTCTTAAATACAACATGTGTTTAAGGCGTTTTTTATTTGTAAGTAGTGTCGTATATCAAAAAGGTAAAAGCCCATACCTCTTGTAATTAGGGATCCTAAATTGGGAGAGATTTATTTTATTTTTTCGATGCCTTTAAATGAAGTCATGTGAAATGAATTTTTAAATTTGTTTAATTCAAAAAGTGAAATGATTGAATAATTATGTAGATTAATAATAAATATTTAAATCATGCAAAAGAATTTCTTTAGAATCGTGTTTATTACTTTTCTTCTTATTTCAAATGCAGTGTTATCTCAACATTTAATTACAGATTGGAAGGCTGGAGTTAATTTATCAAGTAGAAGAATTAATAACTGTATTTACATAGAGTCAATAGATTCTATTAAATCAAAAGAATATATATTCTATATCATTAAAGCTCAGAATCAAAAATCTGAACCGATAAAATTGATGTCATATACTAAGTATAATACTACGTGTAGTAATGATTCTAAGATAAAGGAGAATAATACGTATGATCTTGATGTCTCTACTTGGTTTAGAACTACATATTTCAATGCGTTCGATTGTTTTGTTATAGATAGCATAAGGTTTTGTAGGGATAGTACATATAATGATATTTATGGAGTTGAAAATCTTAATGGTCTATGTTTGGGTAACAGGTAATGTATCACTTTAGGCAATTTGAAATACTGCAAGAAAGCCATACACTGTTGAGCCTAGTAAATATAAGCCTTATTAAATAGTCTAAAATAGTCAGTAAAGAATAGTGATTAAAGAGAAGTGATTCTGTTATATTGGGTAAATTGAAAATAGAGGAAATATGAAGAATGTAATTAGTATACTTATCCTAATTGTCTTATTGTCTTGTGACATTAATAATGACAATAAAGATTTTAACTTTAATAGAATTATAGAGTCTTATAATTTGCAAAACGATTTGATTGAAAAAGATTGTAAAGAGTTTAGGGAATACATCACTTCTAGTGATTGTTATAAAATTATTCAAATTAGTAAAAATGGGACTTATGAGATTCCATGTTATGACGTAGAAATTTTCCCTTCAGTACATGAGGATTTTTCAATTCATATTGATAGTAGTGGGAATATATTTTTCAATACGGATTCTATTCAGTTTGATAATTTAGATCAAAAGCTGCAAAAATATTTTGAATCTCAGGACGGAAGTAAACGCAATTATTTTATCTAATTAACATTAGATAAAGCGGTTAAATGTAATTCTCTAAAATCATATTTTTTAGTATTAAATAATTTGGTAACGTAGTAAACTAATTGGTATTAAAACAATGTTCTTTAACTTATTGATTTTCAATTTTGATTTATGTAAATAAATTAAAATATACTTGATGTGTGGTATAGTTTTTTATTTTTGAGTTCATATAATAGCTTAAAAATGGAATATTTAGGACATAGTTGTAGTAAACTAGTTGGTAGATTAAGTATTACCAAATATGGTAAAACGAGTGATGGTCGACAAAGGTATAAATGTAAATCTTGTGGGGTCTACTTTTTAGGGGAATATGTTTATCAAGCCTATAAACCATCAGTAAATACTATGATTGTAAATTACTTAAAAGAAGGAGTAGGAATCCTAAGCACCAGTCGTTTACTAAATATTTCTCCAAAGACTGTATTATCAAGGATATTAAAGCTTTCAAAACAAGTAAGAAAGCCAATGATAGTAAAAGGTAAAACCTATGAACTGGATGAACTTTGTACCTATATTGGAAATACGGATAATAGAATTTGGATAGCGTACAGTATAAGAAAAGATACAAGAGAAGTTATAGATTTTAATGTAGGTAAACGAACGAATAAAACGTTAAGACAAGTTGTAAATACATTGCTTTTATCAGATGCTAAAAAGATATTTACAGATGGATTAAGAAACTACAAGTTTCTGATACCGAAAAAGCAACATAAAACAACTCAATATGGCACAAACCATATTGAACGAATGAATGTTAATCTGCGAACACATCTAAAACGTTTAAGTAGAAAAACGATTTGTTATAGTAAAAGTATAGTGATGTTAAATGCATGTTTAACGTTGTACTTTTGGGGATAAATTAAAGAGTAATAGTTTTCGGATTGTTGCTCTTTTTTTGTTTATTTGAAATACGATCATTGAAAAAATAATAAAAACCGTATAAGCTCTTTAGTCTTTGGAATGACCCGAGCGATAGCGAACAGATGAACTCCTATAAAACAAACAATAGGTGAATAAGTTCTTAAACGTGAATTCATACAGATATGGATACCAAGGAGAATATGCAGAAGACGAAACGGAAGAAGATGGAATAAAAGCAAATTCTTTTCAACTTCGTTTGTATAATCCGAGATTGGGAAGATGGTTAAGTCCAGATCCTTATGGACAGTATGTTAGCCCTTATTTGGCAATGGGGAATAATCCGACCAATTCGGTGGACCCTGATGGAGGATTCTCTTGGGGTGGAGCTTTATGGAGAAGTGTTTTAGGAGGGCATGGAGCTATAAGTAAAGTCGGAGATGAATGGGGTTATAATAATAGTGATGAAGGAATGTGGCAATTTGCAGATGGCGAAAATAAAATTGAATATGCTCGAAGTTTGAATAACCCTGGCCCAAGACTTCAAAGTGCTCTTAATATTATTGATGGTATTGGTGAACTTCAACGTGAAAAAGATTTTTATGGTTTGTTTGATTATGATGTGAAATATTATAATAGCGTTGAAGAAAGAGATGCTGCAGGTGCAGAATCTCGCGGATGGGTTTTAGGAAAAATTTCGTCTCAAGTTATTTTGCCTAATATTTATTCAAGCGGAGTACAAACAGCAGCTATATTTGAAAATGCTTTATCTCGTTTTGGATCAAAATTATTTTTAAGTAATAGATATGGAATAAGCTCTAGGTTATTCGGTAGTTCTGCTGCAAAAGCTCAGGGAGGATTAAATGTAGGTGGTGGATATTTTAAAGCAGGTTGGTCTACTGGAGTTAATAGAGCTGGAGAATGGGGTTACAAATTTAGAATTGGGTTAGGGAGAAGCACAGCTAATCCAAATATAGCGAAGTATCACTTATATGTTCCATTTAGTTGGGTTTCAAATAGCTTTGCAAATGCTACTATTTCGCTAAGAATTGCCCTAATGAAAATGGGAATGAAATAATAAACATATGGATTATATTAAAGAAATATCTGAAAAGATAATTGTAATAGATGAGGTTTTAACAGAGTTAAATACCCAACCGTTATTTCAAAATACTGATTTTATAGTGGATAATATGTCTTTTGAATCTTGGCTCAAAATAGATTTTAACTATATAGCTAAAAATCAAATCCCTATAAGTTTAATATTTACGCCAACAAACTTAGAGATTAGATTAGATAGGATATCTGAGGCGATTGATTGGTCAAATAAAGATTTTGAAAAATCTATTACAATTATAAAATCGGTGATGAAGAAATTATTTACTAGCTATATATTGGTTGAGTATTATGGAAGATCTAAGACCGAAATAAATCTTTTTGATAAAGAAGGAAAGTGTACTAATCATTTTATGTATCGAGAGGGTTTCTCCTTTAATCAAAAAAAAGAAAAAAAACTTTATTCCCCGTTGTATAACATGGCAACACTCTAATGGTGATGTGTTAAATACCATAGGTAACGGGTAACGTAGTAAACTGGTTATGCCCAGAATTAACTTAAATACTGAACAGGAGTTAAATGCTGTATAAGAGATGGTAGTAGGTCTACCAAAATCGTTTATTAGGTAACGGTTTTAAACCGCCTTGCGGTGCTTTTTGGGTGACTGGAAGGTATTGAGTGATCAAGGAAAAGGCAACAACACGAATTGTCAGGTGTTTGTATAAAAGTTGAACACAAGTGAACCTTTGAAGACGTGTCGAAAACACGACCAAATCCAATTAAACGTACAGATTTTCAGTTGTCTACTTCGGCTTTACTCAGTACAAGTGTATAAAGCTTTTTTTTAGAAAGAGGGATTTAAGAGTAACCTAAACACTGCTTAAATAATTGGCGGCATTCAGAAGGCAAGATTTATATATGGGCTCTTCTACGAAACTGGGGAGTTCTTGGGTAAATGCTAAGGGAAGTAACGAATACAAGAAGTTATTAAACCAATGTTGCCCAAGAGTTCGGATTAAGCCATAGTAGTGTTGAAGTTTTTGTAATGAAAATGGAGCGAAGGGCTTAAGTTATTCAGTATGTATAGATAATCAACTTGAAAGAGGAGGAATTTGAACTTACATGCAAAATCGATAGAAATACCCAAACAACTTGTTTACGATAGCTTTTTAGCTATTAAAAGAAACAAAGGAGCTTGTGGTGTTGATGGACAAAGTATTTTAAACTTTGAATTAAACTTAAAAGACAATTTATACCAATTATGGAATAGACTGTCTTCAGGAAGTTATTTTCCAATGCCTGTTAAAGAGGTGTTAATCCCAAAACGAAATGGAGGAAGACGTCCATTGGGAATACCAACGGTAAAGGATCGTATAGCTCAAATGGTAGTTAAGAAATTATTAGAGCCAAGATGTGAGCGTCTTTTTCATAAAGACTCTTATGGCTATCGCCCTAATAAATCAGCTCACCAAGCACTTAAACAATGCCGAATGCGTTGTTGGGAGTCAAATTGGGTAATAGATCTTGATATCAAAGGTTTCTTTGAAAATATTTCCCATGAATTACTAAATGTTGCTTTAAGTCAATTAGAAACAGAAAGCTGGATTTTCCTCTATATAAATAGATGGTTGAAATCAGGAGTTTTAAGAAAAGGTATTTTACATTCCAAAAGCAAAGGTACGCCACAAGGTGGAGTCATAAGTCCTTTGTTAGCGAATCTATTTTTACATTTTGTATTTGATAAATGGATGAATATATATTATCCTCAAGTTAAATTTGAACGTTATGCAGATGACATAATTATCCATTGTAAAACACAGGAAGAAAGTGAATCTTTATACACAGCTATAAAAGAACGTTTTCAAAGTTGTGGATTAGAATTAAATGAAGTCAAGAGTAAGATAGTGTATTGTAAAGATAGTAAACGCCGTTTAAATTATATTTCAATATCCTTTGATTTTCTAGGTTTTACCTTTAGAAGGCGCTTGAGTAGTAATAAGAAAGGGATGTATTATGTAGGTTTCTTACCCGCTCCAAGTAAATCATCTTTAAATTCCATAAAGAAGGAAATAAAAAGTTGGAAGTTACAAAACAGAGTAAAAGCGACATTAGAAGAGATTGGAGAATATATTAACCCTAAAGTACGGGGTTGGATTAACTACTATAGTTTATTTCAAAAGCGAGAGTTGTACAAAGCCTTACAGGTTTTGGAATTTAGAATTCTTAAATGGGTTCGCACAAAATACAAAAAGTTAAGTTCCAAGAAGCGTTCAGTATTATGGATTAAGCATTTAAAGATGTCTTCTCCAAAATTATTAGCCCATTGGCGTTTTATGTATCCATCGATTGGATAACAAGAGCCGTATGACGGGAGACTGTCACGTACGGTTCTGTGAGGGGTTTGGGGTGAAATTCCCCTTATCTACTCGGCGTGGTGGATTTAAATTATCATTTAAGGTGTTGATTTTCAGTAGTAAGTTATTCGATTCACCGTATTTATCTAGTTAGTATGTGTCCATTATGATATTTTTGTAGCCCCAAAGGGTGGAGGTAAGCCGTATAAAGATGTTAATATTTTTGGAAGTTTGGGTTCCTCTGGAAGTCAAGACGGAGTATTAATAAGATGATTTGTAGTTATGAAATTAATTATTAGTGTAGTTATATTGTTAATAACGTCGCAGATAAAAGTTAAGAATATGTCAGAATTTATAGAATTTGATTTAAGTGAACTTCAGATAATTGATACTAATGGTGTAAAAGTATATTATAATGAATTGGATGATGAAATTGTATTCCAACAAGAAAAATGTGTTGTAGATACATTTTATAATTATTCAGACTTTTCACAATATTTGATTGTTAATGAGCTGGTGGATTTGGATGAAATAAATAAAATAAATAATAATCCATTTTTAGGCACTGTACGTGCGTATAGACTCCATATAGAGGTTCTATTTCATAAAAACAGACTTAAGGATAAGGTTGATCACGAATTTTTTCTCAAAAAATTTAATAAATTATTTGATTTGAAAATATCAAATAATTATATTTTTTCAGATAATGATTTTATTAAAATTAATGAAAAGTTAAATAGAACTTGCTCTGAAAATACGATTAATGAGATGAGTATTTATACTCTTCCAACAATAATAGTGGTTGGAGAGTATTTAAGGAAAAAACATAAGGTAGATTGGTTGTATTTTAATGGTCAAAATTTGGTAGGACAAGAAGTCATAACACCTTATATAGAACTTAATAAGACACCTATCAATATTGCACAGTATATTATGAAAAAATATCATCATCCAGAATATTATTATGGTCAAAAACAGCTTGATTTTGAATCTTATATACAATTAGATAGAATATTAGGAGGTAATGAAATTAAGGTGAAAAAACAGACGCCTTGGTAATGGGTTATGTATCAAATCGGTTATGCCCAGAATTAACTTTTAAACTGAACAGAAGTTAAATGCTGTATTAGAGATGGTAGTAGGTCTACCAAATACGTTTATTAGGAGACGTATTTAAACCGCCTTGCGGTGCTTTTTGGGTGACTGGAAGGTATTGAGTGGTCAAGGAAAAGGCAACAACACGAATTGTCAGGTGTTTATATAAGAGTTGAACGCAAGTGAACCTTTGAAGACGTGTCGAAAGAACGACCAAGTCCAATCAAAAGTACAGATTTTCAATTGTCTGTATAAAGCTTTCTTTTAGAAAGGATTTAAGAGTAACCTAAACACTGCTTAAATAATTGGCGGCATTTAGAAGGCAAGACTTATATATGGGCTCTTTTACGGAACTGGGGAGTTCTTTGGTAACGTAGTAAACTGGGTGATGAATGTTATTTGTTTTTTAAAAGGTTGATTTACAGTATTGATATTGTTGTTTAATCGTATTTATATTCTATATATAGATTCATTTGAATATTTTTAAAGCCTTAAATGGTAATAAAATGGAATATTTAGGACATAGATGTAGTAAATCAGGTGATGAAAAATTGATTGTTCGAAACGGTAAAACGCAAGATGGTCGTCAACGATATAAATGTAAGCTTTGTAGTAAACGGTTCTTAAAGAATTATAGCTACAAAGCTTATTTTTTTGTGAGAAGCTACAATAGGTAAGTTATAAGATAAATGATTACTTTTGGTAATGTAAGACAGACCATAAAAACGATTGGAGGGAATACTCCAGATGAAGCTTCGTCAGATTGGGCATATTCTAAAGCTGAGTATTATCCATTTGGAATGAAATTCATGAATGTGAATTCATATAGATACGGATATCAAGGAGAATATGCAGAAGACGAAACAGGAGAAGATGGGATAAAAGCAAATTCTTTTCAACTGAGATTGTATAATCCTAGACTTGGACGTTGGATGAGTCCAGATCCTTATGGACAGTATCATTCACCATATTTATCTATGGGGAATAATCCTGTTAGTAATATAGATCCTGATGGAGGTACAGCAATTGTACCTCTTTGGATAGTTGATCCCTTAGGGTTTTTTACTAAAATTAACGACGCAACATATTGGGAAAATTCGAAAGGAGTAGTCAGTTCAACTAAACATAATGAAGGCGATAAAGAAGTGGATAAAATAATTGGTATTGATGCAGATAATAAATTACAATCCATTGCTGTAGATCCTATGTTTATGAAGTCTGAAAAATCCCATGATCAAGATCCAATTAGAACAAATATTCAATATCTTAAAACCCCTGAGCATCCAATGCATACATATAGTAGTAAAACCCATGAAGAATCTCAAGAAATTATTGAATTTATGAATGATGTTACATTAGTAGAGTTTTCTTATAAATGGTATAAAAATGAACCAATAGATAATTTTTTTATTGGAACTATACATGAGGAAGGAGCTTCAAGGGCAACATATAAAAAAGTATTACCTCCTTTTAAATTACAATATTCGTTACATAATCACCCCCCTGGATCATCAGAAAAGCCTGAACCAAGTGGGTTAGGTAAACAAAATGGAGATATTGATCGTGTTGTGCCGAGAATACCTCATCAGATATATTATGGTAAAAGTGAAAATGATACGGGTTATTTAAGATATTTTTTAAATGGTGATTATAAATTGAATGTTAAACGATGGAATCCATGAAGTATAAAATAATAACAATAATGTTTATACTATTTTTAGATTGTTATTCTCAAAATAATATAGATATAAGTAGTGCTTTAGATACCATTTATCTAAGGGAATTTGTAATTGATACATCATCAATAGAAAGCTTTGAGTTAACGAAAAGATTTGATGAGTTGTTAGATACAAAAGATTGGATGAAAGATTTGAAAGATGATGAGTGTTATTTGATTTCAATTGGTAATGAATCTTTATATCATTTACCTTCAGATGCAGATACGAGTGAAGGGTATTATATTAATATATCCGTAGAGAAGAGGGGGTATAATATGTTCTTCGCTACTAATTCAGTTGTTGGATATTGTAAGTATAAAGATCATATATGGTTTATAAGTTTTGATAGTTGTCTTAATAATATATTTGAGTTTACCCAGAGGAAGCAAAGTTCTTTTGTTTTTTATGATGAATTCCAAATATATGATATTGATATTTTAGCATATTCACTTTTTATCAGATCCGGTTATGGTAAACAATATTTTGTAATTCAAGATGGAACATGGTTGCCAATGGGAGGAGTTACATTAAGTAAATAAAGGTTAGGTCGTGCGATACCTGGTAATAAAGTTGGAGCTACTCAAAAGAATAATTTTAAGGTCTTAAATGACTTTATAATGGAAGGTTTACAGCATAGATGTATCAATCTCGTTGATAGGAATATAATAGTTAAAAACGGAAAATCTATCAACGGAAAACAGCGCTATAAATGTAAGCATTGTGGTTGTACTCCATTTGGGATGAAGTTCTTAAATGTGAATTCATATAGATACGGGTATCAAGGAGAATATGCTGAAGACGAAACAGGAGAAGAAATACTGGCGAATTCGTTTCAACTTCGTTTGTACAATCCAAGGCTTGGGCGTTGGATGAGTCCTGACCCTAAAGAAGAGTTTCATTCTCCTTATTTAGCAATGGGGAATAATCCTATATTAAAAATTGACCCTGATGGAGGAAATACTGAAACGACAGTTGTAACAGCTAATGATGATGGAACTTATACTGTTGTTGATTGGATTGATGATAAAAAAACAGATGTTGTATTAGAAGATGGAACGAAAATAGGAAAGTCTTTAACAACTCATTCTTTTGTTGGAGAAGATGGAAATGCAATTAAGGGAACAATAATAGACCTTTTTGATAATTCAGGTCAGTTATTTTTTGACAATGAACTAAAAGGTGGTGCAGTAGGAATTCTACATTATATTAATAATGCAAAAGGTGGAGAAATTTACGATTTCAAAACTAGAGGACTGAATGATAGACCTAAAGATCAATCATTAAATCAGTATGTATATAGAGGAATGACATTTCAAGGTAAAATTGCTTCAGCTCGTGATGTCGGGAATTATGGAGCAGGTGCAGTAGCTGGATATCATGGTTTAACTTGGTCAAGAGCACGATTAGGCTTTGATGGCTTACAAAAATGGCAAGATTTGGATTTATTTAGTGTAGAAGTTATACCAACTCAAAAGGCTCAATTAGAGGGGCATAAGTTAACATATCCATTGTATTTAGAAAGGAAAGCTGAAAAAGATTTCCAAAAAGCAAAAGATGCTCCTTTTTATCAAATGCCAAGTAAATACTAATAAATTATGAAAACGAACAACTTAATATTTTTAATAATATCTTTTATAGTGATTTACAGTTGTAAAAGGAGTCATAAAGAGATTTATTGTTTAGGCGAGAAGGGTATTTGTATAACTGTACTAAAAAATGAAGATAAGTGTATTATTGTGCCAAAAAGATACAATGATTCCAGTATTCCTCAATCTAATTATGTAGTATCTTCTTGTAATCAATCTTTTACTTTCTATTTTGATACCATTAATACTGATGTTGTTATCGTTCGTGACGAAGGTAGTTTTTATGAAAAAGATGATTATCAAATATTTAGTGCTGATAGTACAATTTTGGATTATGAAAAAAATAAAGACATTGTATATAATGTTGATTCAAAGAAGTTTAAGGATGTTAATGAAAATATATGTTTATTAACTATTAATCTTAAGGAGAGATATGCGAGTAGTTTAAATGAATCTCGGATAGAACCAGTATTTGATTAGCATAATATCTAAATGTGTCGCTAATAACTTAAGTTTAATATATGTTGGTAATGTATCAGACTTGTTGATATGGTATTTAAAGCTTCTAAATTATTGATATTCAAAGTTGTTTTAAGTGTTTTTATCTAAAATATCAATATGCTGTTCATCAAAAGAATAATTTTAAGGTCTTAAATGGCTTTAACCCGAGCGATAGCGAACACATGAACACCGAAAAGTGAAATTATTGGTGAATAAATGGAAGATTTACAGCATCCCGAATCCTTTGTTTCGGGACACGTAGATGTATCAAATTTGTTGATAGTAATGATATAGTTAAAAACGGAAAAGCTAGTAACGGAAAACAGCGCTATAAATGTAAGCATTGTGGTTGTACTTTTTTAAAGAAGTACAGTTACAATGCTTATTTGTTTTCGGTCAATACTGAAATAGTAAATTTATTAAAAGAAGGAGTCGGAATACGAAGTATGAGTCGTTTGTTAAATATTTTAACAAATACAGTATTATCAAGGCTTATTAAATTATCTAAACAAGTTAAAAAGCCAATGATAGTATTGGGTAAGCATTACGAAATGGATGAATTATGTACATACATTAGAAATAAAAACAATCGTATTTGGATAGCGTATAGTATCAGAAAGGATACAAAAGAGGTTATTGATTTTAAAGTCGGTAAACGTACAAATAAAACGCTGAGAAGCGTTGTAAATACATTGTTATTATCGGAAGCTAAAAAGATATATACCGATAAGTTAAAACAATACAAAAGTTTAATACCAAGTAAAATTCATAAGACTCTGGAAACCCCTTAGTAGAATTTGAATATGACGATGGAGGTTTTCGTAATAAAAAGATTAGTTACAACTTATCAGGACCTCCAACAATTACTATGTATGTAAGAGATGTGGCAGGTCAAATTACTTCAATTTATCAGAAATCAGGAACTGATTATAATCAAATAGAAATTCCGTTTTATGGGAATTCAAGATTAGGAACAAAGAAGAATGAAGAGTATGTATATGAATTAAAAGATCATTTAGGAAATGTAAGACAGACTATAAAAACGATTGGAGGGAATACTCCAGATGAAGCTTCGTCAGATTGGGCATATTCTAAATCAGAATATTATCCATTTGGTATGAAGTTTATGAATGTAAATTCATATAGATACGGGTATCAAGGAGAATATGCTGAAGATGAAACTGGAGAAGATGGAATAAAAGCAAATTCTTTTCAGTTGAGATTGTACAATCCAAGGTTGGGTAGATGGTTAAGTCCTAATCCTAAAGGTCAATATCACTCTCCTTATTTAGCTATGGGGAATAATCCGACAAATTCTGTTGACCCTGATGGGGGTGAAACCATATATAAAAATGCTTCTACTGGTGAAACTGTAGAGGTTAAAGATGATGTAGATAAGACAATTGTTGTCAATGATCATCAATTTGAATTAGCAAAATTTTTTGCTAGTGATATAACTCCTGGATTCAAACGAGAGCATCTATTTGGATACTCTCGCAGACCAAGTTTTTCTCAAAAAAGTATTAAAGATGCGTATGTTGACTTTTATAATAGTGTGAATTATTATGAAAGTTACTCTTTATCAAATTTATATGATCTATTCTATAATGGTCCAAATGTTACGTATGATTTTGAGTCGATAGGTGGTGCTGGAGCATTAGAAATTGTAGATGGGGTTAAAGGGCATCAATTACTTTATGGTGTGATGAAGAAGTTTGGATATGTTATAAAAATCCAAAAGCACCATATTATTCCTAAAGCAGTTTATAAAAGATTTGGGAAAACATTAGAGGCTGTAATGGAATTAAATGGCGGTAATAATCTAAAAAAACTACCCACTCCTTTTCATGGAAATCATCCTCAATATAATAAATATGTGGGTAATAGAATTACGGAATTAGGAGAGAGAAATCTTATTAATAGCAAAAACATAGATGCTTTACAAAAAGATTTGAATAGATTAATTAATAAAGCATATGATAGCGGTATACGTTTAAATGAGTATTTTAGAGGCTTAAATTAGAAATTATGAATTATAGACAGTTTGATACAATCAATGAACCAAAAATTATCGGGGTTAATAATGGTGTATATCAAGTTGAAATAGATGATAAATCTATTGATGAAAATATAGAACATTTTTTTAACTTATCTGATATTAATTATTTTATTGAGAATCAGGACAAGATATGTAAAAGGGATATGTCAATCATTGAAGCTAGTTTAATAAAAGGAGCTAAGTTAACTGATTTAATGGATTTTACACCAGGGAGTTTCATTTTAAAACATATTGTAAGTAATGATTTGAGAAAAGTGCTAATGAAAAGTAATAATGAAAATAATTCATTAGTGTTTTTGGATATTAATTTAAAGGATGTTAATACAAATTATTCACTATTATTTGTTCCAATAATCCCAATGTCAGAGGTCGTTTTTCAGAAATCAATTTGTTATGTTAGTAAAAATCATCGATTTATTAAAGGTAAAGGGGTAGTATTTGATAAAGACTATTTAGATATTAATAGTTATTCAGATTTTCAAAATATGGACTATAGTATTCATAACTCATGGGAGAAACTTGTATTGCCTTCTAAATATAAAGAAAAGAGTATTTTGAAATTACAGATGTCCCCTCATTTGTTTATAGCTAGTAGCATATCTTCTGTTATTGAATCAAGTAATTTATCTAATATTAGATTTATAGATAAGATTGTTTTAGAGTTTGAGTAGAGGATGACTAAAGTTGGTAATGGGTATTGGGGGTAATGTATCAGATTGATTATGCCCAGAATTAACTTTTAAACTGAACAGAAGTTAAATGCTGTATTAGAGATGGTAGTAGGTCTACCAAATACGTTTATTAGGAGACATATTTAAACCGCCTTGCAGTGTTTTTGAATTATTCGAAACAGATATTCTTAAGTTAAATTTATCTTCTGCTCTAATGCTTGGAAAAATACTATATTAGAAGCAGGTTATAATTTAGATCGATTATATAATGGTGAATTTAGTATTTCCACTGCGTACGATATACATTACAAATCTAGAGGTGTTGGTGGATATAATATTAGAAATACTGTTTGGGGTTTATTAGATAATCCTGAAAAAACAATAGGATTATCTAATAATCATAGGGTAAAAGGTGGTGATTATGAAGTTCAAGTAACTGGTTTTTTGTGGAATGCACGTATTTCAAATGATAAACAAAGTATAATTGGAGGTAGTAGTCCATATCTTTTTCATTCGGGAGATTTAATAAGTATATTATATGTTCATGAGTATGATCTTCATGGGCTTAGGGATATGGAAGCTGAAGATCATCCACAGCTTTATTTTATGCAATCAAAACATCCCAGTTTTAAATTCGTTACACCAGCATATAAAAAACATGTATTAATATGGGCAAAGTTATGGTCAGAATAGGGTTATTATTATTATTATTATTATCATTTGATCTAATGGCTTGTGATTGCGAAAAATCTACTATACCTACAGCAATTGAAAATAATGATGTTATTTTTCTAGGTGTTGTTCGATCCTATACTGAGATTGAAGATACTGAAGTTAAAGGTTATTCAGTCGATGTTAATGATATTTTTAAAGGTAGTAATGATATACAGGAATATACTATAATGTGTTTTGGCTCAAGCTGTGGATGTAATTTTTCAAAAGGTATGCAATACCTAATTTATGCAAAATATATTAAGGCTCCACAGGGAGGAAGTGTCTTAAAAATATCCTCAAGTTGCTCTAGGACAAAACCTATAACTAACAATAGTGATGTAGAGTTAAAGTATTTACAAAGCTATTTTCAATCTTTAAAGAGTATTAAACTACCTCCTCTTAAGGAATTACATAAAGATAGAAAAGAATTAAAACAAGCTGATTCAACCAATCTTATTGATAATATTTGTTGTTCTTTTTCATTAGTGCTTACAATAATTATTTTGATATTTGGAACCTATTTATTATTTAAAAATAAGAGGTAATGTATCACTTTGGTTATGCCCAGAATTAACTTTTAAACTGAACAGAAGTTAAATGCTGTATTAGAGATGGTAGTAGGTCTACCAAATACGTTTATTAGGAGACGTATTTAAACCGCCTTGCGGTGCTTTTTGGGTGACTGAAAGGTATTGAGTGGTCAAGGAAAAGGCAACAACACGAATTGTCAGGTGTTTATATAAGAGTTGAACGCAAGTGAACCTTTGAAGACGTGTCGAAAGAACGACCAAGTCCAATCAAAAGTACAGATTTTCAATTGTCTGTATAAAGCTTTCTTTTAGAAAGGATTTAAGAGTAACCTAAACACTGCTTAAATAATTGGCGGCATTTAGAAGGCAAGACTTATATATGGGCTCTTTTACGGAACTGGGGAGTTCTTGGGTAAATGCTAAGGGAAGTAGCGAATGCAAGAAGTTATTAAACCAATGTTGCCCAAGAGTTCGGATTAAGCCATAGTAGTGTAGAAGTTTTGTAATAAAAATGGAGCGAAGGGCTTAAGTTATTCAGTATGTATAGATAATCAACTTGAAAGAGGAGGAATTTGAACTTACATGCAAAATCGATAGAAATACCCAAACAACTTGTTTACGATAGCTTTGGTAACGTAGTAAACTGGGTGATGAATGTTATTTGTTTTTAAAAGGTTGATTTACAGTATTGATATTGTTGTTTAATCGTATTTATATTCTATATATAGATTCATTTGAATATTTTTAAAGCCTTAAATGGTAATAACCCGAGCGATAGCGAACACATGAACACCAAAAAGTAAAATTATTTGGTGAATAAATGGAATATTTAGGACATAGATGTAGTAAATCAGGTGATGAAAAATTGATTGTTCGAAACGGTAAAACGCAAGATGGTCGTCAACGATATAAATGTAAGCTTTGTAGTAAACGGTTCTTAAAGAATTATAGCTACAAAGCTTATTTTTTTGTGAGAAGCTACAATAGGTAAGTTATAAGATAAATGATTACTTTTGGTAATGTAAGACAGACTATAAAAACGACAAATGGAGTAGTGCCGTCAAGTACCTCAGAAGATTAGGCTTATTCTAAAGCAGAATATTATCCATTTGGTATGAAGTTTATGAGTATAAACAGTTATCGATACGGATATCAAGGTGAGTATGCAGAGGATGAATCGGATGAGACGGGTATTAAGGCTAATTCTTTTCAGCTTAGACTTTATGATGCAAGACTTGGACGTTGGTTGAGTCCTGATCCATACAGGCAATTTCATAGTCCTTATTTAGCTATGGGGAATAATCCGACTAATATGGTCGACCCTGATGGTGGTTGGTGTTATGATGCTAATGATAATCAAATACCTTGTGGGGATATTGCAGATGTATTTGGTAATGATTATATGCATACGACACTACTTCAAGAAACATCACTAATTCACTATAATGCGCCTTCTTATGATAATAATATTATTGTAATAAATATTGAACAGCCTTTGAATGGAATTAATCCCTTTGATTTAATAGAGGGAATAGAAGATAAATTAATGAAAAATGGTCTAGATAAAAATACAGAAATTAGACCTTCCTCATCAATAAATTATGGATTTATTCATAATTTTAATATATGGAATAATGAAATTAATATTTCAAAATTAAATATTAGAGATTACAATGATCGGATTAAGTCAGATAGAGAACACAAGGCAGCAGCTGGATATGCTGGGCTTAATTCAAATTTAGCAACTGTTTATAGAGGTCTTGACTCTAGCAATAGTGAAAAAATGCGACCATTAAAATTGTACATTCATGTTGCAGTACATGAATTAGGTCATGCTTTGTTTGGCTTCTCACATGAAAGGGGGACAGGGTATACAGATAATGACTGTGGAATTATGGATTACCGTACTTTAGATAGACCTGGTCCAAATATTAACTTTAGCGATGAAAATGTTCAAATTATAAAAAGCTCAAAATGGGGAAGTCAATAGTATTAATGCTCATATTTATTATGTATGGTTGTGAAAAGAATAATTATCAAAAAATACTATTAAATAATGGCCCTGAGGTGTTATATAATAAAATTTCAAAAGATTATGACATTATTCATGATGTAAAGATTATAGACTCACTTATAATACTATCAGAAGAAGAGATTAATTCCCCTATAGAATATCTATTTTACATAGACTCCAAACATAATAAATTACTAATTAAAGCGCCCTTTAATTTATCTTGTGCAGATGCATTGAATAATGATTTATGTCAGATAAGTCTTGTAGACTTTAATATTTATTTAAAACAACATCGAATAATAGAGGAGGAACAAATATTAGGAGAATTTCTTTCAATTTACAATTATTATATTGGTTCAAATTATATAATATGTGAAACTATTTATGATACTGATGCTATTATAAATAGTAATAATAGGTCAATGTTGAATAATTTAAGTGTTCTAACAAAGGATGATTTAGAAAAAATATTTTCAAATAAGATTTGTAAAAATGAAATCATTTGTTGGTTTCCCATTCAAGGTTTAATCAAGTTTACTTATACAATTGAAAATGGTAGTTTTTCGGTGAAATCAAAATTATTAGGAGGTTTAGGTGTTGAAATTGTTCCAATTTAGGGTAGCGTGGGAATACCCGGCAATACCCAAGATATTTGGTAACGTAGTAAACTAATTGGTATTAAAACAATGTTCTTTAACTTATTGATTTTCAATTTTGATTTATGTAAATAAATTAAAATATACTTGATGTGTGGTATAGTTTTTTATTTTTGAGTTCATATAATAGCTTAAAAATGGAATATTTAGGACATAGTTGTAGTAAACTAGTTGGTAGATTAAGTATTACCAAATATGGTAAAACGAGTGATGGTCGACAAAGGTATAAATGTAAATCTTGTGGGGTCTACTTTTTAGGGGAATATGTTTATCAAGCCTATAAACCATCAGTAAATACTATGATTGTAAATTACTTAAAAGAAGGAGTAGGAATCCTAAGCACCAGTCGTTTACTAAATATTTCTCCAAAGACTGTATTATCAAGGATATTAAAGCTTTCAAAACAAGTAAGAAAGCCAATGATAGTAAAAGGTAAAACCTATGAACTGGATGAACTTTGTACCTATATTGGAAATACGGATAATAGAATTTGGATAGCGTACAGTATAAGAAAAGATACAAGAGAAGTTATAGATTTTAATGTAGGTAAACGAACGAATAAAACGTTAAGACAAGTTGTAAATACATTGCTTTTATCAGATGCTAAAAAGATATTTACAGATGGATTAAGAAACTACAAGTTTCTGATACCGAAAAAGCAACATAAAACAACTCAATATGGCACAAACCATATTGAACGAATGAATGTTAATCTGCGAACACATCTAAAACGTTTAAGTAGAAAAACGATTTGTTATAGTAAAAGTATAGTGATGTTAAATGCATGTTTAACGTTGTACTTTTGGGGATAAATTAAAGAGTAATAGTTTTCGGATTGTTGCTCTTTTTTTGTTTATTTGAAATACGATCATTGAAAAAATAATAAAAACCGTATAAGCTCTTTAGTCTTTGGAATGACCCGAGCGATAGCGAACAGATGAACTCCTATAAAACAAACAATAGGTGAATAAGTTCTTAAATGTGAATTCATACAGATATGGTTACCAAGAGAAATGGAGCAAAGCGGAATTCACGAACTCAATAAAGGCAAATCACTAGGTGAGTAATATGCAGAAGAAGAGTGAAGGGAATAATAAAGATACGCTATATCTTTATCCTGAGTGAAAGGGCGGAGCCTACTGAAGAGACTGGAATAAAGGCAAACTCTTTTCAATTACGTTTATATAACCCAAGACTTGGGCGTTGTATGAGCCCTGACCCTTATGGACAGTATCATTCTCCTTATTTAGCTATGAGGAATAGTCCTACAAGTGTAGTAGATCCAGATGGAGGGTTTGATATATGCGAAACATGTCCAGAAGGGAGCAATTATGATTTATTTAGAGATTCAGATCATCATTATACATATAATGATGGTGCCGTAACGAGAACTATTGGTTTAAATGTTTTAACTTTAACTTCTAAAATAACAGGTGAAAAACTAGGAGCAACACCAGAAGCACCTTTAATTAATTTTGATTTTGGGGTTTTTCTCAATAGGGTTCGTGATAATATAAATGCTTATGGAGATGGTATAGATAGAGGGATTAAAAGAATTGCCGATGGTGATTTTATATTGTTAGCTGATGCAGCATTCTTTGGTTATGGAGGTTATGTGCAAGAGGGGGATTCAGGAACTCCAGACCAGTCTTTAGAAGAGAATACTGCTGATGCTTTTACTGCTGCAATTCCATTTTTGGTAATAAGAAAAATGGGACCACTAAGGAATCCGTCTATAACACCTGGACAGATGACACGAATACAAAATGCAGCCAATAGAATAAATAAACCTATCACTATTGTTGGAAGTCGAGCTAAAGGAACAGCAGGGGCTTATTCTGATTGGGATTATATTATACCAGGCTTAACAAGTAAAGAGTGGACGAAAATAAAGGGTTTATTACCTGGTTCTAAATCTATTATGGATAATACTCCTGCTAATATAGATATTTTTAAAGGACAAAATGTAAACCCACTAGGACCATTTATAACAGTACATCCAAAGCCATGAAAATAGAACAACAAATTTTGATTAATAAATTTGGTCAAAAACTTATTAAAGAACTTGAATTACTTGATATGTTTAACATATTAAAAGATGTTGATAAACGTATGTTTTTAATTGAGTTAATTGAACTAATTATACAATCTAAGCCGTTAATTAGTGATATTGATTTAACTATTGAAAATAGTAATTTAAAACCAACATTCACACCATGTGTTCTTTTAAGAAAAGGGATTCGTAGACATAAATTAGAGCGTTTATCAAAGCTACCTATAAGTGAATTAAATAAATCATATTTATTACTCATAAATTTATATCAGATAGCTTATAGTAGACGATATGAAATAGAAAAAAATAATCCTAATAAGTGGTGGTATTGGGATTTGTCGGACAATGCTAATCTCGAAAAAATACTTAAACAATAACAAAGGGTAACGTAGTAAACTGGATGATAGCTCAAAAATGATCTTTAACATATTGATTTACAGGTTTGAATTACCATCAATGGTAGGCAAAGATATAAATGTAAGCTTTGTAGCAAACGGTTCTTAAAGACCTATCACTACAAAGCTTATTTTTTTGAGAGAAGCTACAATAGGTAAATCATAAGATAATTGATTACTTTAGGAAATGTAAGACAGACTATAAAAACGACAAATGGAGTAGTGCCGTCAAGTACCTCAGGAGATTGGGCTTATTCTAAAGCAGAATATTATCCATTTGGTATGAAGTTCTTAAATGTGAATTCATACAGATATGGTTACCAAGGAGAGTATGCTGAAGATGAAACGGAAGAAGATGGAATAAAAGCAAATTCTTTTCAGCTTAGATTATATAACCCTAGACTTGGTCGTTGGATGAGTCCTGACCCCTATGGGCAATATCACTCTCCTTATTTAGCTATGGGGAATAACCCTATTTTAAGAGTTGACCCCGATGGTGGATTTGATGACCCTACAAAAGAATGGTCTAAAACTAATACAGACGGTTATAACCAAGAAGAAATAGTCTTAAGTGTAAACCAACATGTTGATAATAACCAGCAAATTGCTGAATTTGCATTAAACGCTGCTTCTATTGCAAACTTATCAATATTAGCAGAATTAGAAAAGCATACTAAAGAGGCTGCTTACTTAGGCGAAATGACACCAAGTACTTAAATTAATTATAGAAATTCTAGTGGTTCAAGCGGTAATGGGAAAGTATATGATACTCGCAAATTGAAAATGTATAGAAATGCTGCTAAGCCACTCAAATTTGGGTCAGGTTTAGGGTATGTTTTGACAACTGCTACGGTTGTGAATAGTACTTATCAGTATCATAAAGGAAATATTTCAGGGAAGCGATTGACATTTGACTTATCACTTACTTTAAGTTTAGAAGTTGTGGCTTATGTAGGTGGGTCTGCTGCAGCCCTTCCTGCTGTTGGTATTGCTACGACCAGTGTCATGGCATACGATCAAGCCGAAAAATCTTTTGGAACAGGTTCAAGAGATGATGGATTACCTGGAATGAATGGTTTGGTTTGGAGAAATCTCAATTTCAATTTTATTAGTATTAATGTTATGAATGGATTTAGTGATATTCCTACAAAATTTGGTAGAAAAAGTTAAGCCACTCGTTTAATTTGTTTGTATCTTAATTCTTGTTCTTTTTCGGTAGGTGTTTTGTAGTCTAGAGTAGAGTGTAATCTAGAGTTATTATACCAGTTCATATATTTAAAGATTTCGGTCTCCAAATGTTTCTTAGATTCAAATGTAATGAGGTAGCATAGTTCAGTTTTAATTGTTTTAAAAAAAGACTCGGCAACGGCATTATCCCAGCAATTTCCTTTTCTACTCATAGATTGTTTCGCTTTTGTATTTAAGTTAATAATCTGTTTAAAATCATCACATGTATATTGTACTCCACGATCCGAGTGTAATATAAAGTCATCTTCTATATTTCGATTTAATCGCGCATGTTTCCAAGCTGTAATAACAGTATCTGTAGCTGTTAGATTAGAACTTACAGACCACCCTACAACCTTACGGTCTGCTAAATCAATCATTGTAGTTAAATATTGCCAGGTCTGATTAACTTTGATATAAGTAATATCCGATACCCATACTTTCCCAAGTTCTAATACCTCAAAATTCCGATCTAAATGATTTTCTTCTACTCTATGACTATGATTTGAGTCCGTTGTATTAGTAAATTTCCTACGTGTCTTAGAATATAGCCCCATTTCTTTCATCAATCTAGAAATATAAGACCTCGAGTAAAAAACACCTTTTCTCTCTAGAGCTTTTTGGAGTTTAGGAGCTCCGTACAATCCTCTATTTTCTGCATAAACCGCTTGAATAGACTCTTTTAATTCTATTGTGATGCTAGAACGTTCTATATCTAGCCTACGTTTCCATGAATAATACGCATTAGAACTTATATTTAAAGACTTACACATCTTCTCGACACAATAGGTTGCTGAATATTCCAAAATTATAGCGTACCTGTTCTGTCTTTCTTGGAGAAAATGCTTACTGCCTTTTTTAAGATGTCACGTTCCATGGTTACATCTTTTAATTTTTCTTTTAAATGCTTTAGTTCTTTTTGTTCATCAGTCAAAGCTGCATTGCCTCTGCCCGTAAAACTGGGACGCTTTGGGTTTAAATATTCTCGACGCCAACGATATAACATATTCAAATTTATTGAATATTCAGACGATAAGCTAGACATCGATTGTCCGCCTTTGTATAAATCCATTATCATTAACTTAAAGGATTCTTCGTAAGTACTTCTCTTCATAACTGCTAAAATAAGTTTTGTCTTAACTTACTCTACCAACAAAGGTAGAAATACCACCAGACTTAGATGATCCTAAAACGGAATATATTTCTGTTGGAAAAGGACAGATGATAACAATTTATTATTTTATGAAAGGTAATCCAAAGATTATTGTAATTGATGAAGGAAATCTTTTATCTGACAGTGAAATAAATATATATAGTCAAACGAACAGAATAGAACTATACTCTTTTAATGATTTCAATAATATATATAAGCAAAATATGAGAGATGTAGATGGCATTTTACCCGAATTGGGAAGAATAGAATTTGATTTTTATGAACGTTATGCTAGCCAATTCAAAGGTCAAACATATAGATGGTAGGAACAAAGTAATAAACCTATGAATTATAGGAAAGAAATACTTGAAAAAATAGTGATTATTGATGAGGTTTTAACTGAATTGAATGCTTTGCTTTTATTTGATCATCCAGATGTTAGTCTAGATGATATGTCTTTTGATTCTTGGCTTAAAATGGATTTCAATAATACCACTGGGAAACAAATTTCTATGAGTTTAATATTTAGTTCAATGGATTTGTATCTTTTTGGTAAAGATGGAAGGCGAATTAATCATTTCAAGTATCAATATGGTTTTTCATTGGCTTTTAAGAAAGAGCAAAGACTTTACTCTCCAGTTTATCAAGAGGCAGGCAATACCCAGGTGTTAGGCTCAACATGTAAATGCGATACAATTTAATTAAGATAATGATATCATGGGTGTGGGTCCAGTTGAAGGAATAATTGATGTTAACTGTAAGAAAAGCAGTATTAATTCTTCTGAAGAAGGTGCGTATGGAAAGTCTCATACTGCCCCACGTTGAGTAAAAACCCATTCAGCTTCCGTTGGTAATCGACCTCCAATGGCCTCAGAAAAGTAAAAGGCACCTTCCCAAGTTACATCTTTTACAGGATAATTCTCTTTTCCTTTTATTGGTGTATATATGTTATTAACCAATTTAATTTCAGAATAGGAAGAATCTATATTTTCTATTAATTCATTAACGTAAAAACTTCCGTTGATCACTACAAGATTTAAATATTCAGCAAACAATTCATTAGTAATTTCATATTTACTAATTTTATAGCTATCAAGTTTTACTTTGTAGTCTACACCATCATATCGAGGTCCTCTTTTGTATTGCCTGTAAAAACTACCACTTTTGACAGTGACAAAATAATGCTCTGGCAGTTTTTTTTAATAATGCTTCTTTGATTTGACTTGGACTTTTTGGTATTATTTCTGAATTTTCTTGGACATGATTTTGAGCAATAAGTATAGAATTGCAAAGGATTACAAAGGTAATAGATAGTGTTTTTTTTAACATAATTTACTTATTCATTACAACTGGTTTTAAATATTAAAGCAAGAATACAATTATAAAACATTTCAATACAGGTTGACTATGGAAATGTTTTATAATTGTGTTAGATATAAAAAAAGAGATGGATTGTATATTACAATCCACCTCTTTACATTAATTAAACGTTACAATCCCCCTAAATATTTATTCTTAAAAATTACATATTGATAAGTGCATTTAATAGTTTGAAAGTAGATATTAATGATTAAGTTTTTCTTTGGTTTTCGACGAATAGGTTCATAAAGAAGTTAATTGTTTTAAGAGATAATATAGTGCAGAGAATAAAGATTGATAAATTAGAATTGGGAGTTAAATTCGTTTGAATTGATAAAATAAATCGTTCAAGCAGTGTATTAAAACAAGGCTTAATTGTAATGTGTTTTAAGTGCTGAATTTTAGTAATATATTCTAGATGTTTGGAACCTTAATACTACAAAATAACAATAGGTGTTTAATGAGTGAGATATGTATTTATTTGATTTATATTGTTGTTAGTCAGTAAATTGTTGATTTAATTTAGTCTTTAATGGTTAGTTTAATTATGTATTATTATATCCAATTATTAGGAGGTTAATATTTCGTGAAAAAGCTAAAGCGGTAAACGTAAAATAAATATGCAGTTCACAAGAATTTTTTATTATATTTGGCTTATTGGGATATTGAAATAAAAAATGAGATTTAAAGCTTTTACATTATTAGAATTAATAATTGCTTCTTTAATTACAGGTATAATAGGTTTTATTATTATTTATTTTTTGGATGATGTTCTGCAGGTCACTCAAAGTCAGTTATCGGTTAAACAACAAGAAGAAGACATGGCTATATTTGATATGTTACTTACAAATGATTTGTTTTTATCTGATACCTTTTATTTTAAAAATGGAGAATTAGAAATTATAAAAGATACCACACAAATACATTACCATTGGAATGAAAATACCATGTTAAGAATAACAGACTCAGATTCATCGTTATTTTACTTACCCATAGAAGATTTTAGACTAAATTCAAGTAATAAAAATCAAGTTTTACAAGTGTCTTATAACTTATACAGTACGCTTAATGCCATCTATATTGATGAAGCAGATTACATTAAATAATATATGAGTTTTAACCCAGAACATATACTGCAAACAACATCTAAAAAGGAAGAATCTACAATTACAGATTTTTTGAATAAAGATATCCGTTTATCTAAATATTTATCCAATAAAGATTTAGAATATGTTTATAACCAATTGCAAATACTTATTGAATCTGGGTTAGATTTACATGCGTCTATAGAATTAATAATTGACACTTCTACTAAGCGTAAATATTTGGTTAAAATACTTACCCAAATTAAAGATTCTATGTTAACAGGAACTTCATTTTCTGACAGCTTAGAAAAAACATCGGCCTTTTACCCTTTTGATTATTATGCCATTAAAATTGGAGAAGAAAGTGGAAAGCTGGCAGAGGTGTTTATTGATTTACGAGCCCATTATGTAAAACGAATAGCAACTAAACGTTTATTGGTTTCGTCATTAACTTACCCAATAATTGTTATCACCTTTACCATTGCAGTTGTCTTTTTCTTGATGGCTTATTTGGTGCCTATGTTTCAAGACATGTTTCAGAAGGTCGGTGGAGAACTTCCGGCCATCACACAATATGTAATTAATGTATCGTCTTTTATTAAGGATAATTTAGGAGGTATTGCTATAAGTATCTTATTATTGATTTTATTAATGGCCTATTTAAGAAAACAAAATGCTGTCCGTAGACAATTTGATTATCTGTTATTAAAAATACCATTTGTCAAAATATTTATTCAAAAAGCCAATTTGTTAAGGTATCTACAATTAATGTTATTATTAAATCGGTCATATGTTCCGTTAATGGATAGCTTAAATTTAATACAGAAAAGTACTCGATTTTATCCTTTGAATGATGTCATAGATCACCTTAAGGTTGATTTATTAAAAGGAAGGTTAATCTCTCAATCTATGCAGAAACACTCCATTTTTGAACCTAAATTAGTGGCATTAGTACGTGTAGGAGAAGAGGGGAATCAGTTACCGATGATTTATGAACGATTAATAGATCAGTACCAAGAAGATATAACACACTTAAACAAAGTGCTTACAACCTTTATAGAACCAATAATTGTACTATTTTTGGGCGTTATTGTGGCCATTGTTTTAATAGCAATGTACATGCCCTTATTTGATATTAATTCTGGTGCAAATTTTTAATTTATGAATACAAAAAAACGATTTAAAGCTTTAAGCTTAATGGAGGTTTTAGTGACCCTCGTTATTATTGGAATATTAACTCTTATTGCTATGCCTGCCTTAATGCCATTAATTACTTCTGCTAAATCTTTAGAAGCAAAGGTGCAATTAGGACATGTATTAAAAATGCAAAAGCTGTACAGATATAGCCATTCCAAATTTTCTAAGGATATTAATGTTATCGGGTACGAACAAATAACATTAGTAGACCAAGGCGGAAATGCAAATTATGAAATTACAATTGAGCAAGCCGACTTAAATTCATTTCAGGCTAAGGCAACATCTATTGTAGATTTTGATGGTGATGGTGTTTTTAATGTGTGGGTTATAGACCAAGATAACAGGTTAGAAGAAATTGTACCCGATTAAATGCTAGAATTGGTTTATACGCTATACGTTCTCTCTTTAATTTACACAGTTTATATAGATGTTAAGGACCGAGAGATTTCGATTTACACGCTTAGTGTGATTGTTGGAACTGGGATTGTTCTAAATATGGAGTATAAAACCAGTATTGAAGTTGGTTTAGCATGGTTACTAAATGTCGTTTTTATTGGTATCCAGTATGGGTGTTTAATGCTATACCTTGAGTTAAGGTATAAAGAAGGACGACAGATTTTCTCTAAATGGATAGGTATAGGAGATTTGTTGTTTTTTTTAACCATAGGACTCCATTATGAATTAAAAGAATTTGTCTTAGTGTATTTAGGTAGTTTAATGTTTTCAGGAATAATATTTTTATTATTCAGGTCTAGATTAAAAACCATACCGTTGGCAGGATTTGCAGCAATATTTATTCTGCTTTTTGAATGTTATACGTTTTAATTAGAATATGCAAAATATAGAATCTACAGTAAAAAATAGATTAGATGTAAAACTAATAAAGAAATACAGATGTCTTCCGTTTAAAGAAGTTGAAGGAACTCTGTCTGTATATTCAGACCTTAGTCCGTATCCGCATATACAAGAATTAGAAGTTGTTCTTAATTCTGAGGTTGAGGTTGTGCCTATTGATACGAAACTTTATAATAGATATTTGGCAAAACACTATCCTCAACTGAGTAAAGGATCATCTTCATCTCAAGCCAAGAATAATACATTTATATCCTATTCTGAAAAAGAAGATTTTATAAAGAAAATAATAAAGGAAGCCGAATATTTAGGGAGTAGTGATATTCATATTGAAATTTATGACAAACTCTGTAGAGTAAGAATGCGAATGAATGGACGTTTACAAGAACGATATCAAATTAAAATTCATGAGTATTCATCTGTTATTAATAAAATAAAACTTAGAGCGAAGCTTGATATTGCAGAAAAGCGACTGCCTCAAGATGGGCGAATAACCTTTAAAGAAGGGCAGCAAGATTTTGATATTCGTGTATCTACGTTACCAACGTTATACGGAGAAAAAGTAGTGATGCGTTTATTAACTAAAAACGACGAACTTATTCAATTAGAAGGGTTAGGTTTTGATGAACGCCAAGGTGAAAATTATTATGAAGGTATTAGACATCATAACGGGATAATTTTGATAAGCGGACCAACAGGGTCTGGTAAAACAACAACGTTATATGCAACCTTAAAACATTTAAATAAAACCAGAACCAATATATTAACCATTGAAGATCCGATTGAATATACCTTAGATGGTGTTAATCAGGTTCAGTTAAGGGAGGAAATAGGATTAAATTTTGGACAAGCATTACGTACATTTTTAAGGCAAGATCCGGATATAATTATGGTTGGAGAGATTAGAGATGTAGATACCGCAAATATGGCCGTTAGAGCTGCTTTAACAGGCCACCTTGTGTTATCAACCATTCATACCAATTCCGCAGAAGGAACAGTATCTAGAATGATAGATATGGGAATTCCACCTTACTTAATTTCAAGTACTTTAAGGTTAAGTGTATCGCAAAGATTAGTTGGACTATTGTGTCCAGATTGTAAAAGTCAACATACCTTCAATCCAAATTTATATCCAATTGGGTATAGTCCAAAACGAAGTGTACAATACCATTATGAATCCGCTGGGTGTTCGTCTTGTAATTTTTCGGGAATACAAAAACGAAAGGCTTTGTATGAAATATTACCTATAAACGATGAAGTTGCAGAACAAATAAAAACAGGAAATAAGATTAATCAAGAATATTCTAAAATTGCCGATAAAGCCTTTGAACTATTTGAGAAAGGAATCATCAGTTTTGATGAAGTATTTCCATTACTTCTTTTGGAATAGTTGAAGATATAAAACATAAAAATCAATGAAAATATTTACGTTAAAACATATTATTTATACCTGGATCTGTCTATTGAGCTGTACAGTTTTAGCTCAGGATTCAATTAAAAATAAAGAACCCATTCCTATTCAGGTTAACCGAATAGAAGCCTTGCAAATACAATTAGATACATTGGCAAAATCTCAACCAGGGTTAGATGCGCAAATGAATTTTAATTTTAGCCAACTTAACATTCAGGAACTATTTAGAGAAATGGGTAGGCGTTCTAAAGTAAACATAGACGTTAACCCTAATGTTAAATATAAAATAGTAAATAATTTCTCTAACGTAACCGTAAAAGAAATATTAGTATATCTCTGTAAACAATACCAATTGGATATTGATATTACAGGAACAATACTCTATGTATATAAGCATAAAAAAGTGGTTGTTAAAAAGCCAAAAACGTTTATTGTAAATTATAAAAATGAAGTATTGACTCTTGATTTTAAAAACGATACGTTAGCTTATGTAAGTAAGGCAATAACTAATGCCACAAATAGAAATATCATACTAAAACCCGAAATTCAACATCAAAAAGTAAATCTATATGTCAAAGGATTAACATTTCAATCGGCTATAGATAAACTCGCTTTAGCAAATGGGTTAGAAGTGGAGGAGCTTGAAGATGGTACAGTGGTATTAAGTAAAAAAGCACCGGCAATAGCTAATAATGGACGAAATCATCAGAAATCGAATTCTAGATCATCCAAAAAGAAAAATAATAAAATAAACATATCTAGAGATGTTGTAGATTCTACATTAATTAATCTGGAAGCCAAAGAAGTTAAATTAGAAGATGTAATAATAGATTTATTTGAAGAAGTTGGAGCTTCATTTTTTATATACTCAAAAATTGAAGGAGATATAAATGTGAGATTAGAGCGACAAACTATAGAATCTATATTGGAATATATAAGTACCAATACGAAATATTATTTCACTCAACTCGATGTGAACTCTTACAGTTATGGAGAACGTTTAGTAGAAGGAGTCAGATTAAATGAAGTCATTCCAATAAAGTATAGAGATGTTGTTGGAATATTAGATCATTTTCCTTCGAACATATTAAAAGACATAGAAGTTAAAGAACATCCAGATCTTAATAGTCTTATTGTTAGTGGGTCTCAGAAAAATATTAATGAGATTACCGATTTTTTAATGCAAATAGACAAACCAATACCAGTTATTTTAATAGATGTTATTGTTGTAGATTATACCAAAAATAATAGTCTAGAAGCAGGAGTACGTTTCGGAAACGGAGAAGAACCAGCAATATCTGGAGGGACTATGTTTCCAGATGCCAATTATAAGTTTAGTGCCAATTCTATTAATAAAATCTTAAACTCGTTCGATCGTTTTGGAGCTTTAAATTTAGGAGGTGTAAACCCAAACTTCTTTGTTTCGTTAAAAGCATTAGAATCTAATGGGATTATAGATGTTAAATCCACTCCAAAATTATCCGCACTTAATGGCCAAGAAGCCACATTTACAAACGGTAGCGAAGAGTTTTATTTGGTTGAACAGACCAATGCAATTGGAACCCAAAATCCGCAATTAGAAACCACTCGAAATTGGAAAAGTATTAAAGCCAGTTTAGATATTAAAATAACACCTAGTGTATCCTTAAATGGAGAAGTCACTTTAATGGTTGCTTTTAGTCAAACAAGTTTTACAGGTAGAATTGCACCTACAGCACCTCCTGGTGTTGCCGACCGATCGTTAACGTCCACAGTACGTGTTAGAGACGGTGATATGATTTTATTAGGTGGTTTAGAGCAAATTGCTAAAAATGATTCAGGAACTGGTGTTCCTTTATTGTCTAGAATACCAATCATTAAATGGTTTTTTAGTTCAAGAAATAAAACTAAAAACGACTCCAAACTTCATGTATTTATAAAACCAACAGTCCTTTATTAATATGCTAGAAAACATATATAAACATAGGTTGTTTTCACCCAAAAACTATTTTGTTTTAGAAGTTATTTATTCCTCTAGAACAACTTATAGTTTGCATGTACATGAAGTGGTTAGACATAAAAAACAATTTACGGTTAATACGCTTGATACAAATGTAAGTTTAGATGACTTAAAACGTATTGGTGTTGAAGGTAAATATATTGCTTTACAAATACGAGGTCATGTTTTATTAGAGGATAGAATTGAATTAGAGGATTCGTTAAACGATTTAAGGGCCTTTAATATTGAACAATATTTTGGATTTGGACACGTTGAAGATTACCTTATTTCGAATTATTTTACGTCTAATAAATGCTATTTAACGGCCGTTAGAAAGGAGGTTGTTAAGCAATGGATAGACGATGTTAATACACATGGTTTCCAGGTATTCTCTATTTGTTTAGGTGAGAGTGTATTGGTTAATTATTTAAAGGGAATTAATCTAAAACCAAGTATTTATCAATGGGAAGGTAATACTTACGATTGGGATGGTGAATATTTTAGTGTTTACAATGGGAACGAAGAGGGACGTTCTTTATTAGATCCTATTGCTGAAAATGAGGATGTTAAATCGATAGATCAAACGGGGTTAATTGCATTTGCAAGCATTATTTCTCACCATTATAACATTGGAAACCCTCAGCTTTATTTTGATAATTCTAGTATAAAATTAGATGAGCAAAAGGAAAGTTATTTTATAACCCATTTTATAAAGAAATCGGCAATGGCCATACTACCAATTTTGTTTTTAGGACTATTGGTTAACTTCTTTATGTTTACATCCTATAGTAAAGAATATAATACACTCAACGAAACAATAAGTACGAATGAGTTTAAATGGAAAATATATGATAGCCTTAAACAAAAGTTAGAGAAAAATAAACAAGTATTAACCAGACAATCAAGGTTAGGAAGTTTAACCTATTACGCTGATCAAATTGCACATTTAAGGCCTTATCAGGTGACCTTTACCAAAGTTGATATTTTTCCATTGTCAGAAAAATTAATGACTTATGATGTAAACAGAGATCATATATTAATTGAAGGATTAAGTTCTAACCATAGCCAGTATCAAGCCTGGATAAAATTATTGGATAATACGGAATGGATTAAAACATTAGAAACCATCCGATATAAACGGAATGTAGATTCTGGACAAACAACCTTTACACTTAAAATTGAAATAAAAAATGAGTAATACCTCTAAACTATATGGATTTATAGGAGGTATAATTCTCCTAATACTACTGGCTATTGTTTTTGCAATAAGACCAACATTTACGATATATAACGATATATCTGAGTTAAACGATAAACTGAAAATAAACGGGAATTTAGATTCTGAAATCCAGCATTTAGAAGAAATATTAAAACCTCTAAATACGAATGGAAACCAAATAGAATGGTCTGATTATAATCAGTTTGCTTTAGCAGAGATAACGAAAAGTACATCAGAAAATAAGGTGAGAATAATTCAATTTCAACCTACACTTTCTAAAGACTATGAAGACTATAGAGCCAACTTGTTTCAAATTGAGTTAGAAGGGGCTTATATACGTTTGTTAAAAACATTAAAGCAATTAGAACATAATACAGAACTAGGAGAAATAATTTCTTCCAAGTTGTATATACATAAAGAACGAAAAACAAAAAGCGAATCTGTTCACCTCATTGTTTATTTACAAAGGTTAGAGCAGCACGTGCAATAATCTCAGATATTAAAACTCAAATTATGAATACCTTAAAATTTAATCTTTTATATTTAAGTATACTCACAAGTACTCTTGTTTTACTGGTGTCATGTTCCGAAATTTTTGAAGGTGATTTAAGCGAAGATACATTAGTTGTTATTTCTCCATCCGATGATTTTCAGACTATAAATACGCAAATTCAATTTGCTTGGGAGGAATTAGAAGATGCAACATCTTACCATTTGCGAATTGTAACACCAGATTTTTCAAATTTGCAAAGTATAGTTTTAGATTCTTCTATTGTTGGAAACACTTTTAAAATAACCCTAAATCCAGGGAATTATGAATGGCGTTTGAAAGCAAAAAATGCCATTACTGAATCGAATACAGTTACAGGGGAAATTGAAATTGATTCAACAGCAGATTTATCCATATCATCGGTTAAATTACTTTCACCTTCAGACCAGATATTTACAAATCAATTGGTACATACATTTGTTTGGGAAGAAATGTACAATGCCGATCTTTATAGTTTTAAACTAGAGCACGAATACGAAGATACTATCGTTCAAGAATCAAATTATACAAGTGAGGAAATCAGTATTAATTTTGCTTACGATGGTATATACGATTGGGAAGTAATAGGGAAGAATAATTTATCTCAAACGGAATCTCAAGTTTCTACAAGACGTCTAACAATAGATACATATAGCCCAAATTTGCCTTTTAATTTAGACCCTGTAGATTCAGTAACAATTCCATTAATTTTAGGGGGAGATTCTTTAGTGAATTTAATATGGAGTGGAAGTCTTAACGAAGCCAGTACTGCCCCAATAAGAGATGTAATACAAGTGGCAACAAACAATTCATTTCAAAGTGCCAGTTTAATTGAAGAACAAACCTTGTCTGATATAACAGGTATAGAAAGACAAGTTCAGCTTAAAATATTAGAGTCAGGAACATATTATTGGAGAGTTAAATCTGAAGATCAGGCTCAAAATACAAGTGGGTATTCCAATGTAAATTCTTTTACAGTTAATTTTACTTTGTAGACTTATTTATGAAAAATAAAACACAAATATTTGTTTTAGGACTTGCTGTTTTGCTCATCTGGTCTTTGGTTGCATATCGATTTTTTGATTTGAAAAATCCAGATATTACATCCAATAAGCAAACTCAGTTAAGCCCAATACATGAAACATCTATAAAAAGTGTAACTCCGTTTGAGTATCATTTAAATTATTCGGAGCCATTTGCAATAAACCAGATTAAGGCTCCTGATAAAACTCTTAAAACAAATAAACCTTTAAAGAAAAAACGAATTCCTAAAAAAATAGTTTGGCCAAAAATTACGTTTATTGGAATTATGAGTTCGACTAAAGTTGGAGAAAAAGATTCGTATTTTGTTGATATTGATCAAAAAACCGAAACCTTAATAAATCAAGATAGTATTGGAGATTTAAAGATTGTATTTTTAACTCCAGATTCTATTAAATTAGAAAAAGATAAAGAGCAAAAGGTATATCATATTGTTCAAGATTAAGAAAATATATAAGCCGATAAAAGGTGATAAACGTATACGTACAAAAGCATATGCCTTAATATACGCCATTTTGGTCTTGGTATTAATTGGTGTATTTAGTTCTGTTTATTTAAATATGTATTATTCTAATGAACACAGAAAGTCTATGGTGTTTTTACAGCAAGATTTAAGGAATGATACAAAGTTAGCCCTTTTAGAATTTTTAAATCTTGAAACTTTAGAGTCCGGAAACTTTCAATACGACAAATCACCACTAAGTAAGTTTACGATTAAAATAAAACCTTGGGGAGTGTTTGATAGGATATCGATTACGGGAGAACGCCAAACATTTAAAGAAAACTATAGCGTATTAACAGGCTATGAAATTAAAACTCCAGAAATGCCTTCATTGTATTTTGAGAATAGGGATGTATTAAAAATTGGAGGTTCAACTTTAATCACAAAAAAAGCGAATGTTCCACAGAAAGGAGTAGAAAGAGCATATATTAATTCTAAAGGTAAAACGAGGTCTAAATTAATTGATGGTAAGGTTGAACGTTTTTCTCGTAAGTCAAAAAGTATAATGTCAACCATAGATGTATTGCAATTGGAACCAGGTATTGGAACCGAAATTAATACAGGACGCGTAATCCCTTATGAACCCGATAAGAATTACTATAATAGTTTTGCCAATGAGGTTTTAATTTTAGATGTTGGATCTTCAGGTATTGTCAATTCTAAAATTAAAGGTCATATAAAAATAATAGCAAACGATTCTATTGCTATTACAAATCAAGCGAGTTTAAATCAGGTTCAAATTATTAGCCCAAAAATAAGAATAGAGACTAATTTTAAAGGTAATGCTCAGTGTTTTGCAAGTCAATTTATTTACGTAGAAAAAGGCGTGGAATTAAGTTATCCTTCGGTATTGTTTTTACATGCAGATTCAATAAATTCTGGAATTATATTAGATGAACATTCAAAAATAGAAGGGGTCGTGGTCGCCTTTAAAAACAAATACGAAAGGAGCTTAAATCCACAGGTAGAATTTAGGAAAACCTCTAAGATTGTTGGACAAGTAATTACTCATCAATTAAATACTCAACCTTCAGGAATACTTTATGGCTCTCTGTTTTTAAACACCATGTTTCTTAAAACCAAATCGTCTATTTATACCAATCATTTATTAGATACAGAGATAAACATCAATAAATTACCAGAAGAAAGATTAGGAGTTAACCTTCAAGATTATTCAGGTAAACAAAGGATTATTAATTGGTTAGACCATAGAACACTATAAGTATGGAATTTAAATTAAATATAAGGTTTAAAACGAAACGCCTTAAAGCCGTTTCTTTGTTCGAAACCATTCTTAGTTTATCATTAATTATGTTGGCTTTTGGTATTTTATTTCAAACGTTTGTGTGGTCCAAAGGTGTTCAATACGAGCAAATAAGACAACGCATAGAGAAACGAAATATTTTTTATGAAACGCTGATTAATAAACAAAAACCAGTTCAGATTAATTGAAATAAAGTCTAATAATTCCACATGTTTGTAGTTGTAGTTAAATAATAATATTTTTACAAAAAAAATAATAATGGTCATATTTAATATTCAAGCAATTGGAGTTGCCTTACTTGCAATTCTATTTTCAATACCTTTTTTAATTGCCCGATACTTTAATTGGATAGGCGATGAAATGATCTCTATTTTTGTTTGCTGGATGATTTTGGCAGCATCTATAGTAGGTAAATTTAACGACATGGTAGGTCGTCTTTTTTTCTTACCAATGTGGATAATTAGTATACCACTTCCGTTTTTAATGACCTACGTGCATTACCAATGGACAGGAATAGCAACGACGTTTGGAGTATTTTTAAGTCCTGTAATTCTTGCTTTACTATATGTTGTATATTCAGATAAAAAAAGAGTAAGTAATCTTAGAACAGAAACCATTAATTTGCCAAATTATGAAGAGAGCGAAACGGCGTATTGGACGGCTGTAAAGGATGCTATTTTTACACCAACATTTATGAAAATGAATGGTGAAATAGCACAATATAATCTTCGATTAGCCAATGAAGTGGCTAAAGTTGATGCCGAAATTCCATCTTTATACGCATTTAAACAAGAAATGACTAGCGTAAGTATGCATTCTAAAAAGGTAGATTCTGATATTGTTTCTGCGTTTAAGGAAGAAATTAATATGTTAATAGTAAATAGCTCTGAAAGTTTAGATGTTGATGCAAGTGCCGAAGAGCGTACAATTCAAATGTCTGAGGATGTTGATTAAATACATTGTTTTACAGGTTTTTATATTGCTTATTTTTATCATATTTGTATAAAGTAATAAAAAAAAATATCTAATAAATTTCAATGAAAATACATATTCCAAATCCATGTGCTGAATATTGGGGTACTATGTCTCCAAAAGACAAAGGACGTTATTGTGATGTGTGTGAAAAAACAGTCATTGATTTCACAAAACACAACACCAAGCAAATTAAAGATTTTGTAGATCAACAAAATGGAAGGAAAATATGTGGCCGTTTTCATAATTCTCAACTTTCTGACGACTTAAGTACTCAAGTGAGTCTGACTATAAAAATGCTAGGTTTATCTTCAGTATTGTTTTTATGGACTACACCTACAAATGCACAAGATAAAGATTCAGTCTGGTCAAAATGTGAAATTATTACCTATGAGCCAGATTCTACGTATATGTTCATAATGGGAGAATATCCATTAGAAGATCATCATAAAAAAGAAGTCGATTATTTTATGTTTAATCAGGTTGATCTTGAGCCTGAGTTTCAATGTGGAACGGATAGTCTTAAATCTTATCTAGTTAAAGAATTAAATCATTTGTTTTTAAAAGATGGAAAACGTATTGGTAAGGTTTATGTTGAATTTATGGTAGAAATAAATGGAGAGATAACAGAACCGAAAATTATTAGAGGATTATCAGAAGAAATAAATAATGAAGTGCATAGAGTGGTCTCTCATTTCCCGGTTTGGCTTCCTGGAATAAAGGATGGAAAGCCTGTTCGAGTTAAATGTGTTCTGCCAATCGTATTTTAAGTATTGTTAAATAAAAAATTAATCATTGTATGAGATCTGTCAAAGTTTTAAGTTTAATATTTAGTGTATTTCTAATAAGTTGTAGTCTTTTTGAAAAAGAAGAAAAACGAGTGTTTGGAGATGATACCTTGTCGTTTTATATGAATGGAGAACTTTGGCAGAGTAGTTCTAATAATGGAAGTCCAGGGCTATTTGGTTCGGCTGATGGATGCTCTATAGGATATGGCACGTATTCTGAGGCGATTGAAATATCATCGTATGAAAATGATGATAATATGCCAACTATTAAAATGGGACTTAAAACACCAGAAGTAGATAATCCATATTATTTTACGTTTCAAGAAGATACGTTAAATCATGAAATCTCTTATCATAATTATGCCTTTAACTTTATTCGTTTAAGAAAGATAATTGGGTACAAAAATGTAAAAGCATACCAATGCAAGGGTCATAGTGCTTTTGTTGAATTAACGCGTTATGAAATAGGCGTGGACAGTAATGGACAAGCTTACCAACATATAGAAGGGCGATTTGAGGCTACTCTTTATAATACTAAAGATACCAATGATGTTATCTTTATTGAAGATGGGTATTTTAATAATTAATACGCTTTTAATGAATGCTATAAACAACGTTAGGACATTTATTACTAAGATATAAAAGACCTGTATGATAAAATAATGTTTAATTTAAACGTTTACTTTATATTCGGTTAAGTTTGTATAACTTAATTTGGTATGAAATAATATTATGTTTATGTTTTTTAAGATTTCTTTGGATTCTATCCAATGGTTTAGGTTTTTTTGTATTCTTTGTTTTTTGTGTTTTATTCCTAATAAACTGAATGCCCAAACGACGCTTAGTGGGAAGGTAATTGATATTGAAACACAAGAGCCTCTTGCTTTTGCTCACCTTATTGTAAACACCGATAAAACGGGTGTAATGACTGATATTGATGGTCGATTTACGGTGTCTTATTCTGAAATTACATCTTTAACATGTTCTTATGTTGGGTATAAAACAAAACAAATACATATTAAATCTAACACAGAAAACATTATCATACAATTAGACGTTAATGAGAATGAACTAGACTTGGTAGAGTTAACAGCGAAAGAGAATCCAGCGTATAGAATAATAAGACAGGTCATTAAAAATAAGGCAAAACATAATCCAGAGCATCTTAATACCTTTAAATATGAATGTTATAATAAAGTAATTTATGATTTTATTTATGGAGATTCACAAGATGCAGATAGCCTTAAACAGGGAATGGATGACGTTTTAAATGGAGGGCATATGTTAATTTCGGAATCCATTACCGAACGTAAATATATGTCGCCTAATTACTCAGAAGAAACCATTTTAGCAACTCGATTTTCTGGAATAAAGAATCCATCATTTACCTCGTTAGCAACTGATTTACAACCTTTTTCTTTTTACAACGACATAATTTCCTTTTTGGATGTTAATTATTTAAACCCAATAAGTAATAGGAGTTTACAAAAATATCAGTACTATTTACGGGATACTCTATATCATGAAACGGATACAACATTTGTAATAAACTATTACCCCAGAAAAGGTAAGAATTTTGATGGTTTAAAAGGGTTACTCTATGTCAATACAAATGGATATGCCATAGAAAATGTAATTGCAGAACCTTATGAAAAAGGAAAGATTAATTTAAAAATTCAACAAAAATATACAAAGTTAAACTCAGGAGAATGGTTTCCTGAACAATTGAACTATACCTTACGTTTTCAAGAATATCCATCTAAAGATGTACAAATAGGAGTAGATGGTAAAAGCTATATATCTAAAGTAAAGCTCAACGAAGATTTTAACCGTAAAGATTTTTCTATAGATAAAGTGAAAATTTCACCTTTAGCAACCAAACAAGAACCCATATATTGGAACTCCCACCGTCCAATAGAGTTAAATTCTAAAGAACAAACAACCTATACTGTTATTGATAGTTTAGGTGAAGAATACAAATTAGATACGTTTATAAAATTATCAGAAAATCTAGCTCAAGGTATTGTAGATTTCAAATATGTAGAATTGGACTTAAATAATGTGTTGACAGCCAATTTACATGAAGGTTTCCGAATAGGCTTAGGTGTGAATACCGGAGATTCTTTATCTAAAACATTTAAATTAGGAGGGTATTTTGCCTACGGATTTAAAGACAAAAAAAGTAAACATGGAGCCTCTTTAACCATAGAACTTAATAAGGATAAAGAATCTCAAATTAGATTTAATTACCAAGACGATGTACAAGATTTTGGAACGTTTTATAATCGAAATCTTGGGGCTAGAGTATTTTCACAACGTGAATTTATTGTATCAGAAATGAATAGACTTAAACAGATGGACGTTTCATTTAAAACGAGAATGTTTAAATACTTACAATCGGAATTTCAAATTGCACAACATGAATTTACACCACGTTATCCATATACGTATAAAGGAGAACTTTTAAATCCATTAAAAACGACAACGTTAGGTGTGAATTTAAGATTTGCCTATAAAGAAAAATACATACAAACGGCGAATCAGCGTATAAGTATGGGTACAAAGTATCCCGTTTTATCTTTAGCTTTTAAAACCATGGAAAAAGGCAGGTTTGATAACGACTATAATTTAACAGCCTTTAAGTTTAAAATGGATTATAGCTGGTATTGGAAGAACATTGGTAAAACACAAACAACCATAGAAACGGGAAAAGTATTTAATGAATTGCCCGCACCGTTATTGTTTTCTGGAGAAGGAAGTTTAGATAAAAGCCTTCAGATATTTGTGCCACGAACGTTTCAAACCGCTACACCTTATGAATTTATGTCTAATACCTATGCCCATGTATTTATTAGACACAATTTTGGGTCTCTATTGTTTAAAACCGAAAAGTTTAAACCGCAGTTGAGTGTAGTCCAAAATATGGGATGGAGTAAATTGGATAACCAAGAAGACCATAACTTTGAAGCCTATAAAGGCGATATGTCTAAAGGCTTCTTGGAATCGGGATTAATTCTAGATAATATTTTAAGAATTAATTATATTAATATGGGCTATTTAGGATTTGGTGTCGGGGTTTTTGGAAGATATGGTGCTTATGCTCAAGATTCATTTTCGGACAATTTAATTTATAAAGTATCGATGATTTTTACGACAAAATAAAAATCAGTTGTCTGATTAGTAACGAATGTTCATATAATTTAATTAGAGCTCTGTATTTTTAAAATGTAGGTGAAAATTCTTGATTGTATTCAAGGTATATTATACGGGTATAGGTTATATGAATAAAACTGTGAATTGCCAGAATTAGATTTAGCGAATGTCGTCTACATTCCTTAATTTCGTTATTTCAAATTCAGAAAACAGATCAATCATGACATCTAACCCGAAAGAAGCAATAGATCAGCTTACAGAAGAATTGCGCGAGCATAATTACAATTACTATATTCTTGATGAACCTGATATTTCGGATTACGATTTTGATCAAAAGCTGAAAGAATTACAAAAATTAGAAGAAGAATACCCATTATTTGCTTCAGAAAATTCACCAACCAAACGTGTTGGAGGAACCATTACCAAAAATTTTGATAATAAGCCGCACTTATTCCCTATGCTAAGTTTGGCGAATACCTATAACAAAGAGGAATTATTGGATTTTGATGAGCGTATCAAGAAATTAACAGGTAGAGAACAGGTTGAATATATCTGTGAATTAAAATACGATGGTGCCGCAGTAAGTTTACTGTACGAAAATGGAATATTAGTATCTGCAACTACCCGTGGGGATGGTGTACAAGGAGATGTTATTACAGAAAATATTAAGACCATTTCTAGTGTTCCTCTAATCTTGAGAGGAAAGGATTATCCAGATCGTTTTGAGATAAGAGGAGAGGTTATCATGAAACTGGATGGGTTTAAAGCGTTAAATGAAGAACGACTACAAAAAGGATTAGAACCGTTTGCTAACCCAAGAAATACTGCATCGGGAACCATAAAAATGCAAGATAGTGGGGTGGTAGCAACTCGACCTTTAGATTGCTTTTTATATTCATTAAAAGCAGAGGAAGACTTTAAAGAATCTCATTTAGACGATTTATTGGCTGCAAAGCAGGCAGGATTTAAAGTTCCGAACTATTACGAAAAATGCCATAATATTGATGAAGTATGGGCTTATATAGAATCTTGGCAAGAGAAAAAGAAAGATTTAAACTTTGAGATTGATGGTATAGTTATTAAACTAAACAATATTGCCGATCAAAAAGAATTGGGATCTACAGCAAAATCACCACGTTGGGCCATTTCATATAAATACCCTGCCGAAAGGCAATTGTCTCAATTGTTGAGTATTGATTATCAGATCGGACGAACTGGAGCCATAACACCAGTAGCCAACTTAAAACCCGTTTCAATTGCAGGAACAACGGTTAAGCGAGCATCCTTACATAATGCTCAAATCATAGAAGAGTTAGATTTACACGAAAACGATTGGGTGTGGGTTGAAAAAGGAGGAGAGATTATTCCTAAAATAACGGGGGTATTAAAATCTAAACGAGAAAACGATGCGAAGCCGGTTTCGTATATTACGAACTGTCCATTCTGTAATTCTACTTTAATACAAAATGAAGGTGAGGCCAATCATTACTGTGTAAATTCAGAAGAATGTTCTCCTCAGATATTAACAGGTTTAGAACACTTTGTAAGTCGAAAAGCTATGAAAATAGAAGGGCTTGGTTCAGAGAAAATTAAACTATTGTTTGAGAATGGCTATGTTAAAAACCCAGTAGATTTTTACCATCTACATAAATATGAGGAAGAGTTAATAGGATTAAGCCGATATGTAACTAATGATGAAAGTGGGTTTAAATACCTTGGAGAGTTACAAATTCCTTTAGATAAAGCCATTTATGCCTTAGAATTGGGAGGGTTAAATGCGAAAGACTTAAAATCAGTAGATTTTACGAGCTTAACTTGGAGTCGTTTAGAGTCAGATGTCTTCCTTAACCAGCTTCCGGAGAAGAAAAAAGAGAAGGTTATTAAAGGACTTAAGAATTATGTTGAAATAGAAGAATCAGACCTTTTTGGGTATATCTCTTTAAACCAGTTTCTTACATTGTTTATGGGGGATTTGGTAGATATTGAAAAGTTATCAACAATTTTAACCTATCAATTTATAGATGAACACCTTGAGGGTTTAATAGAGCTGTTTCCGAGTAAAAATAAGGCCTTAGAGAAAGTTTTTAGTCGAATTTCAGACCGTAACAAGGTAAGTATTCAACAGAAAAGTGTGGAAAACATTTTAAAGAGTGTGGAAAACTCTAAGCAGCAACCATTTGAGAAAATATTGTATGCCATAGGAATTAGACATGTTGGAGAAAATGTAGCTAAAGTATTGGTTAAACACTTTGGAAGTTTCGAAAAAATGAAATCGGCAACTTTAGAAGAACTTCAGAATATAGATGAAATTGGAGATGTAATTGCTGAAACGTTAACGGAGTGGTTATCTAAAGAAGAACACCTTCTTTATATGGAAGAGTTAAAGTCTTTAGGATTAAATTTAGAGTCTGAAATTAAAGACGTTGAGGTTTCAGAAAACCAAGTGTTATCAGGAAAGAAAATTGTTGTTTCTGGAGTATTTCATACTTTAAGTAGAAATGAGCTTAAAGCTAAAATTGAACATTTTGGTGGAAAAAATGTATCTTCTATTTCTAAGTCTACAGATTATTTAGTGGCTGGAGATAAAATGGGACCTTCTAAACGTCAGAAAGCGGAAGATTTAGAGATTACCATTTTAACGGAAGAGGAGTTTTTAGAAATGATTAAATAGAATACGGTTAACGTATATGTATTAACGTGTAATTGAAAAGTGATGTTGTTGAAAAAAAGTATATACTTAGTTTGTGGATTGTTCTTAATGATTGCTTGTAAATCAAGCCAATTTGCTGTAGAAATACCAGATGAAATACAAAAGTCGACAAGAGAAACATACAGTGTGTTATCGGTACTTTCTTCAGATCAATGTGCAGGTCGTGAGCCAGGAACAAAAGGGTATGCTATATCCGCTCAATACGTTGAGGATTATCTGAAAAAGAATAAAATTAAGCCATTATTTAATGGAAGTTATAAGGATACTGTTTTAGTAGAAGGGGATTTATCATATAATATAGTTGGGGTAATAGGTGACTATAATCCAAAAAAGGACTATATATTACTTGGTGCACATTTAGACCACTTAGGTGAACATGCAACAACTGAAGATCATATTTTTAATGGAGCTGACGATAATGCTAGTGGTGTAACTTCTGTTTTGCAAATTGCAAGGCAGTTAAAAAAAGAATCGTTTGATAAAAATATTATTGTTGCCTTATTTACAGGAGAAGAAAAAGGATTAATTGGATCTACACATTTAGCAAAACGTTTAAAAGAGGAATCTTATGAGTTAAGTTATATGTTAAACTTTGAAATGATAGGAACACGTTTTTTTAAGGAAGCAAATACTGTCTTTTTAACGGGGAATAAATTGTCTAATTGTGCCTCTGAAATGAATAAGGTCCTTGGTCGTGATTTTGTTAAGCCTTTTAAAATGGAAGAGGAATTACAATTGTATTATAGATCAGATAATGTTCCGTTTTATGAAGCTTATAATGTACCATGTCATACAATATCAAGCTACGACTTTGAAACCCATGCCCATTATCATGAAGTAAATGATGAAATAGAGGTTTTAGATGTGAATAATATGCAGGATATTATTAATAGTTCGGTTAAGATTATTAAAACATTTTTAGAGGCAGATACTCAACTACGAATGAATGAATAATACTTGGATTTGGTTTTAATTTATGAGATTTAAAGGGACAACAGACGAATTTTTAGAATTAAGAGTATTACAACAATCTGATTGTTATATTTTTAATAACCCCGAACCTGGAAGTTTGACAGTCCTTTGGTTTTTGGAAGACAACAATATATTTATTGTGGATGGAAAAAGACATTGTTTTCATAAAAACCAAATCGTATTTTTTACTGAATTTCATAACATTAAGGTTGAAAAGAAAGGACAAACCCATTTCATACGTTTTAATCGATCGTTTTACTGTATTATAGATCACGATGATGAGATTAGTTGTAAAGGAATTTTGTTTTTTGGAGCTTCTCAATTGCCAATTATTACTATACCTGAAGAAGAGGTAGATCATTTTGAAACCCTTTGGAAAATGTTTGCCATAGAAATGGGACAGGTTGATAATCTACAAATAGGAATGTTGCAAATGATGCTAAAACGGTATCTAATTATCTGTACACGCCTTTATAAAACGCAAGCTTTATTAAACCCTCCAGAGAAGGATAATAATTTAATAAGAGAATTTAATTTTTTAGTTGAGCAACATTTTAAAACCAAACATACTGTTGCAGAATATGCAGCGATGTTAAATAAATCGCCTAAAACCATATCAAATATATTTTCTAAAATACATTCTAAAAGCCCATTACAGTATATTAAAGAACGCCGTATGTTAGAAGCCCGTCGATTATTGTCTTATTCCGATATGCAAATACAAGAAGTAGCATACGAAATCGGTTACGAAGACATTCAGGCTTTTAGTCGATTTTTTAAGAAACAACAAGGCGTTTCACCATCAGAATATAAGAAAACCCTTCAATCGGGATAAATTGCCAACCTTTCGGGAAAACTGACCTAGTTCTTAACGCCCATTATGCCGCATCTTTGCATTGTCAAAAAGATTAATTAACAACTTAAATACAAAGACAATGGAAAGATTTAATGTACCAGCTAAGGCCGAAGTATCCGCAAATAATCAAGCAATATTTGATAAGTTAACAGCAGGAGTAGGGTTTGTACCAAATTTATACGCCACAATGGCTTATTCAGACACAGCTTTGGGAAATTACCTACAATTTCAAGGTGGTAAAACATCATTTTCTAACAAAGAAAAGGAAGTCATTAATTTAGCCGTAAGTCAAGCAAACGAATGTAGATACTGTCAATCGGCACATACAGCTATTGCTAAAATGAACGGATTTACCGATGAGCAAGCCATTGAATTAAGACAAGGATTTTCATCTTGGGATTCTAAATTAGATGCACTTTCTAAAATGTCTAAATCGGTTGCAGAAAATAAAGGAAAAGTAGATTCGGAAACACTAAATGCCTTTTTTGAAGTAGGATATACAAAAGGAAGTATGGTAGATCTTATCGTATTGGTAGGGGATAAAACCGTTATGAATTTCCTTCATAATTTAACGCAGGTAGAAATTGATTTCCCTGAATCTGTAGAGTTATAAAAATTAAATTGATCGTTATGTTCTATAACGGTCTTTTAAACCAAAATTGTTATGAAAAAGATAATATTAACCCTAGCAACTGCGGTTGTTGGAATAACGATGGGTATGGCACAATTACCCGACCCTGGCTTTAAAGTAGATAACCAAACGGCCATTGTAATTACAGATCCACAAAATGATTTTTTAAGCCCAAATGGAGTAACATGGGGTGTTGTTGGAGAAAGTGTAATGGCTAATAATACTGTAGATCATATCGAAGAATTGTTTAAGGTTGCAAAAGAAAAAAATATTAAAGTATTTGTTTCTCCTCACTACTATTATAAACACGATCACGATTGGAAAATAGAAGGCGCATTAGAAGCGTTAATGCATAAAATAGGAATGTTTGATCGTACAGATGTTATTAAAACAGATGGATTTGAAAATTCTGGAGCAGATTGGTTAAACCAATACAAAAAATATATCGACGGCGATAATGTAGTGGTTACAAACCCTCATAAAGTCTATGGTCCAGAATCGAATGATTTAGCCTTGCAATTACGTAAGCATGGGTATAGTAAAGTTATACTTGCAGGAATGTCTGCAAATTTATGTACAGAATCTCATATGAGAGATTTAGTAGAATCAGGATTTGAAGTTTCTGTTGTAAAAGATGCAACAGCGGCTGCAGTACTTCCTGGAATGGATGGCTATAAAGCTGCTCTGGTTAATTTCAGAATGATAGCAAGTCATGTATTTACCACAGATGAAGTGGTAAAAGAGATTAAAAATATGTAGTGTTTTTTTTCTTGGTTTAGTTTAGCGTGATAGGGTATAAGTTGAAGAACTTATACCCTTGTTTTTTTGATGTTATCTGGTTGGTAGTTAGAATGTTTTAAGATTTAGAAAATTGTTCTATTTTTGAGCTTTAATATTATATAAAATTAACAAATGAGACCACGTATTACCACCAAACAAATTATTTATTCTATCGTTTGTATTCCACTTATCTATTGGGGCGTATTTCGTTCACAATATACAAATGAAATATGTGAGGAATATATTACAGAACATCTTATTTTATCAGTTTTAATAAGTCTCGTAATTAATGTGTTTCTTTACCTTATTCAAGGTAAATCTATACAAACCAAGAGAGTTGAGTAGATTTAGTTGGAAGCTTTAAAATTATAATGCATTAAAATACAAATATGAAAGTGAATCATTTATTAAGGTTTAGTGTTATATTATTTGGTGTTTTGTATAATTTTCAAATCATTGAAAGTAAACCTATTCGTATTATTGATATTGAACCAACTGAAAATTCTAAGGTTATTATTGTAAAAGGAATTAATATTAAAGGTGAGAAATTTAAGATTATATCATTGGTAGAGAATAAAAAATGTGATTATTCTATTCAAGAAGGAGAGGTCTATCCTTTAGTGTTACATTCTGCTTTTTCAAGTATTACTCACGGACATACCATGACAGGATACGGTATTGGTGACCTTATGATAACTACAGAGCCCGAAGAAGGTTATAATCATTTGTATGTTACAAATAATTTAGATGGAATTTGTTATGTGAAATAATTCTGCAAACTAAATATAACATTAAAGTGTCCCGTTTTACATTTTAGAACATCTGTAACGCATTTAGATTATAGATTTACACACTCATTAAATGATTAGTGTAAAATGGTAAAAGCACAAGTTGAAATTAAGTGTACTCATTGTGGATATTGGAATTCTGAACACGATTATTGCGAAGAATGCCATCAGCCAATTTCTCAAAAAGAAATCCAAAAACAAGAACAACAAAAAATAGAGCAACGCCCTAAAGTAGATAAACGCGATAAGCTGGATGAATCTTTGGCGCATTTAAAAAATCATCGATTCTTATTGGTAAGAATTATTTTTCATATGATTTACTCTACCGTGTGGGTGTTTTGGGTAATATCAAGTGTATTTTCTATGATCGTCGCATTTTTAAGCGCATAATTTGATGATGTTTTATTTTAAACCTGTATTCCAATTCTATTTTGTAACCTGTGTTTGTCTGTATATTCTTATACGAATCGATAGAGTAACTCAGTGGTTTAGATTCCCATCGTTTATACGGTATAATTTTAACGATTTTTTATGCTTACCGATTATTCTAACCTTAACCATTTGTATTCTTAGGTATTTAAAACGAGATCAAAATATAGAGTTATCTGGTCGGCTTATTTTTGGAGAAGCTGTTTTTTATAGTGTACTATTTGAATTCCTTTTACCGATTTATTCAATGAAATATACGGCCGATTTAATAGATGTACTGATGTATGTTTTAGGCGCATGGTTTTATGGGGTAATGATGAAAAGAAATGACTTAGTTCATGTTAACTAAGCGACTTTAAAAATTGGGTTGGTGTAAACCCTGTATGCTTTTTAAAGAAGGAATTAAAAGCCGTTCTGGAATTAAACCCACTTTCATAAGCTAATCCTATTAAATACACCGATTGTTTATCTGAATTTTGTACTAAAGTTTTAAAATGCTCTACACGATAAGAGTTAATAAATTCTTTAAAGTTTTTCTTGTACTGAAAGTTAATTAGCCAAGACAGTTGGTTTGGATGGATGTCTACCAACTTCGCTAAAGCTCTTAAAGTTATGTCGGGATTTAAATACGGTTGTTCTTTTGTAAGATAGTTAGTCAGTTTAATGATAGACCTTTCACGAGTTTTGGCATCCATTAACGCTTTTGTATTCCCTTTTGTAATGGGCAGATCAATATTAAAAAGCTTTTGTTGTATGGCGTTATAGCGCGGATCTTTTTTAAGATCAAAAGCAAGAGGATCATTGTATAACATAATTAATAACGATGACATATGCCCAGTTTTAGGGTTTAACATATTAAAAGCAGCGTCATAATTTTGCTCTAAAACGTAGATTAAAAACAGAAACCCAAAGGCTCTACGAGGAGAATTGGATTTTGTGATATCAATAAGTTTATTTTTATAGATCTTAAATGCGTCTAGATTATTACTTAAAAGATGAGCCATTGCAATTAAACCACATTTATCTTCTTCTAAAATGGAAATATTGGGTTCAGAAATATGATCAAAATACTGGATTACCGCGGAATAGCGACTTTGTTTAAGTAAGCAACAACATTTAATGGAATGTGCTAGCGTGTTGTTTGGGTTGTTAATTAATGTACGGTCTAGCCATTGAATAGATAGATCATATTCTTCAAACATATAATAGATATACCCTAAAGAAAATGTGACTTCATTAGATAAAGGATCTAAATTATAGGCTATAGAAATATGTTCTATAGCCTTATCTTTTTTATGTAATACGGCAAATAGTAGTGCCATAAACTGGTGTGCTCTGGCATAATTTGGTTTAATTTCTATAGCCTTACAAGCCGAAGTATATGCTGCCCCTAAATCCATTTCTGTCCAATAACGAATATTAGCGAATGAAAAATGAACTTCTGGAGATTCAGGATTTAACCCGTAGGCAGTTTGTGTAAATTGATTGATTTTATCCCAAGAATCGGCAATGGGATGTAAGCCAAGCCCCGATAAAACGGTATAACATTCCGAAAGACCAATATAGGCCATCCCATTATTACTATCCATAGAAATGGACGTTTCGTAATGTGTTATCGCTGTTTTAAGGTCTGTAGGATTCCATTTTTGAGTATAATATTTCCCTTTTAAGTAATGTTCATAAGCCTTTAAATTATTGGTTTGATAATTTGAGAATTCATCGGCAATTTCAAAATGACCAATATGCTCTCGTAATTTATCTGCAATTATTAAACTAATCTTATCTTGAGTCTCAAAGATATGTTCAATTGAACTTTCCCAGGTTTCTGACCAAATGTGTAAATCACCTGTGGCATCAATAAGGCGAATGGTAATACGAATGATATTATTGTGAATACGTATGCTTCCTTCTAATACCAGTGTTACCTTTAATTTCTTTGCAATCTCATGAATGGAGGAAGCGTGGTTTTTATAATAAAATGAAGACGTACGTGAGATAACATCAAGGTTATTTATTTTAGATAGGGCATTAATTAAATCTTCAGTAATTCCATCACTAAAATGCTCATATTCTTTATTCAGACTTAAGTCTGTAAATGGAAGAATAACAATACGATCTTTATTGTTCATATAATAACATGGCTAGTTAACAAAAAAACACAAGCATAGACTTGTGTTTTTAATGTTATATTATTTCGAATTAGAGTCTATCTCTGCTAATTTAAGAATATCTTTTGCATAATTCTTGAGTTCCTTTTTCTCTAAGCGATGCTTACCTTTGTACAGTTTAAATCTAAATCTGGTATTGTTTGATCTCCATTGGTTTAACCAATCTGTAATTTTTTCTTCTCCATAATACTCGTCATCATCACCCATTCGTAACTCAAAAGGAATAGTTGCAGATTTCTTTGCATAGGCTGTCCATTCTACATCGTGAGCTTGTCGTCCGCCCCATAAACAAATAGATGCAAAGTTAAGTTTTTCGAAAAATGCCCATCTAGAAATAGTTTGAGCACCTTGAGAAAACCCTAATAAATGCAATTCTGCTTTGGGAGCAGTTGCCTTACATTGGGTTAAAAGGGAGTTTAAGTATAAATGGTTATCAACGATGTCATCGTCTCTAAATTGAGAAGTCATCCATGTTGCACCAACACGACCATTAAACCCTTTTAAATAAAATCGGTTTAAAGCTTCAGGGCATATTATGAACAAGTCGGGATGTTGAATCCACTCTAGTTTTTTACCAAAAAAATCAACCAATTGTCCATGTCCATGGGTTACAAAAAGAATCTTTTTTGTTTGTTCAGTTAATGTTCCAATGGTTTTTACTTCAGCTGTTTTTAAGACTTGGAATTTCATTTTTTCTTTTTGTCAAA
>CBDEVQ010000056.1:0-18422 GCA_965243605.1 Flavobacteriales bacterium
GACATTAAAAGGAATAGGGTCAAAATCTGATCGTGAAAAAATAATTAAAGAAGTCTTAGAAATAACAAATTTATACGAAGTAAGAAAAAAACATGTTGCTGGATATTCTGGAGGAATGAAACAACGTTTTGGAATTGCTCAGCTTTTATTAAACAACCCTAAATTAATCATTGTAGATGAACCAACAGCTGGGTTAGATCCTGCGGAAAGACATCGTTTTCTTAATGTATTAAGAGAAGTAGGGACAAACTCTACAGTAATATTTTCTACTCATATTGTAGATGACGTAAAGGAATTGTGTAACGAAATGGCCATACTAAATGGAGGGAGAATTCTAATGCAAACTACTCCTAAAGATTCTACTAAAGCAATTGAGGGACAAATTTGGACGATTGAAATTACCCGAGAGCAATTGGAAAGTATAGAAAGCACATACAACGTGCTATCTACAAGCTATACACAAGATAATACATTAATTGTTCGTGTATATGCAACGGATAAACCAAGTGAGGACTTTATTTCTGTAGCTCCACAATTAGATGATGTATATTATATTGCATTAAAAGAAGATCAACCCAATTTAGTTTCCTAAACCTATATTTTATGTTTGTTACAATTTTTAAACAAGAGCTAAAATACTGGTTTAAGAAACCCGCATTTTACATATACCTATCCATTTTCTTTTTGTTAGCGATTTTTGCAGCATCTTCTGCTGCTGGAATATTTGATAGTTTAACGGTAAGTACAAGTTCGGCTTCTAAAGCCAATTCACCTATCGGAATTACAGGGTTGTTTAATGGTATTGCCGTGTTAATTTTCTTCTTTTTACCATCTATTGTAGGTGTATCAACCTATAGAGATTATAAATCGAATATGCATAGCATATTATATTCTTATCCCTTTACCAAAGCCAATTACCTTTTTGCCAAGTTTTTAAGTTCAATATTAGTAACTACTATTATTATTCTTGCCATTGGAATAGGTATGGTTATTGGGTTTAGGCTACCAGGAACCAATCCAGATTTAATCGTAGATTTTAATGTTGCAGCGTATATTCAAACATATTTGATTTATATAATACCTAATATATTATTGTTTGGGTCTATCGTATTTTCAGTCGTAACGTTTACACGTAATATAACAGCTGGGTTTATTGTAGTGGTTTTATTAATGCTGTTTCAGGCTGTTTTAGAAAGTACTTTAAGTGATCCAGATAATCGTTTTATAGCTGCTTTGTTGGATCCGTACGGAGCTCAAGCTGGAATGTTTCATACAAGGTATTGGACATTATCTGAACAAAATGAACTATTATTACCTATAAAGGGTGTAGTAATATATAACCGTTTATTATGGTTAGGAATATCTGCATTAATTTTCTTTCTATCCTATAGAAAGTTTTCTTTTAGTCAAAATGCTTTAAAATTAAGCTTTAAAAAGATTAAAGGAGAACGTTTAATTAAGCAAAATTTTGGTGGAATAATAAGAATTGAATTGCCTAAAGTAAATTATGATTTTTCATTTTTAGAACGTTTAAAAGCAACTTGGAGAGCGTCTAAAATAGAATACAAATATATTGTACGAAGTTGGCCATTTAGAGCTATATTATTAGTTGGATTGATTGTACTTGTTTCTATGTCATTTTCGTTAGGTGAAATGTTCGGTACAACTACTTTACCCGTAACCTGGCAGATGTTATCCCTGCCGGCAGGTGCATTTACCTTATTTATTAATATTTTAACATTCTTATACGCAGGGATGCTGGTTCACAGAAGCAGAACATACAATGTGAACCATCTTATAGATGTAACACCAATCCCTAATTGGAGTTTATTACTATCTAAATTTATCACTTTAATACGTATGCAAATTTTATTGCTATTTATTATTCTGATAGCTGGAATTGGTTTTCAAATATATAAAGGATATTATAATTTTGAATTAGGACATTATTTATTTGAATTATATGGAATAAGCTTTATTCACTACATGATTTGGGCTATGTTAGCTGTTTTTATACAAACTTTAGCTAGAAATCAGTTTGTAGGACTTTTTATTTTATTAATACTTTTAATAGGGTTGCCATTATTGTCGCAAATTGGAATTGAGCAAGATATATACCGTTATAACCAAGATTCGGGGTTTGCATTTTCTGATATGAACCAATACGGATCTAGATTACCCATGTATTTTGCACATAAGTTTTATTGGTTATTAGATGGGATATTATTGCTCATTGTTGCCAGTTTATTTTGGGTTAGAGGTTTACCTTTCTCATTTAAAGAGCGATTGTCTATTGCTAAAAGGAGACTAACAAAACCAGTTATTCTTTCTATGGCTGTGGTTGGATGTGGATTTGTAGCCTTGGGGTATAAAATTTACCACACCAATAATATATTGGTTGAAAGACGTTCTGCAAACGAAAGAGAATTATCTCAAGTAGAATGGGAAAAGAAATATAAACAATATGAAAATGCTCTACAACCTCGAATAATCTCGGTGAAAACCAATGTTGATATATTTCCAAAATCTAAAGATTTTGAAGCTTCAGGTTCGTATTTATTAGAGAACAAAACAGATGAGGCGATTAAGGAGTTATACTTAAACCATAATGGATACCCAAGTACGTTTACATTTAATAGAGCAAATAGCTTGACTCTTGAAGATACGGTTCAAAATTTTGATATTTATACTTTAGATAAAGCATTACTTCCGGGTGAACAAATGACACTTGATTTTAAAGTGCATAACAAGAGCAATACGTATTTACGTAAGCGTTCTCCAGTTAGAGGAAATGGTACATTTATGAATAATACACAACTGTTTCCATCATTCGGATATAGCAGTAGTAGTGAGTTGACCGATGATGAAACCCGTAAAAAATACGATTTACCGAAGAATGATTTAAGACCACATCCATCAGATTCTACGGCATTAGGAGATACGTATATATCTAAAGATGCCGATTGGATAGACTTTGAAGCAACCGTAAGTACTTCCGAAGATCAAATTGCCATTGCACCAGGATCTTTAATTAAGGAATGGACAGAGAACGGAAGACGTTATTTTACCTATAAAATGAGTAGTAAGATTCTGAATTTTTATGCATTTAATTCAGGTGTTTATGATGTTTACAAAGACAAATGGAGAGATGTAGATATTGAAATTTACCACCATAAGGGGCATGAATATAACCTGAATTATATGGTTGATGGAATTAAGGCATCCTTAGCTTATAATTCAGATAATTTTAGTCCATATCAACATAAGGTTGTAAGAATTGTTGAATTCCCAAGAACAGGTGGGAGTTTTGCTCAATCGTTTCCAAATACAATTCCATTTTCTGAAGGGGTTGGGTTTATTGCCGATATAGACACAACGGATGAAGGTGGAGTAGATTATGCCTTTGCCATTACTGTACATGAATTGGCACATCAATGGTGGGCTCACCAAGTGATAGGAGCAGATGTATTAGGAGCAACCATGATGTCTGAAAGTTTGTCTGAATATGTATCTCTACAAGTATTAAAACATGAACATGGAGAGAAGAAAATGCGAAAGTTTTTAAAACGTGCATTAGATACATACTTAAGAGGACGTTCTGGGGAGAGGAAACGTGAAAAACCATTAATGTATCTTGATGGTCAAGGGTATATCCGTTATCAAAAAGGATCGTTGGTATTTTATGCTTTAAGCGATTATATTGGTGAAAAGAATTTAAATAATGCTTTAAAAAAATATGTGGAAAAAGTTCAATTTCAGGAACCACCATATACAACATCTATAGAAATGGTAGATTATATTAAAGAAGCCACTCCAGATTCTTTACAGTATGTTATTAAAGATATGTTTGAAACCATTACTCTATATAGAAATAGAATAGTTGATATTAAATCGACGCCATTAGAGAATGAAACTTATCAGGTAGACATAGAGTTTAATGTAAGTAAGTATCGTAATAACGAAAAAGGAAAACGTTATTATGAATCCGATTCGTTAACTTATCAAACTGATAATATGAAAAAACCAATACATTCGGTTAAGTTAGCCGATTATATAGATATTGGAGTTTTTGGAGAGAAGGATGTTGATGGAAAGAAAACCGAAACGGAACTTTATTTAGAAAAACATAAGATTACTGAGATTAATAATAAAATTACGCTCATTGTAGATCAAGAACCTAAAGAGGTAGGCGTAGATCCATATAATAAACTTATAGATACAGACTCCGATGATAATAGGAGACGTTTTTAAAAGATCATATTTATTGAATAAAAGCCATTTCATTTATGAAATGGCTTTTATGTTTTTTAAACGAATAAGAATTTTAACCTCTGCAATAATTGGTTACTTTTGATAAGTAATTTTTATTGGATTGAAGATTTTAATATGGCAAAGGTAAAAACCAAATCGGCTTTTTTTTGTAGTTCTTGTGGTAATGAGTTTCCTAAATGGCAAGGACAATGTAATTTCTGTAAAGAGTGGAATACTCTGGTGGAAGAAACTGTAGTTACAGGTAAAGCATCTAAGGCATCATCTGTGCCTCAATGGGTGAAATCTACAGATTCGTCTGTGCAAAATAAACCTAAACAGATAAAAGATATAGAAATGAATTCGGAAAGACGAATTCAATTAACCGATTTTGAAATGAATCGGGTATTAGGTGGAGGTTTAGTGACAGGAGCTTTGGTTTTGTTTGGTGGAGAACCAGGTATTGGTAAATCTACCTTAATGCTTCAATTGGCCTTAAATAATCCAGAATTATCAACATTATATGTGTCTGGGGAAGAAAGTGAGAAGCAAATTAAGTTACGAGCTGATCGAATTGGAACTACATCAGACAATTGTTTGATTTTTACTGAAATTGATACACAAAGAATATTAAAACAAGCCAATAAGTTAAAACCACATATCTTAATTATTGATTCAATTCAAACATTACAAAGTCCACTAATTGATGCTATGCCAGGTACCATTAGTCAGGTTAAAGAATGTACATCAGAATTAATGCGTTTTGCTAAAGAGACCGGAACAATAGTGGTATTAATTGGGCATTTAACTAAAGATGGTTCAATTGCTGGTCCAAAGGTATTAGAACATATGGTTGATGTTGTTTTAAACTTTGAAGGAGATAATAGATATGTATATCGAATATTAAGAACCCAAAAGAATCGTTTTGGATCAACCAATGAAATTGGAATTTATGAAATGAATGCGGTAGGTTTAGAACCTGTTTCCAATCCTTCAAATTTATTGTTGAATAAAATGGCCTCTGAGCTCAGCGGATCTGCAATAGCATCTGCGGTTGAAGGAGCACGCCCCCTTTTAATTGAAGTTCAAGCATTAGTAAGTTCAGCCGTTTATGGTACACCACAGCGAAGTGCTACGGGATTTGATTCAAGGCGATTAAATATGCTTTTGGCTGTATTAGAAAAAAGATGTGGTTTCCGTTTAGGCGCCAAAGATGTATTCTTAAATCTTACAGGAGGAATTAAAATGGATGATCCAAGTATGGATTTAGCTGTGGTAGCTGCTATTTTATCAAGCAATGAAGATGCGCCATTAACGAATAAAATTGCTTTTTGTGGAGAGATAGGTTTAAATGGAGAAATAAGACCATCCAGAAGAGTAGATCAACGTATTATGGAAGCTGAGAAATTAGGACTAGAACAGATCTTTTTATCATCCTATAATAAGATAGATAATCCAGAACAATATGGATTGAATATTGTGAAGGTGTCTAATATATTAGAATTGTATCACGCATTGTTTTAAGATACTTGTAGTTTATGTTGTTGATAATGAGTGATTGTCAGGGTGTGTGTCGGGTTAATGTCATAACATTGTCATTCTATGTTTGTTGAAATATTTATACTTTTGTAATATTAAAATCAGCCTAATTATGGAACATCCAAAAATATTATTTTCAGAATTAAAATCACTTCGTTTAGAAAAGCAATGGTCTCAAGAAATGCTTGCAGAAATGACAGGGTTAAGTGTAAGAACCATTCAAAGAATAGAGCAAGGGCATAAAGCTAGTTTAGAGTCCACAAAAGCTTTAAATGCAATATTTCAAGTCCAGTTTGTACATGAACAAACTGTTGAAGATTCAGCTCAATCAGTAGAAGCGTCTATTGAAGACAAAAAAGAAAAAGAAGCTTACTCTAAAGAAGTTAAGGAATTTATAAATCTAGCGGCAATAGGAGCAGTCTGTATAGTTGTTTCTTTAATTGTTAGCATTACGATAGATTCATGGCATTTTATTATTTGGACGTTTGTAGGTTGGATATTTGCCTTGGCTGATAAAGGAAGGAAAACATTTAGTTTTATAGGTGACCGTGTTAGTGATAAGCTGATGAAGGAAAAATTTGGAAATAAAAAAACTCACTAGATTGTGAGTTTTTTTATTGGTAAACTTATTTGACAGGAACACAAATGTCAACAATGCATTTTTTTTGAGGATGTTCTTGAAAATTATTATGATATATTTCGAAACAATCTTCTCCAGTATGTTGGAAACCTTGAATCTGTAGTTCCGAAAAAACAAGATTCCAAGATTGTTCAAATTCTGTAAAGTCAATTTCAAAATGTCCTACGGCAAACTGACCTTCTGTTGTTTCTCTTAATCCAATACCTTGTCCCGGTTCCGTTAACGTATTTAATGTAACACAGGCGCTTTGTCTCACATTTTCCATCCCCACTTCTTTCGGATCGTCATGGTAAATGGTTACGGTTTTAGTGTTGGACTGGTTGAGTACTCCATTTGCTCCAGCCCATTGCATTAACATTCCATATGCATTCCCAATTTTGGAAAAATCTCCTTTATGAGATACATATGCTAATTTCATTTTTGGTAAACTCGTAATTTTAACTGTTTTGTTCATCATTAAACTGTTTTAGAATTAATACTGAAACAAAAGTATAATGGTAAACCTATAAAGACTTGTCCAGATTTGCTGAAAACAAAAACCACCTTTCGTTTGAAAGGTGGTTTAGTATTATTTAGTATAAGAAGTTGTTATAAGGAAATCGTTTACGATGAATTTCTTTAATCTCTTCGTACATTAAGTCTCTTAAGCGGTGAATATCGCTACGGTCTCTTGCTGAAATAAAAATAGAAACAAAATCAGACTGTCTTTTGTAGGTGTCCTTAAAGTATTCTAAAGACAAATTCTCTCTTAGTACAGGCGTTAAATCGTCTTCGTCTTTCTTAATGTAAGTAAACATATCCGTTTTATTAAAAACCATTAGAGTAGGTTTCTCATGGGCATTAATATCCTTTAATATTTTGTTTACAGATTCAATATGATCTTCAAAACTTTCATGAGCAATGTCTACAACGTGTACTAAGTAATCGGCCTCTCTAACTTCATCTAAAGTCGATTTGAAAGATTCAACCAATTGTGTAGGTAGTTTACGAATAAACCCTACAGTATCCGTTAATAAAAAAGGAAGGTTATTAATAACCACTTTTCTTACAGTAGTATCTAAGGTGGCAAATAGTTTATTTTCTTCTAATACCTCAGACTTACTTAAAATATTCATTAATGTTGATTTTCCAACATTCGTATATCCAATTAGAGCAGCACGAATTAATTGACCTCTATTTTTTCGTTGTGTTGCCATTTGTTTATCAATGGTAACCAATTTCTTTTTTAGAAGGGTAATTTTTTCACGAATAATACGTCTATCCGTTTCTATTTCCGTTTCCCCAGGACCTTTCATTCCAATACCTCCTTTTTGCTTTTGAAGGTGGGTCCACATTCGCGTTAATCGAGGTAATAAATATTGATATTGAGCAAGTTCAACTTGAGTAACGGCATGAGAAGTTTGTGCTCTTCCTGCAAATATATCTAAGATAAGATTTGTTCGGTCTAAAATTTTACATTCAACCAAATTCTCTAAGTTTCTTAACTGAGAAGCAGAAAGTTCATCATCAAAAATAATCGTGTCTACATTGTTCTCTTTGGCAAAAACACTAATTTCATCGAGTTTACCTGTCCCAATAAACGTTTTAGGATTAGGCTTATCTAATCGTTGTTGAAAACGTTTTATAGTTTCAGCTCCAGCTGTAAATGCTAAAAACTCCAACTCATCTAAATATTCTCTAGAAATAGTTTCATTTTGCGTTTGGGTTATTACCCCAACAAGAACAACACGTTCTTTTTTATGTTCATCAAATTCGAACCCCATTTATTATATTGTTATAAGCGCGTAAACTTCCAAATAACACCTATTTGGAAGTTTACAAGTGGTTTAGATTAGCAAATTTATTGTAATAAATACAAACTTGCACCTCTTTATTAAAATACTCCGGTATTATAACGAATTATTTATTGCGGTATATTACATCCAGAAAGGAAGAACTTTTAAAGCAATAAATAATACCGATATACCATAAAGTATAGTTCTCATCTTTTGAGTCTTAGCAGCATCTGTACTTTTCTTAGATTTGCTATGTGCTATAGTAGCTAAAACAGCAACAATAATCATCATCATAGGATGTTCTACATATCGCTCTCTTAGTACTGGATCACTCATATAGCTTCCCATATTACTCATATGTTGACTAAATAATACAATTCCGAATAGGGCTTGCATATGTGTGAAAATAAGTGCGAAAAGTGAAATTTTGATATCTCCTTTTCCAAAAGTTTTACTCGATAATCCCATTACCGATTTAACTAGAGCTACAACGATAATAGCAACGACTAAATAACTAAAATACGTGTGTGCGTGTAAAATTCCTGTTAACATGGTTGTTGTCTTTTTTTTCAAAAATAGTAAATATGTCCTTTCGACTTCTTATTTTTAGCACTTAAATTGTAATTAAACTCTCCAAGTGGCGTATAAATGTATTCATAGGTCAAAAATAGATGCCTATAATTGGGCTAAATGTGTTTCTAGGTCAAGTACACAAAGTATATATAACCAAATATGGTATTTAGATATAGTTTGTGGAAAGAATTGGAAGGCACTTGTGTGGGGTGACTATAGAGCTGTTTTTCCACTCCCAATATCAGGGAAATTCGGAATGAACTTTCTTCAAAATCCCAATTTAGTACAGCAACTAGATATAATTGGTCATGCAACCGAAGCTGATATTATAGAGCTAAAGACATTTATACAATTGCATTATAAGTATATTGCATTGTCTACTCGTCAGCCAATTTTTTCTAAAAATATTGAACGGATTAATTTAATGCTCAATGTTGAAGATTATTTAAAAGCGAAACCAAGCTCATCTTTAAGAAGTAATCTAAAAAAGGCCAAGGATAATCATCTCGTTCTAAAAAATGATAATTCATTTGTTGATGGATTAAATTTTCTGAAGAAATATTTCCATTTAACAGGAATGAGTCCTTCAGACTCGGAATGGATGTTTTATGAGGATATTATGAAAAAGGTTCATAAAGCAGGGAAGGCAAGATTTAGTTATTCGTTTAAAGGAACAGAAATCGTACAATTTGCATTTTGGATCGTTGATAATGACATCGCCTATTATTTGTTAAATATATCAAATGAGGAAGGACGTAAATGTGGGGCATCTCATTTTTCAATTCATACGTTTATAAGCCAAAATCAGAATCTTAAATTGGTAGATTTTGAAGGCTCAAGTATAGAAGGTGTCAAACGTTTTTATAAAAGTTTTGGAGCGATAGAGGAACCTTATTATTTATATAGAGAGAATAAATTGCCTTTTTTCTTAAAATGGTTTAAAAAGTAAAGATGTAAATTAAAAATTTTAGTAATTGAAATTTTTAATTTACATTTGTGGAGTAATTAGTCGGTTTTATTATTTTGGATAAAAAACAAATCATATTAAATGCTGCTCTTAAATTATTTGTAGAGCAAGGGTTTCACGGAACACCAACCAGTAAAATAGCCAAAGAGGCTGGTGTTGCAAACGGTACATTATTTCATCATTTTAATACAAAAGATGAATTAATAGTAGCGCTTTACCTGCATTTAAAATCTAAAATGTATCATTCCGACCTTAAGACAATTAATGAAGCCAAGGATTTTAAGACATTTTTTAAATCTATGTATCTCAGTAATATATATAGTATGCTAGAAGAACCTTTGGCCTTTAAGTATATTATGCAGTTTAAGACTTCGCCATATTATGCTAAGATTCAAGAGATGAAAATAGATGATGGTTCGGCTGAATTTGTTTGTTTTTTTGAAGATGCAATGGCGGCGGGGTTTATTAAAACAATAGACATCGATTTAATGTTTGTATTGTTATCAAATATGACATCAGGTCTTAGTCAATATCTCGAATCAAAACCTTTATCCAAATTAGAAGAACATAACGTTGTTGATGAATCTTTTGATATGATTTGGAGAATGATTACATAAAAAAATTTAACTAAGCACTAGAGTGATTAGTCAATCAATACCCTATGAGAATGATTTTTAAAATAGCAAAGAAAATTATGATAACAACAATAAGTATAATAACACTCGTTGTAATAGCTTCTGTTTTTCTTGTGAATTGTAGCCCTCAGTTTGGAGGTAAAATCACAAAGCAACAGAAACTTGAATATGCCCAAGTGGATAATTATGAAGACGGGAAGTTTGTGAATCCAAATAATGCAAGTGTAAATATGAGTATTGGGAATTTTTATAGGATGATTAAAGCCTATATTGGTCCAAACCCAAATACAACACCAGTTTCAAATATAGCGGTTGAAAAGGTTGATTCGTTAACATTAACAACAACAAATTTCACCAATCTTGTTTGGTTCGGACATTCAACATTTTTACTTCAATTAGAAGGTAAGAATATTCTAATAGACCCGATGTTTGGAGAAGTACCAGCTCCATATCCGTTTTTAGGGAATAAGAGATTTAGTGAAGAGCTACCAATTGAAATTCAAAAATTACCACAGATAGATGCCGTAATTCTTTCTCATGACCATTATGACCACCTAGATTATGAATCTATAAAGAAATTGAACTCTAAAGTAAAACAATTTTTTGTCCCTCTCGGAGTAGGTGCTCACCTTAAAAAATGGGGAATAGATGAAAGTAGAATTCAAGAATTAAATTGGTGGGATACAACCACATTAGATTCTATAGAATTTGTATGTACCCCAGCACAACATTTTTCTGGTAGAGGATTAACAGATGGTGGAAGTACTCTATGGGGAGGTTGGATTATTAAATCGGATTCATCCAATATATTCTTTAGTGGAGACACAGGGTATAGTTCACACTTTAAGGCGATAGGTAAGAAGTATGGGCCGTTTGATATGGCTTTAATGGAATGTGGACAGTATAATGATTTGTGGAGTGAAATTCATATGATGCCAGAAGAAACGGCTCAAGCGGCGAAAGATGTGCGTGCAGAAAAAATGATTCCAATACATTGGGGCGCTTTTAAATTAGCTTTGCATGATTGGAGAGACCCGATAAGACGAGTAACGAATAAAGCAGAAGAACTAGATGTAACGGTAATTTCACCTAAAATAGGAGAAATGGTTAATATACATCAGGTAGAACCCAAACCGGATAAATGGTGGAGAAACGTAGAATAAACTAAAAAGGCAAGAGGTTAACCTCTTGCCTTTTTAGTTTTATATTGGAATATAGATTTCAGTTAACAAATCTTCTTCGGCAGTTTCATAAGGGTTATTTAAGTACTTTTCCATTATTGGAGCATGTCTTAACTCAATTTCATTCTCGATAATCCATTTAGAGAAAATGGAGTCAAATGTTTCCTGCATTTTAAAATAGCTTCCTCTGTGTAAGAACACAGCAAATTTTCCACCTTGAATTGTTTTTACACCAATTTCACCTTCAGGAGTTACCGATTGATTAACAACAACACAGGCATCATATCTACACTTTACGCCTTCCGTTACCTTTGGGTCATCATGACTAATACCTATAGTTTCTAAATGGGGTCCAAAAAGTTGATGTTTGCGAATATAGGACCAGAGTTTTTTAGAGGTTGAAGCATAATCATGACTTCCATAAACACCAATTAAACGAATATAAATGGCAGTTACATCTGCCTCTCTCAACAATATTTGGCTTCGGTAGATTCATTGTGTAAATGGGTTTCGATATTTGTGTTTTAATAAAAGATGGATGTGATCGATAATACGTTGGAGAAACGTCGAAATGCTTTTTAAAGGCTTTAGAAAATGAGGACGGCGTTTCAAAACCAACATTGTAAGCTATTTCCTCTATTGTAAGTTGTGAATATCGAATTAATTTAGCGGCCGTTTCTACACGACTACGACTTATATAAGCACCTATTGATTCGCCTAAAAAAGCCCGCACAATTCTATGGAAATGGTAAGGTGAAAAGTGAGAAATTTCAGCCAAGTGTTTAACCTCTAATTTTTCATGTAAATTAGTATTTATATATTCAATAACCCGATTTACGCGTTCTGCATAAATGTGTTGGGTTTCTATTTTTTTCTGCATGATTTCTATATTCTAATACAAAAGTAAATAGAGTTCAAGATATACACTTTTCCAATCTTGCTAAATTTAATCAATCAAAAAAGGTTCAATACATATTGTACTGAACCTTTTTTTTGATTTAAAACTCTATTTGAGACTCTTCAAAATAAGCGATAACAGCTTCTTTCATGAGCTCACCTTGTTTTTTAGGACTCAATGGTGGCATTTTTTTATTGATGTTATAATGTGGCCAACCATCTTCATCTTTTTTGTCAAATTCGTAATATCCGTATTTAGACAAAAGCTTACAAATGGCAATATGTAAAAGGTCCATTTTCTCTTCTTTAGAGAAATCTTTATACCCTTTTCCTAATTCTTGAATTCCAATAATGAATAAAATAGCTTGTAAGTCCATCTCTTCACTTCCATCAGAAAATCGATTAGACATGAATTTAACTAAGCGATTCCATTTGTCTTCTATATGGGTAGTAGTCATAATAATTCCTTATTTTTAGGCAAATTTATCACAATCTTTAAAATAATAAGCATTATGGAGAATCTCTCTACATTAAATTGGTTAGATATTATTATTGCTATACCAATAATTGGTGCAATGATAAAAGGAGCATGGCGTGGATTAATCCTAGAAGCAGCCTCGTTTTTGGGCTTAATTGGAGGGATTGTAGCAGGGATATTATTCTTAGATAAAATTCGAGATTTTTTACAAACTATTCTTCAGCTTAATGAGACATATTTAAGTGTTATTGCATTTGTAATAATTTTTGCGAGTGTTGTTTTGGGTGTTAGTCTCCTTGGTAAATTGGCCACAAAATTATTTCAGATTGCTGCATTAGGTATATTAAATAGAATTGGTGGATTATTATTTGGGTTTGTAAGTTCATTTTTATTAGTAGGCTTAGGTGTATTAATGTTAGAAAAGTTAGATCGAGGATTTCATATAATTCCAGAAAAAGTAAAAGAAGAAAGTATATTGTATGAACCAATATCATATGTAATTCCTCAAGTATTAGATGTATTTGATATGTATGAGTGGCAAGAGATTTTACATCCATCTGCTATTTTTAATACCGATGAAACATCAACGACTCCTAAACCAGAAACCCCTCAGAAATAGAAAAGATGCAAATTAGAAAAGCAACCAAAGAAGATATCCCTCAAATATTAGGGCTAATAAAAGAATTAGCAGAGTATGAGAAAGCTCCAAATGAAGTTATCGTTACAGAAGAAACACTTTTAAGAGATGGGTTTTCTGATCTACCACTTTTTTATACTTTAGTTGGAGAAGCTAATGGAGATATTGTAGGAATGGCCTTGTACTTTTATAAGTATTCAACCTGGAAAGGAAAAGTAATGCACCTTGAAGATTTAATTGTAAAGCAATCTGAACGTGGAAAAGGATACGGAAAAGTATTATTGAATGAAATCATAGAAGTGGCAAAGTCGGAAGATTTAAAGCGTATTGATTGGCAAGTATTGGATTGGAATACTCCAGCGGTTAAATTTTATGAATCCATAGGTGCAGATATTCAGAAGGAATGGTGGAATTGCCGATTAGACAAGCAAAATTTGGCTAACTATTCTTTAAGTTAAGATTTAAAACAACCTTATATGTTCCCATTTACTGAGTTTATTAAACAGTATATTAATCTTCCTAAAGATGTTGAAAATGCGATAATAGATCAACTAAAGTTTGAAGAGTTTAAGAAAGGAGAATTGTTGATAAAAGGTAAACGTGTATGCACACGATTATATTTTTTAGAAACAGGAACCCTTCGTTCTTTTTTTTATAGAGGGACAAAAGATATTACGTATTGGATTTATAAGGAAGGGCAAATGATTACCGCTTGGAATAGTTTTATTCACGAGGTGATTTCTACTGAATCATTCGAAGTGGTTGAGCATTGTAAAGTAAGCTCTATAACCCATGAACAATGGTATGCCTTGTTGGATGAATATCCTATTTTGGATAAATTTTATAGACTTTTATTAGAAGAACAAATGGCAGCCATAGATGAGTTTTATAAAGGTTATTTCTTTATGACAGCTAAGGAAAAGTACGATCTTTTAATATCTGTATTTCCAAATGTAACACAAATTGCAAATTTAAAACACATTGCTTCTATGTTGGGTATTTCTCAAGAAACGTTAAGTCGTATTAGAGGTGTAAGATAAAATAGAATAGACTCAAAGAACATAGTTCTTTGAGTCTATTGGTTTATAATATTGGGGGATAGTATAAACTTAAAATACTCTTACGATATTAAATCCAAAGAAAATATCTCTTTTGGTCCAGTCTCCTTCTGAGTTAGAAAGAAAACCAGGTTCGTTTGTAGATTGTGCATTAGAGAATAACAGTTGAAAAATATGACCTCCGGTCTCTATATCTAATCCTATAGTTAATGGGTTTTTGTAAACAGATGATGTATGTCTACTCAAATTATAAGCGTAGTCAATATTTAGAGAACTTCGTTTACTTACTTTAAATCGACCTCCAGCTGCTAAAACAAATTGTTCATGCTTTTGAAACGGTTCAAGCACTAAATTTTGTCTAACAAATGATGGTGCAATTTCTAATGAAATTGATTTAGATAATCGTCTAGAAATTAATAATTGTGACGCATAGCTAAAGCGATCTCTGTACCTTAATAAAGGATATTGACTCGTTGAAAGTTGAGTGTTGATATTAACTGTACTATAAGCCACAAGATTAACAGGAGATGCCTTACCTTGACTTATAAGTTTTAGTTTAAATGATCCGGAATAGGTTTTACGTAAAGATTCTCTACTTACGCCAATATGTAAACCATTGGCAACACCATATATCATTTGGATCTTGGTATTGGCTTCATCTAGACCATAAAACGTATTAACCCCTTTCTTAAGACTTCCAAATCGATGAGAAACATACATGTATAAATCTCCTTTTCCTGCCACTTTTGTAGATTGTAAATTTCCAATTTTAAAAGCCTTAAAAGCTGGCGATTCAAACGATTCTGTTTTCGATTCCGAAACAAGTTCATGAAGTAAATCTTCTTGGGCAAAACAAAAAGTTGTTATGCTTAATAATAGAAGTGTAAATTGTATTTTTCTTTTCATAATTATTGGTTTAAAAGAATAACCTGATCCAATTTTAATTCTTCAAGCAAATCATCATACCCAATAATTCGACCTTTAATTCGAAGAGTTGAATTTATGATTGAAGATTGGGATATAATAAATTCGTGGTTTTTTTGACAGTAAATATTGGATTCTAGCATAAAACCTAAAGAATCAGATTGGCTTACTTTTCCAGTGATATCAACTATCTTGTTCGTCCATTTTTCAGGCGCTGTATTAAGCTCCAGAAGTAATGCAGGTGCACTTCCTTTAAAATCTACGGCTTTAGACTGTATGGTTGCATGTGGTTGGTATGTGAATTTATAGCCCATGTACCCAGTTAGAATAATAAGGGATAGAACAAAGACAAAACGTTTAATTTTTTGGTTTAAAGGCATATTGTGTTTCTATTTGGATGGTCTTAGCAATTTTCTCTCGAATGAGTTTAGGGATCTCAATGTCAAAATCTTGAGGTTTAACCATAAATTCACAAGTCATTATGATTGTATTTTCTTCTTTAGAAAGTTCAATGGTTGTAAGAATAGGTTTTTGGATGTTTTTAATGGTAAGATGACCTGATAGTTCAAATGATTGAGGTTGAGATGATAATTTTGAAAAATCAAAATCTTTAATTTCTCCATTAAATGTTGCTTTAGGAAATTCATCTGAATCCATATAGTTTTCATTGAAATGCTCTTCCATCAAAGCAATCTCAAAGTGAAATGCTTTAATGAAAATAAGCGCAGCTATTTGTCCATTATTTGTGTTTAAAACTGCTGTGGTACTTTTATTAATAGCCTCTACAGGTTCAAAAGCTTCAACAGAGGCCTTAAAACTTGTAGTCCCGTTTTTTGTTAAATATTTTTGTGCATTAACCGTATACGTTATAAGTAGACTGAGGAGTATAATATGTGTTTTCATCGTTTAGTTTTTAAGGAATCCATCGGTTTTCCATTTATCAATAAGCTGCCTTAGTTCTGCAGGTACTAACCCATTTGGTGGCATTGGTGCAGATGTATTATTCATTCTAGGAATTAGAGACCCATTTTGGGCAGCTTGTTTAACATCGTTATAGGTTGTTAAAGCCAGACCAGCACTTGGGGCAATTCCTCCATGACATGTAATACAGTTGTTATACATTATGGTTTGTATATCGGAATCGTATGTAATGGTCTTATTAATCGGTGGTAGTGTGTCTGGATCAACGCTTTCAATAACAGCTTTGGTACAACTTTGTAAACCAATCAACATAGAGATGGGAATGAGTAAATAGGTTAAGGTTTTCATAAGGTTAATTTTGAATATTTATATCATTTATAGTCAGTTCATGTTGTCCTTGGTTGGTTACCTCAATAGAGGTTTTAACGTGAGTGTAATCACCTTGAGAAGGACCTCCATCTCCATTCGTATCCATAATTACAGTAACATAATATTTACCAGGATGTATGTAGGTATATAAAAACTCATTTTGTTGAGGGATTAGCTGAGAAAAAAGCATAACCGAGTTAAAGTTGTTGTATAAAATTTGCCCCCATTCATCTGTTAGCGGATCCGTTGATAGAAATATATAGGCATCAGCACCTTCAATCTGCGGGTTTTTCTCAAGTTTTAGATTAATGTAACCTAGCGTTGGTTGATCGTTAATGGTATATGGATCACCCGATTCTAAAGCAAGTTCAAAAACATCTTTCGTATCTGATTGAGCTAAGAAACTGGCGGATTTATCTGTCGCTAAATAATCTGTGTTAAATCCTGAAGAAAAATCAAAGGCAGGTGTGTTTTGTGGGTATCCAACGGTTGAAGCAATGCTTTCAGCCAGTGAATAATCTCTCTTTTTACCTTTAAATGTCATATGACGAGTGGCAGGTGCATTTTGACCTAATTTACTTGTATACGCATTGTAATATAAACTATCAGCTACAAATCGCAATTCTAAGTACATTGTATTTGCGCCACCAACAGCATCTACAAATCGATAGAATTCACCTTGGCTATTTGTTCTTACACTATCCATTACAAAATAACTTGTACGATATATCCCATTTAAAACGCCACCATTTCTAGCCATAATAGTTCTTGTGTTTTTATAATCGGTTACAAAGAAATCGGTAAACAAATTCCCCATAGATCCACCTTCAAAAATACCATGAGTCTGAGAAGGAGATATTGCTCTATAATCCCATGCAAACCAATCGAAATCATCCGCTATTACACGATTTGTACCAACCCATTGCCCTTGCATTTTATCTAAGAAATTAAACCCTTTAGTATTAATGTCTATAGGTGTTACAACCGACGTTAGAGGTGGAGGTGTAACAATATCTTCATCGGTTTCACCTGAGATATTTACAATGTCTTTTTCGCAGCTTAAAAAAACAAAGCCTATAGCGATTAGAATAAAATTTGATATGTGTTTCATAGTTGTGAAAATTATTTGATTGTTCTTGTCCATAATTCCTTTAAAGGTTTACCAAAAAGGAAGGTTGTAACTTCAAGTGTATCTTGATGTATCATTTGTATGGTATTGGACGTTTTAGAGATTTGTGTTTTAGTTGCTCCTGTTACTGCATCTATATAGTGTTCGTTGTTCTTTATAAGATTGTTAAAAAGGAATTGATTTGGTCTAGTTTGCGATGTATACTGTGTAGTTCCATCGTTATAGGAAATTATTTTCGCAACCTTAGATTCCTTTTGATCATATATTCTATAGGTCGCTCTATAAAAAGCATCATGAGTTTTCCAAAGTCCATTAATAGAATCTTTGGATTGGCAGGATGAAATAATGACCATCAGTCCAATTAAAATATAAGTTGGTTTCATATCCGTTATTGTTTAAAGCAAATGTATTGTAGAAGAGAACACCCAAAATTGACATAGATCAAAATCAA
>CBDEVQ010000057.1:0-18186 GCA_965243605.1 Flavobacteriales bacterium
GAATTTGCTGCTAGAATGGAAGGTAGACAAATGTTGATTGATTTTTGGATACAAGAAGAAATCATCGATTTTGAAAAGAGACATCATTTATTAGGATGTTTATTGCCTCAAGAGTTTAAAGACTATAATGGATTAGATTGGATTTATTCTTTAGATACTTCAAATCCTATTATACACGGTTTAAATGACGTGAGATATGTAAATGGTTCATTAGATGATAAGATTAGTTCTAAAATGGCAGACAACATGGAAATACAACCAAATAGACGCCAACTAAACTCTATCTATCATAACATAAAACAATTTAGAGACAATTTATTATGATAGCATTAATAGGAGCTCATGGTACAGGTAAGAGTACTGTGTTAAATGAATTAAAAAAAATCAATAACGATTATTACATCACTGATGGCTTTGGAAGACCTCTTAAAGAATTAGAAGACTTATTAAATCTAACTCCTAGAGAGAAGCAATTAATTGTAAATACAATTACAAAGCATAGATGGGATAATGACGTTGTAGCTGATAGATTAATTTGTACCAGATCTATTATAGATGAATGGGTTTATGCAAAAATCTTTGGCTTTGATGATTTATTAGAAGAAAGAAAAGAAATATTTAGAAATTCTGATTATAAGAAATCTAAATACTTTTATATTCCAATAGAATTTGAATTGGAAGATGATGGTATTAGATATCCTCAAAAAGAATTACAAATTAAATGTGATGAATTAATGAAACAGTGGATCAAAGAGTTTGATCTAGAAGTTGTTACTTTGACCGGCACAGTACAAGAAAGATTAACAACACTAATTAATAATTTATAATGAAAAGAGCAGTCGTATCACTATCTGGAGGAATGGATAGTACATGTTTGTTGGTAAATATGCTAGCAAAAGGGAATAGTCAAATCAAAGCAATAAGTTTTGATTACGGACAACGTCACAAAGTTGAATTAGAAAAGGCAAAAGTAAATATTGCTTATTTACAAGATAAAGGATTTGACGTAGAGCATCATATCATTGACTTAACATCTGTAGGTAAGTTATTAAATTCAGCTTTAACTCATACAAAAGAAGTTCCTGAAGGACATTATGAAGCTGAAGAGATGAAAGACACTGTAGTGCCAAATAGAAATATTATATTAAGTTCTATTACTTATGGCATTGCTTTATCTTGGGCTATTAAAAATAAAAAAGAAGTTTCAATCGCATTAGGAGTTCATGCTGGAGATAATGCCGTGTATCCTGATTGTAGACCTGAATCTATAGAAGCAGTGAGACATGCTTTTTCAATATCCAATTGGGATTCTGAATTAGTAAGTTATAAAACACCTTTTATAGAAACTGATAAAGAAGGAATATTAAAACAATGTTTAATTGATTGTGAATTTTTAGAATTAGATTTTGATACAGTATTAAAAAATACTTCAACTACTTATAAACCAACTCCTGAAGGAAAGTCAGAAGGAAGATCGAGTAGTGATATTGAAAGAATAGAAGCATTCATAAAGATTGGAAGAATAGATCCTGCAGAATATACTAAGCCTTGGGAAGAAATCAAAGCGCATGCGGAAGAAGTATTGAGTAAGTAAGAAAATTAAAAAATAATATATAAAAGGTAACAATTAATTTTGTTACCTTTCTTTTTTATATTATCTTTAACAAAATAAGCGAGGGTGGCGGAATTGGTAGACGCAAGACTTTGTCTGTTGAAGTAATGAAAATGTGAAAGTGCACAAGTAGCATGAATAATGATAGTAATAAAGAATAGTCTAATTAACTATTTGATAAAATCTATCCAACGTGTAGGTTCGAATCCTACTCCACGCACAAATTTAAACTATAATTATGCAAATAAAAAAATTAGAACAATATTGTACAAAAATGCTTCTCGATTTTGAAATTGAAGAAGATATGTTAATATTAGGGGATGCTTATTTTCAAATCATTGAAGATGAAAATATGAGATTGTTTGATGAAGAAATGGAATTCATTCCTAACATCAATCCTCCAGAAGACGTTGATGGTTTCGTTTATGAATTTGGAGGTAGATGGTATATTCAAATAAAAGATGAAGAAGTTGATTTAAAAGAATTACATTATATAGGTAAAGCTAAGGAAAAAATGAAAACTAAATCTTTCTTAGGTATTCGTTCTAGCTATGAACTCATGAATGGAATGGGATTATATAAAGATTGGATTAAAAAAGCTAAGTTTTTAGGCATTAAAGCTTTGGGTATTTGCGAGAGAAATACATTATCAGGAGCATTAGTATTTCAGAATGAATGTAATGATAATGATATCAAATCAATTATCGGAATAACCATTCCAGTAAAAGGTATCGAAGTATTTGACGTTAAATTATATGCTAAGAATTTTCAAGGTTGGTTAAATCTATTAAAATTCAATACAAAATTAAATGTAGACAAGGATCCTTTCATAGATTTGGAATTTTTATTAGCAAATCAAAGTGACTTATATATAATAGCAGATCCAAAGTCTATGGATTTTAGAGAAATAGAAGCTATTGAAGGATTATTTGATTATTATCAATTGGACACGGTACGTTTTTTAAATGAAGATAAAGATATTGAGTATATTAATAACTTAGAGAAGTTTATTTTAGGAGACTTAGAGCCTATTAGTATAACAGATGCATTTTATTTAGAACAACAAGACTACAGAACTAGAGAAGTAATGTGGACAGTGGCAAAAGCTTTTGATGAAAGAACAAATAATCAATTTTTCAAAAGTAAAAGTCAATATGCAGTTGAGTTAATTAATATGTTTGACAAAGATGAGAAAGGATGGATTCATTTATACAAGACAGCTGTAGCTAATGAAAGTGAATTAGTTGAATGTTGTAACTTTAAATATGATACAGATACTAGACACTTGCCAAAATATGTTATGACTGAAGAAGAGTCATCTCAATTTCAAACAAATGATGAATTATTCCTTCATCTCATAAAGAAGGGATTCAAAGAGCGAGGAATTAAAAATCCTAATCAATACTTAGATAGATTAAAGATAGAAATCGAAGTATTGAGAATGGGAGATGTAATTGATTACTTCTTAGCATTACATGATATCATTCAAAAATCTAAGAAAGAAGGCTTCTTGACAGGAATAGGTCGAGGCTCGGCTGGAGGTTCTTTGATTGCATATCTATTAAATATAATTCAAATAGATCCTTTAGAATTTGATCTACTCTTTGAGAGATTTTTGAATTCTGGAAGGATGGGAGAATATCAAGACAGACCATTATTCACTTTAACATTAGAAAATGGAAGTGAAGTTAAATTAGCCGAAGGAGCTTTAGTAAGAGTTTTAAGAGACGAAGAAGAAAAAGTGGTATTAGTTCATGATATAAAAGAAGGAGATGATTTAATCAAATATTAACTATGAAAATAATTAAAATAGAAGAGAGTCTAGCTCCTAAACTAGTAGATGGAACACTTCCTGATATTGATACTGATTTTGCTGGTAGAGATAGAGGACAAGTTAAGGCTTATATTGAAGAAAGGTTTGGAAAAGAACAAGTATGTTCAGTAGGAACCTTTACAACTATGAAACTTAAAGGATTAGTTAAAGATTTAGCCAGAGTATCAAATGTTGATTTCTCAGAAGCTAATTTAATGACAGCAATCATTGACGATAAAGATGATTGTATGCTAGATTTAATTAAGAGAGCTTCTTTTGAACCAAAACTTAAAGCATTCATTAAACAAAATTCAGAGATCTTTTATATGATTCCTACTTTAATGAATCAACCTAAGACTCAATCGATACATCCTTGTGCGATGATTATATTTCCTAATGTGATGACCGCCACTGAATGGTGTCCTGTTAGATTTCAAAAAGGATTGATGGTTAGTGAATGGGGAGGAGGAGAAATGGATGATGCAGGTTTCTTGAAAGAGGATATATTAGGTATTAAACAACTTGATAAATTCAAAGATATTCTTCATCAGATAGAAAAGAATGGTAAAGAAGTACCTGATATTTATAATTTACCAAATGATCCAGAAGTATATAGATATTTTAGTAATGGATGGAATGGAGATGTATTTCAATTAGGGTCTCAAGGTCTTACTGAATATACAAAAGCATTGAAACCTCAAGAGATTAATGATTTAATCGCAGCAGTAGCGATCTTTAGGCCAGGTCCAATGGAGAATCATTATCATAATATATATGTCCAATGTAAGAATCAAGGAAAGGCTCCAAATTATTTATGGGGCACTGAAGAGATTACAAAAGATACTTATGGATTATTAGTTTATCAAGAGCAAATCATGCAAGTATGTCAGCAACTAGGAGGACTTAGTATGAAGGAAGCTGATGATGTAAGAAGAGCGATGGGCAAACAAAAATTAAAGGATCTTTTAAAATGGAAAGATAAAGTACAAGAAGGATTCTTAAGTCAAGGCTGTGAATTAGAAGTATTTGAGAATGTGTGGAATGTAATGCTAGAGTTTGCAAAGTATTCTTTTAATAAATCTCACTCTGCAGCTTATGCAATGACAGGTTATGTTGGACAATATCTTAAAGTTAACTATCCAATTGAGTATTGGACTGTGGCTTTAGATTACGCCGACGATAATAAAGCGTTAAATTTTATTTCTGAGATTATTCAAACAGGAAAAATATGGATCAAGGCTCCTGATGTTAATGAATCAGGAATTAGTATGAAGTCTAATCAAGAATCTAAAACAATCTTCTGGGGATTAGGTTCCATTAAAGGGATTGGAGAAGATACAGCCATTCAAATCATCAATGAAAGAAAAGAAAATGGAAAATATAAAAGTTTTGCAGATTTCTTTGACAGACATACTTGGAAAGGTTCAAAAGTTAAAAAAACAACTATTGAAGCTTTAATAGGATCGGGAGCATTTGATGAATTATATGAATATGAGGAAGGCTTAAAGAAAGGAGCCAACAGAAGACTAGGCCTCATCAAGCGATATAGAAAATTTAAGAAAGTAAAAGTTAGTAATCCGGCAAGAGATCCTTATACAATAGGACAACTTGATGAAAAGTGGTGGTGGGGATTACAGCAAAAGAGACTTACTGGATTAGCTTTCATAGATTATGAAACAAGTAGCTTTAGAAAATGGAATTGAATCTCAATTTTGTTCTCAAGCAGAGTTCTCTAGAAATCAAGAGAGAGGAATCTTTAGAGCATTTGGAGGATATATTGTAGAAGTTAAAATCGGAAGAAGTAAAAAGGGACAATATGCTAGAATAACTATAGAACACAATTATAAGTTGTGTAAGATACTAGTATGGTCTGAAGAGTTTGCTAAGTTCAAAGATCAAATTAAAGGTAGCGAGAAACAGCTTATAATATTTGAAGGAGAATTAAGATATGATCCTAAATGGTCCAAAGCAAATCAATTTACATTAAAAGAGAATTCAAGATTAAGAGTTCTGTAAATAATAATAGATAACATTTTCTTTGTAAATGTTTGGAAACAATAAAAGAGAATGTTATCTTTATCGAAAATAAGATAATTATGAATTTAAAAGGTTTTAAACCAAATCTAATTCCTAACAATCCTAAGGATGGTTCTTTTACTAGAGAATCTAGGAATGAAGTGTTAGATAAAAATGGAGGAGTTGATAAGTATTTGATTGCTAATAAAAAAGATGGTTGTAGATTGCAATTAGGATTACAATTTGAAATTTTAACAAGGTCTTTAAAAACTCCTAAGAGTGAATTAGTTCAACAGCGATTTGAAAAATTAAATGCTTTATGTATTGAATTGAAAATCGCCATTGATGGAGAATTTTACATGCACGGATTAAAGTTTAATGAGATTTTTAGATTCTTTTCAAATACAGATGTTACTAGGCCAGAATATAAGGAGAAGTTATTAAAAGAAAGAAAGAAGGCTCCTGTAAAATTCAGAGAAGAATATAATAATAGAAGTATTGACTTCTTAACAACATTTCATGAAGATTTAAAGTTTTGGTTATTTGACGGAATTGTTTTAGATAGGCCTGACTTAGTAGGATTTTCTGAAAGAATGACTGAAATTAGAAATAGATTATTAAATTATAGTCTAGAGGATCTGTATATCGAAATGTTGGAAGTAACAGTGGTAGATGAAGTAGATGAATTAGATTATCTTTATGAACAAGCTTTATTAGAAGGTTGGGAAGGCTTAGTCATCACTCATAAAGACCATGAATATAAATTCGGAAGGAATTCAATCAAACAAGGAACTCTTTTAAAAATGAAAGATGATAAAAGAGAATATGATGGATTCGTATTAGATGTAGTTGAAGGAACTAAATCTAAAGAAGGTACAGAAAAGACTGTTAATGAATTAGGAAGATCTAAAACTAGCCAAAAGAAAGAAGATAGAGAACCTAGTGGAAAGGCAAAAGGCTTTGTTGTAGAATATGAAGGCTTTGGAACATTCATAGTAGGCCTAAGAGGTTTTGACGATGCTGCTAAAATAGAATTATTAAAGAATAAAGAAGATTATATAGGTAGGCATTTTAAATATACAGGAATGCCACCTGTAAAAGATTTTCCAAGACATTCATATTTTGAATGTTGGAGAGATCCTAAGATGGAAGGAGAAGATGAATAATAAAGATTTAAAAAACAAGTCAGGCATATATGAAATTTGGCTCCAGGGATATGTTTATGTTGGAAGTAGTAAAGATATTTATAAAAGAATAGATCATCATAAATTTCAACTGAGAGCAAATCAGCATACTAATGGAGATTTGCAAGATATTTTCAATTTACTAGGAGAAGAAAAGGTTAATGTTGTTTTATTTAAAGAAACAGATAATTTAATTGAAAGTAGAAAAACAAAGAACTTTAGAATTAAGAAAAGATTTCGAAGTATTGAATGTTGACAATGGCTCTGATAGAAGTCAATCTACCAAAGATAAGATTTCAAAATCTATGGCGGGTAGTTATAATGGAGGAGATTTGAAATGGACTGAAGAGACTTTGAAAAAAGCAGCTGGAATTAAAATATACACTAGAAAAGAATTTACTGAGAAGTATTCTGATTGGGCAGCATATAAGGCAAAGCAATTAGGTATAAATAAGGAAATTTTTAAATAATTATTAACTAAATTTATATAACAAATGAAATATGTAATCCATATTGGCACTGAGCCAATAACATTAGAACATGATGATTTGGACAAAAGTATTAATGTAGATGATTTAACAATCATTGATACGTCAAATATTTTTGGAGAAGCTGTTACGATATCAGCATCTGTAAATCGAATCGGATTGTTAAAAGCCGAAGTAGAAGCCAAAATGGCTGAGGCAAAATTAGAAGAAAAGATCTATGTAGGAACTTTTATTTCAAAACTCAGAAAAGAAGCTGCTGAAAATTTAGGCAAGTATAAAATGAGAGTTGGAAATGAAGAAATTGAAGTTAAGCTTACAGAAAAAGCTTTAGAATCATCTTATGAAACAGATTCTAAGTGGATTGAATTAAAGAAAGCTTTCATTACAGCCGAAAAGACATTCAATTATCTAAGTTCATTATATTGGGCTTGTCAAGATAAGTCAAGAAAGTTAAATGGATTAGTAAACGGCACCACTCCTGAAGAGTTTGTTGAAGGTATGATTGAAGGAAAGGTTAATGGAATCTTAATTAAGAAGAAATGATACTACAACTAGGAGATTATACTATTGAAGGAAGTAAACTTATTGGAAGATATAGTAAGTTTGATGTATTCTATCACAAGGAGATTAAATCCGGCAAGATGGAAGGTGAGAAAGTAAAAGAAGTATTATGGTATGATACTACTTTTGAAAAATGTCTCCAGTCTATTGCTCAAGATAGAATGAATAAGGAAAATGGAGAGGCTTTAGATGTTGATAGTTGGTTTAAAAAATATAAAGAGATCAATGAAAAGCTAGTAACTGAAATCAATGCTGTTAATGAAACTTTAAAGCAAATGATTAAAACAAATGAGTTACTTTAAAATATAAAGATCGAATGCAGACCCAAGGCATCTGTGTTTTACTGAGCGAAGACCTTATAACTATTTATTAATTATTAAATTATTTTATTATGGGTTTAGGAACCGTAAAAGAAAGTAACGGATTGTATTTATCAATCGCAGGAGGTTTTATCTGGAACAGAAAAGCAGATAAAAGTGATCCAAATTATGCAACACAAACTTATGTGAAGGCTGACAAGACTGAAGGAGTAAGATCTGGAGCTCGTTATGCTGATTTAACAGGTAGAGTTGTAGGAGTTCAATTTAGAACTCATGATGAGTACGGAGAAAGTATCAATGTAACATTTGATGCAGATGGAGAAAGATATATTATATCTATTTCTACCAATAACCGTTACAGTCAGGACATGATGAAAGCATTGCTTAAGGCAGATTTAGATTTAGATATCTTTATGAAGCCTTATGATTTTGTAGGAAAGGACAAAAAAAGAGCAATGGGCATCTCATTCAGACAAAATGGAGAGAAAATTAATCTTAGGATTGATGATGCTCCTAGTAAAGAAGGAGAGTGGTTCAAAACAGCTGGCAAAAAAGAAATCAGAAGATTCTTTGAAGATCTTAATGACTGGTATGTAGCAGAAGTGGAGGAAAAAGTAATTCCTACATTAGATTCTAAATTACCAGAACAAAAAGAAGAACCAAAAGCAGGATTAGGTAAAGCTAAAGAAGAAGTATCTAAACCAGCTGATGAAGTTAAAGAAGAATCGAAAGATGAATCTACAAAAGAAGACAAGCCGAACGTAACTCCTCTGACGATGAAGAGAGCTTTGAAAGCTTACATCAAAGAGAATTATGAAGGTCAAGAATTACCAAAGCTATCTCGAGAAGATTTAGGCAAGTGGTATGAATTATGTCTTGCGGAAGAAGAATTACCTTTTCCAGAAGAAGGTGATGAGTCAGAAGAGGCTGCAGGAGATCTAGATGATCAATTGGATGCTTTGATGAAGAAGGACAAGTAAAATTAAGTAATAATTAATTTATAAAGGGATAGTGAAATATCTATCCCTTTATTTTTATCTTTAGAAAACATGAAGAAAAAAGTAAAAGTAAAACAATCAGATAGAGCAAGGTTAACTTATGTATTAAGATTTCCTGATCCAAATAGAAATACTTCATATCCAGACTCTGGTAGAATGTATATCGTTTTAATTAATGGAAAAGAGTTTACAGCTCTTCATCCGAAGAAAGGCGATACATTAGCTATAGAAGTGAGATGCGGAGACGTTATAACTGTTAAGAAAGTATATAATAAGAATCCAAAACCAGATTCAGTTATGACTTTTACGGCTAGAGAAAATATTGCTTATTTAAAAAATCAGAGCGGTTATATTAAAAAGTTCTCTGTTAATTTTCCTGACGCTAATATTTTAGACGTAGTAGATGCGAATGATTTTAAATATCTAAAAGAAATTAAATAATATGAAGAAGCCACTCGCAATAATTTGGAACGATGCTCATCTTAAGACAGGCAATGAACAAGATGTGATTGACTCTGTGAAGCATTTACTTGACTTTGCTAAATCTAAGAAGATTAAGAACTTGATTTTTGCGGGTGACTTATTTGATTCAAGGAGCTTTCAAAGACAAAGTGTCTTGCAAGCGTTTGACGAGATACTAAATCTCATTCAAAAAGCTAAATGCAAGCTATATCTATTTCCAGGTAATCATGATAAGACTGTTTATAGCAGCTATGATTCATTCTTAGATGTATATAGATATCATCCATGTGTAGAGTTTAATAGAACAATTACTAATATTGAAATAGATAAAGTAACCATTACTTTATTACCTTTCTTTTCAGATGATATGTTAATTCCTATGTTAAAAGAAGACAAAGGAGCTGATATACTAATTAGTCATTTTGAAATGGCAGGATCAACTCATCTTGGAAAAGTAAGTAAGAAAACTTCAATCAATAAAAAACTATTAAGTAAATGGAAGAAGGTTTATTTAGGACATTATCATAATTATCATGAAATAACTAAAGACATAGTTCACCTTCCATCATTAAGACAAGCAAACTTCGGAGAAGATAATAATAAAGGATTTACTATCTTATATAATGATCTCTCATATGAACTTGTCCAAGGTCTTTTTAAAGAGTTTATTAAGATTGTAATTAATATTGATGAAACTAGTTCGAAAGAAATTAAAGAACTAATAAAAACCTATTCTAATAATGAAAACACTATTAGATTTGAATTCATTGGAAGTGAATCTAAACTTAAAGCTTTAGATAAATCTCAATTTAATAGTACAGGTATCGATATTAAAATTAAATATGAAGTTAAATATGACTTTGATGATATTAATTTAGAACTTCCAACAGTTGTTGAAAAATATGGAGAGGAGCAAGTAAAAAGTGCTTTTGAAATATTTTGTGAGGAGAAAGGTTATTCATTAAAAGAAGGCTTAACTTTATTAGAAGAATTTTTAAGAAGTAAGGATGGCAAAAAAGAAGAATAGTCCAGCAATCACAGCTGCACTTAATGCTTTAGAAAAGCGTTATGGTGAAAAAGTTGTAATGAAAATGGATGATGCTAATATTGAAGCAGAAACCTTTTCATCAGGAAGACCTGATTTAGATAATGCATTAGGCGGAGGCTATGGATGTGGAAAGATTATTGAAATATATGCTGAGTCTGGATGCGGTAAGACTGGTTTGGCATTAGAAGCTATTGCAGAGGTTCAAAAAATTGGAGGAAGAGCTGCTATTATAGATGCAGAACACGCATTGAACTTAGAATATTGTCAAGATATAGGAGTAGATGTAGGAGAAGTATATGTTAGTCAGCCTTCTTATGGAGAAATGGCTATTGAAACAATTAGAGCATTAATTGGAACAGGAGAGTTTGACTTGATTGTTGTAGATTCTGTAGCTGCATTAACGCCAAGAGCTGAATTAGAAGGAGAATCTGGACAAGCTAACATGGCACTTCAAGCTAGAATGATGTCTCAAGGAATGAAGTTGATTAGAGGTACTGCTAGTGATGCTGGATGTACTATAATGTTCATCAATCAGTTGAGAAAAACTATAGTAATGTATGGGCCCACTGAAACGACAACAGGAGGTAAGGCATTAAAGTTCTATGCTTCTCAAAGATTAGAAATTAAAGATAGAGGTAAGATTAAAGAAGGAGATGATATTATAGGATTCAAGCAACAAATTAAGATTGTAAAGAATAAGATAGCTCCTCCCTTTAAAGTAGTGACTAATGATATAGTATATGGAAAAGGAATTGATACACTTACTGGATTAATTGAAGTTTTAGTATTTGAAGAAATAATTGAAAAGAAAGGTTCCTATTTTAAATATGATGGAACTAATTTAGCTCAAGGAATAAAGAAACTGAGAATAGTATTTGAAGAAAATCCTGACTTAGTAGAGAAACTTCAAAAAGAATTAGAAGAAAAGAAAAAATAAGTTTGTAAGTTCTAAAATTTATATTATCTTTATACCATATTAATAACTTAAACATATTTAATGAAAACAATTTATTTAAAAACTGGAGGTTTGGGAGAAGCTCTTGAAGCAATTTGGAAATTAGACGAAGGAGTAGGAATTGGATACACCTTTAAAGGAGCTCCTACCATTATCGAATTACAACCTGGAGATCAAATAGTTGAAGCTGTTGAGATAACAAAAAAAGAGTTCAACAACCATCAAGACGCATGGAAATCTCTAGTAGGAGATAATCCAGTTGCAGTTTATTGTAGACAACCTATTAAAGAAATAGTTCCTTTCAAAACAACTTATTATCTGATTTGGGGAGAAATGGAATTAATAGGATATAGTAGTAAATCAAAATCTGAATTAAGTAAATTCTTTCAAGATCACAGAGGCGGTGAATTTGAGGTGTTAGATGAGAACAGAGAATTGGTTGCGTTAATAGGTCCAGAAGTATCTGCAACAGCAACTTATGTTATTGAAGATATAGTTTAAAAGAAATCATTATATAATAGAATAAAAGCCAGAATTTAATTTTTCTGGCTTTTTTGTTTGTATAATATTAAAATATATCTTATCTTTATGATTATTAAATTACTTTAATTATGAAACGATTTAAAATAACTGACAAAGTGTCATTCAAATGGGCTGGCTTTACTGAACAAGGAACTATTACAGAAGTAGGAAAGGAAAGAGTTTTGATTGAAGACAATGAAGGTTATAAATATCGAATCAAAAAAGAATCATTAACTAAATTATAATTATGTTCGACGAAAAGAAAAAGGACAAAGTTGAGATTGTTGCACAAAAGCAAATCGAAAAACAAGAAAAGCTTACTCATCAAATCAAACCTCACAGAGGTCATTCAATATTTAAGATTGATAAGAAAACTTTAGATATTTCATTAGCTCAAATAGAAGATATTGCTTCTGTGAGTAAAGATAGGCAAGGTATAATGAATGTGATTCATAAGAAAGTGATAATAGAAGAAGGATTCTTTTATATGTCTGCTTTGAATATTAAGAATGTCGAAAAGAAATTAATCAAAGCTGGAATAGCTGTAAGAAAAGTATCATGAGACTAGAAAGATTTATTGGAGAGAATTTTTTAACATATGATCATGTTGATTATATGATACCTCAACGTCCATTATTAGTACAAGGTAGAAATTTAACAGAAGAAGATCAAGCTTCTAATGGTTCTGGTAAATCTGGAATCTTTACAGGTATCGAATTTTGTATTACTGCTTCTAATAGTAGAGATGTTAGAGATTTGGAATTGGTTACTTATGGTTGTGATTTTTCTAGAGTACAATTATTTGCTTCATGCGATGTGAGAAAAGAAAGAATTCACATAGATTGGAAAATTAAAGTTAAAGGATCCAATCAACTGACACTCATGAAGCAAAAATATAATGGTGAGTGGGAAGAAATATCTTTCTCTAATGTTAATGATGGAAAGAAATACATATTAGCATGGTTTGCTATTACCAAAGAAGACTTATTTAACTATTATATTATTAATAAGACTAGATTCAAATCATTCTTTAAGACTTCTAATAAAGAAAAGGTTGATTTGATTAATAGATTCTCTGATGCTAGTATAGTTGATGGAGTTGAGAATATAGATAACTCTATATTAGATGTTGAATTCTCAGATTTGGAAGTTGAGATTAATAAGATAGATGGAAAGATTGAAGGAGTTGATGAAAATCTTACAAGAGAGAAGACTAGAGACTTTAAAGAAGAGTTAAAAACTTCTAAAGAAAAGATTGATGAAGATATTGAAGATATCGAAGATGAAGTAGAAGAAATAGAAGACAAAATAAAAAAGAAGAAGAAAGAGTTAGTTGAATTGGATGAAGAGATTGAAGAAAATCATTCAACTGCAGTTATTTATGAAAACGATAAGATTCCTATTCAAAATAAATTAGGAACGGAAGAAGTTTTAATAGAAACTATTGAAAAAGAAGTTGTAAAGGCTAAAGAGTTGGTCGACAAGTTTGTTTCTATAGATTGGAATAGTAAAAGAACTAAGAAAAAAGAATTATTAACTACTGAAAAAACTTCTTTAGAACAAGTTGAGAAAGCAAAGGATAAAGAAAAAGAACAAGAAACCAAGATATTATCATTTTTACAATCAATTAATGTAAAATTAGAAAATTCTATTACTTGTCCTAAGTGCGAATATGAGTTTGTATTAGATGATGACATAGAAGCATTGAATTCTAAAAAGTCTCAAGGAGAACAGCTCAAAAAGACATTAGAAAAGAAACAATTAATCACTGACAAGTCATATAAAGTAATTGAAGCATCTATAAAAAGTATTAATGAATCATTGTCTACAATCAATGATGATGAGAATAAGGAAAACCAAAAGAAGAATAAACTTCAAGAATCTGTTAATAGTATTAATTCAAAACTAAACACTCAAAAAGCTGAAGTAGCAAAGATTGAAAAACAGATATCAGCCATCGATGAGAAGATTAAGAAATTAACTGATGAAAATAAAGAGATCGAACTTGAGAAAAAAGGAATTGATAATGAAATAATTGCTTTCAATAAGGAAATTGAGAAATATAAAGGAGAGATTATACAACTCAAAGATGATAAGAAGAACTTAAACTTAGCAAATAATAAAGCTGAAGTTAAGAGATTGAATAAGGAAAGGAAGCAACTAGTATCTGACAAAGAAACTAAACAAGAAGAATTACAGACATTAGGAGATAAGATCTTTAAGAGAAATCAATGGAGTAATAACTTCAAGCAATTCAGAATGTTCTTAGCTAATCAATCATTAGAGGCAATAGAGTTTCATTGTAATAGATATCTAGCAGGAATGAGTAGCGATTTGAAAGTTAAACTTGAAGGATTTAAGATATTAGCTAATGGTAATCTAAAGGATGAGATAACTGCAAAGATCGTAAGAAATATAGAGAGAAGCTTCTCTTCATTCAGTGGAGGAGAACAGGGGAGATTGTTATTTGCTGGAATATTAGCTAATAGACATATGATCAATAGCACGCATCCTTATGGAGGATTAGATTTCTTAAGTATTGATGAGGTATTTGAAGGAGTAGATGGATTAGGATTGAAACATTTATTAATAGCCGCAAAGCAATTAGAAGTTTCAGTAATGATTATTACTCATGTTACTGATGAAGAGGTTAATGATGATATCTTATTAATTGAAAAAGTGAATGGAGTAAGTAAAATTAAAAACTAAACATATGATCAATTGGACAGAATGCCCAGTAAGAGGAATTAACTTCTTTTCAGATATTGAAGAGATCAAGCCTCCTGTTAATAGAAAACAGAGAAGAGGAAAGAAGACTCGTAAATCTAATAATAGTAGACCTAGATGGAAAAAATAGCTTATATTGGAATAGATCCTGGAAAGACTGGTTTCATTACCTTATTAATGGATAATGAATTTACCTTTTATCAAATGCCATATCATAAAGTAGATACGGGAGAATTAACTAAAACAGGAAAGCCTGTAATGAAATCTGAATTCAATGAAGTTGGTTTATTGTCATTAGCTCTTGAGATTAGAAAGAAAGTTGAAAATCATGAAACTAAAATAGCTATCGAAAAGGTAGGAGGTAGAGGAGGTTGGAGTGCAACCAATAACTTTAACTTTGGAGATACTAATGGAATGTTAAAATTCCTATGTATGATAATCAATGGAAAGAAGGCTTTGGAAGTGAGGCCTCAAAAATGGCAAACTTATATGAGACAAGGTTATCCTGATATCAAGAAAGCCAGCTCATCAGGTAAAACCATGATTAGTGATCCTAAAGCTGTTGCTAAAATGATTGTTGATAAAGAATATCCTGAAATAGATTTTAGAAAAACTGAAAGAGCAAAGAAAGATGACGATAATAAGATTGATAGCTTTCTTATTTGCATTTATCTTAGTAGAATTGATAATAATAAGATATGAAAAGAGATATTAGAAAAACAACTGTAAAAGGAATATTGAATTTATGGATAATTCAATTATTATCAGGAAGATTGATATTTGGAAACTTTATATTAATCTTTAATGTCATAGCATTATTAGTAAGCTGGCATTTCAACCATCATATAGGATGGGCACTATTCCATTATGTATTCGGATTTTGGTATTTAATATATTGCCTGGTTACTTATAGATTTGCTGACGGAGGCTTTATGGACATTATAAATACTTTTATTTGATTTGAAGACGTTTTTTATAGATTCGATAAATAAGACTGTCAACTTTTCATTTGAATATAGCGAAGAGATTATTAAATCTATAAAGGAATGTGATTATAATTATAGATTTAATCCAGAGCATAAGCAATGGATAGTTCCAGTCAATGCATATAGTAAATCTAGGATTCTAGATCTTATTAAAAGATATAGTTTTAAGCAAATTCAACCTAAACAAGAAGATGACGTCGAAGTTGACTATTCTCAGAGTGAAGTTGACTACGCTTATTTAAAAGGTTTATGTGAAGGACAAGGATTTACCTATACTCCTAGAAATTATCAACTAGAAGCTTTAGGTTATGCCAAAGAAAAGGGGAATATTATAAATGGAGATGATGTAGGATTAGGAAAAACATTCGAATCCATTATGTATGCAGAAACTTCTAATTCATTTCCTTGTTTAGTAATAGTACCAGCTTCTGTTAAACAGCAATGGAAAGAGAAATGGGAAGAAATTACTGATAACAAAAGAGTAGTAGCTACAATAGACTCATCTCCTAAAAAAAGTAGACCTAATAATTGGGATGCGGATGTAATCATTATTAATTATGATATCATTGGTAAGAAACAAGGTAAAGGAACTACAGCTAAATTCCAAGAGACGATAGATATAGACTGGAAGATGATTATCTTTGATGAGGCTCATTTTTTAAAAGAGAAGAAAGCTCAAAGATCAGCTGCAGCCAAGATGATAACAAAAGGAGATGATGTAATCATTCAAATGTTAACTGGTACAGCTGCACAATCGAGGCCAGTAGAACTTTGGAACTTATTAAAGTTAGTTAAAAAGGATCATCTTATAGCAAAAGATTGGTATCAATTCATAAGAAGATATTGCGGAGGATATAAAGGCAAGTTTGGATGGGTAACTGATGGAGCAACAAATACTCTTGAATTAAATAAGAGACTTAGAGAAGTTTGTTATTTAAGGAGAGAGAAAAGTGATGTATTAAAAGAATTACCAAAAGCAATTAAACAAGTAATTCAATTGCCTATTACTAATCAGAGAGCCATTAATAAAGCAACTACAGATTTTATTGCTTATGTAAGAGAAACTCATGGTGATGAGAAAGCTGAGAAAGCAATGGAGGCAGAACATTTGGTAGCTTTAGGAGCTCTTAGAAAATTAGCCATTGAAGGCAAACTAAAAGCAATAGAACAATACCTTAAAGATTGGAAAGCTGCTGGAGGAGGTAAATTAGTCATATTCGGCATCCATAGAGAACCATTAGATTATTTATCTACAAAATTCAAATCATTATTAATTGCAGGAGGAGTGTCTTCTAAGAAAAAATATGAGATTAAAGAAGAGTGGATAAATAATGATGATCAATTCTTGTTTGCAAATGTAGAATCTGGAGGCACTGGAGTAGATGGACTACAGGCAATATGTTCTAATATGTTGATTTTAGAATTACCTTGGAGGCCATCAGATTTGGAACAAGTTATTGGAAGATTAGAAAGATCAGGTCAAACAGTCCCTCCATCTATTAACTTTATGTTATCTAGAGAAACTATTGATGAAGAGATGTGGCAAATGCTAGCAGACAAAGAACAAGTTACAGAAGCAGTCAATAAAGGTATTGATATAAAAAGACAAGGCTCAGGAATGAGGAATGTTATAAAACGAATATTAAAAAGAAAAGAATCATGATAGAGTTTAAATTATTAGAAGGATTTAGTAACTTTGAAAAAGACCTCAATGATCTAACTAAACAAGGGTGGAGTCCGTGGGGAACTCATCAGGCGACATATAATGCCGCAGGAACTAAGCATAGTATCTTATTAAGTAGACCTATTCAGGAAGAAAAGAAGGAATAAGTTTGGCTCCAAAGGAAAGTTTTCGTATCTTTATGAAATAATATTAGAGATATGAAAACTTTTATTTTAACATTAGTATTAATTTTATCAGTAAATTGTTTATTTTCACAAGAGAGTAAGACAAAGAAGCCTGAACCTGTAAAAACAGAAAAGGTATCAAAAATTAGAACTTGGAAATTTCAAAAAACTAATGATGGTTATATCATTGTTAAGAAAGATTTTTTATTTTCTACTAGAAAAACAGTAGTAGCTTAATTATTAATTTAAACCAGTATTATGAAAACAAGATTATTATTTGTATTATTTTTATTCATGTCTTTGACTATGAGTAGTCAGACTCCTGTAGAATTATCAGGATTGAATCATGACCTAACATTAGGTAACAATTGCGGAAATGGAGAATATATGGAATTCATTTCATATGGAGACGTTAATTTGAATGGTAATAAATTAACAATCCAAAATGCTCATTTAACAATTGTTGGAAACCTAAATGGCGGAGGAGAAATTAAAACAAAGTGCAAGGCAACATTCTGCGTACAAGGATCTATTCAAAATAATCCTAAGTATAAAGATAAAGATTTGAATTGTTCTACTTTATCCATTTCACAAGAGACAATTGAATTAAAAAGCTATAGTTTAAAAGATGGACTACTCTTCATTG
>CBDEVQ010000058.1:0-52503 GCA_965243605.1 Flavobacteriales bacterium
AACATGGTGCACTTATGTTATATAATATGGGAGATTTACCAAATATGAAGCAGAATTCTATTCTAAGTACAGAGATTATTAAATCTTACATAGATGAACATTTAAGCTACCCAATAGATTTAGATATTGCATTGCCAATATTTTCTCAAACCGTCATAAAAAATTACCAAGGAAAGGTTCGGTTATTAAATTTCGTTCCAGAGTCCTTATCAGACACCTCTTTATTTACACGGATTGGACCTAATCATTTTAAACCTAAAAGGGACACCTTATTTCATGGTTTTTTCATCTCACCTTATTTTGAATTAAAATCTGAATCTGTACCAGAAGAAGATCTTTTAGAAAGTATTGATATTCTAAAAAACTCTAAACTAAATTTAAAGTCTATAATTTATTACCATTTAGATGAAACTTGTGTTAATCGATACTCTATTTCTAAAATATCGTCTAGGCTATGAAATATTTACTATTAATTATATCTCTTTTTAGTTCATATTTGGGTTGGGCTTGTGGAGCTCCAGAATATCATGAACATCATTTCTACTACCCTATTTTCAATCAGGAATTAGCATCCAAAACTCAATATGGTCAGTTTTTATTCTACCCACACGAGCGTGTAAATTTTGAAAACCAAACTTCCAACCCTTCCGACGCTAATCTTAAGCATCAAGGAAATATTAATTTATGGACTACACATTTCGAAAATTGGTCCAAAGAAGAGATTGTTGAATTGTTGTTTTCTGAACATTCCAATAAGTTAAAAAACAATCACCAATCGCCACTAGACCATTCTATTTTTGAATATATACAGTTTGCAAAATCTTTAGAACAATCGACTGATGAATATAAAGACCCTTGGAAATACAGTCTATATCTTAACAACAATACAGTTCCGTTTAGTGATAAAATTCAATTGGGGTTAGAAAAATTTCAATCTGAAAAGAATCCATTCTTAAAACAACGTTACGGATATCAAATCATAAAGACTTTACGTTACAATAAAGATTACAATGCTGCTTTTTACTTTTTTGAACATGAAATTGAAAATCACTTTGAACACAATGAAATTTACTATTACTCGCTAGACCAAATTGCAGGATGTTATTATAATTTACAACAATTTAGTAAAGCATTACCATTATTTATTAAGGTATTTACGCATAGTAAAGATCGTCGTGGTTCGGCCTACTTAAGTTATATGTTTTGTTTAAATCATGTTAATCCTGAAGCAATTTTAGCGGATCATGATGATGAGCGATTGAATTTTTATCTTTTAAAAAGTATGTCGGATTTTAATGATCCGTTCTCTATACTAGAATCAATAAAAACGGTTGATGTAAATGACGAGCGTTTAAAAATTGTATTTGCACGAAACATAGCGTATTTAGATCGTACTATTTGGAGTAAAAACAAAACCGAAAATAACACTCCAAATCAAGAACATATTCAAAAACTTTCAACATTCGCAAAATCAATAACAACCTCATCTAAAGATGAATTTTGGTTGTATGCATATGCCTATCTACAAGGTGTCCTTGGTGAGTATAAGCAAGCTGTTTACTATCTTAACAAAATTTCTGATGAAGATTTTATTGATGATCGAAATAATCTTATTCTATTATTTAATGCCATGCAATGGAAGTCGACATCGGATATTGATAAATCTTATTTTGAAAATCAGATTGAATTTAGAAATACATCTATAGTTGAATATGACCAATATAATGATTATACTAAATCTGATTTCATTCAGGATTATATAAAAGATCATGTTCTATTCAAGCTTTATTATCAGGAAGAAAAATATGCCGAAGCCTTCCTAATAAATAATTCTTTTAAAACTCAAATTTCTGAACATGCCCTTATTGATATTTTAATGGAGTTTGTGGATAAGCCAAATAAAAATTCGCTTGAAATCATTCTCATGAAAAATGTAGGAAAAAAATCCTAAAAATGAGCTTAAATATCAGAAGGCAAATCTATTTTTAATAGATGGAGACTTTGAAAATGCCATAAATGAATTTCCTGAATCTCCACAAGCCCATAGTATTCCAAGTATGGTCTTTAGTAATACACTAAAAATTTGCTATGGATGTCCGGCATATGAAATTATGACAGATAAGGTTTACCTTGATCCAATATTTAGTTTTATCCCAGACCATATGAACAGTAAATCATTAACTGAAGTATTATTACAGTTGGAACGACTTAGCCAATCAAGAACGCAAAGGCATGCGAGTTTAGCAAACTATTTACTTGGTAATTTTTATAATAACATTTCTAACTCTGGATATTATAGGGGAATCATTTGGACTCAATCCAATTGTTGTAAAAGAGATTATTTAAGAAACTCAGCACCTAATGCGTATAGGCAAGAACAAACATATTATACCAAATTTGCAAACCTCTACTATCCGCATACATCGTATTATGCACTTGCTAAAAAGGCGACTCATTATTATGAAAAAACCTTTTTAAAGGTTACAGATAATGAGTTTAAAGCAAAACTTATATTTTTAATTGCACAGTCTACCCATAATTACATTGACAATATTAATATAGGAACAATAGATGTTTATGACAATGAAGAATATTTACAAGCTGTTTTTCCTGATTCTTCCTATTATTTCCGCCATAAAGAGCTTGTAAAAGAGATGAATACCACTTATAAAGACACTGAATTCCGCGCCGAAATCATTAAAGAATGTAGTTATTTTAACCTGTATAATCAATAACTTTTCTATGAGAAATTATATACTAATTTTGGTATTATCTATTCTTTCTACATTTAATAGCTTAGGTTGTGGAGCAGATATATATTATGATGACAGTGATTATTTTGCTTTTTTTAATCGAAGATTAATTAGCAACCCATATTACCTTGACTATTTATATTCTAGCCAATCTCAGTTTAGAGAACAGCTACCTTCAGCCAATAGAAATAAATACACTGGTAATATTAATTTATGGATTAAAAGCTTTCCACATTGGACTCAAAAAGATCTGGAACAATTATTATTCACAAGCCATCTCGATGAATTAAAAACGAAATATACAAAGGCTATAGACCGCTCTATTTTTGAATATGTCAATTTTGCAAAAACAATACCTACAACGAGTCAAAACAATAGTCATGCTTGGACTTATAGTTCATATTTAAAACAAAATATTTCAACAGCAGAATCCATTATTGAATCGGGAATACAAAAGTATAACATAGAAAAAAATAAAGCGCTCAAGCAGCGTTATGCATATCTTATTATTAAGCTTTTACGTTATAACAAAGATTATCAAGGGGCTTTATACTTTTTTGAATCCGAAAAACTAGATACCTATAAACACAATGAATTGTATTATTACAGCTTAGACCAAATTGCAGGATGCCATTATTACCTTAAAGAATATAATACAGCCATTAAACAATTTATCCAAGTCTACACCCATTCATCTGACCGAAAAATATCGGCTTATAGAAGCTATAAATTCTGTTTAAACCATACCAACCTCGAAAACGTCTTTAAAAACAAAGATGAAATCTTAGATTATTACGTATTACGAAGTCTTTCCAATTTTGATGATGGTATCTCTATTCTTAATAAAATGAAATCTGTTCGTAAACAGGATGAGAGAATTGAAGTTGTTTTTGCGAAACAGATGAATTACTTAGACCAATTAAATAGCTTAACCAATACGAAGAAAGAAGCAAGTACAATACAATTTATTCAAGATTTAAAAACATTTTCTAAATCTATGTTTAAGACTAAAAATAAAGTCTTCTGGAAATATTCTTATCAATACCTTTTAGGTCTAGAAGGTAAATATGATGAAGCTATAGATGGGTTGAAATTAATTACAGACTCTAAATACATCCAAGATAGAGATGCATTGATCTTACTTTTTAATGCTTTACAATGGAAATCTATAACAGATATCGATCAAATTTTCTTTAATAGACCTGCCCCTCTAAATTCACCAGAATTAGAAAGTGTTAATACAATTCACCACTATATTAAGCACACAATTCTGTCGCGACTATTTATTAATGAAGAGCTTTATGCACAAGCCTATTTAATACATAATCAAATAGGTCAGAATAGAATTACGGATATGGAACTTATCGAGTCATTAATTGCATTTATTAACAACCCCAATAAAACACCTTTAGACAAAACGATAATTAAAACTCAGAACAGTAATCAATTGCTTGAAAACCTTTATAGATATAAAGGTAATTTGTATATTAATGAAGGTCAGTTTACAGAGGCCACTCAATCCTTTAAACAAGCCATAGAAACAGCAGATATTCCGAATTCCATCTTTAGTAACACCTTACAAACGTGTTACAATTGTACCGAATCTTCTATGATGACAGATTCGGTGTACTTGGCTAAACCATTTGATTTTATTCCACAACAAATGTCAAGTTATGATCTCGCACAAGTTTTAGTAAAATTAGAAGCGATGAGTAAAGATATTGAACATTGGAAAGGGCAATTGGCTCACTATTTACTTGGTAATTTTTATAACAACATATCAAATACAGGGTATTACCGAGGGAAATTATGGGGCGAACATAATTGTTGCGATTACTATTACATGAAAGATAGTTGGATGAATAACTATTCTGATCCAATCACATATCCTAACAATATAACCTATTATAATCATTCTACTTCTGTGTATTATTCTTTGGCTATTAATGCCCAAAAGTATTACCAAACCGTTTTAGAATCTTCAAATAATATTGAGTTAAAAGCAAGAACAACATTCCTTTTAGCACAATGTGAATGGAACGATATTGAAAATAACAATCGTGAAATTACATACCACAACTATAACCACTCTATCATTAGCTTTGATTCTCACGAATATAATACATACAAAACACTATTTGACTCTCTTAATTCCACCTATAAAAACACTAAGTTTCATACTCAAATCATAAAAGAGTGTAGTTATTTTAGATTGTATACTCAATAAAAACACACTTGGTATTAACCAACATACTTTTATAATTCAATAATTTGCATAGCTAAGTTGTTTATTTCTAACATACCAACGCTTACTAACTACATTTATCTTAATATATTCTCATAATTCAATTTGTTCAATTAATTTTGTTACTCAAACCTAAGATATATGCGAATAGTTAACGAAATTAAACATCCAGTATTTAAAATTAGTTTATTCTCTACCGAGAAAGAATTTATACTTCAATTTGAAGCCGGGCCAATGATTCAAACCTATAAATATTCTAAGGATACTTACCCTTCAGCTTCTCAAGTTGAACAAGCCATTGATGATCGTTTTTTAGATCGTGTACATGATTTATTTAACGAGATGTTTTTAAACCGTAAAGCGATGATTGATGCTTAAAAAAACATTAATTTTTATATCCCTTCTGCTGAGTAGCATGGCGTTTGCTCAAAAAGATATTCATATCAAAGACTATATCCGTATTAATGATATTGGAATAAAAATTATTGATAAGAAAAAGCTCAAAAAAGACATTGATAAATTATCGCTTTCTAAAGACGTTCTTAAATCCTTAAAATCTCGGCTTAAAAACGAAGAAAAAGAGGAAAAAGCAGGCATAAAATCTTATAATGCGGAAGTTTATAAAAAACGTAGAGAAGAAGAATTTAGCATTAGAGCGACGAACCAAACCAGTACTACAACAGATACGGTTCTAGATGTGAATTCGGATCAACTTTTTGCTAAACGTGTTGACAAAGTCTTTGATGAAGATGCCGTTGAAGAACCGGAAGAAGAAGAAATTATAGAAGCTGAAGAACATCCCGTTGTACCCAATAAAAGAAAAGATTACCCATGGAAATCTGAACTTTCAGACAAGCCTTGTGAATGGGATATTTACTATGTAGATTCAATAGAAAGAGATACTGTATTTAAATCTAAGTCTCATACTATATTTTACAACTCTAAGAACCAACCCGATGTTCCTGAGGCAGAAGTAAGCATGTTTGTAATAAAAGAAAACAATATCCATTTCTTAGAGATTAAATATACGTTTTCGAATTTAAACATATCCGAAACACTAACTCTAAACAAAGGAAATGCGATTCGCTTTTCGTTAAAAAATAAATCGTCTGTTATTATTCCATTTTCTGGACACTCTCAAAAAGCAAGTGTAAGTTCAGATTTTAAGAAGCAACAAATTTCAGGTCGTTATAAATTAAGCCGACCAATAATTGACAGTTTATTATCTTCTAAATGGAAATCTATACACTCTAAAATTGGGAATCAAGAGTTTATCCTTATCTTATCTAAGAATTTTACGGGTAAGGCTGAAAAGTCTGATATTTCTAATTTATTTAATCCCCATTTATCATGCATACAGATCAAATAAAAGAAACGATACTTATTTGTGGTGGTTCTGGATTTTTAGGCCAACTGCTTAGAAAATTCCTGATGCAAAAAGGATATAATGTATGGGTATTAAGTCGAAATAAAAGACAAGATTACCATTTTGAATGGGATCCTTTACTGAAAAAATTCCCCTTAGAAATCTTACCTAAAATAGATCATATTATTAATTTGTCTGGTGAGAATTTAATGAAACGTTGGACCAAAGAATACCGACGTAAAATTATTGAAAGTAGAACGGCCCCAACTCGTTTTATTAGAGAGATTTTAGAAAATAATGAACATCAAGTAAAGTCTGTTATTAATGCTAGTGGTATTAGTATTTATGGAGATCGAGGTGATGTTGTTTTAACAAAAAAGGATGAACCAGGAACAGGATTTTTGGAGAAACTATGTGTCAGTTGGGAATATGAAGCTGAAAAAATAAGACAATTGGGTATTAGAACAAACATTCTAAGGATAAGTCCTATTGTTCATAAAAATAACGATTTTATTAAAGCCCAAATGCGTTTTGCTAAATTTGGATTACTAGGATCATTTGGTAGTGGAGATCAATTCATTTCTTGGATTCATTTTGAAGATATTCTTCGTGTATTCCATTTTGTTATTGCCAATACCAATTGTAATTCTGTATTTAATACCTGTAGCCCGAACCCATTGGCTCAAAAAGATTTAAACTCTGCATTAGGAAGACATATTAACCAAACTCAATTTGTCCCTAATGTTCCAACACAAATAATAAAAATGGCTTTAGGTGCCAAAAGTCAACTTGTAACAGATAGCATATACGCTTTACCACAAGCGTTATTAGATGCTGGATTTAGCTTTAAACACCCCAATTTTGAAGAAGGTCTAGAACACTTATTCTAATCGTTTACATAAAAACTAATGTAAATGTTAACTTTGCAAAAACAACCACAACCATGAAAGGTGTATTACTTATAAATTTAGGATCTCCTGATAGCCCTAATAAAAAAGATGTAAAAAAATATTTAGGTGAATTCTTAATGGATGAGCGTGTTATTGATATGCCATATCTATTGCGTACATTACTTGTAAAAGGAATTATCTTAAATACTCGACCAAAGAAATCAGCCGAAGCTTACCAAAAAGTATGGACTGAAGAAGGTTCTCCGCTTATTGTTTATACCAATAAACTTCAACGTAAAATTCAAGATCAGGTTGATGTTCCTGTAGAAGTAGGTATGCGTTATGGAAACCCTTCTATACAATCTGGAGTAGACCGTTTATATAAACAAGGTATTAAGGATATATTGGTAATTCCGTTATACCCTCAATATGCAATGGCAACTACAGAAACGGTAATCGTAAAGTCCGAAGATGTTAAAAATGCACATTACAAGGATGTTTCTTTTACTGTAATTCCACCTTTTTATAACCACCCAGATTATATCCGAGTATTGTCTAATTCCATTGCCGAAGGGTTAAAAGGATTTAAATATGACCACCTTTTATTTTCTTATCATGGAATTCCAGAACGACATATTTACAAAACAGATCCAACAAAATCACATTGTAAGATAGACGGATCATGTTGTAATAAAACATCTGTAGCGCACGAAACATGCTATCGTCACCAATGTTTTGAAACCACTAAATTGGTTGCTAAAAGTTTAAAATTAGAAGATTCTACATACTCTGATTCTTTTCAGTCTAGACTTGGTAGAGATCCTTGGTTACAGCCTTATACAGCAGAACAATTTGAAAACTTCCCTAAAAATAGGATTAAAAACTTAGCTGTTGTTACCCCTGCCTTTGTAGCCGATTGTTTAGAAACAATTGAGGAAATTGGTATGGAAGGTAAAGAAGACTTTTTAGAACATGGAGGTGCCGAATTTAAAACTATTCCTTGTTTAAATGATAACAACGAATGGGCAGAGGTTCTTGCAAAATGGATTAAAGAATGGGCTTAGATACACCATAATATTTCAACTGCTTTTTTCTTATCTTGAGAAGAAATCATTTCATTAAAAACTATTTATAATGAGTGAACATCATCATACTGATCCAGGATTTGGAAGAAATTACGACCCTCATCTAAAACGATTAATTAATAAAGACGGGAGTTACAATGTTATTAAGACTGGTAAAGTTGAAGGTTTTAAAGACATTTATAATCACTTATTGCATATTGGTTGGCTTAAGTTTTTTGGAATTGTACTTTCTTACTTTGTTATTGTAAATCTTTGCTTTGCTCTATTTTATTATGGTATTGGTATAGATGCATTAAGTATAAAACCATCTCAGTCTGTTTTCCATGATTTTATACAATGTTTCTATTTTAGTACGCAAACATTTACTACAGTTGGATATGGTTTAATTTCTCCAATAGGAATATACAGTAGTCTTTTAGCTTCATTTGAAGCGTTGTTTGGACTATTGAGCTTCTCTTTGGCTACCGGTTTGATGTATGGTCGATTCTCTAGACCTGATTCTAAAATAATATTTAGTAATCATGCCTTAATTTCACCATTTCAAAAAGATAAAAGAGGATTAATGTTTAGGTTAGTAAACCAAAGAAATAGTAACCTTTCTAATGTTGAAGCCACTGTTTTATTAAGCTTATTTGATAGAAATGAAGATGTAAGAAATCCTAAACGTAAGTTCTATCGATTAGATTTAGAATATGATAAAATTCGATTTTTCCCATCAACTTGGACCATTGTACATCCGTTAGAAAAAGATAGTCCGTTAATAACACTAAGCGAAAAAGATTTTATTGAGCAAAAGGTTGAAGTTTCCATTTTCATTGAAGCTTTTGATGAAAATTTAAGTCAAATTGTACATTCTAGACATTCTTATATGAGTGATGAAATTGTTATGGACGCTAAATTTAGACCTTCGTACACTATAGACGATCATGGATATACACATGTTGATATTAATACATTTGGTGATTTTGATAAAGTATCTCACCAAAAATAACTCTGTACTATTAAAACTATGAAAACCCTATTTCAAATCTTACTCTGCATGATTCTGGTATCCTGCAAAGTCAATGAAAAACCCGAATTTAAAGCGGTTGAAAACATTACAGTAAAAGACATTAATGGAAGTACTGTGACAATTTCTGCTGAGGCTTTATACTTTAACCCGAACCATATTGGAGGAACTATAAAAAAAGTAGATTTAGATCTATATATGGACGGCATTAAAATTTCTGATGTAGAAGCACAACCCTTTGAAATAAATAGTCAAGAAAATTTCAGAATTCCACTTACCGCTAAAGTTCCACATAGCAAGCTTTTTGGTAAAGGTGGTAAACAACTATTAGGAAACTTAATAAATGCAGCCCTTAATAATACAATTAAAGTAAATTACAAAGGTATTATTACCTTAGACCTAGGTGCACTTGATTATGATTATACATTGGATGAAACCTTAGAACTCAACTTAAGATAACTTCCATATAATTCTTAATAAAAAAAGGCAAGTATTGAAAATTCAATACTTGCCTTTTTTTATTCTGATAAGATGCCTTATTAATTATCTAAATTTCTATTCTTCCAATAATTTTTACGCTCTCTATCTTCTTCTCTTTGCTTTTCTTTCTCTAAACGTTCTCTTTCTTTAACAATGTCAAATCCATCATTCTTTGCATTCAACTTTGCTTCAGCAACGTATTTATCTTTAATATCATCTAAAGCAATAGCAAGATTTTCTAGGTATTCTTTTTCTCTATCTTTATAGATATTATAAATTCCTTTTATCTTGGCTAATTCTATATCTGTTAATTCATCTGATTTTTCGAATACAGAAATTATCTTTTTAAAATTAGATTTACCAGATGTTTGAACATACTTTACGTACTTGTTCACTAAGTTCTTATAAGAAATGTCCGATTTATATTTTGGCACTTGCTTTAACTCAAGCATTAATTGAGCTGAAGAAGAAATACAATCATCCATTCTCGACTGTAACGTTTCAACATCTACACCTTGTAAATCTTCAACGTTCTTTACGTTTACTAACTTTAAAAACCCTTCAGATTTATGCCAAGCTTCTCTATAAATTAAGTGTAATCTATTTCTATACATCACAAGATCCAAAAGCTCTCTTAATTCATATTTCAGTTTTAACTTAGGCTTTAATGGTTCTTTTAAGAAATCCTCAGACTCGTCTAATAGGTCAAACAAATCCATACTTGATTCTGCAATATGACCACTAAACACCTTAGATGAACGATGGTTATAACGTTTAAAGTTTACGAAGCTTTCATTTTGGTGCTTATAATATTCAATAAACCCAGGCATCTCATCTCTAAAATCATTAAATAAATGCTGAAAAGCGTCTAAAAAAGCACGTTGTTTAGCATCAATTTTATCATCTTCTATAGTAATCGTTCTTGCTCTGTAAATAGAGTATTCAAGATCTAATAAGATATTATGTCTTGCATTAGTCATTCTTTCTGAAATACCAATGTAAGCTTCATCTTCATAAAGATCTAAAAGAATAAACTTTTTAAACCCTTTTAAATATGTATACACTTGCTCTTCATAAAAATCACGAAACACTTCAGGGTCGTCAAAGTTTTTATTTAAAACTGGACGTCCATACTTAATTTCATGCTCTTCACGCTCTTTAAAATGATATGGGCTAGATTCATCTCTATTTTGAGCTGAATATGGCTTTATACTTTCTTGCTGTAAATTTTTATTTACAGAATAGGCATCAGATATGTTTTGAGCATTTGCGCTACAGATTGAACTCAAGGTCAATCCTAATACGATAAACTTTTTCATCTTATTCTCAGGTTTGGATTACTCCAACATTATACTTCTCAACAGGTTTGTTATTTGCCATTTCAATTCCTGTAGAAATCCATTTTCTAGTTTCTATAGGATCAATAATCGCATCATACCATAACCTAGCAGCGGCATATGTTGCCTCTGTTTGTTTATTATAACGCTCTGTTATCTGCGTTAATATTTCATTTTCTTTTTCAGGCGTAATTTCCTCACCTTTGGCCTTAAGAGAAGCTTTCTCAATTTGCAACAATACTTTTGCCGCTTGAGCACCACCCATTACAGCTAGTTTAGCGTTTGGCCATGCTAACATAAATCTTGGGTCATAAGCTTTACCACACATAGCATAATTCCCTGCTCCATATGAGTTTCCTACAACTATAGTAAACTTAGGAACTACAGAATTAGACATAGCACTAACCATTTTGGCACCATCTTTAATAATACCTCCATGCTCTGATCTAGACCCAACCATAAATCCAGTTACATCCTGTAAAAACACTAAAGGTATTTTTTTCTGGTTACAATTCATAATAAATCGGGCAGCTTTATCTGCAGATTCTGAATAAATTACACCACCAAATTGCATTTCTCCCTTTTTGGTCTTAATAACTTCTCTTTGGTTTGCAACAATACCAACAGCCCAACCGTCTATTCTAGCATACCCGCAAACTATTGTTTTACCATATTCTGTTTTATATTCTTCAAAAGAATTGGCATCAGCAACACAGTTAATAAGGTCTTTTATTTGATAAGGTACTTGACGTGATGTTGGAATGTATTTATATATCTCCTCTGCTGGAGTAGATGGGTCTATAGATTCTTTACGATCAAATCCGGCTTGCTCGAATGATCCAATTTTATCTACAATATTTTTTATTTTCGTTAAAGCATCTCTATCGTCTGTTGCTTTATAATCTGTTACTCCAGATATTTCGCAATGCGTTGTTGCTCCACCTAACGTTTCGTTATCGATGGTTTCACCAATGGCCGCTTTAACGAGATAAGATCCTGCTAAAAAGATACTTCCTGTTTTATCAACAATAATAGACTCATCGCTCATAATAGGTAAATATGCACCCCCGGCAACACATGATCCCATAATTGCTGAAATTTGAGGTATTCCCTGTGAACTCATTACCGCATTATTTCTGAAAATACGTCCGAAATGTTCTTTATCAGGAAAAATTTCATCCTGCAATGGTAAATATACTCCAGCACTATCTACTAAATAGATAATTGGAATATTATTCTCCATAGCTATTTCTTGAGCTCTTAAGTTCTTCTTTCCAGTTATTGGAAACCATGCTCCTGCTTTAACGGTAGCATCGTTGGCAACAATAACACAGCGTTTACCAGATACTTTACCAATAACTACAACAACTCCACCTGCTGGACATCCTCCATGTTCTTTATACATGTCATAACCAACAAAAGCTCCAACTTCTAATGTATCTTTAGGATTGTCTACTAAAAACTCTATACGTTCTCGGGCTGTTAACTTCCCTTTAGCATGTTGTTTTTCAATCTTTTTCTCTCCACCACCTTTGTGAATAATACCAAGCTTTCGCTTAAATTCGGCGATATCTAATTTAATAGAATCTTCGTTTTTGTTGTGTTCCAAATTCATATATAAAATGAGGGTTTTTTGAAATTTGCAATAAATATACACAAAGCCTTATACACCTTAAAATTTTCTAGCATTTTTAAAGGATTAACCCATTAATTATTTTTTTTATTTACGCACAAAAAAGGTCTTAACTTCCTAAGTTAAGACCTCTATAATACCTTATAACGAATAAAAGTATTCAACAAAAACAAATCAACTTTATAAAAACTACTTTTTATATTCTACAAGTTCACCTTTAATCGTTACATCAATTACTTCTGCAATATTTGCAAAAACAACTTTAGGTATTTTAATTTTATGATCAACTAACTTGACTTTAAATTTAGAATCTAAAACCACTTTACCTGACTCGTTTTTTTTAATTGTGACTTCAATATCTCTTTTTTGTGTTTTACCGTGGATATTTAAATCCCCAGAAAATGTATATGTTCCTTCAGAATCTAAATTAATATCTGAGGTCGCTTTACCTTCGAAAGTTGCATTTGGATATTCTTCAGATTCCATGTAGTTTTCATTGAAATGCTCTTCCATAAGATCTTTCTCAAAATCGAAAGTAGAAATTGGAATTTCAAAATAAAACGATTCATCATCTAAATTTATGAGTCCCTTTGAACTTTCTGTATCTGCTTCAATATCTTCTAAAACAGTATATGAGTAAAATTTCACATTACTATTTTCCATTTGCATGATTTGGCTATGTGCCATAAAACCACCTAGTAATAGACCTATGCTTATAAATAATTTCTTCATAATAATTATAATTTAAACGTTCTAGTAAAATTGAATCCAAAATATATGCCACCATCTCCAATATCACCAGTTGTACGATCAATATAAGACGCATCAGTCATATTTCTTGAGTTTGAAAAGTGTAATTGGAAGACATGTCCACCAGTTTCAATATCAAATCCTATAGACAATGCATTTTGATATGGTTTAGACGTGGGCACTAAATCTAAATCATCTTCATTAAGTCTAATAAAATATTCTGCATTAATACTTACTCGGTTTGATAATTTATATCTAAATCCAGTTCCTAAAGCAAATCTTGTATTTTCCCCATCTCTATCTTCAATCATATTAAAATGAACGATACTTGGTGTTAATTGCATAGAAAAAGACTTAGTAAACTTTCTAGCAATCATTAACTGATGTGCATATGCTATACGTCCAGAATATGGAAAATTACTTTGCGTTTGCTTTTGCGTTTTAATTTCCATTAAACTATTCCAAGCTAAAGTGATTGGCATACCACCATCTATTTCTTGCTTTAGAATTTTATATTTAATGAATCCATCATAGATTTTGTTAGCAGATGTTCGTCCTACTCCAACCATTAGATCATCTGTAACACCATAATCAAAAGCAAATCGTGCAATGGCCTGATCCAAACCAAAAAGATCATACAATCCATTTTCTACACTCCCAAATCTATGAGACATTCTAAAGTCTAAATTTCCCTTAGAAAGTGTTCTAACAGATTGTGCTGTTACAATTCTTGTACTTTTAAATGTAGATGTCACATACTTTGGTGTTTCATCTTTACTTAATAGATCTTTTAATCCTTGTGCATAACTCATAGATGAACACAAGAAAACCATACTAATTATCTTTGCTACCTTCATCTATCCATGTTTTAATTGTTAATATATCACATTCTGAAATTTTTGTACCACTTGGAGGCATTGGAACAAATCCGGATTCATGATTAAGCGCTCCCAAGAGCCTTCCATTCTCAGCAGATGCCTTAAGGTGATCATAATTAGATAGATCAATACCTCCTGCATTAGGAGCTCCAGCTGTATTATGACAAGCTAAACAATTATTTGCAGAAATGATTGGATTTACTTCTGTTGACAACCTAACATCCAGAGGGTTACAGTCTCCAAATGTATCTTCTGCATTATCTTTTGCACAAGACCAAACCAAAATTGAAAGTCCAAATCCTAAAATTGGATAAAATAGTTTTTTCATAAAAAATACATTTTTAGTGAAAGATACACCCAATTACACAGGTGCATAAGTACTTTAAGTGCGTGAATGCTAATAATGTTGTTAAAAACAATTAATACGCACTGATGATTTTAACTTGCCCAACGATGTCGGACAAGCTTAAAATAACAATTTAATTGCTATTTAACAAATAAGAAATCACCACCAACTGCATTAGCATGACATCCTTTACATCCTTCAAGCTTACCGCTTGCTTCAGCTCCAGCTAAATTACCATTTGGTTCTGCTGAATAATCTGTACTCGCGTTAAGTGGCATTTTGAAATACTCCCAATCTCCACCTTCTGCCCAATAACCAGACTCACGCTTTACCATTGCAAACGTTGCTTGTAAATCGCCATTACTTCCATCAGAATTTCTTTTGTAAGTACGTTTAGTAATTACTGTTCCAGGCTCTACATCATCTGTTAAAACTTGGTTAGCATAAACATCACGGTTTGTTTCTGCAGATGTTAACATCGGATCTCCATGAGAAATAGAAACAGCAGCTCCATACTCATCTCCTGTGATTCCTAATTTCCATGTTGTAGAAATTGCGTTTACATCACTTTGAGTAATTTCAATTTGCTCAATAACTCCATCATCGTCGTCATCGCTACAAGAAATTAAAGCCACTGAAGCGACCATAGCTAAGGTGCATCGACCAATTACTTTTAATAAGTTCATTGTGTATAATTTTGGTTTGTTAATAGATTTGGTCTACCTAATTCTTAAAACCTTACACTAGTCTTATTTTTTTGCAAAAAAAAAGCCCGATGTAAAACATCGGGCTTATATTAAGATTAAAGAAATGCTTATTTAGCTACTTCTCCAATTACTTCTACTGTTACATCAACAATAACGGTTCTGTGTAATCTTACTTTAGTAGAGTACTTCCCTAAAGCTTTGATTGATCCACCTTGAATTGTGATAAACTTCTTTTCAACGTCTACACCGTTATCAGCTAAAAATTTAGCAATATCGATTGTAGTAACTGATCCGAATAATTTATTAGAACCTTTAGCTACTTTCGAAGCTAATTTAATTTCTAATGCTTTAATTTTCTCAGCAATTACTGTTGCATCGTCAACTAATTTTTGCTCTTTGAAAGCACGTTGTTTTAATACTTCAGCTAATTGTTTTTTCGCTTGTGGAGTAGCTAACTTAGCTAATCCTTGAGGTATTAAGAAGTTTCTTCCAAAACCATTCTTTACCTCTACGATATCATCAACGAAACCTAACTTGGTAACGTCTTTTACTAAAATTACTTCCATGATCTGTAGATTACTTCATTAAGTCAGTTACGTAAGGAAGAATTGCAATTTGACGAGCACGTTTAACCGCTCTTGCAACTCTACGTTGGAACTTTAAAGATGTTCCAGTAATTCTTCTAGGAAGAATTTTTCCTTGCTCATTTAAAAACTTCATTAAAAAATCTGGATCTTTATAATCAATATAATTGATTCCAGCTCTTCTAAATCTACAGTATTTCTTTTTCTTACCCGTATCAATCGCTAACGGAGTAAGGTAACGAATATCTCCTTGTGCCATTCTGCTTACTTTTTAGTGTTAGACAATTTTTCTCTTCTACGGATAGAGTAATCTACAGCATACTTGTCCTGCTTCACAGTTAAGAAACGCATAACACGCTCGTCACGTTTAAACTCTACTTCTAGAGCAGCAATAACAGTAGCTTCAGCTTTGAACTCTACTAAGTGGTAAAAACCACTATTCTTCTTTTGAATTGGATAAGCTAATTTTTTTAGCCCCCAGTTCTCTAAGTTTACAATTTCTGATCCTTTTGATTCTAAAAGACCTGTAAACTTACTTACTGCTTCCTTTGCCTGATCATCAGACAAAACGGGATTCAGAATGAAAACAGCTTCGTAATTGTTCATCATAATTGTTTTTTTTTAAGAAACGCGTTGTTTCTTATTTACTTTTTTTAGCATAACGACTCTTAAACTTATCGATACGACCTGCCGTATCTAATAATTTCGTCTTACCTGTATAGAACGGGTGTGACGTTGCCGTAATTTCTAACTTAATTAAAGGATACTCTACACCTTCAATCTCGATTGTTTCCTTTGCATTAGCGCAAGATCTTGTAATGAAAGTCTCTCCATTAGACATATCTTTCATACAAACCAAACGGTAACTCTCTGGATGAATTCCTGGTTTCATAGTTTGAAATATTTTTTCAAGACTGCAAATTTATGATATTAATTGCATTATTACAAAATTTACAGCCTATTTTTACTCAGTTAATTTAAAATCTTAACCACTTCGTTTAAGTAGATATCCTTCTCTAAGTTTTCAATCCACTTCGTATTAATTTCAACAAGTGTACTATCTGACTCAATTTCGGTTAAATCAACACCTAAATTACTCACATTTAAAAGTGTTCTATTTTCCTTAATTAAATTTTTAAGTACATCCTTATCTTCATTATCTTCCTCTAATTCATCTTTATACGCTTGGTAAGAAATTGGAATAATAGTTTCCTCTCTATTTTCCTTTAGTTCTTTAGCCCTACCATCAATATAATCATAGATTGGATCACCTTTTCTTCTTTTATCAAAATCTTTTAATTCTTTTGATTTATTAAGGTTTGATTTTGTTAGTTTATATTGAGCCTTATCAATCTGATCCCATTCTAAAGCATAATCACGCTCACGTTCTCCTATATCAATTTGAGAATATACATCTGGGAATACAATATCTGATTCTACACCCTTAAGTTGTGTAGTTCCTCCATTTATTCTATAAAACTTATCTGTAGTTAATTTTATAGATCCTAATGGCTTTGCACCCTTATATTGTGATCTTAATTGTCTATCAAAATTAATAATTTTTCTGAACCGTTTCCTTTTCCAAAACTTTGTTCACTACCAACAATTAAAGCTCGGTCATAATCTTGTAAAGCTGCCGCTAATATTTCTGATGCTGAAGCACTTTGATTATTAATCATAATCACTAGAGGTCCATCATAAATCACTTGCGGGTCTCTATCGTTTAACACACGTGACTTTTCATCATATCCTTTAACTTGAACAACAGGTCCTTTATCTATAAAGTATCCAGCAATATCTACAACATCAGAAAGAGATCCTCCTCCGTTATTTCTTAAATCGATAACCAAAGATTCCATACCCTCTTCTTTTAGTTTTTCGATTTCTTTCTTGATATCCGTCGAACAACGTCTACCATTACGGTCCGTAAAATCAACATAAAAACGAGGTAATCGTATATATCCTACTTTTTGTTTATTGTTAATTAATGCTGATTTAGCATATGTTTCCCTGTTCACAACAACATCTCTAACAATAGGAATTTCCTTTAAGCTACCGTCAATTTTTCGCACGGTAAGAGTCACTTGCGTTCCCTTTTTACCTCTAATAAAACGGATAGCTTCATTTAATAGTAAATCTTCAAGATCTGTAGGTTCCTGATTATCTTCCGCTGCTTTTAAAATAATATCTTCAACTTCAAGCTCTCCTTGTAATGCACATGGAGATCCAGGTACAATCATCGTGACTTTAATTTCGCCATCTTTTTGTTGAAGCTGTGCTCCAATACCTTCTAATTTCCCAGACATTGAGATATTAAAATCTTCATTGGTTTTAGGCGCTAAATAAACGGTATGAGGATCATAAACTTGTAAAAATGAATTCAAATAAGATTCAAACTTATCTTCATCTTTAAGTTTTTCGAGTCTGCTAAACCAACTGTCCATATTTTTCAATACAGCTTCTCTAGATTTAACCTCTAGCTCTTCCCAAGACAATTGTTCTTCTTGATCTTTTTTAGCATTAGACTTCTCCTTAGAGTATAACTTAGCAACGGTAGAAAACTTTAAATACTTTCTCCAACGGTCTTTAAGTTCACTATTATTCTTAGCAAAAGTTCTCTTTTCTCGATCAGTCTCATAAGATTCTTTTCCATCGTAATTAAATGGTTTTTCTAAAAGAGACTTATAAATTGCTTGAACCTCATGTGTTCTTTTCTCTAATACCTTTTGAGTTTCAATATAGAAATCAATTTTGTTTGATTTTATTAAATCATCAACTTCTAATTCAAACCTTTTTAGTTCATTTATATCAGAAGCTAATAAAAATTGTTTTCCATAATCTATATCATCAATATATTCATTGAAAGCTTTCTTCGAAAACTCATCGTCTATTTTTGGGGGATTATAATGACGAGAATCTAAAGCTGAAAACACCAAACTTTGAACATATTCATGGTGTTTTAAGTCTTCAGGTGTTTGAAAAGATTTATAGGTAAAACCGAAAGCTATGGCAGAACCAATGGCTAGTATCGGTAGATATTTATACTTTTTCATACTTTATTCTTGTGTTGTAGAACCAAAAATTAATTTTAAATCTTTAGGAAAAGAAGTATTTTCACTCAATTTAGCAAAAGAGTGTCATCTTTATTATTTCGGTGGTTTAATTATTCAGTAATTCTTTGATAATCATATTGCTCTAAATGGGTATACAAAAACCTAACCAAATGCACAATCTCCTGATGCTTAGATTTTTGAGCAACCTTCACCATTATATAAATAGCGGTAATTATAACGATAGATGCAGGTAGTGAATACAACCATGGTGTAAATTCATCAAATTGAATATATCTTGTTAACCCATAAACCCCGCTAAAAAAACCGATAACCGATAATATTCCATAAATAAATACGAACATTAACCAATGGCTTTGTTGAGGTCCTATTAAACAACGTAATAATATCCCATGACCTTCATCTGGTTTATCGAAATTTAATTGTAATACAGGGGACCAAAACGATTCTTCAACTTTAGGAATATGGATATCTAAATGTGTAGAATATGTCTTAATAACTCTAACTGTTTTATCAGCTTTAGCTTTTTCCTTTAAACATTCAAGTAATTCTTCTGGTGAATTGTCTTTCACCAAAAGTTTAAATCTAGGTCTTATTTCTAATGGATCTTCTTTATCACTTTTATTAAACGACATATATCTTTTTTCAAACAGCTTACAATATATATTATTTCTTCTGATTCTAAAAATAAGCTGATTTTTAATGTCTTTGTTATTGAATGGTTAATATATACTCCATTTACGTATTAATTACTAGCCTAATATTTGTTTTGTTTACCTTATTTGAATAAAATAGAAACAAAAAGTGTATTTTTACCATTCAGAATGTATTTTTATGGTTAAAGACAGTTTCACAATAAAAGATTTAGAAAATCTGACAGGTATTAAAATTCCGACTTTAAGAATTTGGGAAAAGAGGTATGAAATATTAAAACCAAAACGAACCAAAACTGGAATTAGAACATATTCTATAGAAGAAGCTTCCTATTTACTAAACATTGTTTTTTTAAATAAAAACGGATGGAAAATATCTAAGATTGCTAAACTAACCGAAAAGGAAATTCAAGCTACAGTTAAAACTACAGATTCTAAAAATCAAGATTACAAAATTGAAATAGAGGAATTTACGATTTCAATGTTAGCATTTGACCAAGTGAAATTTAACTCAATTTATAATGAGTTACTTAAAAAACATGATTTTGATACCGTTTATGAATCTTATTTTTTCCCTTTGCTATTAAAAATTGGTGTACTATGGCAGACGAATACAATAGATATTATTCATGAACATTTTATTTCGTCTCAAATTATTCAAAAACTCATTTATAATATTGAACGATTAAGTTCTTCTCATGTATCCACTGGAAAAACCTACATCTTATTTTTACCCTCTAATGAAATACATGAAATAGGATTAAGATACATTCAGTATCAACTACTTAAATCTCAAAAACAAACTATTTATCTTGGAAATCATACCGAACTGGATCAACTTTATAGATTTAAAGATCAAAAAAATGTTGAATTAATAGCAAATCTTACTATTAACCCTCATAATAAATCACTTCAGGAATATCTTTTGTCCATTGAAAAATTCACCAAAGAAACGGACTTGAAGGTTCATTTATATGGGCTTCAATTTGAAATCCACGAGATTAAACACCCTCTACATGAGAACATTAAAATTTTCAAAAAAGCAAGAGACCTTATAGCTGCCTTTATAAAAACATGGATAATAAATTTTATTTTGTTTAGTTTTTTACTATATTAGCTAAACAAAATAATATTTATGGTATCAATAATAATCATAGGATCAGGATTTTCTTCACTTTCGGCAGCATGTTATCTAGCTAAACAAGGGTATCAAGTGAAAGTGTTTGAAAAAAATGACTATCTCGGAGGAAGAGCCAGACAGCTAAAGCAAGATGGCTTTACCTTTGATATGGGTCCAACTTTTTATTGGATGCCAGATGTTTTTGAATCTTTTTTTAATGATTTCGATAAAAAAGCCAACGATTACTATACCTTAAATAAACTATCTCCCAGCTTATAGAGTATATTTTGATCAACAATCTCACATAGACATTGCTGATAATAAAGCTGATATCCTTAAAACATTTGAACACTATGAAAAAGGGAGTGCTAAACGGTTAAATACATTTTTAACAGATGCTGAATCAAACTATAAACTTGCCATTAAAGATCTTGTTTATCAACCTGGAGAAAATTTATTTGAAATCATTAACCTTAAAACGGCCTCTAAGCTTAACTTATTTATTAAAACAATAAGGCAAGATGTTTATAAAGTGGTTAAACATCCACACCTTCGAAAAATATTAGAATTCCCTGTACTATTCCTTGGTGCTAAACCAAAAAACACTCCAGCATTCTACAATTTCATGAACTATGCGGACTTTGTTTCTTGGGACATGGCATCCTGAAGGTGGTATGTATAAAGTAGTTGATGCCTTTGTAGACTTAGGAAAAAGCTTAGGAGTTACCTACCATATGAATTCAGAAATTCAATCCATTACCGTTTCCGAGAATAAACAAGCGACAGGAATCATTGTAAATAATGAAAAAATTGATGCTGACATTGTATTAAGCGGTGCCGATTATGCCCATACCGAACAATTATTACCATCACAATTCAGACAATATTCAGATCATTATTGGACTAAAAAAACATTTGCTCCATCTGCCCTGTTGTTCTATGTTGGGTTCAATGAAAAATTACCCAATGTAAAACACCACACCTTATTTTTTGACGCAGATTTTGAATTGCATTCTAAAGAAATCTATGACTCTAAAAAGTGGCCATCAAAACCCTTATTTTATGCTAGCTTCCCAAGTATAACGGACCCAACTGTTTCTCCAATTGGACAAGAAGCTGGCATATTTTTAATTCCATTAGCAACAGGACTAACTGATACACCAACACTCAGAGAAAAATATTTCGATATCCTTTGTTCGCGTTTATCTAAAGTAACAAAAACAGATATTAAATCGGCAATCCTTTTTAAAGAATCCTTTTGTGTAAACGATTTCATTGAATCATACAATTCATACGAAGGGAATGCTTATGGACTAGCAAACACCTTATTACAAACACATATATTAAGACCTAAATTAAAAAGTAAGAAAGTAGATAATTTATTTTTCACTGGACAACTCACCGTTCCAGGACCTGGCGTACCTCCAGCAATTATTTCAGGAAATATTGTAAGTAAACTTATCAACAAATACCATCCAACCAACCTTAAAACCATAGAATTATGAAAGTATTATTTGACCAATCATCATTTAAAATCAGCGAGTTGATTACAAATACGTATTCCACTTCATTTTCTTTTGCATGCCGATTACTTTCACCCAAAATACGGTCTGACATATACTCTATTTATGGATTTGTAAGATATGCCGATGAAATTGTTGATAGCTTTGAAGGGTAATGAACAAGAAATATTACTGAATGAATTTGAAGCATCTTATTACCAAGCATATGAACGAAAAATCAGTTTAAACCCAATCATTAATTCATTTCAACATGTGGTTCATAAATACCAAATAGAAGATCATTTAATCCAGTCATTTCTTAAATCCATGCGTATGGATTTAGAAAAGAAAGATTACAATACCTATGAAGACTACAAAGCTTATATTTATGGGTCTGCTGACGTTGTTGGACTGATGTGTTTAAAGGTATTTGTAAATGGAGATCAGGAAAAATATAACGAATTAAAAGAATCTTCCATGAAATTAGGGTCTGCCTTTCAAAAAGTGAATTTCTTAAGAGATTTAAAAGACGACGCCGAACGTTTGGCGAGATCATATTTCCCTAATGTTAATCTTAAACATTTATCTCCAGAAGATAAGCAAAAGATTATAGAGGAAATTGAAGATGATTTTAAACAAGCCTATATTGGAATATTAAAACTACCATTAGTATCACGATTAGGTGTGTATACTGCATACAAATATTTTAAACAGCTTCTAAAAAAACTACAAGCAACAAAATCAAAAGATATTTTAAACACTAGAATTCGTATATCTAACCCCATGAAGCTATTCATTCTTGGTAAATCCTATATACGTTATCAGTTAAATGCTCTATAATGATTCTTTCAATAGCCCTTGCATTCATCTTTCAACAAGATTCCATTACAGAACCGGAATTTGTAACATTGTTTCATGAGCTCAACAACAAACAAGAGGAGGAATTTTTCATCAATTCATATAAAGACTCTTCGGTTGATGCTATTGCTTATGTAATAGCCTTAGAGATGAAAAAAGCTGAATACACTATATCACCGTGGAATAAATTGAAAATTTTCCGCACACAAAAGAAACGCTTGAATCTATTAATAGATCGCAACCCAAAAAACATTCATTTAAGATATGTAAGACTCGTATTACAAGAACAAACCCCTAGCTTTTTAGGGTATAATGAAAACATAACTGAAGATAAAAACATCTTAGAACTTATGATGTCGCAAGAAGATTCAACAGATTATTTGGATAAATATATAACACAATACACCTCGTTATGATTCTTATTTTTACACTAACAACCTTAGGAACATATATTGCCATGGAAGCCGTAACCTGGTTGACTCATAAATATGTGATGCATGGTTTTTTATGGTATTTACATAAAGATCATCATCAAACCAACCCGAAGCCATTCGAGAAAAATGATGCCTTCTTTATCATTTTTGCTACACCAAGTATTCTTCTATTTTACTTTGGTGTTACTCCAGATTTAAACTTCAAGTTTTTTATCGGGTTAGGCATATTACTTTATGGTATAACCTACTTTTTGGTTCATGACGTATTAATCCATCAACGATTTAGATGGTTCAAAAAAAATAAGAACTGGTATTTTAAAGGCTTAAAACGTGCACATAGAGTACACCATAAACATTTAGGGAAAGAAAATGGAGAATGTTTTGGAATGTTATATGTAGCGACTAAATATTTTAAACTAAAGAACTCATGAAATGGCTATATCTCATATTAAACCTCGGTTCATTTAGCATACCATTCTTATATTCTTTTAATAAAAATATGCGTTTTATTAAACATTTTAAGAATGTAATGATCTCCATAATGGCCACTGGATTCCTATTTATTTTATGGGATGTTTTGTTTACAAAAATTGGAATTTGGGGATTTAACGACATGTATTATTTAGGATTTACCATACTAAATATGCCCATTGAAGAATGGATGTTTTTTATTTGTATACCCTATGCATGCTTGTTTACACATTATTCAATTTTCCATTTTAAACCACAATGGAAACTCTCAATAAAAACAACTAAACTATTAACAGTTGGTTTAATTATATTATCAATTTGTGTTGCTCTATCTAACTTAAACAAACTCTATACATTAATCAATTTCTCTGTTTTAGCTTGTGTGTTAATTATAGGACTTAAATACAATGTCCTCCAGCTCCAACGATTCTTTATATCGTTCTTATTTATTCTGATTCCATTCTTATTAGTTAATGGGATTCTTACCGGAAGTTTTATTGATCAAGAAGTGGTTTGGTATAATAATTCCGAAAATTTAGGAGTTCGATTATTTACAATTCCTATTGAGGACATGGGCTATGCCTTTAGTCTTCTATTTATCAACATTCTTATTTTAGAACACCTTAAAACCTCTTAATTATGGCTAAGAAAAAAAACATCACACAAGACTTATTAATTGAATGGTATATGGATGAAGTACTTTCTCAGCAATCTCCACTAAATACCGTTTATGCCTTTGCCAAGAAATACAACTTCGATGAATCTAAATTCTACACTTTTTTTTCAGGTTTTGAACATCTAGAAAAATCCATTTTTGGGATTTTTGGAACAAAATCGCTGGAACTAATCTCAGCCGATTTAGATTTTACACATGGAGATCCGAGACATAAAACCTTAAGTTTTTACTATACTTTTTTTGAGTTACTTACCGCAAATAGATCTTTTGTAGAACTTAAACTTAAAAACGCATCGAATAAATTAGAAGCCTTAAAAAGCTTGTCTTTCCTTAAAGATGTATACACCGCATTTATTACTTCGCTTGAAATTCAAAAATTTGATCTTAAAAACGAAACGTTAAACAAGATTCAAAATAAAGGATATACAGAAAGCGCTTGGGCTCAATTACTATTTACTATTCAATTTTGGTTAAATGATACATCTCCAAATTTTGAAAAAACAGATTTACTCATTGAGAAATCAATTCGTGCTGCTTTTGATTTAGCTGAAACAGCACCAATTAATAGTGTTTTTGATTTTGCCAAATTCATTTATAAAGAAAATATAAAACTATAACCTATGAAAAGTATAGACTCAATACCTACATCCAAAATACAACGGGCGTCTAAACTGGTTTCAACAGGTTTAAAGGTCAGTAGTAATTATCTTAAATATTATGGTGATAAACTCACCAAATCCGAAGAGGAAGCTAAGGAAAATTTAAATAAAGCCAATGCAACCGACATTTATGATGGATTAAAAACCTTAAAAGGATCAGCTTTAAAGGTTGCGCAAATGTTGAGTATGGAAAAAAACATTCTGCCAAATGCATATGTAGAAAAATTTTCTCTATCTCAATTTTCCGTTCCTCCCTTGTCTCCTACCTTAGTTCAAAAAGTGTTTAAACAATACTTTAACAAAACACCAAATGATGTATTTGACACTTTTGAAAAAACATCTATTAATGCCGCCAGTATTGGACAAGTACACAAAGCAACTAAAGGCAATAAAACACTTGCTGTTAAAATTCAATATCCAGGAGTTTCCAATAGTATTTCTTCTGATTTAGCTATGGTAAAACCAATTGCTATTAGAATGTTCAATATTAAAGGTGAAGGATCGGATGAGTATTTCAAGGAGGTTGAAAACAAACTTAAGGAAGAGACAGATTATGTGAATGAATTAAACCAAAGTGTTGAAATTGCTTCGGCCTGTGAGACCATTCAGAACCTTAAATTTCCACAATACTACCCAGAATATTCTACGGACAAAATTTTAACAATGGATTGGATGCAAGGACTGCATTTAACGGAATACATCCAATCTAACCCTAATCAAAAGGACTTAAATAAAATTGGTCAAGCCTTGTGGGATTTTTATATGTTTCAAATTCATCACCTAAAAAAAGTACATGCCGATCCGCATCCTGGTAATTTTTTAGTTTCAGATGATCATAAACTAATGGTCATTGATTTTGGATGTATGAAAAGTATTCCAGAGAGTTTCTACGTTCCTTACTTCGAGTTATCGGTAAAAGAAAACATTAAAAATCCACACTTTTTTGAATCTAGACTCTATAAGCTTGAAATTCTAAAAGAGAATGATTCCGAAGAAGAGAAAACCTTTTTCTCAACTTTATTTCATGAAATGCTAAGCCTATTTACACAACCATTCCACTCCGACAGGTTCGATTTTTCTGATGACGACTTCTTTAAAAAGATCGCCAATTTAAGTCAGAAATATGCGCAGTCTACAGAACTTAAGAAAATGAATGGAAATAGAGGTTCTAAACATTTCATCTACATCAATCGAACATTTTTTGGATTGTATAATCTGATGCATGATTTGAAAGCGAAAAACATAAAAATAAACAATTACAAAACTTTGCTTTTATGATATATACCCGAGAAGACATCAACCAACTCAACTCTAGACAACGTGCGCATTTAATAAATTCGGCCTCTGGATATAAATCTGCAAACTTACTTGCAACAAAATCCAAAAAAGGCCAAACCAATGTCGCAGTCTTTAGTTCAGTTGTTCATTTTGGAGCTCATCCTCCAATCCTCGGGTTTGTATTGCGTCCAACTTCTGTCTCACGACACACATATAACCATATTAAAGAAACTGGGTATTACACAATAAATCATATTCATCAATCTATTATAGAAGATGCCCACAATACATCAGCTAAATATCCTGAACATATATCTGAGTTTGACACAACCAATCTTGAAGAAGAATATTTAAAATCCTTCTATGTTCCTTTTGTAAAAAATTGCCCTGTTAAAATTGGAATGCAATTTTTAGAAGAGCATTATATAAAAGCAAATAACACTCGATTAATCCTTGGTGAAATTGAAGTTTTACATGTCTCAGATCATCTTCTTTCATCGGATGGTTTTATTGACTTAACTATTGGAAAGACCGCAACAATTACTGGATTAGATGGATATTCTATTCCAAATGGAATAAAACGCTTCCCTTATCAAAACCCTTTAAACGAATACTTATGAAAACGATATTAATTATTGGAGGTAGTCATGGTATAGGTCAGTCTATTATAGAACAAACAAAAGACCAGGCTAATATTATTAACATGAGTAGAACACCTCCCAAACATACTGATCAACTTACTCATTATAACTTAGATATTCTAGAAGACCCGTTACCTAATTTAGATCATCTTGGACTTATAGACGGACTAGTATATTGCCCTGGAAGTATAACTCTGAAACCATTTACCAGATTAACTCTAGATACGTTTAGAAAAGACTTTGAAATAAATGTTTTAGGAACAGTAAAGGCCATTCAAGCTTACGGAAGTTTATTAAAAAAATCAACATCGTCAAGTGTTGTACTCTTTAGTTCTGTTGCCACTAAAATTGGAATGCCTATGCATGCAAGTATTTCAGCAAGCAAATCGGCTATAGAAGGATTAACCAAATCGTTAGCAGCAGAATACGCAACTAAAATCCGATTTAATGCGATTGCTCCAACATTAACCGATACACCCCTCGCTCAACACATTCTAAACAACGATAGGAAAAAAGAGTCTATGTCTGAAAGACACCCGCTAAAACGATATTTACAACCTGATGAAGTGGCATCATTTGCTTCGTATTTATTATCTGAACAATCTAAATCTTTATCGGGTCAAATTTTCTATTTAGACTCTGGTATAGTTTCTATTAAATCCTAATTATGAAACAACGTATTTTATACATTCTGTTATTTTTAGTCTTAAACTTTACAGCATTAAGTACTGGAGTTTATTTAATGGATGGTGGTCCACTTTCAGATTGGTATATCCAATTAAATCAAGCGCCTTGGACGCCCCCAAATCCAACATTCGGAATAGCCTGGTCTATTATTATGATTTGTTTTGCTTTTTATATGGCTAACCTTATAATAAAAAGCAATAACCCCACTAAAATATGGATAATATATATTATTCAATGGATTCTAAATACAGGATGGAATTATACATTTTTCAATCAACATCTTCCCATCCTAGGCTTAATTAATTTATTGATATTATTTGGAACGGTGTGTTATCTACTTTTTAATTTTAGTAATACCTTAAAACGAAGTACTTATTTAATTCTACCTTATATCCTTTGGTTAATGGTTGCCATCAGTTTAAATGGCTATATTGTTATTTATAACAATTAATAAACTTACCAATCACCGAAAAAATAATTCTACATTAAAACAAAATTGTATTTTTATCATAAGCTATTGTTATCTCTATATTTAATTAAATTCTCTTATTATGAACATATTAATTACTGGTACAACAGGATATATTGGCAAGCGGTTAATCCCTCTTTTACTAAGTAAAGGACACAATTTATATTGTACAACCAGAGACTATAATCGTATTCCCAAAGAATTAAAAGAACATAGTCATGTTCATATCATTGAAATTGATTTTTTAAATCCTGTAAAGGATAATCTTATTCCTCAGAATATAGATGTGGCATATTATTTAATGCACTCTATGTCTACTAGTAGCGGAGATTTCTCGGATTTAGAAACAAAATGTGCAGAAAATTTCAAAGTCCTCTTAGAAAAAACCAACGTTAAACAAGTGATATACTTAAGTGGAATTGTTAATGATTCAACTTTATCTAAACATCTAAAATCAAGACAAGAGGTAGAAAAAACACTACAATCAAATCGATACGCATTAACAACTTTAAAAGCTGGAGTTATTGTAGGAAGTGGAAGTGCTTCATTTGAAATCATTCGAGATTTAGTAGAAAAGTTACCTTTAATGATTACACCAAAATGGTTAAATACCAAAACTCAGCCCATTGCTATTCGAGATGTATTAAAATATTTACATGAGGTTATTAACAGAAAAGAATTCTATAATAGATCGTTTGATATTTTTGGTCCTGATACCCTTACGTATAAAGAAATGCTATTGCAATTCTCAGAGGTAAGAGAGCTTAAACGATATATTTACACTTTACCCATTTTCAGTCCAAAACTTTCTTCATATTGGTTATTCTTTGTAACCTCAACATCTTATAATCTTGCCAAGTCTCTTGTGAGTAGTATGAAGGTTGAAATTATTGGCAAACCAGGGAAAGTTCAAGAACTCATACGATTTAAACCAATTTCTTACAAAAAAGCGGTCCAATTAGCCTTTTTAAAAATTGCACAAAACGAAATAGTTTCCAGCTGGACTGACTCTATGGTTAGTGGTGTTATAAGTGAAAATTACAGCAATCAAATTCATATCCCAACCTTTGGATGTTTTAAGGATAATAAAATTAAGAAAGTAAACAACGAACTTAAATGCTTAGATAATATTTGGCAGTTAGGTGGAGAAAAAGGATGGTATAAATTTCAATATTTATGGGAGTTAAGAGGATTTATTGATAAACTTTTTGGTGGTGTAGGGTTAAGAAGGGGACGTAGACATCCAACCGAATTAAAATCTGGAGATTCACTCGATTTCTGGAGAGTTTTAGTTGCAGACAAACCAACAAAACGATTGCTTTTATATGCTGAGATGAAATTACCTGGTGAAGCTTGGCTTGAATTTAAAATTATTGATGGTGTCCTTTATCAAAATGCAACTTTTAGACCCAAAGGTGTCCTTGGACGTTTATATTGGTATTCAGTATTGCCGTTTCATGGTTTTGTTTTCTCTGGTCTAATTAAACATTTATCTCAATAATTTAACTCAACTTTTATGAAAACTCCAATACGTATTTTTTGGTTTAGAAGAGATTTAAGATTAGATGATAATCATGGACTTTATAAGGCCTGTTTAGAAGGAACGACTTTGCCTGTATTTATTTTTGATGAAGAAACGTTAAAGTCAGAAGACAAAGACAGCGCCAAAATAACATATACTCATCAAGCTTTACAAAAAATACAAAACACGCTAAAGCAATTGAGTAAAGGGATAGTTATATACCATGGTCACGTTATTTCTTGTTGGGAAGAGATAATTAATACATACAATGTTGAGGCTGTGTACTTCAATAAAGATTACGAACCTTATTCCTTAAGGATCGATCAAAATATTACAGATATATTAAATCAATCTGGTATTTCAGTTCATTCTTTTAAAGATCAAGTTATTTTTGAGGAAAATGAAATATTAAAACCTAACAATAAACCTTATACCGTTTTTACGCCGTATAAAAACAAATGGCTTAAATACTTTCATTCAGAAGACATTAAATCATTTCCATCTGAATCTTATATCCATAATTTAATAGATGTAAACACCACTATTCCTAGTTTAAGTTCATTAGGTTTTAAAACATCTTCTATACAAGTAAAACCGGTTAATTTCAATTCCTTAAGCCAGTATGATACAACTAGAGACTTCCCTGCACTTGAACAAACATCAAATTTAAGTGTATTATTACGTTATGGTACATTCTCTATAAGAAAGGCTATTAAAATGGCTTTAAACACAAATGAGATTTGGTTAAAAGAATTAATATGGAGATCTTTTTTCAAACAAATCCTTTACCACTTCCCTCATGTTGTAAGTCAACCTTTTAAACTTACCTATTCTAATTTCCCATGGAGAAATAACATAAACGAATTTAATGCATGGTGTAAAGGAGAAACAGGGTATCCGATGGTAGATGCTGGAATGCGAGAGTTAAACTCAACGGGATATATGCATAATAGAGCTCGAATGGTTTGCGCTTCATTTTTATGTAAACATTTATTGATTGATTGGCGTTGGGGAGAAGCCTATTTCGCAAATAAACTATTGGACTATGATTTATCCGCAAATAATGGAAATTGGCAATGGGCTTCAAGTACAGGGTGTGATTCTGTACCTTATTTCCGAATCTTTAATCCTGAACGACAAGTTAAACGTTTTGACCCCCAACTAAACTACATAAAGCGTTGGGTTAAAAACCATGATCAACCTACGTATCCTAAACCTATTATTGAACATAAAATTGCTCGTGAACGTTGTTTACATGCATTTAAACAACACAATACATCATAAAAAAAACGCCATTTGGCGTTTTTTTTATGATGTATTCAATTATTTTTTTCCTTTAAGAAGGTCGTTCCAAGCTAATCTATGTGTGTTCGATCCGTCAACTCCCTTATTCTTAAGTTTCGTTTTAGGTTGAGCACTAGGCATTGGTTTATAAAAAGGATGACTATACACCTCTTTTATGGTTTCCTTATGAAGTTTTTGAATTGTAGTAAATCGTTGAATTTCTTTATAACAACAAAAACTTAAGGCGGTACCTTGTCTTCCATGTCTTCCTGTTCGTCCTATTCTATGTTCGTAATTTTCTTTATTATCAGGCATTTCAAAATTAATTACTAATTTAATATCAGTAATATCTATTCCTCGACCTAACACATCTGTCGAAATTAATATGTTAAATTCATTTTTCTTAAATTTATTAATGGTATTCACACGTGTATTAGACCCTTTTTTACCATGTACGAACCCCACCTTAAAATCGGCTTTATCTAGTGCTTGGTACACTTCTCTAGCACGTATTCTATCATTAAAAAAGATTAATGTTTTCTCTCTTAAATGCTCATATAAAACATGAAATAAAAGCTCTTCTTTATCTTCATCCTCTGAATAATATACCTTTTCTGTGATATTTAATTTATTCGAAATATGTTTTTGAATTTCTACCCATTGAATATTATTAGCCAAGCCTTCAATTTTTTCTTTCATTGGCTTAGGAATAGTCGCGGAGAAGAACATTTTCTGTATGTTACTTGGACATTTATCAAAGATAAAATCCATATCATCTTCCATACTTTTCTCCATCATTTGATCAACCTCATCCAGTACTAATGTGGTAACTTGAGACAAATCTATTCTGTTTTTCTTTATTAAAAATTTAAGCATACCAGGGTTTGCAATAATTACATCTGGTCTTTTTTTAGATAAATTTTTAATACTTCTTTCTTTTAAACCACCCTCAACTAGAGCATAAGATATTCCAAACTCTTCGTTCCAAATAATGAATTGATCTTTAATTTGATGTGCCAATTCCTTACTTGGACAAATAATAAGGGCCTGTTTTGACTTATCTTCTATCCATTGGTCTATTATTGGCAATAGAAACGCAAGGGTTTTACCCGTTCCTGTTCTTGCTACTCCAACTACATTTTTACCTGTAAGTGCAGCAGGAATAACACGTCTTTGTATCGGTGTTGCTTCTACTAAATTATTCTTTGTTAAAACATTACATACGCTTTGTCTTAATCCTAATAATTCAAAAGCTTTCGGATTGGTTTCTTGAGTTTCCATAATCTTATTTTTTGCAAAGATAAGACTCTAAAGAACATCCTTTATTATTTCGTTAAAAATAGTTGGTAATTTTATTTTTTTAAAGGCAAATCGTATATGTTTTTTGTAGCTTTGTATCTATTTTTAATAAAAACCTCACACCTTGAAAAAATTAGCTCATAATAGCAGACTGTATTTTCAGTACCTCAAACGTACAGGTCTTTTCACGTATTTAAGTGAAAACCTATTGAAATTACTTTATGTTATCATTGGTTTTGTTGCTGTCTTTGTATTGGTAGATCGATTTGTTTTTAAAATCAAAGATTTATTCCAAATTATTGTAGACAATGTTCCTTTTGAAGCCGTATTTGGAATTTTTGCTCTATCAGAAACGATACTTGGACTTTTACCTCCTGATTTATTTATTATTTGGGGAGAGCAACAAGCTTTAGATATGGGGGTTAGTCCTTGGTTGATCCTTTCAATATTGGCGGTACTATCTTATGTGGGTGGTATTTTAGCCTATTTTATTGGATATTATTTACAATCTCAGCCTAAAATTCATGCTTGGATAGAAAATAAACATGGCGATTTATTTCATAAATTAAGAAAATGGGGTGGTTTCCTTATTGTTGTAGCGGCGTTGTTACCTATTCCTTTTTCTATTATTACGATGATTTGTGGAATGACTAAATTTCCATTTAAAATACTTACCATTGTTGGATTATTCAGATTCCTGAGATATGCACTTTACGGAGTCGCTTTATTTTGGTTAGTTTAAACCAATAAAACATATACTTAAAGCACCTTTTACTTTTAAAAGGTGCTTTTTTATTTTACATCAAGTTCAAACCTCCTAAATTAAGGTTAACAAGTAGACAAAAACACGGTAAGAATTTACATAAAAAACAACGTCTATCGAGCAATCGATATTCTTACTTTTTGTTTCTTAATACGTTTATTATTTAGAGCATTAGATACTTCTTTAGCTTTGGATGCTTTTACAGCTACAAATGACATATTATCTTTTACTTCTATATGACCTAATTCACTCTTTTCAAGTCCCCCAGTTTTATAAAAGAAACCAACAATATCAAATTTATTCACCTTATCTTTTTTCCCGGCTGAAATAAATAAGGTTGTCCAATCCGGATTTTTAGGTGGTTGAGAATCTTCTGGAATAGACAATTCTTCACCAGCCATAATATAGTCAGGTTTAAATTCGGTTTCACAAATAATAATAAATGCTTTTCCTTCTGCATGCATACGTGCCGTACGTCCGTTTCTATGGATAAAATCCTCCTCTTTTCTAGGCACCTGATAATGGATAACATTCCCTATTTCAGGAATATCTAGTCCCCTAGCAGCTAAATCTGTACAAATTAATATTCTAGAGCTTCCATTTCTAAACTTTATTAAAGCTCTCTCTCTGTCCATTTGCTCTAATCCACCATGAAATATACCATGGTTTACACCTCTTTTATTTAACGTTTGTGAAATTCGTTCAACGGCATCTCTATGGTTACAAAATATTAATGATGTTGTTTCCTTTAATGCGCAAATTAAATGATTTAACGTTTCTAATTTATCTTCAGATGTTGTGTGTAAACGTTTAAATTCAAGTTTAGATTCTTGACGTTTGAGAACATTAATTTCAGTAAACTCTACACGACCAACAAACCCAGGGTACTCATCCTGAACAGTTGCAGAAGTTAAATAACGAGATTGCAATCTTGGCATTTGGTCAAAAATAAACTTCAATTCCTTTTTAAATCCAAACTCTAATGATTTATCATATTCATCCAATACAATCTGTTTTGTATGCGATAAATCTATATGTCTCCTGTTAATATGGTCAACAATTCGTCCTGGAGTACCTATCAATAATGATGGAGCCTCATTTAAATTATTCTTTTCAATACGCATTTCATGACCACCATAGCACACTGTAGATTTATAAGATGTCTTTAACATTTTAAATACATCATAAATTTGCAAAGCCAGCTCTCTAGAAGGCACTACAATTAAGGTTTGTATACCATCAGTATCTTGGTCTAATCGGTTTAATATGGCTAATAAAAATGCAATTGTCTTTCCAGACCCTGTTGGAGACAACAAGACAACATTATCCTTCTGTTTAGCTTTAGATAACATTTGCTTTTGCATTGGGTTTAATTGTTCAATCCCCATCATTTTTAACGCCTCGGTATACATAGTGTAGTGTTTTAAGAACTGCAAAGGTACAATTATGAATGATAGAAGTCTTAAAATTCTATGATTATTCATTGTTTCCAACGTATTAAGAAGATCTTTAAAATATTATATTTGCGTTCTCAATTAATGATTATGGAATCAAGAAAAATAAAGAACAGTGAACTAGGACGTTTAAATGTAAACGAATTTAAAACGGCAGATAAAAGTCCAATATATATTATCCTTGATAATATACGTAGTTTAAATAATATTGGATCTGTTTTTCGTTCGGCTGATGCATTTCGAGTAGAGAAGATTTTTTTATGTGGAATAACAGCTACTCCACCTCATAAAGACATTCACAAAACAGCACTTGGAGCCACCGAATCTATTGAATGGGAATATGCAGAACATACAATAGATGTTCTTAATAAGCTTCAAAAAGAAAATGTTTTATGCTATGCCTTAGAACAGGCTGCCAATAGTATATCTCTAGAGAATTTTGAATTTCCGTTAAACCAAAAAGTAGCCATTATACTTGGTAATGAGGTTGAAGGTGTTCAACAGGAGATTGTTTCAGCTAGCGATTATACGTTAGAAATTCCTCAATATGGAACGAAGCATTCCTTTAATGTATCTGTAAGTAATGGTATATGTTTATGGGAAGTTTTTCAAAAATGGAAAGGAACTTTAAATCGATAATAAAAAAAGTGTGTAATTTCTTACACACTTTTTTTATAACTATATCAAATCAACATCTCCTTTCCCTTCTCTTAATATCTCTGGGTAACCTTGGGTCACATCAACAATTGTTGATCCTACATTCCCTCCATATCCACCATCAATAACAATATCAACTTCATTCTGATATTTTTCAAATATCAATTCGGGATCTGTTGAATATTCAATAATTTCATCATCATCTCTTAAGGATGTCGTTACAATTGGAGAACCCAACTCCTTAACAATATCTCGAGCAATATTATTATCTGGGACTCGAATACCTATTGTTTTCTTTTTCGCATTAAATATTTTAGGCACTGTACTATTTGCATTTAAGATAAATGTATATGCTCCTGGAAGCGTTCTTTTTAATAACTTAAATGTTGCATTATCTATTTGCCTACAATAATCTGATAAGTGACTTAGATCTGAACAAATAACTGAAAAATTTGCTTTGGCTAATTTAACACCCTTAATTTTAGCAATTCGCTCTAAAGCCTTACCGTTCTTAATATCACATCCAATAGCATATACTGTATCTGTTGGATAAATAATAACGGCCCCTTTTCTCAAATGTTCAGCAATCTTTCTAACTTCCTTCTCATTCGGATTATCGTTGTACAGTTTTATAAACATATTACGTTAATTTTTGACTATCGGCAATAAATTTTGCCAATCCAATATCAGTTAATGGATGTTTTAATAACCCTTTAATAGGTTTTAAAGGTGCTGTAATAACATCTGCTCCAATTTCTGCGCAAGATACAATATGATCTGTATGTCTAATGGATGCTGCTAAAATATTTGTCTTAAATCCATAGTTATCATAAATCAAACGTATCTGCTCTACAAGTTCTATTCCTCTATGCGATATATCATCTAACCTTCCTAAAAAGGGAGATACATAGGTTGCTCCAGCTTTAGCCGCCAAAAAAGCTTGACCGGCTGAAAACACCAAAGTACAGTTTGTCGGAATTTTCTTCTTTGTAAAATAAGCAATAGCCTTTAAACCATCTTCTATCATAGGTATTTTAACTACAATTTGATGAGGGTTTAAATTATATAATGCTTCTCCTTCCTTTATCATATCTTCATAAGATGTAGATAAAACCTCTGCACTAACAGGTTTTCCATCACAGATCTTACAAATGGCTTTATAGTGTTCGTGTATATTTTGAGTTCCAGAAATAGACTCTTTGGCCATCAAAGAAGGATTTGTTGTCACTCCATCTAATATTCCTAAATTCTCTGCTTCTTGAATATCAGCTAAATTTGCTGTATCTATAAATATTTTCATCTTTCAATTGTATCTAATAGTATTTAATGCACAACTCATCTTGATGGCATTTTGTAATAAGCGTAATTTGTAATCTAATATAGTGAATTTACACGTCTCTTGGTTTAATTAGACTTTAGAAGTCTGAAATATTTCGGTTATATTATCATTAATATTTACAATTTATTATTGAGATCTAACTTATAAAAAGATTACCTAAAAATAATAGCAATATAAAATTCGGATAATCAATCACCTATGATATTCGTGTAAAAAAGTTTAGTATTTACTTGTAGAATAAAGAAAACTTGTATTATATTTGCCTCCGCAAGAAAGAAACAATGCCGATGTAGCTCAGCTGGCTAGAGCAGCTGATTTGTAATCAGCAGGTCGGGGGTTCGAGTCCCTTCATCGGCTCTTTTGAAATTTTGACAACTTTTTTGATGGTGGGATACTCAAGCGGCCAACGAGGGCGGACTGTAAATCCGCTGGTTACACCTTCGCAGGTTCGAATCCTGCTCCCACCACTCATTTAAAAGTTCTGCGAGAATAGCTCAATTGGTAGAGCGTCAGCCTTCCAAGCTGAGGGTTGCGGGTTCGAGTCCCGTTTCTCGCTCTTCTTCGAATAGAAGAGCACAGTGCAAAACCAAAGCACTTTAAAAAATAATTGCGAGAATAGCTCAATTGGTAGAGCGTCAGCCTTCCAAGCTGAGGGTTGCGGGTTCGAGTCCCGTTTCTCGCTCTTCTTCGAATAGAAGAGCACAGTGCAAAACCAAAGCACTTTAAAAAATATTCGCGAGAATAGCTCAATTGGTAGAGCGTCAGCCTTCCAAGCTGAGGGTTGCGGGTTCGAGTCCCGTTTCTCGCTCAAAAGCATCCTATTATAGGATGCTTTTTTGCTTTCTATATGTTTTGCTCTTCTTCTTATTTCTATCCTATTGTTTACCTACAATATTTAATATTTCCATTCATAGAGCCAATTTTACCATTCGTCGGAATGAACAGGTTTATGAGGTGGATACGATCAATCATTACCTTAAACTGTTGCTATATTTGTAATGTAATCAAAAACAAAGTTTAAAAACAAAATAAGATGAAAAAATTTGCATTAACATTAGGATTAGCATTAGTAGGTACAATGGCATTTGCTCAAGATGATCAAGATGATAGTCACCAAATTTCTTTCGCTATTCCAGCCACTAGTATCTTAGATATTGAAGGACCTGGAGGAAACAACGGAATTAACTTTACGCCAGAAGCGATTACTGAGGCTGGTAATGCATTCGACTTCAACTTATCTAACTCTGCACTTTGGTTAAACTACTCTAACATTAAAGCCAGTGCAGAAACAACTAGAAAAGTTACTGTAGGAATGACGAACGATTTACCAACAGGAATGACTCTAACGGTTGCTGCTGGATCAGATGCTGGAAATGGTAACGGAGTAAAAGGAACACCTAATGCTTCTGCTATTACGTTAGCAAACGGATCTTCTTCTACTATTATTACTGGAATTGGAAGTGCTTATACTGGAAATGGTATAAACAACGGACACCAGTTAACATACAACTTATCATTTGATGATGCAGAATTCCAAACATTAAGCGCTGACCTTAACGAATCGGTTACAATTACATATACAATTGCAGACGAATAAGAAAAATATACCCCATTTAATAACAAAAGAAGGGCTGAGCTAATACTCAGCCCTTCTTTGATTTAATAATAAAATGTAAGGATAATGACTTAACATCAACAAATTAAAATGTAAATTCATAATTATTTACATGTATTTATTATGAAAAAATTAATGGATGAGATTAAATCCTGTACGTTATGTAAAGACTTTTTACCAAATCCTCCAAATCCAGTACTTACAGTACATCCGAAAAGTAAAATTGTAATTATTGGACAAACACCTGGATTAGCGGTTCATAAAAGTGGAGTACCATGGGATGATAAAAGTGGTGATAATCTTAGAAAATGGTTAGGAGTTTCAAAAGAAACATTTTATGATGAATCATTAATCTCTATTATTCCCATGGGATTTTGTTATCCTGGAAAAGGTAAAAGTGGTGATCTACCACCAAGAAAAGAATGTGCAAAAAAGTGGCACAATCCTCTTTTTGATTCTTTAATTCATGTTGAGCTTTTTTTATTAATTGGAAAATATGCTCAAGATTATTACTTAAAAAATAATCCGTATAAAACATTAACTGCAACGGTACAAAATTACAAATCCTTTTTACCTCAATATTTTGTTCTACCACATCCTTCCCCCCGAAATAATATTTGGATGGCTAAAAACGAATGGTTTAAACATTTTGTCTTACCTGAATTAAAAATCCAAATAAAAGAGATTATCTCATAAAAGATCAATATTTCTATCTACAAACAAATTAATTAAATTTAGACAGCGCTAATAATAAAAAATAAATCGTTCTTTGTATCAGATATTAATATTAATTCAAACCAAATGAAAAAAATTCTATTTCCTACTTTAGGACTTGTTCTGATGTCTCAATCATTTGCTCAAATTACTTTAACAGAATACACTTCTTTACCAGAAGGTGGAGATATACCTCTATACAGTCATGTAAACATACAAGCTGCAGATATTCAAGAATCTAGTACAGGAGCTAATCAAACCTGGGATTTTTCAAATTTCACACCGAATACAAACTCAGAAGTTGAATTTCAGTTTAGCGATGCATCTTCATCTTCATATGCATCATTATTCCCAACATCCAACCTTTATGTTTTTAATCCAGCAAGTCCAAATTATGAATCATTTATTTTGGCAGATCAAGATGGATATCGTTTAACTGGAACTACAACATATGATCAAAGTACGACCTTAACTATTACAGAAGGATGGCATATATTAAAATTCCCTATGACGTATAATACAACGTATACGGATAGTTTAAATGGTCATGTATCTGGGAATTCAACTTTGTCATACACAAGACGAGGGAATACAATAATGACTGCTGATGGATATGGAAGTCTGGTATTACCATATGGAACAGTAGATAATGTTTTAAGAGTTAAAATAGAAAGAACATATGCCGATTATACCATTTCGACATCGATTCCTTCTATAGAGTATACTGAAATTTCTCATTATTATTACTCAGAAGAAAATAGACATTTTATTGCTCTAACAAATGAACTAACAGTATCTGGTTTCACTGTACAAAGTGTACTTCAATATCAAACAGAAGCTACTTTAACGACTTTAGGTACAAATGATTTCATTCCTAACCAAGAATTAAGCCTGTACCCTAACCCAGCAATAAATCAATTTACAGTAAAAAACATTGAGGAAAACTCAACTATAGAAATTGTAGATATTAACGGTAGAATTGTAAAAACAATTACACAAAATACCAATAATGCTATTGACATTACAGAATTAACATCAGGGTATTACATGGTTCAAATTAATGGTAACCATGGAAAAACCGTAAAAAAACTTGTTATTAAATAATAGGATTCTATTTATTTTAAAAAGACCATTCAAATATTTGAATGGTCTTTTTTTTTACCTCAACATTCACGACAAATAATAACTGACACTAAATGACACTCGATCATTTTAACTTTGTATTGAAATCAAAAAGCAATAGTTATGAGTGTTGAGCATTTACCAGTTACGATTAATGAAATGAATTCTATTCAATCTAAGATGGAACAACTAAGCCTATATGGGGGTATAAGTGTACGTATTGTTCAATCTAATGTTGGGAAAGTAGTCATTAGAGTGGAACAAATGAACCTAAGGCTTGGTGTTATTTATAATAAAAAACAATTAGCAGCTCGTGCTCGAAAGGTTATTGAACCCATTTTAGGGAAAGTGAAGATTTTATATTGGCCTATTCTATTTCAACCAAAAGTAGACAGTCTAGATTCTTCTTGGTTGAGAAAAAAAATGGATGAATACAAATTAAAGATCACAGACCTTTCATCTCAGCTAAATCTTAACTCAGATGAGATATCTAATATTCTTAATGATATCGTTCCTTTCACAAAACTAAATCGTTCGAAACTCTTCTATTATTTTTATACTCTTGGTGTAAATAGTACTTTACAATAAAAAATTGAACAGTAATTACTAAATACAATTCGAATAAAATATATAAATCATATTCCACACCGCAAGATTTTAGAGGTTTTCGTAAGTTTGGACTATGAATAGGATGAATTACATTTATACATTTGCTTTTTTGATTTCCTTTTCTTGTTTTGCTCAAACAGGAGAAGAATTCGTAATAAAATTTAAATCGAATATTAAACATGAGCAAATTACAGCTCATCTACGCCAAATACCAAATCTAAATAACTGGCGATTTATTACTTCAGAAAAAAACCACCCGCTTTCACGTATAATTAAATTTAATTCTTCATCATTTTCTCCTGAAAACTGGAGTCAAAATAACGACATTGAATATATAGAATCTCTACCTGAAACCTTTTTAGCGACTGACACTTTACCATCTGACCCATATCATACCTTTCAATGGGAACAGGATTTTCTTCATACAGCCTACGCATGGAATCTATTAAACACTAATGACACAAACTTTCTTGTAGGAGTTGTTGATTCTGGAGCCGACTTTGATCATGAAGATCTTCAAAACTACTATACCAATACCTTAGATCCAATTAATGGAATTGATGATGATGGGAATGGATTTATAGATGATAATCTTGGATGGGATTTTGGAGAATATGATAACAATACTTCACTAACTTCTGCCTCTGCCCATGGACGACAAATGACATCACTTGTAGCAGCTACGACCAACAATAATTTAGGAATCTCTGCAATAAGCTATAATGTAAAATATATCCCTGCTAAAATTACGAAAGATAATGGCGTTGTATTAGATCCTTACGAAGGCGTAGTTTATGTAGCAGACCAAGGTGTTAAGGTAATTAATTGCTCTTGGTATCAGAATGCATCTACTCAATATTCTAAAGACATTATAGACTATGTTGTATCAAAAGATATAATAATTGTCGCTTCTGCAGGAAATGAAAACTCAAACACTCCTGTATATCCAGCACGTTATTCTAAGGTAATTGGCGTGGGATCTATTGATGAAAGTGGATTAAAAACAAACAGTTCTAATTTTGGAGATTGGGTAGATATTTATGCTCCAGGACAAAGTATATATGTTGCCTACCCGAATCATTCCTATTTTACGAATGGAGGTACTTCTGTAGCTTCTGCAATTACAACATCGGTATGTTGTCTCTTAAGAAAATTATTTCCTAATGAAACATCTACACAAATCGCAAATCGATTAATACGAACAGGAAATAACATTTCTGATTCTGATATCTCTGGAAAATACATTAATCTTAAAGCTGCTACACAAGCTCAAATTATTTCTCAATTTCAGATTTTCCCAAATCCGAACTCCACTGGTAATATTTTTATAGATTTACCATTTATAAATGAGAACTCTCAAATCTTATTGGAAGTCTATAATTTAATAGGTCAGCTTGTTTACAGCGATCAATTCTCGCTTAATAATGGCGATAAAACTTTAGAAACACAACTCAATTTAATCAATGGACAGTATATTATTGCCGTAGAAGCCGAAAATATTCGTAAAACAACCAAATTCACGCTTGCACGATAAATAAGATTGTTTAAATTTGTTGACCTTCAAAAAAAATATACGTTATGATGAATTTACAAGGAATTCTTTCAATATCTGGAAAGCCAGGTTTATATAAAATAATAGGACAATCTCGCGGAGGTGTTCTTGTAAACAAAATAGGTGAATCTCGTAAAATTTCAGTTCCTGGATCAGCAAGAATGAGTGCTTTAGAGGATATTGCAATTTATACATATGATGAGGAGATCCCACTTAAACAAGTGATGTTTAATATTTTTAATAAAGAAGAGGGAAAGGCAACAGTTAGCCATAAAATTTCTCAAGATGAGCTTCAAGATTTTTTCAGAAGTATTCTTGATGAATATGATGAACAACGTGTTTACCCTTCGGATATCAAAAAAATTGTTCAATGGTATAACATTCTTCACGCAAACGATTTATTAATTATTGCGAAAGAAGAAGAAAAGGAAGAAAATACAGAAAAAGCTTAATAAAAAAAGCCTCTCAAATTGAGAGGCTTTTTTTATTAAGTTAATATTTTATCCTTTCACCAATATTTATTCTGATCTAATAAAACATTCTCCAAAAGAAAAGGGCGGATAAATAAATTGTTTATCTTCGTTAGTATATACCAATATTTAATGAAGGATTTTTTCACGAAAGTAGCAATGAAACACATCCTAATTTTTAGGATTTTTGTGCTTTGTACAAGTATTTTACTGGTAACATATTTAATGCCAAGAGAGATACGATTTAAGTATGAATACGCTGAAGGAAAACCTTGGCAGTATGAAAACTTGTATGCCGATTTTCCTTTTTCTATTCAAAAGAATGAAAAAGAAATTAAATTAGAGCATGATAAAATTACACAGCAAGCCAAACAATATTATTATAAAGACACCTTAGTTGTACATAAGCAAAAAGAAATATTCCAATCCAACATTGATGATTTTAAATATCAATTACTAGCTGCTACCGATTCTAACTCAATTCATTTATTAGATTCTAACGCCACCTATTTATATTCTGTAATTGATAAAAGTATAAAATACCTAGATGATGTTTATGCTCAAGGTATTCTTAAAAACTCTACATTAAGTAAATCTAATTTGTGGCTAAAAAATGGATCTCAAGTTCATTCGCTTCATAAAAATGCCTATTTAAACTTAAGACAAGCAACAGAACAAATTAGGCACCTAAAAGTAGACCCTATCTATAAAGATTTACTAACTCAAACCTTAGTTAATTACCTAGAACCTAACATTATTTTTGATGAGTCATTTACCAAAAAAGACCTTGCACAAACGCTTACTAACACACCTATATTTAAAGGCTATATAGCCCAAGAATCCTTAATAATTGCCAAAGGACAATTGGTTAATAAGGAAACTTATGAAAAAATTGAATCCTATCAGATTGAATTTGAAAAACGCAATACCAATCAGATTAACATAGCCTTACTTTGGTTTGGTCAAATACTAATGGTTAGTTTATGTATGCTTGTCTTATACTTCTTTATTAATCAATTTAGAGAAGATATTATTGAAAACAGTACAAATATGACTTTCATTTTTTTTAATGTGGTCATGATGTTTGTTTCTGCCAAATTATGCATTTCAATTAATTCGGACTTAATATATGTAATGCCATTTTGTTTGCTCCCCATTATTCTAAAAGCCTTCTACGATACCAGATTGGCTTTGTTTGCACATCTTATTACCATTCTTTTAGTTGCATTTATAGTTCCTGATAGCTTTGAGTTTATTTTTATTCAGTTATTAGGAGGTATTATTTCTATCCTTGCTGTATTAAGTATGTATAGAAGAGTCGATTTATTTATATCTGCCATTAAAATTATTCTGGTTTATGCCTTGTCTTACTTGGCCATGGAAATTCTACAAAATACATCTATTGAAAGCATAGATTACTCTAAACTTCTATACTTATCAATTGGTGGAGCATTAACCATTATTGCTTATCCATTGGTTTATATTTTTGAAAAGTTGTTTGGATTAATTTCTGATGTTTCTCTATTAGAATTAGCGGATACCAATAGCCCTCTACTCAAAAAGCTACAAGAAAAAGCACCTGGAACTTTTCAACATTCATTACAAGTAGCAAACTTAGCAGAATCAGGTATTAATGAAATTGGAGGTAATGTTCTATTAGTACGAGTAGGTGCCCTATATCATGATATTGGTAAAATGAAAGCTCCAAGTTATTTTATAGAAAACCAAAATACCGAGGTGAACCCTCATGATGAACTTGATTTTAATCAAAGTGCTGAAATCATTATTAATCATGTTTTGGATGGTATTGAAATTGCAAAAAAATATAAATTACCTGACCGTATAATTGATTTTATTAGAACTCACCATGGTAGTAGTACAGTACAATATTTTTACAAAAAATACCTTAATAATTTCCCAGATGGGACTTTAACTCAGGATTCTTTTAGATATCCTGGTCCTAAGCCATTCTCCAAAGAAACTGCTGTATTAATGATGGCAGATTCAGTAGAAGCAGCCTCTAAAAGTATTAAAGAGCCTAATGCCATAAAAATTGATGCATTAGTAGAAAAAATAATTACAGAACAAATGCACAATGGACAACTAGACAATGCAGACATCACTTTAAAACAAATTACTTTAATAAAGAAAATATTTAAAAATAAACTTAGAAACATTTATCATTTAAGGATAGAATATCCTGATTAAAATAACATAACTCATTAATTTTAAATGTTTTTTAACTTAATTTATATTTTTCTCAAACGTATTATCTAGATATTATTTAACTTTGTTATAATATAATTAGTGTTATAATATTATTGATATGAATCTTAAACAATTATTAATTTTTATCTTTTTTTATATAAGCTTTGCACTGATTGCCCAAAAAACAGAAAACTTTAATGGATATTGGTCATATAAAATGGTTGTGCCTAGTACTCAGCAAGATTCTACTAAACAAAATCTAGTAAGAGATTTATATAATGATATGTATATCCACCTTAAAGAAAATGGAGAATACACTTCATTAATCCTTAACAGAAATGAAATTGGACATTGGAAATATAACAAAAGGAAAATAAAGTTGACATCCTCTCAAGGAGCTATCATAGAAATGAAAATTATTAATATTTCGTCTCATGAATTAACAATTGAATTTGCAAACGAAGTCTTTAAGCTAAAAAAAAACGATAGCTCTCCTCTTTCAGTATGCAAAGCAAATTCAAAAAGTATAATTGTAAAGACTAAAAAGAAAAAAAAGAAACGCAAAAAGCGAATTAAACCATAAAAAAAAAGGCTGATGGAAATTTCCATCAGCCTTTTTTTATAATTATTTTAGCAATAAACCTTAGTTTTTTGCTAAATATGCTGCTGTACCTTCATGAGATGCTTGCATACCTTCTTTACCTTGAGACCAGTTTGCAGGACAAACTTCTCCATTTTCTTCAAAGAATGTTAATGCATCTACCATACGTAAAGCTTCATCTACATTACGTCCTAAAGGTAAATTATTTACTAACTGGTGCTGAACAACTCCATTTTTATCAATTAAGAATAACCCACGGTAAGCAATTAATTCACCTGAAGCTTCTAATTCATCTTGCTCGTTGTAAAAATAATCTCCAGCTAAAACATCATAATTTTTAGAGATTGTTTTGTTTGTATCAGCAACTAATGGGTAAGTTACACCTTTAATTCCACCTTGGTTTTTATCCATGTTTAACCATCCCCAGTGACTCATTTCAGTATCTGTTGATACAGCTACAACTTCAGTATTACGAGATTGAAACTCTGCTAATTTCTCTTGAAATGCATGTAATTCTGTTGGACAAACAAATGTGAAATCTTTTGGGTAAAAGAATAATACAACATTTTTCTTTCCAATAAATTGCTCTAAAGAAAATCCTTCAACAATTTCTACTCCGTTAACAACAGCACTTGCTTTAAATGCAGGTGCCTGTTTTCCTACTAATACAGCCATTTTATATGTCTTTAATTTTAATAACATGGCAAAAATAACTTCTATTTTTAATTTATATGTTAGATTATGATTATTCTTTCTTATGATGTTATCAATTAAATCAATAATATTCAATTACTCATATATATTCAATAATAATTACCTATCTTTGAATGTGTTAATATATTTTTAATTTAACTTTAATACTTTTTTTATGAAACTTTCAAGGATTTTCGGATTTGTACTAATCTTAGGCTTATTTTCTTCTTGTGTTCAAAATAGTGACGATATTGAAGTAGTTGTACCAAACTATACTGACTTTATTGGGACTTGGGACTTAGAATCTTATAGCTATACGGGATATGCAACCTATGACACGAATGGTGTAGTGGATACAACTGCTACATATGTTGCTTCCTCGATTATTTTAGATGCAGATGTAGAATTTACTCAAAACCCTAATACTATTGTAACATCTGGTACGGGTTCTATTGATGTTTCTCTAACGATTGGAGGTATTACAATTACACAAACAGAAGACAGTGTTCTTTTTGATGGTAATGGTACTTGGGGTGCAGCAGGTGATACAATCACCATTGATTTTGCAAGTTTTGGAGCAGATGTTTCTAATTCTTCAGCCTATATTTCATCGTTCACAGATTCTACAGCAACTATTCTAGGAGTAGCGGAGTTTACTCAAGATACTTTAGGATACGAACTAGATCACCACATTGATTACACACTTAACTTAGTGAAAAACTAAATTAAGTCTACCCCATAAATTTAAAGCCTGATATTTTATCAGGCTTTTTTATTTTAAACACGTTCCCTATCTTGCGGACCTGTTTAAAATAATACCATGAATAAAACGACATCTACTTTTTCTCATTTTATTATACATAAGCCTAAAGGGTTTTTGAGTCAATTCGTGTATGAAGGAAAACGCAAAGGAAGTAAACGCTTACTTGGTGAACTTTTCCCTTTCCCTAAAGGCACTATGTCTATAGGCCGTTTAGACCAGAATACCGAAGGTTTATTGATTCTGACTACAGATGGAATGGAAAGTGAAAACGTAAGAAGTGGTAAAATTGAAAAAGAGTATTTGCACAAGTAGATGGTATAATAGATCAGGATGCTATTAAACGTCTTGAAGGAGGTTTAGAAATTGGTGTTTTAGGAACACGTTACCATACCAAACCATGTAAAGCAAAAATAATTACGGAGCAAGAAGTCACGAATTATCCAATAGAATTAATTAAAATAAGAGACGAAAAGCATGGCCCTACATCTTGGGTTTCTATTACTGTTAATGAAGGGAAATTTAGACAAATAAGAAAAATGACTGCAGGTGTTGGGTTTCCTACACTAAGATTAATTCGAGTTAGAATAGGGTCTTTACATCTAAATATCAAAAATGGTGAAGTCCATAAAATTGATCAAATAATCGTGAAATAAGTTCCTATAAGAATTAACCTATAGGAACTGTATTCATTATATAATTGTACTCTGACCTAACTCTATATTTTCAAATTCACGAGATGGTTTACTCGAATGTAAAATTTGATTCACAATATAATCGCCTACTTCCTCTGTTGAAAATGGCTTATCAGAATTAATATCTACAGTGGACACCCCTAAATTTTAAAGATCTGTCCACGACATCTTCTATACAACGAGATTCAGTTGTTAAACCAAGATAATCTAATAGCATTGCTGCCGATAATATAGATGCTAAGGGATTGGCTATATTTTTACCTGCTGCTTGTGGAAATGATCCGTGAATTGGTTCAAACAATCCTGTTTCTTTCCCTATAGATGCAGAAGCTAACAAACCTATAGAACCACCTATTACACTTGCTTCATCAGATATAATATCACCAAATAAATTCTCTGTCAAAATAACATCAAATTGTTTAGGATCTAGAATTAGCTGCATAGCAGCATTGTCTACAAATAATTTCTCCAATAATACCTCTGGATAAGATTCGGCAATTCGATCAACCGTCTTTCTCCACAATCTAGACGTTTCTAATACATTTGCCTTATCTACTAAAGTTAACTTCTTCCTTCTATTTAATGCATCTTTAAATGCTAAATGAGCTATACGTTCAATTTCTTCTACAGAGTATGAACACCCATCAAAAGCCTTGTTTCCATCTTCGCTAATAGATTTTTCACCAAAATATATTCCTCCTGTTAATTCTCTATAAATTGTAATATCTGTATTTTCTATTATTGATCGTTTTAAAGGAGACTTACCCAACAGGCAATCATAAGCTTTTACAGGTCTTACATTACAAAACAGTCCCAACGTTTTTCTTAATTTAAGTAAACCTTGTTCAGGGCGAATTTTTGCGGTTGGATCATTATCGTATTTTGGATGGCCTATAGACCCAAATAAAATTGCATCTGCCGCTTTACATAACTCTATTGTTTCATCAGGTAAAGGTGTACCTGTTTTATCAATAGAAATGGCACCCATTAATCCTTCATCAAACGAAAACTTATGTCCATAAGCTTTTCCTATGGCATTCAATACTTTAACAGATTGTTTTGTTATTTCTGGACCTATTCCATCACCAGAAATTACAGCTATATGATAATTCATTTTTGTTTAATTTTTTAAAAAGAGATCTTTTTGTTTGCTTCGTATTCTTTTATCTTATCCTGCTTACTTAATAAAAAGTCAATATCATCATACCCATTTATTAAACACATTTTTTTATATGCATCTATTTCAAAGTCTACTTGACCAACCTCTGTAAGCAATGTTTGATTTTTAAGATTAATTGTCACCTCACTTTCAGGGTTTATGGTATAATACTCTAATAATGTTCTTAAAAACTCATCTGAAACCTTGAATAGGTAATACGCCATTGTTTAGGGCGTTCCCTTTAAAAATATCAGCAAAATAGCTGCTAATAATTACTTTAAAATTGTACCCTGCTAATGCCCAAGCAGCATGTTCTCTACTTGATCCACAACCAAAATTGTTACCAGCAATTAATACTGGACCTTGATGAATAGGATTATTTAGTACAAAATTTTCATTTTTAGAACCGTCTTTATTAAATCTCCAATCGTAAAACACATGATCTCCAAACCCTTGTTTATTGGTTGATTTTAAAAATCGAGCCGGAATTATTTGATCCGTATCAATATTCTCTGTAGGTAAGGGTACAACTCTATCCGTTAGTGTTAAAAATCTCTGCATCACTATTCAAATTTATGTTCAACAATTCGACCTTCTATGGCAACCAAGGCTGCTGTAAGTGGACTTGCTAAAATGGTTCTTGAACCAGGGCCCTGTCTACCTTCAAAGTTTCTATTTGAAGTTGAAACACAATACTCTCCTTCTGGTATCTTATCATCATTCATAGCTAAACATGCTGAACATCCAGGTTGTCTTAATTCAAATCCAGAAGCTTTAAAAATTTCCTCAAGACCTTCTTCTCTTATTTGTTTAGCCACTTGTTGAGAACCAGGAACCAACCATGCATTCACATTACTAGCCTTTATTTTACCTTTAACAAAATCTGCGGCTACTCTAAAATCTTCAATTCTAGAATTCGTACAACTTCCAATAAACACATAATTTATTGGAGTATTCAATAAGGTTTCCCCTTTTTTAAACCCCATATATTCAATGGATTTATTAAAAGAAGGATCTTCCAATTCAGGAATTACATCAGACAATTTCATTCCCATTCCTGGGTTAGTTCCGTAGGTTAACATGGGGTCTATATCTTCTGCATCAAAAGAATATTCTTTATCAAACTCAGCACCTTCTTCTGTAGGCAATGTACTCCAATACTTTAACGCTTTTTCAAAAGCATTACCTTTAGGTGCATACTTTCTTCCTTTTATATATTCAAATGTCGTATCATCAGGTGCAATAATTCCACCTCTTGCGCCCATTTCAATACTCATATTACAAACAGTCATACGGCCTTCCATAGACATATTTTCAAAGACATCTCCTGCATATTCACAAAAGTATCCAGTACCAGAATTAGTTCCCAACTTTGCAATTATGTATAAAATAACATCCTTAGGGTATATGCCTTTTTTAAGATTACCATTTATGGAAATTCGCATTTTTTTTTGGTTTCTCAAGCAATACACATTGACTAGCAAATACTTGTGCAACTTGACTTGTTCCTATTCCAAATGCAATCGCTCCAAATGCACCATGAGTAGATGTATGGCTATCACCACATACCATAGTCATACCCGGCTGAGTTACACCTAACTCTGGTGCAATAACATGAACTATTCCATTATTTTCATGACCTAATCCAAATAATTCAATTCCATTTTTTTTACAGTTTTCAGTAAGCATATCAAGCTGCTTTCTCGATAGTTCATCCTTCACTGGTAAGTGCTGATCTACTGTAGGTGTGTTGTGATCTGCCGTTGCTAAAATTTGCTCTGGTCTAAATACATTTACCCTCTTATCTTCTAGCTCTTTAAATGCCTGAGGACTTGTAACCTCATGAATTAAATGCTTATCAATATAAAGCATTTGTGGCCCATTGTTAATAATATCAACAACATGGGCATCCCAAACTTTATCAAATAGTGTCTTTTTCATTACCCTAAGACTATTTTAGATTTATTATTTATTTCGGACATGATTCGATGTAAATCCATATTTGTGACCTCTTTTAATCGGTCCGCATATTGCAAAAATGTATGATAAGCGATATCCAATTGCTTCTTCGTTAACTCATAACCTATTTCTTTCGCTCTAAACGCAAGGGCAGCACGACCACTTCTGGCCGTAAGTATTATCCTACTTTGATCCACCCCAACATCAAGAGGGTTTATTATTTCGTATGTTTCTCTATGTTTTATCACTCCATCTTGATGAATACCAGAACTGTGTGCAAAGGCATTAGCTCCAACTATTGCTTTATTAGGCTGAACAATCATTCCCATTCTTTCTCTTACCATTAAACTGGTATCGTAAAGCAATTGAGTGTTAATGTCTGTTTGTAAATTAAGGTAAGGGTGTTGTTTTAATATCATTACCACTTCTTCTAAAGCTGTATTACCTGCACGTTCTCCTATACCATTAATTGTACATTCTACTTGTCGTGCACCATTAACAACCCCTGCTATAGAATTGGCCGTTGCTAAACCTAAATCATTATGGCAATGGCAGGATAAGATAACATGCTCTATTCCAACTACATTATCCTTTAAATACTTAATTTTAAGTCCATATTCTTCAGGTAAACAATACCCTGTTGTATCAGGTATATTCAACACAGTTGCTCCAGATTTAATTGCTTCTTCACAAATTTTTGCCAAGAAATCATTTTGTGTTCTTCCAGCATCTTCCGCATAAAACTCTACATCGTCTACAAAGTTTTTAGCATAAGAAACAGCCTCTTTAGCACGCTTTATTACCTGTTCTCTTGTTGACTTAAATTTATGTTTTATATGCGAATCACTAGTCCCAATCCCTGTATGTATTCTGGGCCTAACAGCCTTTTTCAAAGCCTGTGCAGCGACTTCTATATCTTTTTTTACAGCTCGTGTTAAACCACACACTGTTGCGTTTTTCACTAATTTTGAAATCTCTTCAACAGAATGAAAATCCCCTGGACTAGAAACTGGAAAACCTGCTTCAATTATATCAACACCTAATTGATCTAATCTATCAGCAATTTCTAACTTTTCTTGTGTGTCTAGCTTACATCCCGGAACTTGTTCTCCATCTCGAAGTGTTGTATCAAAAATCTGAACTTTATTGGAATCCATATTTTCTCTTTTGAATGGTTCATATTTTGATCAAATGTATATATTTGGTTTTCAGGCATATTGAAATACAATTAGACAATTACAATGTCTAAATCTATTTAAACAGCCTCAACATTATAAAAAACAATGAGTTATGATAAACTCAGATACAGTATCCAAAAAGCAAAATGATGCTTTATTCACACTTGTGAAATCATTAACTAAATCTGAAAAAAGGCAATTCAACCTATATGTTGGACGTTTGGAAGGAAATTCTGAAGCTAAATTTTATACATTATTTAAATTTCTC
>CBDEVQ010000059.1:0-7476 GCA_965243605.1 Flavobacteriales bacterium
GGGTAGCTCTTGCTTTAGGTTGGAGATCTTGGGATGTTGGTGCAGAGAATGAAGAGCACGAACTTATAAAAACAGAAGCTAAAGCTAAAAGAAAAGAAGAAGGTAAAAAGAAAGCAAAAGCAACAAGAGCTAAAAATAAAAAAATAAAAGAAGCTGAAGAGCTAAGAAAAAGAAATGAAAGATTAAAAAGACTATCTAAATAATGAAATTAAAATACTTTACATACGAAGAGTTTGATTCACCTGATGTTCAAGGCAGTGGCCAATTAATGAATGAAGAGTTGCTTAACATGCTTGATGTTGTTAGAAAAAAATACGGTAAATCTATTGTTATTAACTCAGGTTACAGAACTGTAAAACATAACGCTAAAGTAGGTAGCACACCTACATCATCTCACTTAAAAGGTTTAGCTGTAGATATAAAATGCAATAACTCAGTAGATAGATTCAAATTATACGATATACTAAGAGAAGTAGGATTTAAAAGAATAGGTGTTGGTGAAACATTTATTCATGTAGATATTGATAAAGATAAATCACCTGAAGTATTTTGGGTATACTAAAACAAAAATTATGAAGTTAACAAAAGGATCACCATTCCAATTAAAAGATGCATGTTACCATAAGGTAAAGAAGCAATACAAAGTATTTCCTTCAGCATATGCAAGTGGAGCAATAGCTAAGTGTAGAAAAAATAAAGGTAAAAAATAATGAGACAGTCACCGTTGTTTGTTAGAAAAACAAAAGAAGGGGCAAACCTTAAGCGTTGGTTTAAAGAAAAATGGACTGATGAAAAAGGTAACCCTTGTGGATCTACTAAAAATAAAAACACTAAAAAGTGTAGACCTAGTAAAAGGATTAGCGGTGAAACTGTTAAGACTTGGAGTGAAATGTCTTCAGCTGAAAAGAAAAGAGTTGTAGCTGAAAAGAAAAGAGTTGGGATGGGTAATAGAGCATCCAATATAAAAAGAAATAAATAGGAATAAAGATTATCAGGCGTACCATACCTGCAATTCCTATAATAGAAAGGGGCCTCGTATTGAGAGCCCTTTTTCTATTTAATGTGTATAGCATATTGAGTTTTTTATACACATTAGTTTTTATATGTATAAAAAAGTCATAACTTTTAGCCTTTAGCCATCACAAGCGTATTTAAAATCTGGATAATGATCTACTTTTAATCGATACTTAACTTGCTGTCGTGTTAATACTTCACCTAATGCAGCTTCATCTATTGTATGATACAATTTATCTTTAACATATACTTTTCTAGCACGTCCATTTAAACGACCTGTAGAAGCCTTTGACCAAGTTTCTTTAAGATAAGCTAACCTAGCATCTGAAACGTCCTTAAACGCACTCACTTTAGCTCTCTCAGCTGGGTCTTGGAATCTTTTAGATTGTGAAACGCTTTGTGCTATACGTATTTCTTCTTTACGTGGATTATTTGTAAAAACATTACCGCCACAACCCGCATCTTTTATATTATACGAGTTATCTAACGAAGATATTTTGTATAACTTTAAAAACCTATCTTCAAAATCAAATGCTTCTTGTCGAGTATTAAATCTTTTAAGTATGATAAACTCAAAGTTATCAATACCATATTTATCTATAGCTCTATTTAAAGCAAGGCCTGATCCTAAATAAGGTTTACCGTTACACTGGTGAGTTCCGTAATAGAATTTACCGTTGATTAAATTGTTTGTTCTGTAGAAGTATATATCCATAATATAATTATTACGCGAATAAATTTAAATTTACCTATCAAATTATCCATCATAAACAGGTAAGAATAAAAATATACGCGTAATATTATAAGTATATTACTTTCACTTATTAGTGTCTGTAATAGGGGAACATATTATATGCAAATGCATCAGCCGTCACATGCGTGACAATCTTCACTCATAGCTTGCTGAGCTATATCACCTCGTAAAACAGATTCTGTTCTAGTGTAATACAAGGTTTTAACACCTTTCTTCCAAGCTTCAAAATGAACTTTGTTCAACCATTTAGGTGTAGCTTCAGACGGAAAAGCTAAGTTTAAACTAACCGACTGATCTATATATTGCTGTCGTATGCCAGCTTGATTAACTAATTCTAGTTGATTAATCTCCTTAAAAGTTCTAAACACTTCCTTAACAGGAATGCTATGACCCATAGTGATATTATCCAGAGCATCGATATCTTGTACGCTACCTCCGTCAGCCAATATTTTATTCCATGTTTCATTTGTATTTAGTTTATGTTTCTTTAATAGTTTAACTAGCGTCGGGTTTTTCCTAATGAAAGTCCCCTTCGCACTTTGCTCTGTAAAAACATTCGCAGCCCACGGCTCAATACCAGGAGAAACATTACCACTGAGCTTGCTATTAGAAACAGTAGGAGCAATAGCCCGTAAATGAGTATTACGCATACCTGTCCCAACACACCAGAGAGGCTCGCCATAAATTTCGGCCAAATCTCTTGATGCCCTTTCACTTTCAATTTTAATCTGCGAAAATATTTTCCTAGTTTCAAACTGAGATAATAAACCTTCGAAAGGAATACCTTTCTCTTGGAGATAGGTGTGCCATCCGAGTACACCAAGTCCCAGTGCTCTCCCTTTCTGCGCAGATCGAATAGCATTTTCAAACCCGCGAAGTCCCTTGGCTCTTTGAATAAATTCCTCCATAACTCCATCAAGAAAGAAGATAGAGTCATATATAATATTAGTGTCTTTCCACTCTTCATACTTTGCTAAATTTAATGATGATAAACAACACACAAAACTATGATTTTCATCTGTGTGTAATGTAATTTCAGAACATATATTAGTCATATGAACTTTTAATCCGTTGTCTTTATATGCTGCTGGATTTGCTTTGTTAACATTTCCTTTAAACATAATATACGGCTCTCCAGTTGCTTTTCGTTTTCTAAGCAGCTTACTCCATTTAGATCTTGCTTCACTATCTCCTTGCTCAAGCTTTCGCATAAACTTATCACCAATAATTGCGCACTGATGTAGATTAAGCGATTGTCTGTTAACATCTCCTTTAGGTTCCCTGATTTCAAGCCACTCCTTGAAGTCATCATGTTCAATGTTGATATTAACTGAGGCAGCTCCGCGACGGACACTCCCTTGATTAGTTGCAAGAATTGTTGAGTCATATATCTTGCAGAAAGGTACGACTCCGTCTGATGTTCCATTACCTGTTATTCTAGCGCCAGCGGGTCTAATTTGATTTACACCGATACCAACTCCACCGCCGTGCTTAGCGAGTAGCATCATCTCTAAATTCTTCTGACCTATATCTTGTATGCTATCAGCAACATCAATCCCGAAACAGCTAATAGGCAAGCCACGATCAGTGCCTGTATTAGATAGTACTGGGGAAGCGAGACATAGCCAACCATTCCAAATATAATCAAAAAATACTTCAGCCATTTCTGGTTTATAAAGTCTACGAGCAACTGTTTTAGCGACTCTTTTGTATGCCTCTCTAGGCGTTTCTCCGTCAAGTAAATATCCCCCGGATATTGTCTTTTTGTATACGTCCGTATTACCCCACGCAGGAAAGTCCTCGCCTTTAATCCAATTTTCATTCCACATATTTTACTTATTTTGTTTGCCATCTTTTGTTATACTTAGGCTCGTGTTTAAATTCTAACTCTATTTCTTTAATTAATCTTTCTTGTTTACTAGTAGTCTCTATAACTTCATACGTCCAAAACTCTTTGCAATAAGCTTTTTTAAATTGCCCTTTGTGAAAAGCTTTTGATTTGTCATAACCAAAATGCTCAGCTAATCTTCTTGGACCATTAACTGATTCCCCAACGTAAATAATTTCACCAGTCTCATCTTTAATTATATAAACAATTTCCATAGGTACAGGAAACTCTTTATCAAATAATTTTTTTCTAGCTTTTTTAACTACTGCTTTTCTAGATTCTGTAATTGTGTAACCACTAAAACCATCGTGTATTTTTGTCATATTATAAATGTCTGTGAACAGCTTGCCTACTTATCTTTAACACGTCAGCTACATACTGTACGGTTTCTTGAGGCATTAACTCTCTGATTAATCTAATTTTAACTTTTGTTTTTAACTTCTTGTTATTGCTTATAGACATAACTTCCTTAGTTTTTTCTAAGTTTTGTTTCATCTGATAAAAATAACTTGATGCCGACTTTACTTTACGATCAGTTAATTCTTTAGACCATTTATATAGTGCAGCTTGTAGCCAACTATAAGGTTTTTTCCAGTCTTCAAAACCATTGATGTAATGTAAATCCCATTTGTTTCCGTGTATTTTATGATACCACCAATATTCATAACCATCAAAAGTTATCTTATGGTTTTCAGGAAGACATAGAGATTCAAGGTCTTGATCTGACCAACTCGTTATATTCATATCTATTTCCATTTGGTTTGTTATTTATATTATTACACGTTTACATTTAAAATTACATCAGCTGTAAACATTATTATTATTAGTTGCTGATTATCAGTTAGTTGCGAAGTGAAATAATTTAACTAAAGGGTAATCTTCTCCTTTAATCCATTTATTATTCCACATATTTATTATTTGTTTTTATAATTTTCTACTTCAAGCCACTCGGTAGGATCTACAAACCATCTGCCTTCTATTTTTACTTCAAAGAAACTATTTACGCCTTGTGGCTTGTAGAAGATTTTATTGTTTTCAACTTTCCACATATGACCGTAACCAGTTCTAATAAAGTTGTTGTTGTTAATTAAAGCTTTACTAATATCCTCGAAGCTTTTAACAATTACTGTTGGAAAATCTGTTATATCTTCTCCTTTGATCCAGTTTTCATTCCACATATTATTATTTTAAAAAGTGAGTTATCCAGGCTATTAACCCATTTATATTTAAAGCTACTAAGTTCCATTGTTTCCTAGAGCTTGTTTGTATTATTACTAGTATAAATCCTACCATGTAAAGTTTTGGATCTATAGTCCATTGAGCAGCGATTAAAAAACCACTGCCCATATACCCTGCTCTAGTCGCTAATCTCTTCCAAGGAGTTAACCGCTTTTGCCTCACTAGCTTGTTTAGCAGCTTGTTCCTTAACTCTTTCGATCGCTTCATCATAATCTGGCATTTGTTTAATTGTTTCTAATACACCTATAGCTATTGTAGCTGTCTGATTTAATTCACTTATTAGTTTTTGATTGATCAAACCCAAGGTTTCAATCTTGTTCTTCATTTCAATTAGTGTCTGTTCTTTCATGTTACAGTGATTTTAAGATTAGCATCATAATTGCTGGAGCGGTTGTGTATATAAAGTCAGCTATTTCACAGTTACCTTTACCCATAGCTTTGTCCCATATAAGCTCTTTTGCTGCAGCGATAGCTGCTACAACAACTAAAGCTATATCTCCTAATAATAAAAATCCTACAAAAGATAAAATAGTACCGTAAAAGAAATGCAGTAGTTTATCGTTAGGAATTTTATTTAATGTGTTAAATAGTTGTTTAATTTTATTCATTTTTTTTGTTTTTAATTATTACCAAATGTCTTCATAATCTTCATCTTCTCCAGCTTTTGAATAATCAGTCGGCCTAATAGCGAAAAAATCAGTATGAGTGACGCCCCCGGTAAGATGGTAAAACCAATCAAGATTAGCTGCTGCTTTCTCGTCATACGCGAAGTAGTTGCCCAAGTCGACATAACCAAGTTCCACAAGTTTTTCATTTGTTCTCTTTTTTATAAAGTGTTTTAAATCATTAGCTGATATACCTTCTACATCACCCATCTCAAACATTTTGTCAATATAATTACATTCAAGCTCTATCATTATTTCAGCAGCTTTAATTATATCTTTTCGACATAAATCTAGTAATTGATCGTTTTCTTCGCACATATGACGGAATAATTGACAACCCATTTTACTGTGTAATGACTCATCTCTTACAGACCACTTCATTTGCTGTCCAATACCTTTAAGTAAGTTCCTAAGTTGAAAAGAATACAGTATTGCAAATGCAGAATAAAGACTTACTCCTTCCGCAAACGCTGAAAATACAGCTAGTGATCTACCGATACCTACTTGACTTTCGCCATCATAAGCAACTAAATTTTCAAACCTAGCAGCAGTCGCTGGCTCGTGTAGGAATGCTTCAAAGTCCATTAACTCTGGAGCTGCAGTTTCTAATGTTTCATTTAAGTAACTATAAGCAACAGCGTGAACTGTTTCGTTACCACCAAAAGCCATAGCCATTTGTTGTATTTCATATTTAGGAAACCAATTAACTACGTTTTGTGTCCAGTAATCACTAACAGCACATTCTGTTTGTGTGAAACCTAATAGTATATTACCTACTAAGTTTTTTTCTTTATCAGTTAATCTTTCATTCCAATCTTTTATATCGCTTTGCATCGATATTTCTGTGTGTAACCAGTGAGCTTGCTGTATTGGCAACCAACCTTCGTTGTAATATACAGGGTACTCAAAAGGTTTATAAGCTACTCTTTTATCAAATAATCCCATTATGTTTTTGTAAATTGTTTTATTGTTTCTAATTCGTTCTTCCAGGCATCTATATGAGCCAATATAACGGGTTTTGTTGTAGACTTAGATACATTCTTCATATCAACTAATACGTTGTCTATAAATAAGCCTACAGCCGCCACCACGCTTTCTAAGTTATCATCCACTATTTGAATATTTTTAAAGCTATATCAAAAAATGGTAAATACAAAACATGTATAGCAATATCTTCCTCTATATAAGATCTAAACCCTAATAATACACCTGGGTAAAAACCTACTTCTATAACCCAAGCTGTTTCGTTTTCGTTTTCTTTCATGTACATTTTATATTATGTCTTTTGTGTAATTGTTCTATATCTATTGATCTCACTTTGCCTTTTGCTTCCCAGCTCCATTTAACAAACTTGTCAATCTGACGCTCTGCGTATTTTTGTCTTGCTATTCTCTTTGCTTCGAAAGGATTAACTCTACGGTCTTGTCGCATTCTTTTTGATTTTGTGGTTTGTATAATGTTACATTTGGGAATTGTCTGACTATAAGTTGCTTGAACAACTTCCATCTCATAGGAAACGACTCATTTGCTCTACCTTTAGTTTCAATTATAAAATCTTCGCCAATAAAATCAGGTGTATACTTAATAGGTAAAATACGTTTGCATCCTCTATTTTTATAATCACCTTTACCATTAGCTTGTCTTTCATAAACTTCATTTTCAAAATGAAAACCATTTAATAAAACAAATGTCTCTCCTTCGTACTTAGCTTTTATTTTTGCTTTTCTTAAAGCTATGTACATATATTTCTCAAGACCTGAAGCAAAGTTGATACCATCATATGATACCTTCTTTGCTCTTACTGGTCCACGCTTTCCGCTTTTTCTTTTAAATAATTTTTTCATAATCTACATCTAAATCGCTTAGCAAGTCTTCTTGAAGATTAGTAGTATAAACTTCTTTAGCTTTTTGTAAAT
>CBDEVQ010000060.1:0-10940 GCA_965243605.1 Flavobacteriales bacterium
TTGCTAGGTTCTAAAACTAACCCTTGACTCAACCTTTCTATTCTATCTATTATAGGGTCTGACTCTTCTTTTATCCCCTTAGCTAACTCCTTAAAGTCTCTTATCAGTTCTTTGTTTGTCTTATCTCTCAATGTCATACTTTTTTGACCCATAGAATAAGATTGCTGAACCAGTTTTTGAGTCTCAATTCCTGCATCTACAAACAAACCTTTTATTAATTTTATCTTCTCTTCTTGGTCTTCTGTAGAGTTTATTAAATCCACCTTCATTTGTTTAGATAATAGTTCTGAATTTTCTTGAACTAATTTATCCATTTCAATTCTACTAGCTTGAGCCAAAGTATATTGCTTAATCTTTAATCTTACATTATCTAGGTTTTTTCCATACTCCAAGTCAGCAGCAGTAAGTGTTGGTATTGTTTTTGTGAGTTCTTGAACCACTACCTTTCTTCTCTCTTCTGAAATATTCACATCCTCTAGTTCATCCACATAACCACTCATTACTATTGCATTAGCGTAAACCTCTTTAGTTAAATCTTGAGTACTTTCTTTAGCTTTAGTAGCTCCACCTGCAAAACCGTCCAGTAACGCAATAGCTCCTTGAATTAAGAATAGTAAACCTAAAGGTCCCATAAAAGTTTTACCCATCTGCTTTAAAACACCACTAAAACCTATAATCTTTCCACTAGTCTTATCTACCTGCTGAGAAGTAAACAACATATTAGAAGCTAATTGAGATATGTTATTCGCCATACCTCTAATACCGTATGGTGCATCAGATACTATTCTACCAAGTTCTAATACAGATGTAGTAGCGCCACCAGAAGCACTAGCTAGCTGATTAGTTTGTTTAGTAGCACTAGCTTGAGCAGCTGTTTGAATTCTTAAAGAATTGTTGTATTTTTCAGACTGTTGAGCATAAGTAGCTTGGTTGACTAGCTAGCCTTGGCTTGAGCCTCTTGATATTGTAAGCTTCCTTTTGTTAATCCTTTAAAAGACTGTATAGTCTTTTTTATTTGTACTTCAGTTTTCTTTAACGCAGCATTAGCTTTGTCGGTCTGTATCTTTAACTTTAAAAGTATATCATTTTTATTATCTGCCATCTTATAATCTTCTTTGTTTTATGTTGTACTTAAATTCTTTCCAGTTTGTAATGGATTGATATTTTCCTTTAGCTATTAATATATCTTCATCAGATATTAGCCAATCATCTTCGTTTAATAAATCTATTATATCTTTTAACATATTATAGTGTTGTTATAGTTACAGGTCCAGCATTAGCACTTTCATTTCCGTTAGCATCATAAGATGATACAAAAAACTTATAAGTATTTCCACTTATTAAAAGGTTAACGGTATGACTAGTATTTGTAATATTTGCTATTAATGTAGTTGATTGATAAACCTTATACCCAGTAGCAGCAGTACCATCTGGATTAAATGAAGGAAACCAAGAAAGGTCTACGCTAGTGGTAGTTATATTACTTGCTGTAAAATTAGTAGGAACACTCGGAGGAATTAAATCCGTAGAGTCAGTAGTTGTTTGTGTAACAGTATTACTAAATCCAGAGTTAGGTGTAGGTGCGTAAGAATCAAAAGCATTTACCTTGAATTCATACTCCGTTCCAGCAGATAAGCTTGTTACATTGAACTGAAAACTATTACTAGTAAAGTCTGCACTAGAAACAGTTGAATGTAAAAAAAATCCTAGTCCAGAACTAACGTGATTTACATAAACATTATAACCTGTGCTTCCTGGATTAGAATCAAAAGTTGATGCAGTCCAAGTAAGTAGTACAGAATTATCTAGGGTACTAACAACAGATAAATTAGATGGAGCTGTTGGAGTTGTAGATGTTGTCGTTGTAGAAGCCATTAACTCATCTGACCTATAAGACTCTAATCCATCAGAACTAAATGAAGATACTTGAATAGAGTACGTCTGACCTATTGTGAGGTTTTTTATTAAGGCGTTTGGAGCGTTTGAGTTATTGTATGGGTATGTTAAAGAACCATATCCGTGTTGAACGCCATCTACATAGGTAGCATAATTAGTAGCCCTTATTCCAGTTGTAGGTACATACCAAGTTATATTTATAGTAGTATTGGTTGTTGAATTTGGGACAACTGAAACACTAGTAGGAGTATCTGGTATTAGTGATTCAGCAAAACTACCATTAATAAGTTCTATTTTTGACTTACCTGTTAGTAGGTTCGTTTGCAGACTATTTATATTGTAGTCTAATTCATTTATTCTAAACACATCTCTTAAACTATACCTCAATAAAACACTTAATGGTAAGTTTGCACTTACACTTATCAATCTAGTTGATGGATTAAACGCCTTGTCTATGTATGTTTTATAATAGTTTTTATACAAGCTATTTCCATTCTCTATGCCAGTATATTCATCTTTCTCGTAATTAAAGTTTATGGTTTGAGAACCATCAGCACTAACATTGCTAGGTCTTAAATACTTTTCTAGTAAAGGATTTGCAGTACTAGTTGCTCCTGTAAAAGCAATACGGTAGTTAGTTTCGTCTACAGGTGTAGATACAGCAAAGTGTACTATCGGTCCAGTTTTTACAGTATTTTGATTACTGTCAACTAACCAACCTGTTTGTATTGGTGTTCTAGGTGCTTGTAAATCATTTTCATCTGACAGTCTTTCAAACAACAAATGCTCGAACTTTAGCTTTACCTCATACTTTCCACCATCAGAAACAAAGTTATTTATATCTCTGTTATCTCTACTTAAATCTCCAAAATCATCGATTAGAATCTCGTTTTGACTCTTAATACCAAAAGTTTTAGGTGTAGCGTACTTGAAGTTTATTTCAGAGTATGTAGGTGCTCTAGATATTGTTGATTCTGATATGTCAATATAATCAGAAACGTCTATAACTTCTCCTTCTGAATAGTATGAGCTTAAAGGCTGAAGCATTATCCTAGCTTTAGATGGTAAAGATTCATCTCTTTGAAAATAAGCTGTTAAATTAAACATCTTAAATATAGACTGCAAGAAATCTATAATCTTCATTTTAGGAGCTTGACTTTTAATGTCAACTATAAATTCTGAAGCTACTGAACTTATAGTATTTGTGTAAGGAGGGTCGGTAAAGCCATACACAGCTACAGCAAAACCAATAAAAGATTCTGGGAACTTCTTAATCATAGTTAATGATGCGTCAAAGTCTGTTAAGTCGCCTCCTTCTTTTGTAGTTATAAAAAAGTTTAAGTTCCAATTTCTAGGTTCTTGAGATGACAAAACACTATAGTCTATTACAACACTACCAGCACCTTCTAAGCCATCAGCAACTCCTAGTATCTCTCCAGATGTAGTATCTACAACTCTCAAGTCATAAGGACCAGTACCAGTATTAGGGCTTATACTGAAAGTTAGTGTATAACTAACCCATTGATTGGTTGTTATCTGACCAAACTCGGTGTTAATACCAAAATCAGACTCATTAAAAACAATTTGATTATCGTTAACACTTAACATAGTACCTTTATCTTTATTTAAGTGTAGGTACAATTCATTAAAAGGAGCAGAGTCTATCCAAGTCTTATCAAAGAATAGTGCTGAGTATTGAGCCTCTATTGCACTTATTATGTGCTTTAATTTTATTGACGGTCTTAAATCTGAGTATTCAATACCATTATGAGCAGAAGTTCCGTGCTTACGTAAATTTCTACCTATAGTAGGCTCTCTGTTTGGGTCTCCGTGGTCATTACTATCTGAGCTATAGTAGTAATAAGAATTACAAGATATAAAAGGGTAAACAATATCCCCAATAGCACTTTCAAGCATAATGTCGTCGCCATTGCTGTCTAAGAAATGAGCTAACCCTGTATCAAGTCCTCGCCTTACATTATCTTCGTCATATTTATGATTAAATTTATCTAAATAATTTAAATTAGATAATTCAGCATCCCCAAGTATTTCAGCAAGAGCAACAGAAGAACCAAAGAAAACTATTTTATAAGCATAAGGTTTATTGTTTCTCATATCTACATCCTCAAGCCTTATCTTTCCAAACCTAAAGTCAGCTCCACCTATTTGTATAAGACCATCTTTTTTAAACCTAGCATCAAACCCATCTTGTATATTGTAGTTATAATAGTGCTTAAATATCCTGTTATTATTTGAAGAAGCAGGTACTTTAAAAGATTGCGAATAGTCAGTAAATATCTTAGAAATGTCTCTTACATCTTTTATCTTTTGATTTAAGTTTACTGCCTCATAATCAAACAAGTCAATCCTATCTTTATTTCCATTACCATCTTCTATGTAAAGCTCTAAGTTTTTCATCTACCTAACGTTGTTTGTTGTGTTAAAAGAAAATTCTACGTCTATTGTGTAATTTATTAATTTATTATTTAGTTTGGTCTTGTAGTCTATTGTTTTGTTAGATACATTTATTGGCAATATTTGTTGCTTGTAATCTATCCACACCTGCTCACTAAGCATAAGCTGTTTAAACACTTCGTTAAATTCCTCTGGAACAAAACCACTATTGATAGTTAATGTCTCTTTAGATGTCGTATAGAAATCAACATTCCTGTGAGATGATATGTTTCCAGCCCTATAGTCTTTTATTGTGTTTCCTTGATACTGCTCTCTCTCGACTTCCATAGACAGTCTAGATGCTTTAAAGAACCATAATTCTTGCTTAGCACCATACTTATTTCTAAATATTATTTTGTAAGGAGTATACTTACACTCGCTTATGTTCTCTACAATTATTGTTCTTAATGGAACAGAAGAGTCGTAAGAAGAAATAACCACCTTTGTAACAGGATATATTTCCTCTTCATCTAAGAATGCCTCTATACATTTATTAGTCTCAAAAGTACCACCTTTATAATATATTCTTTGCTCAAAATTACTGTATAAGTTTGGAGTTGCTCCACTAATACCAAAGTACTCTATCTGCTCTTCAGAACCAGTCCAATCAGAAGGTGTATCATTTACTACAGAATGAACTATCTCATCTCCGTTAAAAAAAGATATATCCTTAAACAGTTTTTTAGCTAAAGGAATAGAGACGTCATTATCTTCTAATTTGTATATTATATCATTGTCTATAAGGCAACCATTTAAAGATGTAAAATTATAACCTTCTCCATAGTAAGAATACCCATAAACAGCATAGTCTCCAGTTTGTATATCTCCTACAGTTGTTCCTGTTTCTGTGATTGTGGTAATTCTATAGTCAACCCACACAGCAGCTTTGTCTTCAGTAATATAATACTTAGTATCGATGAAGTCTTTTACTAAATCAGATATATCCCAATACACAGTATTAGGAGTATCTGTGACAGTAGAGGTTATGGTGTAACTAGGTGTATTAGGTCTATTAAGTACTGTTACTCCACTATAAACCCATAGCTCTATAGAAGCGTTTATTAAATCCGTAGCTGTTGCATTAATCCAATAAGGACTTCTTGCTAGTATCTTACTCATTGCTTATATTTATTATTTTTCTTAATTCAATTCTTAAATCTTCAGAGTATGCTTCCGTTATATCAGCACCTATCTTACCTTCAATCTCCTTATACACTCTTTCAAATAGGTTACTACCTTTGTAGCCAAACCTTTTTATTGTACCTCTTTCAGATATACTATTCATTATAGCAAAAACAGCACTTTTATAAGCACTATCTTTTAGTGTTGATGTTTTCGCAAACTTATATCCACTCTTTAGCTTTCTGTAAGGTCTAATACCTTTAGCTTTTATCCAAGATTCTATATTTCTCTTCTTCTTCTCCCAACCTGCATTACTATTTGACGGTAAAGTACCATCAACAACATACTTTGCGTATTCTGCATCAGATGTTATCTCTATAGAGTCATCCTCTACCTTAACCTTAAATGAATTTGCAAATTTACCTGTAGCAACAGTCTTATCTAGTCTAGCTCCTCTTTGAAGCCTAACCTTAAACTCTTCAGCTATCTTATTTAGCTCTGCTACAAGATTTTTCTTTTCCATTAACAGATATTTATCTCGTTAGGTAATTGTATTTGTATAGAACCTTCCCATCCTGCTAACATATTCTCATATTTCTCCATAAAAGGAGTTGCATCCATATCATTATCGGTAATTAGCCTAACATCCCATAAATCTCCTCTCTTTAATTGCATAAACAGGTAGTTTAAGACGTTTAGCTGCGTGTTTAAGACATCTTGAGAGTTATCGTTACCATAGAAGTTATCTGTAGCTTTATCTTTGCTTATATCGACTATATCCATACAAATAACGTTTAGTGTTACTGTAATTGTCCTAGAACTTAGGGTTGTTGTATCAACAATTAAGTGTGTTAAGGGAAATATAGTTGTTTTTGCTAGGTCAACATCAGATAAGTTACCTGTAGTAACAGTATTACATTGTGGATGCTGTAATAATTGTGCCTTTAAGCTGTCTAGTACGTTGTAAACTTGGTTTTGTGCCATTATCTATTCTTATTTTGTATATCTTTTACTAATCTAGCCTCTAATTTGGCTCTGTCTTGTACATATTCCAAGTACATCATACATTGGTGTAATGGAAGCTTTGAGACTTCGTCAAGTCTTCGTACATCGTCTTGTGCGAGGCATAAAAACGACTGATAATCTCCCCATTTTCTTCCAAAAGCTGCCTTCCTTCCTTGTTGGTCGTTAATTTCGCCTGTTCCATTAAAGAGTCCATTGTATATTTCGACAATTTTGTCCCTAAACGATAAAAAAAAACCTGCATTCCCAATGCTACGTTAACTGGTGCATCTTTCATCACTTCTGAGAACATATCACTACCCTCATACTCAGCTATTCTGTAGTGATACTTGTTGCTTATGTCTTTTATTATAGGTCTGTAAAGAACTGACATTAATCTATGTAAGTCTTTTACGTCTTTCATATAATTTTCAGCATCTTTAAATGCTCCGTATGATATTTTATCTAGAGATGGCTCAAAACCAAACTCTACAGTAATACCTTCTGCATCAGTCATATTAAATCTGTTTATAAATGGCTTGTCCTCATTAAAACAGTCGTTTATGTGACTTAATATGGTATCAAAAGTGTTAATTGGTATCTTAAAAGAGTCTTTTAAGTCCAATCCACAGAATATCTCTAGTGTTTTCTTGTTGATAAACTCATAATCTTCCACTTCCTTGTTATCTTCCCATAGTTTAGCGTATTCTTGGTACTGCTGTACAGTTATACCACTTAAATCGTTAGGAATACTAATATCAAGTTCTATTTTACTCATAATCTTATAACGCTTTTTATGTTTTTTGTCTTTTTATTAGGTAAATAAATAAAATAAAACTATATTTGCTAATATCAAAGTCAAATTAATATTAATTATTAACAATTTAATCAATGGATTTAGTAAGATATGAGGTAAGAATTGGGTTTTTTAAGGGTTTATTGCTAGGATTAAGGCATTATCCCTTTGAAAGCGAAGAAGTTTACGAAGAAGACATTGTTTTCTACTTTGGAATCATTCAATTAGTAATAACCAGAATATATCAAAAGAATTAGTATGAATACAAGAGAAAAATGGGCAGAAATGCAAGAAGATGGGCAATACCAGTATGTAGAGAAGGTTTTAAGCAATGCTGAAGCTAGAAAGAACATACCTGTGTTTAGTGGAGTGCTAAAGTACTTCCCAAATGCCTTGAAAGAGGTGTCTAAGTGTAGTAAGGCTGGTAATGACCAACATCATCCAGATAAACCACTACATTGGGATATGAATAAGTCAAAAGACGAATATGATGCTCTAACTAGGCACTTAATAGACCATACAGTTAATCCTGTAGATGAAGATGGTATTTTACACCTAACAAAGGTAGCTTGGAGAGCATTAGCAGGACTAGAAAGATACCTAACTAATAAACTATAAGATGCTATGACAGACAAAGAATGTTTTATAGCAATAATACTATTATTTAAAACAGCAATAGTATGTTTTTTTGTAGGACTTTTAATAGGTTGGTTAATAATTTAAATAATAAAATATGTACAAAAAGAAATTAATACAGAAACTACAACAACTAATAGACAAATTACCTGCTTGTATAAAAAGACAGGAAGCAATGGATGACTTAATAGACCTAAAACTAAGTAAGTCTGATTATCACTATGTATCATTAAAAGACAAATACAAAGAACTATGAAAAAGAAATCAAATGTGTTAGAAGGAATAATACTATTTCTAGCATTTTCACTAACAATAGGGATGCTAATTTATGGCATCGTATTAAAATTAGTAGAATAATTTTGGTAGTATCAAAAATAATCAATAGATTTGAAAAGTAAATAAATTATTAATATAAACAATAAACAAAATGAAATTAATTACAAACAAAATGAGTGTAAGTGTAGTAGATATGAATCCTACATTAGCAAAACAGATTTTATCATTAAACGTTAAAAACAGAAAGTTATCTGAAACAAATTTATCATCTATGGTTTACAAGATGAGGACAGGTAAGTGGCACGAAAACGGAGAGTCTATCATAATAGGTTCTGATGGTGCTTTAAAGGATGCTCAACATAGGCTAGAAGCTACTATAAAAGCAAATCACTCTTGGAAAGCTATTCTTGTTACAGGTGTAGACTCTAATGTTATGAGTTCTATAGATACTGGAAAGAATAGAAGTGCTTCAGATGTCTTAACATTAAACGGATATACTTATGGTGCATTAAAGGCAGCTACAGCTAAACTAATACTTGTGAATAGATATTCTGCAGATAGTTCTAAACAAACAAATATTTGCAATCAATCTGTACTTGATTATGTTTCATCAAACAATGATAAGCTAGAAAATATCATATCTACTATAAATCCTTTATACTCTAAGCAGAATGATAAAGTATTTTCCTCTAGCTTCTTGTGCTTTATGTTCAACAAACTAATGGAGAAGAACACAAAACATATCAGTATAGATACTGCAGAGAACTTCTTCAAGATGTTGTGTGGTATTGTAGTTAGCGAAGGTTCTGCTGTGTGCTGGGTTAGAAATACAGTTGTAAGGAACAAGAATAAAGGAAATCAACTTCAAAAGAAATGGCTTTATAATGCTGTTGTTAAGTCTTGGAATATTTATTTAGATGGAGATATACCAGTAAAGTCTATTAGGGTGTCTATAGATAAGTTAGAACAACCAAAACAACTAGTATACTAATTATGAGTCTAAAGAAGAAACATACAACTAAAGAGAGGTTTAAGATTATAGAAAGTGCTATAACGTCAATATACGTTGCCACTAACAAACTTAACCGAAAAGTAGAAGAGATAGAAAAACAATTAGAAACCTTAATACCAACAAAAGATGAATAACTTTGAACTAAGACCAACAGACAAGAAAGACCACTACAGACTATTTATAAACGGAGTAGATGTAACAGGAGAACAAGAAAGAAGTACCTTTAGACACATAATAGGTGTGATAGATAATGGTATAACTACAGGACTGTAATGTCTGATAAGTACAAGCTTAGATTAATGCACATCATAGGATGCATAAAGAACAATTATATCTCCGAGATAGAAGGATACAATTCCATTCTTAAACTCATAAGAGACTCGGAGAATGATACAGAAACAATAACTATAGATGTATAAACAAAGAAATTATGAGAATATTAGTAGCTTGTGAAGAAAGTCAAGCAGTAACAAAAGAATTAAGAAAATTAGGACACGAAGCATTTAGTTGTGATTTATTGCCTTGTAGTGGAGGTCATTCAGAATGGCATTATCAACAAGATGTATTTGAAAGTTATAGAAAAAGGCTGGGATATGATGATAGCACACCCACCTTGTACTTTCCTGGCAGTTAGTGGTGCAAGATGGTTATACAACAAAGATGGTAGCAAGAATGAAGACAGGTGGAATAGCCAGGCAGAAGCATTAGATTTTGTTCAGAGGCTTATGGATGCACCAATAGATAAAATAGCAATAGAAAATCCCATAAGTGTTATAAGTAGTCAGATAAGGAAACCAGAGCAAATAGTACAACCTTGGATGTTTGGAGATAAAGCACAAAAAAGCACCTGCTTATGGCTTAAAAACCTACCAAAACTAGAACCTACTAATATAGTAGAAAAGGGAGAGTTTGTAGAGTTTATCTCTAAGAAAGGCGTAAAAAAGAACACAACCTAAATGGTATTTTGATGCACTTAAACAAGCTAAAACTCCTGGAGAAAGAAGAACGTTAAGAAGTAAAACTTTTCAAGGTATTGCAGAAGCAATGGCTAAACAATGGACTGTAGATGTATAAGACAAGTTGGTCAGATAACCACCTTAAACAACTAAAAGACATAACTAACCATAAAGTAGTATACGATGGTTATGAGTTTGTATGGATGTCTAAATTAGATGGTAACTGGAATAGACACTATGTAAGAAACTTTACTAACTATAATAAACCTATGTCTTGGATACACGTAAGTATCTATAAATGGAACAAAGAGTATAAGAACAGATATTCACAGTACCTAGAAGATATGAGAAGAAGTCTAGAGATAGATATTCGTATACAGGAGATAAGTAGAGTAGCTAATATAAAGACTAAACAAAAGATACAAGAAATACTAAACCTAAAGCCAGATATAAACAATAAAGATATATCAGACATATTAGGAGTAACTATAAGAACAGTAGAAAGACATAGAAAATAAAAAGTGTCGTAGGTTTTGTAAAAGTAGCGACAACTTTTTTTTGACAAGTGTTGTAAATCAGTACTTTACAAAATGGAAAATCAGCCCTATAGTAAACTACTTTTTTCTATTTTTTCAGATTCGAATATCCAGTTTTTATTGAAAAGATATTTTGTTGAAATCTAAACATTGGGTAACTTACTTCCCATAAAAGAGGATTTACGCTTCTTTTAAGCTACCCTAATAATTTGCTGGTGTATTGGTATTATTTTGGTTTAATTGTTGCTTAAACG
>CBDEVQ010000061.1:0-55996 GCA_965243605.1 Flavobacteriales bacterium
CATATACCATTTAACGAAGACCCATTTAACTGTACAGGAAACCCTTTATTAGAATGTGTAGATGTTGACAATTTAGTATGGAGTAATACCCACTGGATTCTTAAAGATCCAACAACTGTATTCTATCCATTTTGTAGTTCAATTGGTATAGAAGAACAATCTTTAAATACAACACTTGAAATTATTATAGACTACGCCAATGCTGAAGCCTATATTGAAGGAAATACCAATAACGTTTCACATTTAGAAATCTACGATATATTAGGACACAAACTTCGTTCTACTCAAGCTAATAAAATCTCAATAAGCGATTTAAAATCGGGTATTTATATTGCAATCATTCATACTCCTAATCAAATAATTAAGCAAAAATTCATTAAATAATCCATTTTTTAGTTTTCTTTATTTTTAATACAATCTTACCATGAACAAAATAATTGTACTCATCTGTAGTCTATTAATTTTCCAAACTTCTGCATTTGCACAGAATGTAGTTTTTGTGGATAACATATTTAAGCAAGCGCTTGTCGATATGTCTTTTATTAATACAAATGGAGATACCGAAATTCAAATATCTGAAGCCGTTAATTATAATGGATTAATTGACGTTTCTGATTATGGAATTGTGAGTCTAATTGGTATTGAAGAATTTGTAAACATTACGACATTGTGGTGTAACACAAATAGTTTAAGCACATTAGATCTTTCTTCAAACACTGAATTACAAGAGGTTAATTGTTCCGAAAATCCAATGGCATTACTTACACTTCCTAATTCAACAATACTTAAAGCTGTTAACTGTAGTAATAATAATTTAATGACTTTAGACCTTACACAATCTTCAGGGTTAACTCAACTCAATTGTAGTTTAAATAATCTATCAGTCCTTAACTTATCTGCAAACTCATCTTTATTACATGTAAATTGTTCAGGAAATCAGATCTCAACATTAGACTTATCACAATCTCCAAATCTTGTTAATCTTATTGCTAATCACAATTTTATAACTTCTTTAAACCTAGCATTTAACACGAACCTAAGGAAGGTCATTTGTAACAATAATGAGATTAATACGATTAGTATAAATAATAGTCCGTTACTAAAAGAATTACAATGTCAAACGAATCAAATACCATCTCTAATTATTAATACTTGTGAAGATTTAGAGTATTTAGATTGTTCTGAAAACCTTATACCTTCGTTGGATGTAACTTCTAATTTAGAATTGACATACTTATCATGTCAAAATAACCAAATAGGAGGATTAAATTTATTTATTCACAGTAAATTGTCACACCTTAATTGTAGCAATAATAATATCCCAAGCTTATTATTAGGAGCATCTACAAAATTAGGATACTTAAACTGTTCGAATAATTATTTACCAAGCCTAAATATTTCTCAGAACTTCTCTCTAAAAAATGTGTATTGCCAAAATAACAATATATACGCTCTATTTTTAGATCAATTAGATAGTGTAACTAATTTAAATTGTTCTCATAATCAAATAGAACAAATTACATTAAGCAACTCAGAGTTTTATGAAACGATAGATGTTGGTAATAATGAATTATCTGTTTTAGAGGTTTCTGGCCTTATTAATTTGACGTCCTTAAAAGCGGATAGTAATTTCATTGAAGAGTTAGATTTGAGTCAAAATTCGGCTCTTGAACTCATCCGATTAGAAAAGAATGAACTCACTACACTTAATATTAAAAACGGAAGTAATACTGTACTTACTCCTATCAATAATAATCATAAATTTAGTGCAGTATATAATTTCTACCTAGAATGTATACAGGTAGATAATGTATCTTGGAGTGAAGACAATTTAACCGAAATACATCAAATTACAGGGTTTAGTCAAGATTGTAATACGTTTAGCATTGAAGAATCGGACTTAACAGAAATACAAATTTTTCCTAACCCAACAACGTCAACTTTAACCGTACAGTCGCCTTTACAAATTGAATTTATTGAAGTTTATGATCCAATTGGAAATCTTGTGTTAAACTCAACATTAACTACATTTTCTGTAGATCATCTATCTAAAGGAGTATATACACTTAAAATTAGTGGAAACAATACATATACAACAAGTCAATTTATAAAACAATAAAACTACAACTCATCTTATTTTGTTTATAAAACATTTGTAATTAAGGACTTTTACTTTCTTAATCTACATTAAGACCATTTAAAAAGATGTTTCTGAACTTCGCAATCTAACCAATTGAAATAATTATGTTCAGGAATATCTTATTAGCCATAGGGTTTATGGCGGCCATTCTACAACCTTTAAAAGGACAAAGTATAGATTCTTCTAAATCGGACGTTTCGTTTAAAGTTAAAAACATGAAATTTAACACCGTAGAAGGAACCTTTTCCAATATGACTGGTGCTATTGATTTTGATGGAAAAACAGTAACCCATATTGATGCATGTATTTTGGCTGAAACGGTTAATACAAAATCAAAAAAAAGAGATAAGCATTTAAAGAATGAAGATTTTTTTAATGTCAGCGTATTCCCTGAAATATGTTTTGAATCTTCTGAAATTGTCACAAAGAACAATAAACTTCTAGCAAAAGGAACATTAACCCTACATGGTGTTTCTAAACCTGTAGAAATACCTCTAACGGTGAATAACAAAGACGTATCTGGAGAATTAACGATTAACCGACTAGATTACAATTTAGGTGAATCTACGGGAACCTTTATGGTAGGAAATGAAATTACTATTAAGATTAACTGTACGGTGAGGTAAATAATTATGGCTCAAGACAAAAAGTTGTGGGGGAATTAAATATTATGGAACTTTGAAAAATGGAAAAATCTGATTTATTAAGTGTTTTAGAATTGTTTTTACCCAAAGAACTATTGGTTTATTTTAAGCTTATAGATTCAGAAAAGAAAGGAGATATTCTTCATTTATATTTTGAAGAATTACTTACTCCACCCTCTGAGTTGAAAGATTTAAGTTTAAACAGCCATGGTTTTCATAAACAGATCACCGTCCAAGATTTTCCTATTCGTGGTTATCAAGTCTTATTACACATCAAACGAAGAAGGTGGAAAGATGTGACAACAGGAAATGTTCATTCACGAGATTGGAATTTATTAGCATCCTCTACACGTTTAACTGTAGAATTTGCATCTTTTTTAAAAGAACTTAATCAATACTAAAGCGCATAGTAGTGCAACTATAGGATCATTCTATGGTCTTAATGGGCGAACCTTAAATCGGTATTATAAAACAAGCTTAAGTGATTACCAAAGTTGGGATCAGCTAAGTCACGCTAAAGACTGGTTAGTGTTTAAAGCGAATACAGGCTCTAAATTAGCTTTAGATGAAACCGCCTTATCTAAAGGAGAACTCTATACGATTTTAACTAATAAAAAAGCTAAAGGAAAGAAAGGTAGCTTGTTATCTATTATAAAGGGAACACAATCGGATCAAGTTATAAAATATGTAAAGCAAATTCCTTATGAATTACGACGTAAGGTAAAGGAAATCACCTTAGATATGGCTGGTAGTATGAAGAAAATAGCAACCGTATGTTTTCCAAACGCGATACAAGTTACAGATCGCTTTCATGTTCAAAAATTAGCCATTGAAGCTGTACAAAATGTAAGAATTAAATATCGATGGGAAGCTATTGATATTGAAAATGAAGATCTCAAAAAAGCGAAAGAAACTCATAAAGCCTATCAGGCCATCCTTTTTGAAAACGGGGATACAGCTCGACAGCTCTTAGCTAGAAGTCGATATTTACTCTACAAAAGCGTTCATAAATGGACTGAAGATCAACGTTTAAGGGCTAGAATATTATTTAAACATTATCCAAAGATACATAAAGCCTATACTTTAAGTGAAGAACTTAAGTCCATATACAACTCTAAAAGTAAAGGTATTGCGATGACTAAACTTGCACATTGGTATAATAAAATAGAGCAATCAGGTATGAAAGCTTTTAACACCATTAAGAATACAATAACACTAAACTATCAAACGATACTCAATTATTTTGATAACAGAAGTACGAATGCTTCGGCCGAATCTTTTAATGCTAAAATTAAAGCCTTCAGAGCCCAGTTTAGAGGTGTAAGAAATACAGAATATTTTCTATATAGATTAACTCAAATTTTTGGATAACCCACAACAATATGTCTTGATCCATAATTATTTATCCATTAAAACAATAAAAGGGTCTAAAGTTGATATCAACTTTAGACCCTTTCTAATTATTAATACTTCTATTAATTATTTTACGATCATTTTAACCGCTTCAGTACCTACTCCCATATTAATGAAGTATAATCCTTTCGCTAAACCATCCGTAGATATTTCAAATTCGTTTTCTTCCGAAGAACAGTTAACAGTTACTGTTTTAACAACTTGTCCTAAAGTATTTACTACAAGTAAATCTTTTACTCCTGTTTCTTCAACACGAATATATCCAGTAACCATTCCACCTTGTGTAATTGGGTTAGGGAATATTTCAGAAATCTCAAATAAATTATCTGCAACTTCTTCTTCTTCTGCCGTTCTTGGAAGTGGGAAACCATCAGAAATAGAACCCGTATATCCTTGAGCTCCATTAACACGTACCATATAGTCTTCAACTTCTCCATTTCTGTAGTTAAGACAAGAAGATGCATAACGCTTCCAACGCATAGAAACTCTCATTCTTAAATCTTCTGAAGACACATTTACTGGTACAGTAAACGATCCTGTTCTTACGTTTTTACCTTTTTGTTCAAATACTTTTTCACCAGCATCATCAAAATCTCCATCGTAATTCCAGTCAATCCAAATACGCCAGTATTCAGTATAAACTCTTCTTCTATAACCAGGTGTTAAGGTTACTGAAACAATATCACTTGTATCTACAACTAAAGTATCCGATGTATAATCTCCAAATCCTCCAGAGTTTTTATTGCTTAAATTGTCAATATCATCTTCTAACTCTACTTGCTTAATCCATTCAAATGTATTACGAGTAGAACGTGAAGAACAATATTCTTCCATGGTTAAATCTAATGTAATAACTGAATCACATCCAGCTGCATTTGGAATGATATGTGTTGGTCCGAATGTATCTACTGAATATGTAACTCCGTTAAGCCAAGTATAATCTCCAGCTGCTGATACGGTATGTATAACAAATGAAGGTTCAGCAATCGTTAAGTGTAATGTTACAATAGAATCACACCCTGCTGCACTTGCTAAGGTATCTTTATCTGTATAGTTACTTTCTGTATATGTAACTCCGTTAGACCAAGTATAACTTCCTGTACACACTTGTTGTGTATCTACAGCATTATTAGAACTATACCCATTGTTAATTGTAACATCAAAATTATATGTTCCAGTCTCTCCTTCAGCATCCTGAATAGAAACGGTAACTGTAGATGTACCACTTGTTTCTAATGTTGGGTAAACAGAAATTGTTCTTGAAGCTCCTGATCCTGTAACATCAATAGAATCTGTAGGTAATAACCCTGTATTAGATGAAGCTACTGTTACAGTAAAGACATCTGTCCCTGGGAATTCATCTGTAATTGTTAAAGATAATCCTTCAAACACATCATTTAAACATCCTACTTGGTTAGAAATTCCATTCCCTACCGGTGCATCATTAGGTGTTGTTTGGAAATTAGCATTTGCTACATCAGAATTTACATCATCACCTTCATCATCATATACTGTAAGTGCATAAATATCATAAGCTGTTCCAAATGGTAATTCGTCAAATGTAAATGTATAAACACTATCAGCAAGTGTTGCTAAAGTAGAATCTGCAGCAACAATTACACCTGGATAATCAACACCAGCAATAACTTCAGCTGCTGTTGGTGCAGTCGACCCTTCTGGAACAAGGATTAAACTTGTAGTTCCATCTTCTGGGAATGAATACGAGAATTGAGCAGATGTATACGTAACATTCTGAATTAAGCTTGATGCTGCAGCCACTTGCGCAATAATATCATCGATTTCACTCAATGCTCCACCAGCATAATAAATACTTAATTCATCGCTTTCTCCATTCGCTAAATCATTAAACTTTGCATATAATGCATATGACCCATCTCCAGTTTGCGTTATTGGGTTTATACTTGGATTTTGATTTGTAGCATTCGTAAAAGTACAACAACCAGCTATTGTTGTGTAAGCTCTATCAGAAGTACTATAAAATAACGTCGCCTCATCAGCTGTTTTAATTTTTACAGCTTTTGCTTGTTCACTTGGAGTAGAAATCATCTGAAAAGCACCATCAACAAGATTTCCACGTTCTTTTGTAGGTTGATCAGATTGTCCTAAATAATCATCACGTGTTCCTATCCATAACCTCACATTATTTGCAGGGCTACCACTAATATTCGTAACTTTAACATTGATATCAACAAATCCCTCATCTTCAGGTAAGTTATAAGTGTTTTCAATTAAAAAAAGTTGGCTATTAAGTGTAATATTTCCTGTAAATACAACTGTTCCGTATCCAGATCCTGTTCCTGCATCAGTAATTACAAAACCAGAATAATCATAACTTGGATTAGTTACTGTAGGATTGGTTGCCATATCTCCATTAATATTCCAATTATTGGTACCATCACCACCAACTCCCCAACGAATATCAAGCGCATAATTCGAAAAAGTTAATTTTCTCCACCCATTATATACTGTACTATGATAAAATGGTTGCTGTAAATTTCCAAATGCATTTACAGAGTTCTCTACACCTGTACCAAATCTTAATCTACTGTTATTAAAAACATGATTTTGAGCATTACTAGTATTTACGCTCAGTAATGTTAATAGTATAGTAAATTTAAGAACTAAAATTGTTTTTATCTTTCTTAACATTATCTTTCTATATTAAAGTGAATAATTTTCAACTGTCCAGTTACCTTCTTCCTTAACAAAACTTATTTCAACAGGCTTAATATTCTTTTGTCCTCCAACATAATAGACAAAGTTATATTTAACAAAGGCTGAATTATCTTCGATTCTTAATGTATGAAAAAGGAAAAATGGCTCAGAACCAGTATTAGCGTCTCCTTTTGTAATTAAAGATACAATGTGTTCATTTACAGTAAAATCTGTCGAAAAGTGAAATTCAACTCCATGATCCATAATTTCATACTCAGCCAAATCGGCTAATGAGACACTAGGCACTTCAGCATCTAAATGATTAAAAGTTAAACAATTAGTCATAACATCATTATGATCCATTTCTAACTGGCTTAAATTACCAGACTCCTGAGCCATCCCAGAAGTTCCTAAAACCATAAGTCCAACTGTTGTAAGACTTGTTAGCTTTTTCTTTAATAGCTTTCTATCCATTCTTAGTTTATTTAGTTGTTATACAATAAATTATGCATTACATAATAAGGGTAATTAACTGGGCTAAAATACAATAGTTTATTTATTTAAAACCAAGTATTTTTACCTGATTTTAAATAAATGCCTTTTTTCAATAAAAAAAACCTCATAACAACTGTTACATTAATATATTTTAACAAAAAATTCAATAATTGATAGAATATTAACAGATTATGCTATGAATACTCCTTATGTAAATCCATGAATTTTCAATAGATTAACCTCTATTGAATTAAATTGGCTTATTTTTGCCAAAGTTTTTTTAATATAACACGTAAATATCATGGACTATAATTTTCAAGAGATTGAAAATAAGTGGCATAAATTCTGGGAAGAAAATGCGACCTATAAAGTAGAAAATACATCAGACAAACCTAAATTCTATGTTTTAGATATGTTTCCGTATCCTTCTGGAGCAGGGCTTCATGTTGGACATCCTCTAGGGTATATTGCATCTGATATCTATGCGCGTTTCAAAAAATTAAAAGGATACAATGTATTACACCCAATGGGGTTTGATGCTTTTGGATTACCTGCTGAACAATATGCAATTCAAACCGGTCAACACCCAGCGGTAAGTACAGATAAAAATTTAGCGAGATATCGCGAACAATTAGATAAAATTGGGTTTTCGTTTGACTGGGAAAGATCAGTTAAAACATGTGATCCTCAATATTACAAATGGACTCAATGGATTTTCCTTAAACTATATGGTTCATGGTATAATTCTTCTATAAACAAAGCCGATTCTATAGAAAATCTTATTCGTTTATTCGAAGAAAATGGATCTGCAACCGTAAAGGCAAATTCAAGCTTTACAGGTGAATTTACAGCAGAAGAATGGACTCAATATTCAGCTCAAGAAAAAGAAGATATTCTTCAACAATTTCGTTTAGCCTTTCGCTCTTTAGATTTTGTAAACTGGTGTCCTGAACTGGGAACTGTTCTTGCCAACGATGAAGTTAAAGACGGACGTTCTGAACGAGGGAATTATCCTGTAGAGAAACGTAAAATGTGGGGATGGAGCCTTCGTGTTACAGCCTATGCAGATCGTTTACTAAAAGGATTGGATAATTTAGATTGGACTGATGCCTTAAAAGAACAACAACGTAATTGGATTGGTAAATCTAAAGGTGCACAAGTTATTTTCGATATTGATGGACATTCAGATCATCAAATTGAGGTATTCACAACAAGACCTGATACAATTTATGGCGTAAATTTCATGACATTGGCTCCAGAAAGTGAGTTGGTTAATGTAATTACTACTTCTGAATATAGTAAAGACGTTGAGGCTTATGTTACACAAGCCAAAAATCGTTCAGAAAGAGATCGTCAATCGGATGTGAAAAATATAACTGGAGTTTTTACTGGAGCATATGCTATACACCCATTCTCAGGAAAAAAGATCCCTGTTTGGGTTGGAGATTATGTTTTAGGATCTTACGGTACTGGAGCAGTTATGGCTGTTCCTGCGCATGACACTAGAGACTTTGCTTTTGCTCAACACTTCCGTATTCCTATTACTCAAGTTATTAGTAAGGATGGATCTGTGAGTGAAGTTTTAGAAGAAGCTTTTGAAGCAAAATCTGGAATTTTAGTAAACTCAGGTGACTTAAACGGATTAAAAGCAAAAGATGCTGCTGGAAAAATTGTTCAAACTTTGGCTGAACAAAAACGTGGTAAGTGGCAAACCAACTTTAGATTAAGAGATGCTGTATTTAGTCGTCAGCGTTATTGGGGAGAACCAATTCCTATTTATATAGATGGTGAAATGCCAAACCCAATGTCTAATGAAGATTTACCACTAATACTTGCTGAAGTAGACGAATATAAGCCAACAGCAGAAGGGCTAGCACCTTTAGCAAGAAATAAAGATTGGAAAAAGAATGGCTTTCCAATAGAACCAAATACAATGCCTGGATGGGCTGGATCTTCATGGTATTTCTTCCGTTATATGGATCCTAAAAATGATCAAGAATTTGCATCTAAAGAGGCTTTAGAATATTGGAAAGAAGTCGATTTATACTTAGGTGGTTCTGAACATGCAACTGGACATTTAATATATTCTCGTTTCTGGGCTAAATTCTTATTTGATTTAGAATTAGTACCAACCGAAGAACCTTTCAAAAAATTATTCAACCAAGGAATGATTCTTGGTCGTTCTAGCTTAGCACATAGAATTAACGGAACAAATACGTTTGTATCCTATGATTTAAAAGACCAATATGAGACAACGCCAATTCATGCCGATGTATCTATGGTTAATAATGACATTTTAGATACTACTGCTTTTAAAACATGGAGAGATGATTTAAGTGAAGCTGAATTCATCCTTAATGAAAATGGAGAATTTTTATGTGGTTCTGAAGTTGAAAAAATGTCTAAATCTAAATTCAATGTTGTTAATCCAGACGATATTGTTGCCGATTTTGGTGCCGATACTCTACGTATGTACGAAATGTTTTTAGGGCCATTAGATCAATCTAAACCTTGGAATACTAACGGTATTTCTGGTGTATATGGTTTCCTAAAGAAATTCTGGCGTTTAGCACATAACGATAATGGGTTTAATGTTTCTGACGATAAGCCAACCAAAGAAGAATTGAAATCTTTACATAAGGCCATCGGGAAAGTTGAATCTGATATTGAAGCATTATCTTTAAACACATCTGTTAGTACATTTATGATTGCTGTAAATGAACTCAGTAAATTAAAATGTAATAAACGTGCAATTCTAGAACCATTAACCATTATAATGGCTCCATTTGCTCCATTTATTACAGAAGAAATGTGGTCAAAATTAGGACATAGTACATCCGTTCACCATGCCGATTTTCCTGTCTATGATGAATCTTTAACAAAAGACTCTACAGCACGATACCCGGTATCATTTAATGGGAAAGTAAGATATTTCTTAGAAGTAGATGCAGATATGTCTAAACAAGAGGTAGAAAAGCTTGCTCTAAGTCATGAGAAAGCAGCAAACTACTTAGATGGTAAAACACCAAAAAAGGTAATAGTTGTACCTAAACGTATTGTTAATATCGTATTATAATTACCAATTATTTCATAAAAAAATCCGTTAGTTTTCTAACGGATTTTTTTATGAAATAAACTTTCCTAATTATCAATTCTTTCAAATGAATAAATCAATAATTATATAACCGAACATAGTATTTTTCTAAAATTAGCGACTATTTCCTAAAATAAACATCTAATAATTAAATTTAATTGCAAGAAAAAAGCGAAAAATGCATCCTTTTAACTTCTTTTATTATATTTGGGAAAGCAAATACGATTTTTATGAAAATTTTATTGAGTTTACTTTTATTTGTCTTTCTGTCTTTCGAGTCATTTGCACAAAAAAAAGAGACACAGCCTTTTGGTGTTCGATACTATGGATACATGAGTAGTCCACATTCTAAAAACATTTCCTTTAGTGCTAAAAGAAGTGGTGGAAAAGGTAATAGAAAATGGGCTTATATTGATTTACAATATAAGAATCTTATATTCTATAATATAGATGGGCAAAAAGTACATCACGAAACGAATCAGTTATTTACTGGGGCTGAAGCTAGAGTTAATATTCCTTACAGACGTCATCTATTATCGATAGGGTATACTTACTATATGCCTGTCAATTACGCAACATACGATCACCCTTTTTATCACGATTTTAGAGAAGGGAAAGAAAACCTTACATCATTATCACTTGGATATAGTTATTTATTTACTCTTGGTTCTGGAGCAAATAGACAAGTTATGTTTCTAACCTTAGGTACAGAAAGTGTAAAGCGAGTGACTAAATTTACCAAAGATGATAGTTCTCATGCTGATAGTGACGTAAGTCCAAGCACTACTTTTTCTACTTATAAAATAGGTTTAGGACATCATTTTCACGGCCCTTGGTTTTGGGAAGCTAGCTACTCTATGGAGCAAGATGGAGCAAAAATGATCGGGTTAGGAATGGGATATAGATTAGCAATTAAAAGATAATTGATGAAAAAGGCATTATTTTTATTCATACTAGCATTTGGGGTACAATTATCTCAAGCTCAAATTAAACGATATAAACCTAAAAGTTATAAAGACAGCTTTCTTGAGTGGTTAGAAATTGGTGTTTCTGGTTTCCAAGGTAAGATTTCTGATAAACAATTTGCAGGATCAAGATACTCTGAATATCAAGGTATATCGTTTGATGTAAAATTAAAAATCAAAAAGAAACTATTCATCTATGGAATCTATAAACATGGATTACCAGGATACGATAGAGGTTTTCAAGAATTTGGACTAGGTCAGACTAATTATTTAACACGTTACGAAATGTCCGAAATGATTGGGGGATTTGGTTTTAACGTTATTGGTCACCATAAATCTAGGTTTGCTTTTGCTCCAGTAGCTCCAAGTATTGGAATCATGAACTACGATGTGAAAGTCAATTTCATTAGTGAAAATTTATTCTATAAAGATCAAACGTTTACAGGTTCTAATATTGGGGTTGGAAACGTATCTTCAATGCATTTTAGAACTGGTAAAGTAAATATATATGCCATGTTACATGTATTCTCATCATTTGACAATACATTTAAACCATATATCCCAGTTGTTGGTGTTACAGAACCAGAATTTTTTAATCCAGAATATTTTCTTTACACATTCCACTTTGGATTAAGATTCAGAATATAAAGACATTAGATTCACATAAATATAAATGGCAGAATAATCCATTTAAGAATAAAAAATCATGAAAAAAACAATTACAACAATTATACTTGTTCTATTAACTGCATATTCAGCAACTGCTCAGGTATATCGTGCTGGAGGAATTCAAGGATTTGGAACTAATACACGTTATGGTTCTGGTTCAGGTGGAGGAATTGGTCGCTCAGGAGGTGGAAGTTCTGGTCCTAATAGCTGGTTCGGAAGCGCTGGTGTTGTATACAATGCTTTAAGTGGAGAAGACATTGATATTATTGCTGATTATGGAGGAATAGGTGCAATTGTTGAAGTTGGAAAAGGTGCTAACTCTGTAGCTGTTGAATACATTACACATAATGCAGATCTTGTTCCTTTTGAAACTACATTAACTCAGATAAGAGCTTATGTAAAAAGAAGACAATATTTTGCTAACTTTTTATATTTACACGCTGGAGCAGGAATTATTAATTTAAATACTGAAGTTCAAGGAATATCTGGAAGTACTACCGATTTTTTAGCCAATTTTGGTCTTGGTATGGATATCAACCTAGGTGGATTTGGTTTCTTTATTGAATCTGGTATTGCTTCAGTTGGATCCAGTGGTGTTTCTGTATCCGTTGGAGGAGCTACTTCACAAGCTGCTGGAAATGCGAATATAAATTTTGATGGTATTCGTGGAGGATTCAAGTTTTTATTCTAAAACAAAACATACTACAACAATAAAAAAAAGAAAGGCATGCCTTTCTTTTTTTGGCTTAATACTTAAGGAAATATTTATTTTTACTAAAAAAAATAATGGAAGGCAACTTCGTATTTATTTCCAAAAGTTTATATAATAAACACATTTGTAAGAAACAGAAACCTCAAAACAATAACGTTTCTGGAACACAAAACCTAAATAACAAAACCACTCAATGAAAGGCAGTATTTCAATTTTCGGATTAAGAGACATATCAGAACTACGTTTAGAAGAAACATTATTTACTAATAATGCATCTGTCGTAGGAATCCTGTTACTGATATTAGCCCTAGTTTTTCATACGTCTTCAAAAAAAACTGGAGGTTGGTCTAAATTTTATAAAATTGTACCAGCGTTGTTAATGTGCTACTTTGTTCCTGCAATATTTAATTCATTAAATATTATCTCAGCGGATAGCTCTAAAGATATTTATTATGTTTCTACTCGTTATTTATTACCTGCTGCATTAGTATTACTAACCTTAAGTATAGACCTAAAAGGAATCGTTAATTTAGGACCTAAAGCGGTTATTATGTTCTTAACAGGTACCATAGGTATTGTAATTGGTGGTCCATTAACAATATTTATTATTTCATATATTGAACCCAACTGGGTTGGAGGTATTGGTCCAGATGCTGTATGGAGAGGTATGACAACATTAGCTGGTTCTTGGATTGGTGGTGGAGCAAATCAAGTGGCCATGAAAGAAATACATGATGTAAGTGATGCATTATTTAGTAAAATGATATTAGTTGATGTACTTGTTGCTAATGTATGGATGGCTTTCTTATTGTTTGGAATTGGAAAAAAAGAACAAATAGATGCATTTTTAAAATCGGATACCTCGGCAATTGAAAGACTTAAGCATAAGATGATTTCTTTCCAAAAGAAAACATCTAGGAACCCGAGCTTAACCGATTTAATGGTTATTCTAGGAATTGGATTAGGTGTTACCGGATTTGCACATTTCTTTGCTGACTTTCTTGCTCCTTACATCTCTGACAACTTTCCAGCACTAACAAAATTCTCACTTGGATCTTCATTCTTCTGGCTTATTGTTCTTGCAACAACTGGAGGTATCATATTATCATTTACAAAATTAAAGAATTATGAAGGTGCGGGAGCCTCTAAAGTAGGATCTGTCTTCATCTATATTTTGGTTGCAAGTATTGGAATGAAAATGAATATATTTTCTATATTTGATAGTCTAGAATTATTTGCAATTGGAGGTATTTGGATGCTTATACACGTCGTGTTATTGTTTGTAGTAGCCAAATTGATTAAAGCTCCATATTTCTTTATTGCTGTAGGTAGTAAAGCTAATATTGGGGGAGCAGCATCTGCACCAGTTGTGGCCTCTGCATTTCACCCTAGCCTTGCCCCTGTTGGTGTTCTACTAGCTGTTTTAGGATATGCTTTAGGAACATATGCCGCACTTATTTGTGCACAATTAATGTCGGGTGTAGCATCTGGTATTTAATATGAGTTATGAACGAAATATTCTTAGAAAACGAACAGCCTGAAGATAGCTTTGAAAAAAGCGTAAGACCCTTAAGCTTCGATGATTTTTCAGGTCAAGACAAAGTTGTAGAAAATTTAAAAATTTTTACCCAAGCAGCTAAACTTAGAGAAGAAGCCTTAGATCATGTTTTATTACATGGCCCTCCTGGATTAGGTAAAACAACCTTAGCAAATATTATTGCCAATGAAATGGGTTCAGATATTAAAATTACATCTGGTCCCGTTTTAGAAAAACCAGGAGACCTTGCTGGTTTATTAACAAATTTATCAACTGGTGACATTCTTTTTATTGATGAAATACATCGATTAAGCCCAGTTATTGAAGAATATTTGTACAGTGCAATGGAGGATTTTAGAATCGATATTATGATTGATTCTGGTCCAAGTGCAAGATCTGTACAAATTTCATTAAATCCGTTCACCTTAATTGGGGCAACAACACGATCTGGTTTATTAACAGCTCCTTTAAGAGCGAGGTTCGGAATTAATTCACGATTAGAATACTATTCTGCAGAATTGTTATCTTCTATTATTAAACGTTCGGCAGATATCCTACAAGTGCCTATTTCTGATGAAGCAGCATTAGAGCTTGCATTCAGAAGTCGTGGAACTCCAAGAATTGCCAATGCATTATTACGACGTGTAAGAGATTTTGCTGAAATTAAAGGAAATGGAAAAATTCAATTGGACATTACAAAATCTTCATTAGCGGCCTTAAAAATACATGATAATGGATTAGATGAAATGGATATACTCATTTTATCAACCATTATAGATAAATTTAAAGGAGGTCCGGTGGGTGTAGGAACAATTGCAACGGCCGTTAGTGAAAGCATAGAAACCATTGAAGAAGTTTACGAACCATATTTAATCCAACAAGGATATATTATGAGAACTCAACGTGGAAGAATTGCTACTGATTTAGCATACAAAAACCTAGGTTTTAACAAACCCTCTTCAAAAAACGATCTTTTTAGCTAAAAAACTTTAAAAATATTAAGGAGACTGTACTTACGAATTTTCATCATACAAGATTGTTTTGTATATTCGCTCCCTTAAATGAAACTAATTTATAGATAAATGGCATCATTAGAAAAAATACGTAACCGTTCGGGGTTATTGATTGGATTTATCGGAGTAGCACTTGCTGCTTTTGTATTACAAGATCTATTCTCTTCAGGAAATAGCTTTTTTGGTGGTAATCAACAAATACTAGGTGAAGTTAACGGTGACGTTATCGAACAAAAAGATTTTGAGATTGAACTACAAGAAGTTACTGGTCTTCAAGGTCCAAACGCTAATCAAAGTGATATCCGTGCAGGTTTATGGAATGATAAAGTTAACCAGTTAATTTTAAATTCTGAATACGATAAGAGTGGTATTAGTATAACTCAAGAAGAGTTAACTGGAATTACTATTGGAGTAAATAATCACGAAATTGACCCTGCTGTAAAACAAATTTTTGGAATTCAACCAGGACAAGAAGTTACTTCTCAACAATTGAGTGCATACTTAACTCAATTACAAGAGCAAGATCCTAATAGATGGACTTACATTCAAAATATTATCCAGAAGCAACGTTTAAATACAAAGTTAAATACTTTAGTTGCTAATTCATATTTTGCAACAACAGCTGAAGCTGAAGCATTCTATATGAATAGTGGTAAAACGGCTACTGGGTCATTTGTTTACAAATCTTATGCAAGTGTAGATGATAGCCATAAAGAAGTTTCTGATGCAGATTTAAAAGCATATTACGATGCTCACAAATCAGAATTCAAAAGAGAAGCATCTAGACGAGTTCAATATGCAATCTTTGAAATTACACCTTCTGCAGAAGATAATGCTGAAGTTCGTAAGGATATTGAGAAATTAAAAAACACTCAAGTAGAATACAACACTAAGTTTAGTGTTTATGATACTATTCCTGGTTTTGCAGCTACAGAAAATATGGATGGTTTTTTAAGAGAGCATTCTGATGTATACTTTGATCCAACATATAAAGCTAAAGGACAATTGTCAGCTACTTATGATGAATTAATGCACACTAATGAAATCGGTTATGTTTATGGACCGTATTTTGAAGCTGGATCATACAAAATGGTTCGTTTAATGGATAAGAGAAATGACTCTGTTCAAGTGGCTACACTTTCTATGGAAGTTTTATCTTCAGAAGCTACAGATAATAAAGTATTCAAAAAGGCTAGTGCTTTCGCTATGAGCCTTGAGAACTCTTCTTACGAAGAAGCGATAAAGACATTAGACGGTTCTAGCCCATCATTCGAGGAATTAATTACTCAAGACGATCGTCAAACTAACGGAATTGGTTCTGATAAGCAACTTATGCGTTGGGCATTTAAATCGTCTCGTAACTTAGGAGAAATTACTCGTTTTACATTAGAAGGTAAATATATTGTTGCTCGATTAGATGCTAAATTAGAAAAAGGAGTTGCATCATTTGAAGACATTAAAGATGAACTTATTCCTGCTGCTAAAATAGAAAAAGCTAAAGCTTATTTATTAGCTGAATTAAACGGTACATCCACTTTACAAGATGCTGCTTCAAAATTAGGTGAAGAGGTTAAAGCATTCTCAGGATTAGCATTTGCAAGTAACACACTTGAAGGTGCAGGATATGAACCAATTGTTGTTGGTGCTATTATGGGACTTTCTGAAAATACTGTATCAGCTCCTATTTCTGGAACTACAGGAATGGTTATTGCAACAGTAACTTCAACTTCAGAACCTTCAGCTACAGATAACTATAAAGCGATTCAATCTCAACTTGAAGGGTCATTTTCACCACGTGTGAATTATGAATTAACACCTGCATTAAGAGAGAACGCAGAAGTTAAAGACTTTAGAGCTGACTTTTACTAAGCAAGTAAATTATAAACTATAAAAAAAGGCCATTTAGAAATCTAAATGGCCTTTTTTTATGTCCAATACATTTGTATTACTTAAGAGGAATACCCAAATTCATTTATTACTCAATATCCTTCATTTAATCGCTTCTAAAAATTAAAACGAAAGAGTAACGTATAATTTTTATTGTAATGTATTATACATCCTTTAAAAGGCATTTGAAGGAGTTTATTATCCATAAAAAAAGCGAATTCCAATAATGAAATTCGCCTTTTAATATTTTATAAGTAATCTTTAAGATTCACAACTACTACATGCTTTGTTCTTATTAATCATCTCTTGTGAGATAGAAAACGAACGCTGGTAATATAACGTTTTAACCCCCAATTGCCAAGCTTCAATTAATAACGCATTTACATCTCTTGGCGTCATTAATGGTGGAATGTTTAAGTTTAATGATTGCGATTGATCAATGTATTTTTGACGTATTGAAGCTTGAATAATAACTTCTTGAGGGCTAATTTCTCTAAATGTTTTAAATACTTCTTTTTCATGGTCAGATAAAAAATCAAGGTTTTGAACCGAACCATTATCAATCATGATTTTATTCCAAACTTCATCATTATCTAAACCTTTCTCTTGCAATAAAGCTTTTAAGAATTTATTCTTTCTGATAAAGTTACCTTTTGCTAAACCAACTTTATAATAGTTACTACTAAATGGTTCAATACCTGGAGACGTTTGTCCTAGAATAGAAGATGATGACGTTGTTGGTGCAATCGCCATAAGCGTTGTATTTCGTCTTCCGTACCCTCTTAATAATTCTGGCTCTCCGTATTCTTTAGCTAGCTTTTGCGAAGCTGCTAATGCTTTATCTCTAATCCCTCTAAATACTTTAGAGTTAATTTGTTTGGCTTCAAAACTTTCAAATGCTATATTATTCTTTTGAAGATAAGCATGGTATCCTAATACCCCAAGCCCTAATGCACGATGGCGTTTTGCAAAGTTATGCGTACGTTCCATGTACTCTGCCCCTTCAGATTTCTGAATAAATTCTTCCATTACAGCATCTAAAAAATATACACTTAATTCTACTGCGTCAGAATCTTTCCATTCATCATATAACTCCATATTAAGAGACGACAAGCAACATACAAAACTTTCATGCTCATTTACAGGAAGCGCAATTTCTGCACATAAATTAGAATTATAAATTTCCATATGTTTATCTTTATAAACATCTGGTTTATTCTTATTCATGTTGTCTGTAAACATGATATATGGTAATCCCTTTTCTTGACGACTTTGGAGAACTTTGGCCCACAATGTTCTTTTATCAACATCACCATCTATCATTTCTTGCATCCACTTATCCGTTACAGATACACCAAAGAATAAATTCTGAATTGCATTTCCTATATCTTTAATCTCAAGAAATTCTTTACAATCTGGGTGTTCAATATCTAAATATGCAGCAAATGCTCCACGACGTACATTCCCTTGACTTACTGTATCAATCATAGCATCAAACATTTTAAGGAATGAAACTGCTCCTGATGATTTCCCATTATTCTTTATCCCTGTACCACGTCCTCTAAGGTGTCCAAAATATGCCGACGTTCCTCCTCCAAACTTTGTCATCATAATACTTTCAGACAATGTTTTAGTAATTCCAGACATACTATCTTCTACGTAAGATCCAAAACAACTAATAGGAAGACCTCTGTTCGTTCCTAAATTCGCCCATACAGGAGAAGATAAGGATAACCAACCATTTGCAATTAAAGATTCAAATTTAGGCTGTAAATCTGGTCTATTTAGCTGATTGGCTGCTGCAGTTGTAATACGCTTTACCGCTGTTTCAACAGTTTCACCTTCTAACAAATACCCACGTTTTAACATCGTATTTGTTTCTTCATTTACCCAATGATATTTATAAGAAGCGTGTGTAAAATTTAAAGTAGACATAATGGTATATGGTTGAATTCTTTAGGTTTTAAAATAAATCTGATGCTGTGAAGGCTTGGTTATGTTTAGAATAATCTACAGGACGTTTTGCAAAAAAATCATCTAATGTATTTGCGAATACTTCTTCATCAAACCATTGCATTTTAGATAACACATCTTTATCGACTTCAAAAATGGACTCTAAATTGATTTCGATTAAACTCATATTCACACGATTTTTCATAAAGTTTAAAAGCTGTACTTTAGATACATTTTCTAACTCCCCTTCTGTAAAAATCCAGTCTAATATCTTTGATTCTTGTTCAATAGATTCCTTTGCTGTATCATAAATAATCGCTTTAAAATCATCATTAAACCACTCCGGGTTTTCCTTCATGATCTGATTAAAAATATAGATTCCAGCATTGGCATGTAATTGTTCATCCTTACTTGTCCAAGCAATGATATTACTTGTGTTTTTTAACCACCCTTTAAAATGTGTAAATGATAAAACCGTTGCAAACTGACTAAATAAAGAAACATTTTCTACGAGTAATGAAAAAATAACTAGGTTTAAAGCAAATGCTTTCTGTGGGTTATCAATTCCAGCAGTTAAATTCTTATTATTTAAAAATGCTAATCGCTCTTGTAAAACCTCCGATTGTAACGCAACCTCAAACTCTTCGGTAAACCCTAAAACATCTAATAGTCTAGAATATGCCTCAGAATGGCGAAATTCACATTCTGCAAATGTTGCTCCTAAACCATTAAATTCAGGTTTTGGTAAATGTGTATATAAATTACCCCAAAATGATTTAACAGCAACTTCAACTTGCGCAATTGCAAGTAATGTATTCTTTACAGCCGTTTTTTCAATTGGTGAGAAATTAACTTTAAAATCTTGAATATCTCCTGTGAAATCCACTTCAGAATGAACCCAAAATGTTTGATTAATTGGATTTACAAAATCTAAAACTTCAGGATACTCAAATGGTTTGTAAGCGATTCTCTTTTCAAAAATATTACTCATTGTTCAAGTGTTCATTTCCCAAGAACCATCAAATTGTATTTGATATTTTGGGGAGGTTCAACATGGTTAAATACAAAGAAATTAATAACTTAAATTCCCACTTTTCTTCACTAATAATTTATCTTAAAAAAAACAATTAATTTAGATAAAAATTAAGCAATTTAAGTCGTTTTTATTCTGATCCCTTATTTTAATAGGGCTCATGAGATACGCTCGACATTTTAAAGCTAAAATCTACTTTCCTCGTGAGATCAAATGTAATATTATGAAACATAATTAAAAAACATTTCATATAAAGTTTACAAAAATATTTTACATTAAACTATTTATCAAATAGTTAGCTTTTTCAATCAATAGAAAAGTTTACAATTTTTCATTTTTAACTTGCGAGTTACATTTTTTTTTCATGTCTATTAATTCACCGAAACTATTGCTACATTTATCTAAATATTAATAAATACGACTAAAATAAGTGTATTAAAATAGGATGAATTATTATTCCAATATCCAATTATTACGAATCCTCTTTTATATCTCTTAAAAAAAAGAATATTGCATTCTATTTTTTCATATATTTAGACCCATCATTTGTCCTGTATAAATTAAGATATAACATAGGGGCTTCTGTTAAAAAAAAGATATTAAATGAAAATAATTATTCCAATGGCAGGGCGTGGTTCTAGATTAAGACCACATACTTTAACTGTACCAAAACCACTAGTTCCTATTGCAGGTAAATCTATTGTAGAACGTTTAGTAAAAGATATTACAAAGGTTTGTAAAACGCCTATTTCTGAAGTTGCTTTTATTATTGGTGATTTTGGAACTGATGTTGAAAGTCAGCTTATGCAAATTGCAGACGACATAGGTGCTAAAGGACATATTTTCCACCAAGAACAAGCTTTAGGTACAGCTCACGCAATTTTATGTGCAAAAAAGTGTTTAGAAGGAGAAGTAATTGTTGCCTTTGCAGATACTTTATTTAAGGCTGAATTTGAATTAGACCGTTCTAAGGATGGTATTATTTGGGTTCAAAAAGTTGAGGATCCTTCGGCATATGGTGTCGTTAAATTATCTAAAGATAAAGTTATTACGGATTTCATTGAAAAACCTAAAGAGCTTGTATCTGATTTAGCCATTATTGGTGTTTACTATTTTAAAGATGGGGCCTATTTAGATAAAGAACTTCAATATTTAATTGATAACAACATCATAGAAAATGGTGAATATCAATTAACCAATGCTTTAGAATCTATGAAACAACAAGGTTCTAAATTTGGAGTTGGTGCTGTAAAAGAATGGTTAGATTGTGGAAACCCAAAAGCTGCTATTCATGCAAACAGACGAATTCTGGCTATGAAACACGAAGAAGGTGTTAATTTAGTTTCTAGTAATGTAAAATTGATTAATTCGGTAATTAATCAACCATGTTACATTGGGAATAATGTTGTTTTAGAAAATGCCAATATAGGGCCATATGCTTCTATCGGTAATAATTCTAAAGTAAAAGACAGCGTCATTAAAAACAGTCTTATCCAAAATAATACTGAAATCAAAGAAGCAGTCCTAGATAATTCAATGATTGGAAATCATGTGTATTACAAAGGTTCTAGTAAAGCTGTTAGTATTGGAGATTTTAGTAGCTTTGAGTAAAATATGTACAATCTACATGTCTAAATAAAGTAGATTTAATATTATATTTTGCAATTTACTTTATAGAATTTTCAATGTAGTGTATGCTAATAACTGTAAGATATATTTGCCTATTCTGTTTATTCTTAGGAATAACTAATTTTTCATTTGGGCAAAAAAGAAAAAAACAAGCGAAGAAAGCAATTTCGAAAGAAATTGCTTCTTTTTCGTTTGATTCAGATAAACAACGTCAAACTTTCGAAGCCCATTTCTTTAACGCTCAAAAGCATAAATTAGACGAAGAATGGGAAGAAGAAATTAATGAGCTTAATGCATGTCTAGATGTTACTACAAGTAATTCGGCTGTGTATTATGAACTAGCTAAAGCCTATAGTTATTTAAAAAACACAGATTTAGCTGTTGAAAATTATCAGAAAGCTTTAAAATTAGAGCCTGAAAACGTTTGGTATATTTCCAATCTTGCAATTGCCTACAGAGCTCAATTTAATTACCAAAGTGAACTAGAGCTTAGAAAAAAATTAAGTAATAAATTTCCAGAGTCTGACCAATATAGAGAGTTATATATAGAAAGTTTATTACTTCTTTCTAAACATGATGATGCAATTAAAGAATATAATATTCTTGAGCGAAACAATGGTATTCAACCTGAATATACGTATAGAAAGCATCAACTTTATATTGCCAAAAAAAATTGGAAAGCAGCCGAAAAAGAACTCCTTATTTTGATTGAAGAGTTTCCCTCAGAATTGGATTTTCAATTTGCTTTAGCTGAGTATTATCAATACACCAAAGAATTTGATAAAGCGAAATCTGTTTATGAAAACATTCTTATGTCTTCTCCAAAAAATGGATCTGCAGAATACGGTTTGTTCCAGTATTATTTTCAAAAAGAAGATTTAAAAAGTGCAGAAAAGTATCTTAAAAATGCCATTAAATCTGGTGACCTTTCAAAAGAAAATCAACTAAGAATCATTGAATATGCCTATGCTCAGTATACAAATAAGCAAAGGACAGCAAAAGATTTAAATGAATTGTTGGATTTGTCGATTCAATTTTATCCTAATCAATTTGAATATTATGGATATAAAGGGGATTTAATTCCAAATACTCAATTTGAACAAAAGGTTGGATATTATAAAAAAGCTTTAGAATTGAATCCTCAATTTCAATTATACAATGTTATTTACGAAATTTACTTTTTTAATGAAGCATATGATTCAACATTAGTTTGGACACAAAAAACCCTTAATCAATTTGAATATAAACCCGAACCATATTTAGTTCAAGCCTATGCTCATTTTAGATTAAACCAATTTAATGAGGCCATTACTTCTGCTGAAAACGGATTAGAATTTATTATTGACGATCCTAACAAAAAAATACCATTTTTATCTATTCTTGGAACGGCATCTAATAGTCTTAAAGATTATATCAAATCAGATCATGCATATGATCAAATTCTAAAAATAGATCCTGAAAATATTCAAACTTTAAATAATTATAGCTACTATTTATCCGTACGTGGAGAGAAACTAAACCAAGCGGAAAAAATGATTGCTATTGTATTGGCAAAAGAACCGAATTCAAGCACATATTTGGATACGTCTGGTTGGATCCAGTATAAGCTTGGTAATTACGACAAAGCACTTAAGACGCTTAAACGAGCGATAGGTTTAGACCCACAACCAAGCGCTGAAATGTATGAACATTTAGCCGATTGTTATTTAAAGCTTAACGATAAAGTAAAAGCAATTGAGTTCTGGAAAAAAGCAGAATTATTATCAAGTGGTGAAGATCTAGACCGAATATTAATGAAAATAAAGTCCAATGAGTAACATCAAGTACTTAAAATATATCTTAATTCTGTTTTCTATCTTTAGCACAGTAACTAGTTGCAAAACAAGATCTAAAGTTAAAAACAACTCTAATGACGTTGTCCTTAATTATAAATTTAAGGATATTAGAAATATCTTAAATACGGATCAGCTAGATTTTAAAACCATAGATGCTAAACTAAAACTGAGCCTAGATCTTACAAAGAAAATGTCGGCTAAGGCAACATTAAGAATGAAAAAAGATGAATCTGTTTGGATGTCTGTTTCTTATTTTGGATTAGAGGTTGCTCGCATGAAGATGGATAAAGAAAAAATTAGCATTTTAGATAAAGTGAATAAGAAGCATTATACCTTAGAATATGAAAGCTGGAACAAAAAATACGGTACAGAATTTTCTATTTCTCATTTTCAAAAGTTACTATTAGGACAACCTGTAGAATCTATTAATAGACAATTCCATTGGTCTCAAAATGAAGGTATAGTTAACGTTGATAACGAAAGATCTTCAAAAGATTTATATTGGCTATTTTATCAACTTGAACAATCAACATTGGTTAATCAAACCATCTCAACTAAAGATCAACAATTAAAATGTTTATATTCGGTTAAGCGTATTAATCAAATAATGCCCGAAAACGTAAAAGTTGATTTAAAAATGGATACTAAAATTAAAGTTGATATATCAACAAATAAAGTTGACGTTAATAAATCTATTAAAATGCCTTTTAAGGTAAGCTCTAAATATGAAAACGTTGTACTATAAATATATTGTTGCTCTATTTTTCACTCTTACATTAGGGTGTGGAAATATTCTGAATGCTCAAAATGACTTAAAGAACTCTAAGTCAAAACTTCTTAATGAGATTAAGGTTCTTAATAAGCAAATTGAGACATTAAATTCAGATAAAAAAGGAACAGAGCAACGTATATCACTTGTTACTCAAAAAATTACATTTAGAGAGGATTTATTAAAAGTTAATAGAAAAGAAATTAGACAATTATCGTCTCAAATTAATAACCTCAACGATTCTATTACTGTTATTAATAGCCATGTTAAGCATATTAAAGATAACTTCTCCGAACTTCTTAGATCGTTTCAAATTCAGCAATCCACCTCTAACAATTGGTTGTTTATATTAAATGCTGAGAATTTACAACAAGCTTATAAACGCTACCATTACTTAAAGCAATACAGCGATTACAGAAAAACACAAGTTTCAGATTTAATGACTAAATCTGATCTAATAAAAATTAAACAAAAAGAACTTAAGGAGAGAAAAGCTCAAAAAGAAGATTTAGAATTAGAAAATAAAAAGCAAAATCAATCCCTAATTAGCGATAAGGAAGATTTAGATAAATCCTTAGGTAGAATAAATATTAAAAAACAAGATCTTCTTGCTAAAATTAAAGCGAAGAAGAAAAAGGCTGCTGCCATTGAAAAGCAAATTAGAGAAGCCTTAAGGCGAGAAAGAGAACGGGCTAAAAAACGTGCCGAAGCCGCAAATAAGAAAAACAAAAGCTCTAAATCAAACAACAAAAGCCCTGCGAAAAAAGAAGTGTTAACATTTGCTGAAACACCTCAAGGGAAGCTTGCATCTAAACAATTTGCTGGTAATAAGGGTAAATTATCATGGCCTGTACGCCAAGGTGACATCCACCATAAATTTGGTCCTTACCATCCAAAGGGATTACCAAATATTACATTTAATGTAAAAGGACTCGAAATTTCCACTCCATTAAACGAAGAGGTTCAGGCCATTTTTGGAGGAAAAATAAGTGCAATATTTTTAATACCAAACGGAACAAAGGGAATTGTAATTAGACATGGTGCATATGTAACAATTTATGCGAACCTTAAAGAAGTTTATGTAAAAGAAGGTGACTTTGTAAAAGTTAACAATATTTTAGGTAAAGTAGCAAGCGAAGATGCTACCTTTGGATTATTAGATTTCCAAATTTGGATTGAATACAAAAACTCTGAGAAAAACTTGAATCCACAACTTTGGCTTAGAAAACGATAATACATGTGGTATAAAGACATCATAAACATCATACGAGAATCATTTTCATTTGCAATATTCTCGTTATTATCTCAAAAATTAAGAACTGCACTTTCATTAATTGGTGTAATCTTAGGTGTATTTTCTGTTATAGTTGTTTTGTCGCTTATAGATTCTATGAAACAGGATTTGTATAAAGAAGTACAGTCAATTGGTAAAGATGTATTATTGGTTGGAAAATACCCTTGGGACGATGAAGGAGGTCGTCGTGCATGGAGGAAATATCAGGCCAGGCCAACGGTGTCCATAAAAGAAGCCGATCAATTAAAAAAATCCCTTTTCTACGCCAAAGGGGTAAGTTACCTTGCCGGAGAAGAAAATCTACAAGCAAAATCTGAAAATGAAGTTATTGAAGGGGTTGTTCTATATGGTACGTCTAAAGAATACCCAACGACTAGTGTTATAAACATTGAAAATGGTAGATACTTTAGTGACATTGAGGATATACATGGTGGATATGTTGCCATTGTATCTAAAGAAATATGTAACTATCTCTATCCATTTCAGAAACCATTAGGAAAAGACATCATTATTAAAGGGCAAAAATTTCAAATTATTGGTGTGCTTGAAGAGAGTGGAGAAAGTATGTTTAATAATAATGGAGGTAAAATGGTATATATCCCCATTAGAACCTTTGGTAAATACTTTCAGTTAAAATCAGATAATTACAACCCAAGTATAATAATAAGTCCAAAAGCAGGTGTTACTTTAGACCAACTTAAAGAGGAAGCAGTTGGTGTTCTTCGAAATATTCGTCGATTAAACCCTGTTGAAGAAAGTAATTTCGCCATTAATTCTTCTGATATGATTAAGGAATTCTTGGGAGACATATTCGGAAAGATGAATTTAGTGGGTATCGTAATAGGAATCTTCGCCCTTCTTGTTGGTATGTTTGGTATCTCTAACATTATGTCTGTTTCTGTTAAAGAACGAACTGCAGAGATTGGAATTCAAAAAGCTTTAGGCGCAAAAAAATCTTATATTTTATATCAATTTTTATTCGAATCTATCCTCCTTTGTTTGTTCGGAGGAATATTATCGCTAGGTCTTGTTTTTGGACTCTTTGCTTTCATAAATAGCGAAATTGACTTTGGCTTAACATTAGTTTTAGGTAATAATAATATCATTCTCGGTCTTATTATTTCTGTATTAGTTGGTGTATTGTCTGGTATTATTCCAGCAAGTAGAGCAGCTAAAATGCATCCTGTAGAGGCTATTTCATCTAAATAAAACTAATCACCTCGTATTTATTCTCTAATATAAAATCACGTAATTCCACGGTGTTTTACATAAGTATATTGTTGTAATTTGCATATGTAAGTATTTAACATTCAGAATATTTACAATATTTTGAATTTAAATAAAGTATCTATTATAAAAATATAAGATTATGGATCCATTTATCGGACAAATTATGATGTTTGGAAGCAACTTTGCTCCAAGAGGATGGGCGTTATGCGACGGCCAACTTCTACCAATTGCATCGAACACTGCGTTATTTTCAATTTTAGGAACAACCTATGGTGGAGATGGAAGAACAACTTTCGCTTTACCTGATTTAAGAGGACGTGTTTCTATACACCCAGGTAATGGACCAGGATTAAGCTCATATCGCCTTGGAGAAAGAGGAGGAGTTGAAGATGTTACTCTAAATATTACTCAAATTCCATCACACAACCATATTGCTACAGGTCAGATTAAATGTAATTTCAGTCCTGCAACTCCTGCTACTGCAACAAGTCCCGTAAATGGAACCTTTGCCAATGCTGCGTCTGAAATATATAATTCTGCAGCAGGAACTCAACATATGGCTCAAAATGGTGTTGATGTAGCTGTAGGACATACTGGAAATAATCAAGATCATACTAATATACAACCCTTTCAGTGTGTGAATTATATTATTGCTCTACAAGGTACTTACCCTTCAAGAAGCTAATCTCTAAACTTATTAACTATGAACCCATTTTTAGCACAAATAATCATGTTCGGTGGTAATTTTGCACCAAGAGGTTGGGCACTTTGCGACGGACAACTATTACCTATCAACAGTAATCAAGCTTTATTTTCCTTATTAGGTACAACCTATGGAGGAGATGGTAGAACGACCTTTGGATTACCAGATTTAAGAGGACGTGTATCTATGCATCCAGGAAATGGTCCTGGACTATCAAGTCGTCGTTTAGGTCAAAAAGGAGGGCAAGAATATGTTATTCTAAACCAAACCCAAATACCTTCTCATAGCCATTCAGCATCAGGTCAGATTAAGTGTAATTTCAGCCCTGTAACTCCCGCCACCGCAACAAGTCCAGTAGATGGAACTTTTGCCAATGCTGCGTCTGAAATATATAATTCTGCAGCAGGAACTCAACATATGGCTCAAAATGGTGTTGATGTTACTATTCTTAACACTGGAGGAAATTTAAGCCATACTAATATACAGCCCTATACTTGTGTAAACTACATTATTGCTCTAGAAGGAGTTTTTCCATCTAGAAGTTAATTTAAAATGATCAGGAATATATTAAAATAGAGTGATCATTTATTCTTACTCACATAACTCAGGCTAGTAATCATCTAGCCTGAGGCATATTACCTATAGCTATTTGAATATTCAAATAGTCTTTTTTGTATATATAAACAGCTATAAAAGCAAGGTGTTTTTCATAATAATAATTAACTTAGAAACAGTATTATAAAATATATTCCCCCTTACATTTGAACCTTTATTAAATATCAAACTTTACTAACTTAAAAATGACATGAAATGAAAAAAACTTATAACTTTCTTTTAGCATTTCTCACCCTCTTTATTGGAGTAGGGAATGCCTTGGGGCAAGTCTCCAAATCAAATACAACTCAATTTACGGTTGATGGAAATACAAACTCACATACAATAAACTTTACAAGTGGTGATTTTGGTGGATGTACTAGTCTTACCGATCTAGATGTGTCAATTAACTGGTCTGGATCTATATTTCAAGTTGTTGAACAAATTGCTGTAAGCATTGAAAGCCCTGCAGGTACTGTTGTACATCTTATTTATGATGTTCAAGGTGTCCTTTCTGGAAACCCTTTTCAACCTTCGACTTATACTCATAATCTGTTTGGTAGTTGGAGTACTTTAACAACAACCTATGATGATGAAGGTTCTCCGATTCCATCAGGAAATACAACTGTACCTGAAGCTGGAAGTTTTATTCCTGAAGAATCTCTGAGTGCGTTTGATAATGAAAATCCTGTTGGAAATTGGGTAATAACATTTTCAGATGCCATAGACAATGGTGGTTTTGACGATTTTTATACGGTTAATTCTTCTTCTATTTCTATAAGCTGTGGAGCACCTTCAACACCTCCAAGTGTTTCATTAGCTTCAACTAATCCAAATTGTAATGGTGGATCAACTGGACGTATAATAGCTACAGTTACTGGTGGTACAGCAAATTATGATTATGTTTGGACGAACTCATCTACAACTTTAAATACAGCGTCTTTAGTAGACTCTATTACATCATTAACTGCTGGATATTATAAAGTTGTAGTAACTGATGACAACGGATTAAAAGATTCAGCCGATGTAACTTTAACAGCTCCTGCCCTAATGGTTGCTTCGGTAGCCATAGATTCTAATGTGTCTTGTAATGCATTTTCGGATGGTGGAGCTACTGCTTCTGCTACAGGAGGTACACCGCCTTATACGTATGCTTGGGATAATACGGCTACTACAGCTTCTATTACGGGTGTAACTTCAGGTACATATTCTGTTACTGTAACCGATGCAAATGGATGTACAGCTTCAAGTAGTGGTACAATTACACAACCTATTACTTTAGTGGCTTCAGTCGCCATAGATTCTAATGTGTCTTGTAATGCATTCTCGGATGGTGGAGCTACTGCTTCTGCTACAGGAGGTACACCGCCTTATACATATGCTTGGGATAATACGGCTACTACAGCTTCTATTACGGGTGTAACTTCAGGTACATATTCTGTTACTGTAACCGATGCAAATGGATGTACAGCTTCAAGTAGTGGTACAATTACACAACCTATTACTTTAGTGGCTTCAGTCGCCATAGATTCTAATGTGTCTTGTAATGCATTCTCAGATGGTGGAGCTACTGCTTCTGCTACAGGAGGTACACCGCCTTATACCTATGCTTGGGATAATACGGCTACTACAGCTTCTATTACGGGTGTAACTTCAGGTACATATTCTGTTACTGTAACCGATGCAAATGGATGTACAGCTTCAAGTAGTGGTACAATTACACAACCTATTACTTTAGTGGCTTCAGTCGCCATAGATTCTAATGTGTCTTGTAATGCATTCTCAGATGGTGGAGCTACTGCTTCTGCTACAGGAGGTACACCGCCTTATACGTATGCTTGGGATAATACGGCTACTACAGCTTCTATTACGGGTGTAACTTCAGGTACATATTCTGTTACTGTAACCGATGCAAATGGATGTACAGCTTCAAGTAGTGGTACAATTACACAACCTATTACTTTAGTGGCTTCAGTCGCCATAGATTCTAATGTGTCTTGTAATGCACTCTCGGATGGTGGAGCTACTGCTTCTGCTACAGGAGGTACACCGCCTTATACGTATGCTTGGGATAATACGGCTACTACAGCTTCTATTACGGGTGTAACTTCAGGTACATATTCTGTTACTGTAACCGATGCAAATGGATGTACAGCTTCAAGTAGTGGTACAATTACACAACCTATTACTTTAGTGGCTTCAGTCGCTATAGATTCTAATGTGTCTTGTAATGCATTCTCGGATGGCGGAGCTACTGCTTCTGCTACAGGAGGTACACCGCCTTATACGTATGCTTGGGATAATACGGCTACTACAGCTTCTATTACGGGTGTAACTTCAGGTACATATTCTGTTACTGTAACCGATGCAAATGGATGTACAGCTTCAAGTAGTGGTACAATTACACAACCTATTACTTTAGTGGCTTCAGTCGCCATAGATTCTAATGTGTCTTGTAATGCACTCTCGGATGGTGGAGCTACTGCTTCTGCTACAGGAGGTACACCGCCTTATACGTATGCTTGGGATAATACGGCTACTACAGCTTCTATTACGGGTGTAACTTCAGGTACATATTCTGTTACTGTAACCGATGCAAATGGGTGTACAGCTTCAAGTAGTGGTACAATTACACAACCTGCTTTACTGGTTGTTTCAAGTGTTGTTGATTCAAATGCATCTTGTTATGGGTTCTTAAACGGAGGAGCTACAGCTTCTGCTTTTGGAGGTACTGCACCTTACACCTATGCATGGAGTAACTCAGCAACCACAGCTTCTATTACCGGAGTTGCTGCAGGTACTTATACAGTAACAATTACAGATGCAAATGGATGTACAAACTCATCTTCAGCAACAATTACAGAACCTGCTCTATCAGCATCTACGGATACCGTTGTAGCTTCAAGTTCATACGAATGGGTAAATGGTACAACATATACTGAAACTACTTATGGACCTACGTATACATACACAAATATTAATGGATGTGATTCTGTTGTAACTTTAGATCTAACCATTATTAATTATTGTGCTTCTCGATCTACTCGTAATCGTTACGAATGGATTAAGCAGGTAGAATTAGAAGATGATATTGACAATTTAAGCAATAAAGATACTGGAGGGTTTGGTGATTATTCAGGTCAATTACTTACAGTAGATACAAATGATGTTGTTTCTGTAACTTTAACTCCAGGATACAGAAGACGTGTTTATCAAGAATACTGGCGTATTTGGGCGGATTGGAATTACGATGGAGATTTTAACGATCCAGGTGAAAAAGTATTCGAACAAAGTGGTAAAAATGTAAGAACTGGAACTTTTACAGTGCCTAAAGATGTTGATCCTCATGAATTAGGGTTACGTATTTCTATGCGTTGGAAAAGATATGCTCCATCTTGTGGAAACTTTAGAAATGGAGAAGTTGAAGATTACAGAATCTTAGTTAATGGAGCTCAAGGATATATTAATCCTACTCCTACACGTTTATCTCAGGAAGACGAAACTTCTATTGCTGGAGATTTATATGAATTTTTAGACTTGTATCCGAACCCTGTTGTACAAGGAGAATATGTAACTGGATATATCCGTGTAGAAAACACTGGAGAAAAGCAATTACAAATTGTTAACACACTAGGACAGATCATCAAATCTGAAACTATTATTTGTGATGACGAAGAAAGTAGATTTGATTTCTCGACAGAGGGATTGGCAAAAGGAATCTATTTTATTAATATAGAATCTGGTCTTGAAACTATTAAAATTATCGTTAGATAATTCGATATAAGACATCTATTTAAAATAAGAAAGGGCATTAAACGTTATTCGTTTAATGCCCTTTCTTATTTACCTATGATAAGATTTAACTAACCTTCTAGTTTTTCTTGAATTTCAAACCACCCCATTTCCAACTCTTCTAAAGTTTCATTTATCCCATGAAGTTCGATACTTAAATCTTTTATTTGTTGTTCGGATAATGATGCGTCAGAAAATTTATTTTCAACCTCTACTTTCTGAGCTTCAAATTTCTTTATGTCCTTCTCTATCTGCTTTAATTTGAGTTGGTCATTATAACTCAACTTTGGTGTAGACGTTTTAACACGCTTTACAGTTGTAGACTTTTGCTCTTGTTTAACAACGTCCTTCTTAACCTTCGCATTCTCGCTTTCTTTTTCTCTAAAATCTGTATAATTCCCAGGGAAATCAGATACAATTCCTTCGCCTTCAAATACAAATAGGTGATCCACTAATTTGTCCATAAAATATCTATCGTGAGATATTATCATTAAACATCCTGGGAACTCTTGCAAGAAATCTTCAAGTACGTTTAATGTAATTATATCTAAATCATTCGTTGGCTCATCTAAAATTAAAAAATTAGGGTTAGACATTAATATGGTTAACAAGTATAAACGTTTTCGCTCACCTCCACTTAATTTTCTAACGTATGAGTAATGCATATCTTTTGGGAATAAGAATTTCTCCAAAAGTTGGGCTGCAGTCATTTTTCTACCTTTTGCAAGAGGAATAACCTCTGCAATATCCTTTATAACTTCTATAACTCGTTTATCATCAGAGAAATCTAATCCCGATTGTGTATAGTATCCAATTTTTAGAGTTTCTCCTTTAACAACCTTTCCTCCATCAATAGACTCAAACTCGCAAATAATATTTAAAAATGTCGTCTTTCCAACTCCATTCCCACCAATTATCCCTACTCTATCTTTCTTTTTAAACGTATAAGAAAAATCATCAAGCATTGTTTTATTACCAAATGCTTTTTTTAAATGATGGAGTTCCATGATTTTATTACCAAGACGCTCCATGCTCACTTCCATTTCTAAACTAGATGCTCGCTTCTCTCCTTTTACAAACTTTTTAATATCCTTAAAACTATCTTCTCTAGCCTTAGACTTGGTTCCCCTTGCTTTTGGTTGCCTTCGCATCCATTCCAATTCTTTTTTAAACAATTGTTTGGCCTTACCCATATTTACAGCCTGCTCGTCTTCACGCTGTGCTTTCTTCTCTAGGTAGTAGGTATAGTTCCCTTTATGTCTGTATAATTGACCATCTTCTAATTCTAAAATAACATTACAAATAGAATCTAAAAAATACCTATCGTGTGTTATCATTAAAAGAGAAATTGCACTTTTTTCAAGAAAATTTTGAAGCCATTCAATCATTTTTAAATCTAAATGATTGGTCGGCTCATCCAAGATTAAAAGATCTGGATTAAGTAGTAATACTTCGGCTAATGCAAGACGTTTCTTTTGTCCTCCACTAAACAATTCAACAGGCGTTTCATATTCTCCTTTTAGCCCTAAATAAAATAAGATTTCCTCTATCTTAGCTTCAACATCCCAAGCCTCATACTTTTGCATATCTTCCAATGCTTTTGTCGTACGACCTAAATCATCCAGAAAATCTAAAGATTCCTTATAACTTTTAAACGCCTTAATTTGTGGGGAATCTATATTCAGTAATATTTCCTTTGGCGAAAGTGCTGGATTAAATGTGTTATGTTGAGCTAGAAATGCCGTTTGAATTCCTTTTCTAAAAACAACATTTCCGGTATCTGGAGTATCTTCTCCACTTAATAAAGTAATCATTGTACTTTTTCCCGAACCATTTCGTGCGACTAAAGCTATTTTATCGCCTTTATCAATACCAAATGAAATATTTTCGAACAGTACACGGTCTCCAAATGACTTAGAAATATTTTCTACAGAAAGGTAATTCATCTTAACTAAAATTTAATGAGGAGCAAGTTAACACGATTTTTCTTCACTCCTATGTTTTATTGATAGATTTAGACCTTTGCCTAAAGCTTTTATAGGAAAGTAAATTAGGTAAGCACTTAGTTTATAAAAAAAAGTAAATTTGTATTCCAACTTAATTTAGACTTTAACAAAACCTTAATTAATGCTATTTACCAATACATATCCGAAGGCGCAAGCCACATTTTTTGAAGGAATTATGAAAAATGTACGTTACCATTATTTAAAGCGTAAAAATTATAACGTACATAAAAGGCATTTTAATGTTTTATTTTATCCAGATTATCCAAAAACTGGATCTACAGTTGCACGAACTTTAAGGGCGTTAAATATTAACATAACCAATAACCCTAAAGAAGGATACGACTCCGTCTTTTTTTGGTTAGATGAAACCGAGATTAAAGATCCGGTTAAAATATTATCTCCATTAAATTTAGCGTCAAAAGCATTTAATCAGAACTGTACAGATATCAGTAAATCTACAGTGGATAGAATTTTTGAAGATATTTTCAATTATTCTATTAAGGTAAACCCATTGACTTTTGAAGGCAAATGTTTAGAAAAATGTGATGAAAATGCATTAGGAGTTATGGATGAAATTATGTGTCCTATCACTACGCCCAAAGAAGGATATGTTTATCAAAAAATAATTGACAATACAGTTAATGAAGATTACATTGCAGATATGCGTGTCATTATCTTTGGAGAAGATATTCCATTTATTATTGACAAATGGATTCCAAAAGCTAAACGATACAAAAAGAAAGGTAAAACTTCTTTAGATTATAAATATCACCGAAAAAACACCAATGATCTTCTTTCTTTAGAAGAGCAAAAGAACATCATTAAGATGGCTAAAACAATGGGGTTAGATTGTGGAGAAATGGATATTTTAAGAGATAAGATAGACGGTAAAATTTATATTATTGATGTAAATAAGACTCCTACAATGCTTATTTCTAGATTTAATGAAAAAGAACAAGTTCAAGTTTATAAAGATCTAAAACACTATTTTAGAAAAAACTATTTAGATACCAATTAGATGAGCACATTAAAAGAACTAACAAATTATTTAGAACAATGGGCTCCATTATCTTATCAAGAATCATATGACAATTCTGGATTAATATATGGAGATTCTAATATGGAAATTAAAGGTGTACTCATTTCTTTAGATTGTGTGGAAAAGACAATTGATGAGGCTATTGAAAAAAAATGTAACGTCATTATTGCCCATCACCCAATCGTTTTTAAAGGATTAAAGAAATTAACAGGTAAAAATTATATTGAAAGAACAGTTATAAAAGCCATTCAGAATAATATTGCCATATATGCTATTCATACAAATTTGGATAGTATTAAAACAGGGGTTAATAAAATGTTTGCCGATAGAATTGGGTTAATCCATACTCAAATATTAAAACCTAAATCACAAACATTAAAGCAGCTTACTACATATGTTCCTAAATCGCACATTAACGAGGTTAGAAATGCTTTATTTAATGCAGGATTAGGTAAAATTGGAGATTATGAAGAGTGTGCATTTATTAGTGAAGGTACAGGTTCTTTTAAAGCAATAAATAACGCACAACCTTTTGTAGGAGAGATTGGTAATCGCCACTATGAAAACGAATCCAAACTGGAATTAGTATTTCCAGAATATTTACAAAACAAAGCGATTTCAGCCTTAAAAAAGGTACATCCTTATGAAGAAGTGGCTTTCCAGATATATCAATTAGAAAATTCTAATGAAAATATTGGATCTGGCATGTTTGGAGAATTAGAACACGAAGTTCCAGTTATTGAGTTTCTTAAACATATAAAAAACACCTTTAACGTTGGTTGCATTAAACATACTAAATTAACAAAGCAATTTATTAAAACAGTAGCTATTTGCGGCGGTTCGGGGTCTTTTTTACTTGGAAATGCAAAAGCTAAAAACGCAGATATTTTTATTACAGGAGATTTTAAATACCATGAATTTTTTGATGCAGAAGATCAAATAATTATTGCTGATATAGGGCATTATGAAAGTGAGTATCTAACAATTGAATTAATAGATGAGAAACTTAGAGAAAAAAATTGTAATTTTGCCGTTTATAGATCTAATTTGAATACAAATCCGGTCAATTACTTTTAACGATTATGGCAAAGAGCAAAACACAAAACTATACAGTAGAGGAAAAGCTAATCGCTTTATACAATCTTCAAACTATCGATTCTGATATTGAACAATTAACAATATTAAGAGGTGAGCTTCCTGTAGAAGTAAAAGATTTAGAAGATGAAATCGAAGGTCATACGACAAGAATAGATAAAATTACTGGAGAAATTAAAGATCTAGAATTTTCGATTATGGATAGAAACGATAAAATTGTTTCATCTAAATCTTCTATCAAGAAATATACGACTCAACAAAAGAATGTTAGAAATAACCGAGAGTTTGAATCTTTATCTAAAGAAATCGAATATCAAGAGCTAGAAATACAATTAGCTGAAAAAAATATTCGTGAATTTAAAACGAAAATTGAATTTAAGAAGGAGCAAATCCAGAAAACAAAAATGAAAATTCAAGATCGTACTTTAGATCTACAACAAAAGAAAACTGAACTTAGCAACATTGTTGAGGAAACTCGCAAAGATGAAGAGAAATTAGCTAAGCGCCAGGTAAAAGCTGAAGGTGTTATTGACGAAAGACTTTTAACAGCATATAAGAGATTAAGAGCTAACTTATTTAATAAATTAGCTGTTGTAAAAGTTGATCGTGATGCTTGTGGAGGATGTTTTGCAAAAGTTCCACCACAAAGACAACTTGATATTGCTAATAGAAAGAAAATTATTATTTGTGAACACTGTGGACGTATCTTAGTAGATTCTGAAATTGGTGCATAAGCTTATATACATAGTATTATATCGATTAAAAGAGGGTTTTATAAATCCTCTTTTTTTCGCTTTACTAATTAGTATTCCAAATCTTGCTCAAGATTTATCATCTCTTAATAATGCCCTTTTTAACTTCAACCATAGTGCTCTAGATCAGAATCTTAAACAAAATTCAACGGAGACTAATATATATTATACCAATAAAGTTAAATTTCTAAATACATTATTTAATCAAAATTCAATTTCAGAAGATCTATTACAAGAATATGAAAATTCCATTGACTCTTTGGAACATTGTCTATTCACACATCCAGAATACAAATATTATTACATTGGAGAAGCTCAACTCATATTATCTCTACTCCATGTAAAATTGGGCAATCAAATGAATTCTGCCAGATACTTTGTAAAGGCTTATAGCACTTTTGAAAAAAGCTTAAAATCCTACCCGAAGATAAAAGACCCTTTGGTAGCCTTAAAATTTATGGAAATATCCGCAAGTATATTACCTAAATCTTTACAGTGGATTACTTCTTGGTTTGGTGTAAAATCCAATAAACAAAAGGCCATAACTGAATTAAGAGCCCTATACAACTCAAACCAATTAACACCTCTTGCAAAAACACAATGTTACGCCCTTAACTTATACCTTAATCTTCAATTTGACATAGAGGTTATTCATGAAGAATCAAAAGATACTTTTGTCGTATTTGATATCTTAAATGCAGAATTATTTGCGAAGCAAAAACAGTATACGTCAATGATTGAAAGTTTGAAACGTATACCTAATCATCTACATTTAAAACACTTTCTACTCGGTAAAGCTTACTTTATTAATGGGCATGAAAATGCTAAAGAATCTTTGCAATTCTTTATTTCTAATACGAAAACGTCCAATAACGTCTCAGCAGCTCATTTTTACTTGTATCAATTAAACATACTTAATCATGAAACGGCCGAATTAAACAAAATGAAAACGCTTCAGGTCTATCCTCAAGAAAATTATAGAGATAAGTGGGCTAAATCAGAAATTAAGAACTTACAATCTTCAAAACTTATTAACTTAAGAAATGCCTACGACAGGGGAGATTATAAGCAATGCATAATACTCTTAAATAGCAATAAAGAATGGAGTATTAGAGAGCTTTATTACCTTACCAATAGTTATATTTATTTAAAGGATAAGAACGCTGCAAAACTTCATTATAACAATCTGGTTGAACGAAGTCCTAAGGATGATTATTATGTACCCAAAACAGGACTTAATTTAGCTCTACTTATCTGTAAAGAAGATCCTATTACAGCTCAAACCATACTAAAAGGTTTAAAATCTTATAATAATTATCCCTATCAAAAAGAAATAGAAACAAAATCTGAACTGATTCTTAAAACTTTTTAATTAATTGTTTTAATCTAAAACTAGTGGATAAAAATGACATTTTTTTCACTTATATTTACTCAAAAAAAAATATCATGCTACAAAAAATTTCTAGATTAAGTTTATTTGCTTTAATCATTGTTTTATTTCAATCGTGCGCGCAGTTACAAGGTATGATGAACTTAGCGACTAATTGTGAGTACAAAGTTTCTTCGGTTAACAATTACACGGTTCTTGGATTTGATGTTGCTAACAAAAAATCTATAAAAGATTTTGGTTTTTTAGATGCAGCTAAAATAACAACGGCATTAGTAACTAAATCTCTTCCAATAGAAATGACCGTAAATGTTGGGGTTGTAAATTCTGGAACAGTATCTTCTACTATTCAAAGATTAGAATGGCAAGCCTTTGTAGATGGACAATCTCTTGTTAATGGAGTTATTAATGAAACTGTTAATATTCCAGCTAACGGAAATGGAAATATCCCTTTTAAAGTTCAAGCAGACCTTTTTGAAGTATTCAGTGGAGAATCTAAGAATATACTTAATACTGCTTTAAATTTATTATCAGGTCAAAAAACTGGTGAATCTTCAAAGTTGAGTTTTAAAGTTCGTCCTTCATATAATATTGGAGGTCAAATTGTACAACACCCTTCTTTTATAAACATTAACTTATAGATAATGACAACGTTAGACCCTAAAGAGGTATCAACAAAAGAACTTCATGGATTACTTTTAGGTGGTATTGGACCTCGACCAATAGCCTTAGCAAGTACAATGAATAAAAATGGAGAAGCTAACTTGAGTCCTTTTAGCTTTTTTAATATCTTTAGTGCAAATCCTCCAATTTTAATTTTTTCTCCAGCGAGAAGGGTTAGAGATAATACCATAAAGCATACATTAGAAAATGTTATCGAACATCCTGAAGTTGTTGTTAATATTGTGAATTATGCAATCGTTGAACAAACTTCTTTATCGAGTACCGAATACGGAAAAGGAGTAGATGAATTTACTAAATCTGGTCTAACTCCATTACCTTCAGATACTGTAACTCCATTTCGTGTTAAAGAATCTCCAATGCAACTGGAATGCAAGGTTCTTGAAGTAAAGCACCTTGGAGAAAATGGTGGAGCTGGAAATTTAGTAATTTGCGAAATAACTAAAGTCCATTATGATGAAGGAATACTTGACGACAATGGAAAAGTAGATCCTTTTAAAATAGACCTTGTAGGTAGAATGGGTGGCGACTGGTATTGCCGTGCTAATGATGAAGCTTTGTTTGAAGTTGAAAAACCTTTAACAACAATTGGTATTGGATTTGATCAGTTACCAGAAGGAATAAAAACTTCAAACTACCTAACAGGTAATGAATTGGCAAAATTAGCTAACTTTGAATCCATTCCTTCTCAAGAAGAAGTTGATAAATGGAAAAAAAATGATGAATTTTGTCAGCTCTTAGAAGATAAAGCTAATTTTGCGGAATTAATTCACATTAAAGCTAAAGAATTACTTGCCGAAAACTATGTTTTAGAAGCATGGTTAACATTATTAATAGAACCAACTAACAGAAACTAAATATGGAACCGTTAAAGACAATCGGGAAATTAAAACGCGTAACTGAAATACAACAAATAACAGATACGTTCAAAAAACGTGAATTCGTTATAGAAACTGATGAGCAGTATCCTCAAACAATAGGTTTTGAAATTATCCAAGATAAAGTAAACTTAATTGATGGATATAATGTTGGAGATATCATTGAAGTGTTCTTTAACTTAAGAGGACGTGAGTGGCAAAAAGATGCTAGTGCTCCTATTCGTGTATTTAATTCATTACACGCTTGGAGAATTCAAAAGGTACAAAATGAAGCTCCTGCAACGGATATGCCAGCTGGAGGTGCACCAAGTGGATCTAACTTTGACGACGATTTACCGTTCTAAACCAAAGAAAAAATAAAAAAGACTGTTTATCCAATAAACAGTCTTTTTTTTTGATTAGTAGTTAAGTTAATATGTATTAGAAATAATTATCTTTATTCGATTAAATTATATGTATTAAAAACCAAGTTTACTTGGCTAACAACTAAACGAATGACAAAAAACATTATATTTATTATCTTAATTATTATTGGATTATCTGTTTTGTCTGTATTTAAAACCATTTGGATAGACGAAACATACTTTGCCGAAATTACATATCAATTATTACAAGGAAAAGGATTTCATACACAAGCTGCCTATGTTGCACACAATGGTGACCCCGTTTATTTATATGGGCCAATCTATTTCCTACTCTCACTAATTCCTGTTAGCATAGGTGGACTAGATCCATTTTGGTTTAGACTTACAAATTATCTTGCTTACTGTGGTGTTGTTCTAGTTCTCATGCGGTACTTTACCAAAAGAAACTTACCTAAATGGTCTTATTTCCTCCCTATTATATTATTTCTAGATCCTTCAGCGTTTGAAAATGCCGTGTCTGGAAGAATGGAAGCCATCTGTTTATTGTTTGCATTATTAGCCTATTTTAAATACTTTACTCCATCAGAAAAAGCATCCCCTTCAAAATATATTTCAATAGGACTATTCATTAGTTTATCCTACCTAACAACACCTAGAGCGGTTATCTTATTTATCCCTCTAGCCTTCTATGTTCTAAAGGATCTAATAACCAAAAGAAACATATCCTCATTTGCTATATTAGGATTATCATTTATGTTGCCTGTTATTATCTGGATATTTAGTAGCGTTGGAACTTTAGATGGTTATCTGGATTTATATTTAAATGGAAAGAACTTTCATTCTGGAGATAAAACGGCCGTTGAAGCGTATTTAATGGGTGGCTTTAACATTAACGCGTATAAAATAGTACTCTATAGCTTACTCATTGTTTCTTACTTTATTCCGAAAAAATTAACTGCAGAACAAAAACGTTTAAATTATACATTTTCTTTTATAGCGTTCTTGTTTTTGTTTCTCGTTAAAGATGTTGGAAGTTATTTTGCATACATTTCACCACTTATAGCTTTTATTGTTTTCTTAAATTTTCAAAACTCTAAATTTAAGTTTAGCTATATAGCTTTACTAGGTCTTGCCGGTTTCAATCTCCTTATTTTTGGACTTAAATTGAGTTATAATTATATTAATGATAATAAAATATACAATGAACTAGAGACTATGGTTGAGAATCATATACCTGCCAATTCTAAAGTAATAACCAATTATGAATTCTATTACGCATTACGAGATAAACCTGTAGATTTATACTATCTACAATTTGGAAAAGACCCAAAAACAAGAATAGATTACTATGTAAACCAGGTTAAACCTCAGTATGTTTTAACAACGAAAGACGAAGTTAAAATGACTATGTTTACTCAGCTGTATGACTATAATATTATTTCTGAATACCCAAAGGTATCAACTCATTCGTTTATTGCTTCATTCTATTATAAACTAGGGAACTTCTTTAGACTAGATTATCAAAACTTAGTCATCTATAAATTAACTCCTAAGTCAAATCGGTAAATAAAAAGATAAATATCATATTCAATTAATAAATTCTTATATACATTTGCCAAATGAGAATTTTTGTAATCTTATTAACCCTAATGATGACCTTTAAGCCTGTGCTTCCATTGGTTGATTATGCTGTTAATTATGATTATATATCAGAAGTTTTATGTATTAATAAAGACAAACCAGAATTACAATGTAATGGTAAATGTCATTTAAAATCTGAACTTGCAAAAGCAAATGATGACTCTTCTACTCAGGATTCTAAAGAAAATGCATTTGGAAAACGCACATTACAAGTTGAGTTTTTAGAAAACTATAACGTCAACGTTTCCCTGCGTTTTAACGAAACATTTTCGACTGAAAACAATGCATTATTTTGTCTGAATTACAGCTTCTTATTTAGCAATTCTATATTTCACCCACCCCTAGTATAGCCCTTCTTTTATTAATTATTATTTTTCTACTTATGCCACATGGTCTTAAGTGAATTGTGCTGTGTATACGTGCATTATTGTATTTAACTAGTATGCATTCCGTATTACTAACCTCCACGTATACTGAATAATAATTACTCTCTTTTCTTATTATATATCCTGTGCAAATAAAAACAGGATATTAAAATCAATGGCATCTGGCTATGATGCAAACTAACATGTCCAATAATTTGGACTCAAAAAAACACTAGGATGAAATTACAAATCTCAACAATCATAATCGCATTTACCACTTTGTTTATATCATGTTCTAAAAATGATGATAATCATTCAAATAATAAACCAGGAATGGTGAAAATAGAATTTGACAATTCTGTAAATGAGGATGATTTACTTTTGGAAAATAGCTTTTATAGTAAAGAAAATAATGAGCAGTTTAGTATATCTGAATTAAAATATATTATTAGCAATATTATATTGATTGATGATAAAGGTATTGAGTTTACCTACCCTAAAGATGAAAGCTATTTTATTATTAATGAAAAAAATGATGTGTCTTTAAATGTACAATTAGATGCCATTCCTGCTGGAACGTACACCAAGGTGAAATTTGGATTAGGAGTAGATCAAGAAAAGTATCTCCAAGGTGCAAATGGACAAGGCGATTTATTTATAGAAGCTGAAAACGAAGAAATGTTATGGGCATGGCAAGCAGGGTATAGATTTCTTAAACTTGAAGGAAATTATAAAGTAGACCCAAACCCTACTGAAACATTCTATAAATACCATATAGGTTCTCATGGATCTGCATTAGATAATTATAAAGAAATTGCGCTAGACTTACCAGTACCAGCAATTATTGGGGAAGATAAAATGCCTACAGTACATATCGTTGCGGATATTGCAAAAATATTTGATGGTATACATTCTATGATTATTAATGATAACCCGCAAATTATGGTTAATCAGGAGCTTTCTCCAAAAGTAGCCGAAAACGCATCTAAAATGTTTATGGTACACCATGTTCATAATGGTACATCTCACCATTAAATGACACTTCGGTAATCAATATCCTCAAAAAAACATTTATTTCATATTAATTTCTGCAAGTCTTTTTGGCTTGCAGAAATACAAACTAAGATACTATGCGTATAGCAATTATAATCACGCTTTGTTTTTTCTATAGTATTATTTCCTGTACAAAAGAAGAAAAAGAAAATTACCCATTGGATGTTAGTATTCCATCAAATTTCCCTCCCATTGTTTATAATTTAGAATCTAATCCCGTTACCAAATATGGCTTCGAATTAGGGAAAAAATTATTCTATGATGGAAAGCTAGCTGCAGATAATATTGTTTCATGTGGATTCTGTCATGAGCAATCTTATGCATTTACTCATCATGGACACAATATTAGTTTAGGTGTATTTGATAATGCAGGAATGCGAAATGCCCAACCTATCCAAAATATGGCCTTTCAAAAAGAATTTATGTGGGATGGGGCTGCACTACATTTAGATTTACAACCCATAATTCCACTTACAAGCGATCTAGAAATGGGAGAAACCATTGGAAATGTTATCCAAAAATTAAAAGCAGATAAAACATATCCTTCTGATTTTTCAAAGGCATTTAAGGATGGAGAAATTAATTCGGAGAATCTCTTTAAAGCCTTATCTCAATTTATGGTTATGATGGTTTCTGGAAACTCTAAATATGATAAAATATTAAGAAAAGAAGAAGGGTACCAATGGTCTGATGAAGAAAAATCTGGATATCAAGTGTTTCAGAATAAATGTAGTGAATGTCATACTGGAACATTACAAACCGATGAAATGTATAGAAATAATGGTCTGCCAATAAATCCAAAATATAATGATGAAGGACGATCAAAAGTAACTGGTTTAGAAACGGATAAATTTAAATTTAAAGTTCCTAGTTTAAGAAATATAGAACATACCGCTCCATATATGCATGATGGTCGCTTTACAAGCTTAGAATCTGTATTAAACTTTTATTCTAATGGAGTTACACATACTTCTAATCTTGATCCTATTCTAATAAAAAACAATCAGGAATTAGGAATTTCCTTGTCCGAATCTGAAAAACTAGAAATTATTGCTTTTCTAAAAACACTTTCTGATCCGACATTTTTAGACGATAAAAGATTCTCTGAATATTAATTATGAAAGCATTATTTACATACTTATTGAGTATTATTTCTATAGTCTCTATAATGGCTAACAATAATACGAAGAACGAAGATTGCGATGTATGCAGTACTTCTTCAAGCTCTACATCTATTAATTTTGATTTTAATAATCAAAACTACATAGGGTTGTATTATCTATATCAAAACTACAAAACGTATAATGGTATATTCAATAACTCTAAAAAATTTAATGAACATTACAGAACGTTGCAGTTAACAAGTAATTATATGATTACGTCAAAATGGAACATCTCTTTCTCTATACCTCTACATATCCATAACCGAAATTTAGAAGATAATTCCTTAAATCAAAATGAATCAGGGTTAGGAGACCTATCGTTTCAAAGTACATATCGCATATTACAATCGGATACAACGGCGAATACAAAATGGTCTTTAAATGTTGGAGGAGGTATTAAATCCCCTACAGCTAAATTTAAGAATAGAGATGGCCAAGGAACCAATCCTAATTTTAATTTGGGTAGTGGTGCATGGGATTATAATTTAACCTCATTATTGAATATAAAATTTAAAAACTCTGGATTGAACACTCAAATCACTTATGTTTTTAAAACTGAAAATGAAACATCTTTTCAATTTGGAAATCAAACCGATATTTCAATATTATATTATCAGACTATAAATTGGTTTACCAACCAACCTTTTAATCTTTTCTCAGGAATTAAATCGGAATACTATGATAATAATAAACAATTCGGGTATTTAATTGACGATTCTAAAGGTTATATACATTACCTCCAGATTGGAGGTAATATACCTTTAAAACAAGTTCAAATAGGTTGTATGGCTTATATTCCAATTCATCAAGACCTTATGAATAACAGAATTGATTCAAAACTTAAGGCATTAATTTATGCCCATTGGAATTTTTAAAAATAACAAGGCCCTTTGGAAACAAAGGGCCTTGTTATTTTTAATATATGGAGTAAAACTATTTTTTAGCTTCAGTCTTTTCAATTGCAAGTTTAACGGCTTTGTAAACATTTACAACTCCACCTGTTTCAGATAAAGAGCTAAACTTCACCATATTCTTTTTAGAACCTGGTAAAGGTGTTTCTAAATCATCAAACTTTTGAACAGATTCTTTAATAATATCTTTAATTTCAATCATTGTAAAGTGAGGGAAATAAGATTTTAATAATGCTGCTACTCCTGTTACCATTGGTGCAGCCATACTTGTTCCTTGAGAAATTTGGAAATCAGACTGAGGTACTGTAGAATAAATTTCTAATCCTGGTGCAAAAACATCAACCATTACATCTCCATAGTTAGAGAATGAAGCAGCTAAACGGTCTTTATAACGTGTTGAAGCTCCTACATCTAACCAGTTTGTAAATTGCTCACTCATTGAAGCAAATTGAGACGTTGGGTATCTTGGTTCAACATCTACATCTGAAGCATCGTTTCCAGCTGCATGTACTAATAACACACCTTTTTCTTCTGCATAACGAATAGCATCAATTACAATTTGGTCATTTTCACCATAACTTTTTCCGTAACTCATGTTTACAACCTGAGCTCCATTATCTACAGCATAACGAATTGCTAAAGCAACATCTTTATCACGTTCATCTCCATTAGGAATAGTACGTATAGACATAATAACAGCATTATCTGCTACCCCATCATTTCCATATTTATTTCCTCTTAATGCTGCTGAAATTCCAGCACAATGCGTTCCGTGCATTGCATCTGGTCCTTCTACATCATTGTTACCATACTTAGTATCATTAATATCTGAACGGTTATCCCCTATGATATTAGCGTCTTCGTTAAAGTTAACGTTATAATAAGAATTAATTTGACTATCAAAGTAGTGATTAGCATCTGTTACAGATTCTTGAGTTATTTCACTTTCTTTTAGTTCTTGTGCCGCTTCAGCAGTTTTGGTCATTTTAGGATCTTTCAAGGCCTTTTTAATGTCCTTTTTCCCATAATCATCACCATAAGCCTCTTTCATCTTCTTATCTGCATCAAATAAGAATTCTGCGTAAGCCGCAAAACCAGCTTTACGTTGCTGAGCTCTAGCTACATTTCCTTCAACTTTTTCTTTAACCTCAAGGTACTTTGTGTATTCAGCAAGGTCTTCACCACAAATATCTTTTAATTCACGCCCTTCAAACTTTTTGTTTAAACGAACTAAAGTCCTTGTTACCTCTAATTGGGCTGCATTTGCATTAGATCCATCAGCGTTTCCTAAGAAATTCCACCCATGTACATCATCTATATACCCATTTTTATCATCATCAATTCCGTTTCCAGCAATTTCACCTTTGTTTACCCAGATAATACCTTTTAGATCTTTATGCTCAATATCAACACCAGAGTCGATAACACCAATAACAACCGTTTCAGATTTACGTCCTTTAAGTAATTTTTTATAAGCTTTGTCTGTACTCATTCCGTACTTAGTACCATTATACCAATTCAAAACTTTTTTCTCTTTTTTAGTCATCTCTTGTGCATTAGACAAGGTTCCCATCATAAGAGCCAGTAAAAGTAATTTTGATGCTGCTTTCATCTTAGAATTCATTTAATTGTGAAATTCACAATGTGTTAAAAATTTTCAGAATCAAAGCTAGTGATTTATGTTAAAATATCATGTTTTTAGTGAAATTACTCTTGTTATAAATTGTTATTTCTACATTTTCATAATTCCTAAAAAATAATATTAAAGATTATTTATTGACTTAAGTTAAGCAGATTTAGAACCAACCTTAAATAGTTTTGTGGAAATTAAAAAAACAAGATATTATGAAAAAGATTTTGCTAACGCTCACTCTAATTACAGGATTACTCTCTTCAGCTCTAGCTCAAAATGAACCTAAAAAAATTACAGAATACAAGGTTATTACCATTGTTGAATCTATTGTTCCTGCTGGTGTTGGAAGGTCACGAATAATTGAAAATGGTACAGAGGTCAATGCTTCTGAATTTACAACGGAACGTAAGGATGGAAAAAAAAGTAATCAAAAAGAAGTATCAAGATCTGAAATTAAGATTGATAAGTTTAAAGAATCTAAACTTCTTAACTTTTATAGCCTGTTTGGTATCAATTTTCAAAATATAGCTTCTAATGATGCTGTTATTACCTCTAAAATGGATACTTTATCTAAACAAGGATGGGAATTAGCCTTTGTTACCAGTGGTGTAGAAAGCGATGGTGGAGAGACCGATGGAAAAGGATTATTTATTACAAGAATGATATTTAAAAAGTAAAGCTATTATATAAGTTTTAGGAGCTTCCTTCCAATACTTTGGTATCCTTTAGATCTATTATTAAAATCTTCTTCAACTAAAAGTTTAATATGTGGCCCTATCTCAGGGTATTTTGGTACAAGTTGACAAAGTAATTTCATAGAATGAGCATGAACTGCAATGGCTTCAAATCTATTCTCTAAATGCCTAATTGCAAAATCGATTAAAAAACCTTCTTGTTCTTCTGTAAAAAGCCGTTTCTTTTTAACAATTACTCTTAATAACGACCGTTTACATCCTGAATATTCAACATGTAATAATAGCTCTATCCATTTATCCATCCACAATAAAAAAAGTTCATCATGCGCATAAAAAAAGTGATCCAAATGCCAAAATGGAATGAAATTTTCAAATTTATCTTCCTGGACGGCAAAATTTAAACAATCAGAAATTAACTGAGGGTTTCCTTTTAGCTGTTCAAACAGGAATAAACGTTCTTTATCGTTTAACCGTTTATTTAAATCTTGACAAATAAGCATACAAATTGTTTATTTAATAAAATAAAAGGGAGCGTTAAACGCTCCCTTTTATTTTATTTATAAAATTAGACGAAGAACTACCTTCAATAAATTGTATGGTTTTAACTTCTCCTCCATTCTTAGTTACGGTATCATAACCAACAATTTCTTCTATTATATAATCGCCTCCTTTTACTAATACATTGGGTATTAATAAATCGATAACTTCTTGAGGTGTATCTTGCTCAAATAACACAACGGCATCAACAAAATAAAAAGCGGCCATTGTTAATAATCTATCGAGTTCAGGTTTAATTGGTCGCTCCTCTCCTTTAAGACGTTTTACTGAAGCATCAGAATTAATAGCCACAATAAGTTTATCTCCCAACTTTTTTGCTTTAGAAAGATAATCTAAATGTCCTCTATGAATCAGATCAAAACAACCGTTTGTAAAAACAACTTTTTGGTTTTCCAATTGCCATTTTTTCCTTAATAAACTTAGGTCGTTTATTTCATAAACCTTATTGTCCATCTACTGTTACCATTTTATCTTTATTTAATACATTTATTAAAATAAAGGATAATATTCCACATATAATTAACATTGATGTTTGAGAGATCCACATAATCCAACCAAAAGCATCACCATATTCTGACTCTACACCATAGTTAACTAAAACAAGGCTAATAGCTAAAGGGAAAGCTCCTAAACCTCCATTAGAAACAACCATTGCAATACCTCCTGCAGCAAAGGCTGTCATAACAGCTTCTAAACCTAAATTGGCTGTTTGTGGTATACAGTAGATAGACACCCAAAACATCGCTACATATAAGAACCATATTAAGAATGTATGCATAATAAAAAAGCCTTTATTTTTCATTAGCCAAATAGATTTTAATCCATCTATAAGTCCTAATACAAAAGTTCTTACTTTTATTACAATATTGTTTTTACTCATCATCATATATCTCCATGCCAAAAACATACATACAAGTCCAACGAGACCAATAATAGCTAAAGTTCCAAAATTAAATGACTTTTCATCTAACTTTAGTGCTCTATTTAAATTATCAAATTGCAACAATAAAACAGTACCTAAAAGTGTCATTAACAAAAGCATATCTACAACACGCTCTGCCACAACAGTACTCAATGTTTTATCAAAAGCATTATCTTCATATTTACTAAATAATGCAACTCTAGATATTTCACCTGCTCTTGGTATAGCAAGGTTTACTAAGTATGAAATAAATACTGTGAAGGTTGCATTTTTAAGTGAATAGTTAGCATCTATTGCTTCTACGGTATATTTCCAGCGCATTGCTCTAGAAACGTGACTTAATATTCCCAATAAAATTGAAAGTGCTAACCAATAATAATTGGCCGATAACATGGCATTTACCATTTTATCTAATTCCTCAGGAGTGGTATCTTTAAAGTTATACCAAATTAGTCCAACTCCTAACAATAATGGGATAAGTATTTTTAGAGCTTTTTTCACAGTATCTATATTTTATTCGAGTAAATTATTCTCTTCATTTGGGAAAACGATTGCTGGGCTAAATGTTTTTGCTTCTTCAAAATCCATATCAGCATAACAAATTAAAATAACCACATCTCCCTTTTGTACTTTTCTTGCTGCCGCTCCGTTTAAGCAAATTTCTCCAGAATTACGTTCTCCAGAAATTGCATAAGTTTCAAGGCGTTCTCCATTGGTAACATTTACAATTTGTACTTTTTCTCCTACCAAAATATTGGCAGCATCTAATAAGTTTTGGTCAATTGTAATTGAACCGATGTAATTTAAATCCGCATTGGTAACCTTTACTCTGTGGATTTTTGATTTTACTACAGTTATATTCATCTTAGGGTTTTACTAACATATTATCAATTAGGCGAATATCACCTACATAAGCCGCTATACAACAAACAATGTCAAAAGCATCGTTCCAAGTTTCACAAATTTCCAAAGTTTGTGCATCTACACATTCTAAGTACTCTAATTTAATATTAGAGTCTGAAAAATATGCTTCTTTTACATCTTTAATAGCATTTTCTAATGTTTTCTCTCCAACATTATTTTTTAAATACATTAAAGCTTTATTTAAATTTAAAGCAATGTGCCTTTCCTCATCAGATAATCTAACGTTTCGTGAACTTAAAGCTAATCCATCATTTTCTCTTATTATCGGGCAACCAACTATCCCTACAGGAATATCTTCATCTCTAACTAACTTTCTAATGATCGCTAATTGTTGATAATCTTTTTGTCCAAAAAAGGCCACATCGGGCTTAACATGATCCAATAAACGTCTAACAATATCTACCATTCCATCAAAATGACCAGGTCTATATTCAGCTTCTAATGCTGAGGTTAAGTAACCGTAATCAACAATGCTAACATTCTGATTTTCTGGATACATCACAGATATTTCTGGATTATATATTGCTAACCGATCTCCAAAATCAGCCAATAAAGCTTTATCTTCTTCAATTGTTCGAGGATATTTATCTAAATCCTTTTTATCATTAAATTGAGTAGGATTTACAAAAATACTACATATTACCCAATCGCATTGTTCATATGCTTTTACAATTAAAGAACGATGTCCTTCGTGTAAAGCACCCATAGTAGGAACAAAACCAATTTTCTTTCTTTCGAGCTTAAGTTGACTAACAAAACCCTGTAAATTTTCGACAGTACGAAAAACTTGCATACAAATACGAGTTACTAAATTTGGATACAAAACTACAAAATAAATACTTTAGGCAATTTTTCTTATCTTTGCATTCTTAAATAAACATGAAATAACCGATACTCATGGCAAAAAAGAAAAGAATTCTTTACGTTTCTCAAGAAATAAAACCTTATACACCATCAAGTTCTCTATCAGAAACTGCGAGGTATCTACCTCAAGCGATGAATGAATCTGGTTTTGAAGTTAGACTTTTCATGCCCCGCTTTGGAAGCATTAACGAAAGAAGACATCAATTACATGAAGTAATTCGATTATCTGGTATTAACTTAATTGTTAATGATCTTGATCAACCATTGATCATAAAAGTAGCATCTGTGCCGCAAGCACGTATGCAAGTTTACTTTATAGATAATGAAGAATACTTTAAAAGAAAACATACTATTGTTGACAATAATGGAAAATTATTTGAAGACAATGATGAACGCATGATCTTCTTCTGTAGAGGGGTACTAGATACTGTTAAAAAATTAGGATGGGCACCTGATGTTATACATTGTAATGGATGGATGAGTGCATTACTTCCACTTTATCTTAAAAAACATCACAAAGACGACCCAATGTTTAGCAACACGAAGGTTGTATATTCAGATTATAACAACGCATTCGAAGGTGAGTTAAACAGTAAGCTAATTGAAAAAGTTAAGTTTGATGGATTCTCAGATGATGAAGTTACGGGAATAGAAACTCCTAACTATGTTAATCTTCAGAAATTAGCATTGAAATATTCTGACGCATTTATTAAAACAGAAGATACTCCAGAAGAAATTACATCTTATGCTTCTGAAAATAACATTACTACAAAAGATCTTTGTGAAAGAGATGCGTATAAAGAGAATTATCCAGAATTTTATAATGCTTTACTTGATGCATAAAAATTAAGGATAAACTAATCTTTAACTATATTTAATACGCAAAGCAGATGAGTTTTAAGTTTTCAATATAAATTTGAAAAATAAACCTTATCTGCTTTGCGTTTATAGAAAATAAAAAAAAATATGTTAAAACACATTTGGAGTCAATTGACCCTAGGTACTCTTCTAGTAATAAGCGTAATATCTTGTGTAAAGGAAGAAAACAAAATTGGAGAAGATTTAATTGGTGGACAAAACACGATTACTCAATTCACGGACACCATAGAGATATCGACAAAACTTAAAATTGTAGACTCTGTAAAATCGGCCAATTTAAATTATTCTATGATTGGTGCGATTAACGATCCAAAGTTTGGTAAAACCAGTGCTTCTTTATATTCTCAGTTATTCTTAGAGCAAAATAGTATTGACTTTGGAACGAATGCAACTTTCGATTCTATTGTTTTAATCTTACCATATCAAAGTTATTACGGAGATACTACTTCTGCTCAACAGTTTAAAGTATATGAAGTATCTGAAGTGATTGATACGTTTAAAACATACTCAAACCAAACCTATACAACTTCTGATGTAATTGGAGACCAAACATTTACTCCAAGTCCCGTTGAAAGTGTATCAGGATCTACTGAATCTTTTAATAATCTAAGAATACGATTAACTGATGCGTTTGGAGAAAAGATCATGTCTAAATCTGGACAGGCGGAACTTGAAAATGATGATAACTTTATAGATTTTATTAAAGGATTTGCTGTTATTCCAGAGAATAATCATGCACAAGAAGAAGGTGCTTTATTTTCATTTGATTATCAGAAAATAAAAGTGAGATTATTTTATCAATTTAATGGTGCTGCTGATAGCCTTAATTTTGTTTGTACAAGTTCATCTCAACGTTTAAACGCCTATGATCACTTTGATTATAACAACTCGGAAGTGGCGTTAAACTTTGGACAATTAAATTCAGAATATATCTATGTCCAAGGATTGGCTGGGTTAGAGGTTGAAATTGATTTTCCTAATATTGATAAACTTCAAGATGCCTTAGGAGGTGAATCTGTAGCGATCAATAAAGCGATGTTACAAATCCACAGATCAACAGATACACTAGCAAATTACTCAGCACCAGCTGCTATGCTTGTAAATGAATATAGAACACCAAAAGACAATAGTAGTGATGATTTTAATTACTATCAAATTTTAGATGCTGGTCAGGTTGGCGGAGTTTATAATACCGAAGAAAATTTATTCAACTTTACAGTTACAAGGTATTTAAACGAACGTATTAAAGGATTATCGACAGAAAAATTATATTTAAGAAGTTATACTTATCGAACACTTGAAAGAGTTGTTCTTGCTGGGTTATCTGGTACAGACGAAAGTAAAAAGATGAAATTAAATGTTGTTTACACTGTAAACGACAACAATTAAGAAAAAAAAATTATGTGTGGAATTGTAGGATATATTGGGGAAAGAGAAATTCTTCCTATCTTAATTAAAGGATTAAAACGCCTTGAGTATAGAGGATATGATAGTGCTGGTGTGGCATTATTATCTGAAGAACATGACATAGATATATATAAAAAGAAAGGTAAAGTTGTTAACCTTGAGGAAGCTTCTAAAAGCCATACTCAAAAGTCTATTATTGGGATTGGACATACAAGATGGGCTACCCATGGTGTACCAAGTGATTTAAACTCACATCCACATTTATCTAATAGTGGAAGGTTAGCAATAATCCATAATGGTATTATCGAAAATTATGGTTCTTTAAAAGAAGCATTAACAGAACGTGGGTATTCTTTTAAAAGCGATACAGATACAGAGGTTTTAATTAATCTAATTGAAGATATCCTTTTAAATACAGATTGTGATATTTTTGAAGCTGTAAGACGAAGTCTAAACCAAGTTATTGGAGCCTATGCCATTACAATTATTGATCGAGAAGAACCAGATCAAGTTGTGGTTGCTAAAAAAGGATCTCCTCTAGCAATTGGTGTTGGTGATAATGAAATTTTTATTGCTTCAGATTCGAGTCCATTCATTGAGTATACACAGAAAGCAATTTATTTAGAAGATGAAGAAGTTGCTTTAATCAAAAGAAATGGAGAGATTTTCTTAAAAACAATTAGAAATGAAATTAAATCTCCCTACATCCAAGAGCTTGCATATAATTTAGAAGCTATTGAAAAAGGTGGTTATGATTATTTTATGCTAAAAGAAATTCATGAGCAACCTAGATCTATCCAAGATACTCTAAGAGGTAGACTATTAGTGAATGAAGGTACAATTAAAATGCAAGGACTTGAAGAGTATAAGCATAAGTTTCTTCAAGCCAATAGAATTATTATTGTTGCTTGTGGTACCTCTTGGCATGCTGGTCTTGTTGCAGAATATCTTTTTGAAGATTTAGCACGTATTCCTGTTGAAGTAGAATACGCATCAGAATTTAGATATAGAAACCCAATAATTAATGAAGATGATATTGTAATCGCTATTTCTCAATCTGGAGAGACTGCTGACACATTATCTGCTATTAAATTGGCCAAAGAAAGAGGAGCTACTATTTTTGGTATTTGTAATGTAGTTGGGTCTTCTATAGCAAGAGAAGCTCATGCAGGTGCTTATACGCATGCAGGACCTGAAATTGGAGTTGCATCAACTAAAGCTTTTACTGCTCAAGTTGCTATTTTATCTTTAATTGCTATTGAATTAGGTAATATTAGAGGGAAAATATCAACAGAGAAATACAGACAACTGCTTTATGAATTAGAATCTATTCCTAGTAAGATAGAAAAAACACTTACCGTTAATGAACAAGCTGTAATAATAGCTGAACAGTTTAAGGATTCTTCTAACTTCTTATATTTAGGAAGAGGATACAGTTACCCTGTTGCACTAGAAGGAGCTTTAAAACTTAAGGAAATATCTTACATACATGCAGAAGGATATCCAGCTGCAGAAATGAAACATGGTCCAATTGCTCTTATTGATGAAAATATGCCAACCATTGTTGTTGCTAACCTTAAAGGTCATCATGAAAAAGTTTTAAGTAACGTTCAAGAAATAAAAGCACGAAGTGGAAAAATAATAGCTATTATTAACGAAGGTGATCATGCCATAGATAATGAAGCTGACTATTCGATTCAGGTACCTCAAGTAAATGAAATCTTTAGTCCATTAATAAATACGATACCTCTACAGCTTATATCTTATCATATAGCTCTAATGAGAGGCTGCAATGTAGATCAACCAAGAAACTTGGCAAAATCTGTTACAGTAGAATAAATCATAAAAGCTATCAATAATATTGATAGCTTTTTTTTATATTAGATTATGTCAAAAAAAACATTATCATTAACCTTCGAACTCTCTGTCGATTTTGAATTGATTGGTATTTGTACCTCATTAGAACATCATCAATTATGTTACTTTATTAATAAACATTTAAATAGTGAACTTGGTAGATTACAAGAGGATATTAGTCTAACTATAAAAGATAGATCGTTAATTAGTTTCCCGACTTATGCTGATGAGAGGCCACATGAAAATCACATTTGGTATCTTATAAAGAATAAAGTTATCATCGAAGAGCATTTAGAGAAAGTAGAGAAGCAAGTTGAGCAATTATTATTTGACATTAAAGAAACACATACACAAACCTATCATCTAATACCCGATAGACAAGATGTAAATTACTTTTTACAACTACATCCACCTATTATGGAAAAAGATATAGCAGAAATAAAACAAAAAATTAATGACATAATTGAGGTTAAATCCGTATTTTCGATTGATCCCAATTCTACAAAAAAGATTGATAATCTTTTAATAAGATAAACATGAAAAAAACTAAAATAATAGCAACAATAGGTCCCGCATCTATTGATAAAACGATATTAACAAAGATGATTCAGACAGGTGTTAACGTCTGTAGAATTAATTTTTCACACTCTTCTCATCAACAAGCTAGAGAAATTATTCAAACGGTTCGTGAAATTAATGAAGATCTAAATACGAATGTTGCCATTTTAGCCGATTTACAAGGACCTAAAATACGCTTAAACGAAGTTGAAGAAGGTACTGTTATTAAAAAAGGAGATCGCGTCCTTATACAAACAGAAAAAATAATAGGTAATAAATCGACATT
>CBDEVQ010000062.1:0-8346 GCA_965243605.1 Flavobacteriales bacterium
AAATTCTTGATAATCATATTTGATCATCAAATTCTTCTAGTTTATGATAAATCAATACTTTTATATTGAAGTTATAGAAAATTAGATTTTTTAATTTAGATTAAAAACAACTGTGCTAAATTAGGACTAGTTTTTTTGAAGAGTCTTTATATACATGAGTCAATATCATTCCATCCTTTTTTACACAAATAATCCTGGTGATAAATTAAGTCAACAAATCTTAAAGGAATTAAAGAACTATCCAGAATTAAAAGACCAAATAAGATTAATTTGTGTATCTAATCCTAACCTTAAATTACCTAAATTAATCGAAGAACAAGATAAATTCCCATTAATTGTAACTAGAGGATTCGAAGAACCTATTATGGGTGAACATGCTCTTTCTTGGATTAAAGAAGGACATTTTTCTGGGCGTGCAAATGGTTATGAATTTGGTGATATTGATAAAGCAGATAAAGTTGATGATGGTTTTGGTACTCTAGCAACAGAGAGTAGTAGAACTGAATATCACCAAGCATTTAATGATGAATACAATCGTGATGGAGTTGCCGAAACCCAACATGTTCTTAATAGTAAATTTTCTAATATCAATGATTCTCCACAAAGTTTAGATACATTCGAAGAAGGAAAAACTAAAGGACACTCTGAATCTAGTGTTCAATTAAGAAAATTGCAAATGTTACGTGATAATGATGTCCCTAAACCTTTAGCAAAAATTCAGGGACCTCCACCTGGTATGGGTGATAATAGAAGAAGTAATTCAAATAACCCCTTTTTACAACAACAAAATAATAATCCATTTTCTCCTTCTATACAACAAAATCCAATGATGGTTCAACAACCAGGTGGATTTAATAATCCTTATGCTAATCCAAGACCCCCACCATATGGAGGTTTTACCAATAATAATATACCTCAACAACAACAACAACCTAATCTTCAAGCAAATGTAAGAGGTAATTTTCATCCACCTGCACCTAATAATCCAATGGTTCCACAACATCCAGGTAATTTAGGACAACCGAACGGAACAGCATTTCCACCACAAGTATCTAATATGGGAGGAAGACCCCAACAGAATGTTCCTAATATGCCTCAAGGATTTGGAAATTCAGGTGTCAGTTTAGATGATGCATATGGAGGAAATAGTCTTTTAGGACATATGAAAATTAATAATCAATTTAATGGTAGACGTGAACAATCCCTTATCCCTGGATTACCAACAGGTAGAGGACAAATGGGACCAAGTCAAACTGGAACTTCAACCAGACTTTATTAATCTCAATTACCTTATTGATTAACTTAAAAATTTATTAACTAAAAATTGATTAACTCTTAAAAAGTTAATCAAATCACACAAATAATTAAATATGACAAACAATTCTAAGATTTATTGGATTGAACTTAGTTTTCGATCAGAGGTTCTTGAAGATTTTTTGAGATCATTAGATAATTTTAGAAAGGATTGTCCTGAACATACATATTTGAAAAAAATGGAATGGGAACAACTTTTTCCTTTTCCAGATTTTAATTATAAAATTGAATTAGCAACATGGATTGATATTGAAAAAGATCCAGTAATTGAAATGTCAAAAATTCTAAAATATTTCATCAATTCAATTGAAAAAGTAAACGATTCTTATTACATTTTCGAATCTATCAATTATACAAATATGTATACAGGAAAAAGAGAAACACCATTAAAACTAAATTCTGATGAAACTTATTTTGGAATTAAGGACCAATTAAAATCTTGTCAAATCTAATTTTTGATACAAGTTATATTAACTTTGTTGTTAGATTTGCGGTTAATGTAATTATTTTTGAAGTATAGTTTAGTATATAAATCAGAAATATTGAAATGTCTGATATAGTTAATAAGGAAAAAGAGACTGATTTTTATCAGATCTTAGGATTAAGTCAAGATGCAACCACTGACCAAATTTATGAACAATATCTTAGATTAAGTTTGAAATATCATCCAGATAAGGGTGGTGATACAGAGAAATATAGATTGGTTAATCTTGCATATAAAGTTCTCAAAGATCCAGAGAATCGTAGCAAATATGATAACAGTTTAGCAACCACTTTTAATCAATTTAAAGATGAAAATCGTGATACATCTTATCATGTTAACGAAAAATTTATGAAGTTTGACGAAGATTCTAAAAATCAGAAAAGTTCTGTATTTGATTTGGAAAAGTTTTTACAGAAATTTGAAGAAACACGTACTACAACAGAAGGTTTAGACTCAATTAATCCTGAAAATCAAGATATTGATCTTGATACAAAGTTAGATGATTTATTAACTAGTAGATTAGCTGATCGTGATAACGATTTATATAGTTTTCAGAACAATCAGAAGACTGATATGTTTAATCCTGCTAATAACCCAGAAGAATTTAATTACATTTTTAATCAGTATAAATCAATGCAGAGTACAAGCGTAGAAGAGGTTCTTAATTTTGGTTATGATGATTCAAATCAGGTATTAAGTTCAGCACCTCTTGATAACAATATTATATCTCCTGAACAATCACATGCCCAATTAGAGGCTCTAACACAACAATTTCACCAAGATTTTGCAGAAAAAACATGTCCCGTTGTCACTAGTGAACAAGGTGCCTCAGAGGAATTAATTAATGCTGGATTAGAATTACACAAACAACAAATGAAGGAACTATCCAACCCCAAAAACGTAGAATTTATCAACACAATCGATGACACCAACAAATGCCTTTTTTAGAAAAAGGCAAGACCCAGCCTTGCTACTCTATTTGCTCCATCGCTACGCTATACGTAGTATGCGGTGAGGCGGTCCTTTTTAATAAATATATAATATATATGATTAATCATATATATATTTTATCTTTCCTTAACTATTTTTACCTACCCCAAGGACAGCTACGCTATATGTAGTATGCGGTGGAGCAAATAGAGTTTTTGGGCCTTGCCTTTTTTGGAAAAAGGCATTTGGAAAAAAAAAATTGAATTGATTTATAGTTGGTATTAATTGGTGAGTTATCATGTCTGATAAGAAGATTAAGATTGATGTGAGTAAGATCAAGTTAAAGAAGAGTTCTGGTGATGTTAGCCAGGAAGATTTTATTGATTTAAAACCGGTTAATATTTCTGGTGAGAATTTAAATTGCAAGTGTACTGATATTTTGGAACAATTATTGCATCAAAAGATAGAGCAAAATCGTGTTGAAGCTGATAAAAAATTAAAATCTCAAAACAATTTTAGAATCAGATCTATTAAGAATGCTATTCAGGCATTAAAAGACCATGATGAAGAAATTTCTAGTGGTTTTCAGGCCAAAGAAATTAAGGGAATTGGAAAAGGTATTGCTGATAGAATTGATGAAATTATTGAAACTGGTACTTTAAAAGAATTGGATAATGTTGTTACAGGTGAATCTGAGGCTATTAAAAGTTTATCTACTATTAAAGGAATCGCTGATAAAACGGCTCTTAATCTTTATCATCAATATGGTATTCATGATGCTCAGGAATTAATTAAAATTTGGAAATCTGGTGAATATCAGAAAATGGATATTTCAATCACTCATGAACAAGAAATTGGAATGAGATATTATGATGATTTATTATTAAAAGTTCCATATGATGAGATTACATTAGTAAGACCAATTATTGAACCAGTATTAAAGAAGATTGATAAAGATTTAAAATATGAAATTTGTGGTAGTCATCGACGTGGTAAACCATTTAGTGGTGATATTGATATTTTAATCACGCACAAAAAGATTATTGGAATTGAGAATGTTAAGAGTGGTCAATATACTTTTTTGAGAGATATTGTCAATGAATTAACTCAAATTGGATTCTTGATTGATGATATGTTAATTAAACCAGGACAGTTATTTCGAGGAGTTTGTAAATTACTAAATCATGCAAGACAGATTGATTTTCATATTGTTAGTTATGACAGTTATCCTTCTGCATTACTTCATTTCACGGGAAGTAAAAATTTCAATGTCCAAATGAGACGTGTTGCACTTAAAAAAGGATATACTCTTACAGAGTTTGGTTTATATAAGGTTGAGAATGGTAAAAAAGGACATATGATCCCAGCAAAGTCAGAACGCGATATTTTCAACACACTCAAAGTAAAATACCTTGACCCAAAAAAAACGCAATTTCGGCAAATAGTGTGCTTTTCTAAAAAAGGCAAGGCCCAGCCTTTCTACGCTCGCTACGTCATCCGGGTTGCAAAGCTAAAGCAAAGCGACCAAAAACTCTATTTGCTCCACCGCATACTACGTATAGCGTAGCGTGGTGGAGCTGTCCTTTGGAGGTTTTGGGAAATTTATATAAGAATTTATTTCTTATATGTATACATATAAGAATTTATTTCTTATATGTGACCTTCTTGTAAAAAATCGCAAATCTTTTTCAAAATATCACCTAAAAGTATCACTAGGGGGAAGTAAACTTCATTGGCAAATAAAACAACTAAAACTACGTGAAGTAGATTAGGATTACCAATAATCAAATCAATATATACCATAATAGAGACAGCTATTATACTATTCGCCAACCAAAACAAAGTTTCTAGACCACAAATATGACCTTCTTTTGAATAGGCTTTATATTCGGCATATTTATATGTTAGGATTCCAGCTAGTGCAGGATAAAAAAGATTCATTATATACTATAAGTGTATATATTTACTTTGTTTTAATGGATGGGGGAATCATCCATGTAAATAAGTTTTTAATTGTGTCTTATAAAAATGCGATGACGAAAAATTTTGATTGAGTGTTTTTGGTTTAAAGAAAACTTTTTAAATAAAAGTATAAACAAATTTGAAAACAGGAAATTTTGAAAACATGGAAGATCATATTGTTTGCAAGGCATCTGAATTTTCTCCAAACAACACCAATACCATTATTAAACCTGCTGGATTTGGTGGTAGTGGATTTGGTACTGCCGTTATTCAATATAACAAGTCTAGTATCAATATTCGCACTCATGCTTTAGTCACACCATTTGGTTATTCTGATGGACTTTATGGCAATAAAAAGAACCCTAATGTAGTTGTTAATCTTTACCAGTCACGAGATGAGGATAAAGCATTTTATGATGGTATTAAGCAGTTAGAGGAGATTTTAATTCAAACTGCGTTTGATCGTCGTCAAGAGTGGCGTTTATTTAGTAACAGTATGGAGACGAAAGATGCTACTGTAGAACAGGTTAGAGCAAAATTATCTCCGATTGTTCGTGAAAGTAATGGTGACTATTCACCAACGTTTAAGGGTGCATTTTTAAAGGATTACACATCAGGTGAGGTAAAGACACCATGTTATAATCAGAACAATGGTTTTATTGAACCTTGTATTGAAACTATTCCACGCAGGTCAAAGTGTTTAATGGATCTGCAAGCAAAGAAGGTTTGGATTTCACCTGAGGGCAAGTTTGGTCTCAAATTCGAAATTCAGAAGATTCAAGTCTTACCACCTGATGAGCAACCAACCCCACGCCCCGTATCATTCACACCTGTAAGTTCAGTCCCAATTTCAACCCCAAAACTCAATCTACCCCAAGGCAACTGTTGTCTCCTCGATTCCGACGACGAATAATGTGCCTTTTTTAGAAAAAGGCAAGGCCAAAAACTCTTGTTGCTCCACCACTGCGTAGCGGTGGAGCAACAAGAGTTTTTGGTCGCTTTGCTTTAGCTTTGCAACCCGGATGACGTAGCGAGCGTAGCAAGGCTGGGCCTTGCCTTTTTTAGAAAAAGGCACTAAAAAAGGCATTAGTTGAGGTTTTGGTTGATGTTGAGTGGGTTGAATTTTACTTGGTCGAGGATATCTGCTTGTAATCTGTCTGGTTGAGTTGGCGTGATATTTTTGCGGGTTGTTAGATTGTGGAAATTATTGTACATATTTCCAACACTGGTTCCTTTTCCATAAATATGAGGAATCTCATAATCACTTTGAATTTTCTTAACATTAATATTAACACTTTCTTTTCCTAGATTAATTGCATTCTTGACCTCTGTTGGTGATCTACCAATAGCAATTTGTTCTTTATTTGTATTGACTTTATATTCACCACTATAACTTCTAGGTTTCTTATTACTGGTCGCTTCACCTGCTCCAACATACTCATGATTGCAAAGATATGCTTTTTGGGGATTCTTGGCCTCCCAATTAGTGGTACTATAACCACCTCCTCTCTGTATTGCACCGCGATCAGCACTGGGAATATATCTATTATCTTCAGTTGTTTCACGAATTGTTGTTCTAGCAACTTCAGATTGATCGTAAACTCTACCTTTTCTTTTAGATTTACCAACCCAACCTTTATGATGATTATCTTCTGTAGTTTCACGAATAGTAGTTCTAGCAGTTTCATTTTGATCATAAACACGTCCTTTTTTCTGATGATCACCAACCCATCCTTTATGGCGATTATCTTCAGTTGTTTCACGAATAGTTGTTTTGGCAGTTTCATTTTGATCATAAACAGGACCGCGATTTCTTCTAGCATGTAAGAAACCATCATGAGTATTATCTTCAGTTGTTTCACGAATTGTTGTTCTCGCAACATCATTTTGATCATAAACTTTACCCTTTCTCTTATGACTTCCAACCCAACCTTTATGACGATTATCTTCAGTTGTTTCACGAATAGTAGTTTTAGCTGTCTCATTTTGATCATAGACAGGACCACGACGTTTATGACTACCATTTAAGAAACCATCATGAGTATTATTTTCTGTTGTTTCACGAATAGTAGTTCTTGCAATTTCACGCGGATCGTAAGAAGGGCCTCTAGTAGCAAGCATTGGACCTGCTTTTCCAAGTTCAACTCCGCAACTTCCATCACCTCCAACCATTCCTCCTCTACTACCAGGACGATTGGAAATAAGATCTTGTTTACGTGTGTATCTGGTACCGTCACTAAAGTATTGTTGTCCTTTAGGAGCATCACGAACATTAGTATAATGGACTCTGGTACTCTGCATACTTCTTTCTGTTGGTTTATTCCAAAAACTTGTTTTACCAAGATCATTCATACGTTTACCAGATACTTGTGCAAGATTTCTATGAGGAGTGTTAAGGAAATTCTTTTTGTGACTGATCTTCTTTTTACCTCTAAGAGAATCTGGGGTATTATGACTCTTGGATGTTGGAGCTGCACCTCCTTTGTATTCGCGATGTAATTTATCACGATTAGTAGATTTAAAAATAACGTCAGCACGTTGACGATTCTTTTTATGAACACCTGTTGTAGCAAAATTTCTCTCACCATTATGATTCCATACAATTGCTTTAGGTTTCTTAAGGGTCTGTCTACCAATAAGTTTACCTTTTTCGGTTGGTGCCTTACCAGCAACAACACGACCCTCATATGTAATTTTAGGATTGACACGGCGTTCGTCTGTAGTTTTTGGTAAAATACGAACATCATCACCAAGACCTTGAAGACCACCATTTGGTCTTGCAGTGTAACCATTAGCAATACCTTTTCCAACATGGATTTGTTCGAATGGCAATTCATTATGTTTTTTGCCAGTAGCACTAGGAAAGAATCTTGTTTGATCACGATTAGTAACCATCTCTGTACTAGCACCATAGACATTTCTGTTATTTGGATCAGGATCAAATAAATATTCGACTTCTTGTTTGTTATCACGGCGACTAGTACGATAATTTCCTGTATAATTCTCTAAAATTTGACTAGTTGCTCCATTATCATGGACATTTTGTGTAATATTACTTCCAAAAAAAGGTACCATATTAGAGTGTGTTAATTTTACATCTTTTTCAATATCATCAATACTGGGTAAACTACTAAATCCTCCTCCTGTTTGATAACCTAAAGTATTGGCTGTTTGAAACCCAACATCATTTAAATTACGATTTTCTTCACTGTATACTTTATCAAGATCTACTTGAGCTTTGATTCTCTTAATTGTTTCTGGTGTTAGATTTTTAACTAAAGATTCTTCTTTAAAGTTAGGATTAGTAATATCACGTTTATTATAAAAATGTAAATTAAAACTTTTTCCAATTTTATCTTGATCAACTGTTAAATTACTATTTTTTCCAACAATTCCTAAATTCTCTCCAATTGGGCCTAGCAAGGCGTGACCAAAATTAGATCCAGCACTTCCTCCTTTTTGCTGTTTTTCATTTTCATTTTTATTCGATTTACGAAGTTTTTTATCATTTTGATTAAGATAATAACCAGAACTAAGCAATAATGCACCTGCTATTAATTCCATTCTATAAATTTAACTACGACTTTATTTTATAAAAAATAAAGTCAACTATTCATTTAATAACCATTTATAAAAACTTTCCTCCCCTTTTTCCA
>CBDEVQ010000063.1:0-8553 GCA_965243605.1 Flavobacteriales bacterium
TCTAAAGAAGCATTAAAAGTATCCAAGGTAGAATCTTCATCTGTTGTTATGTAGAAGTTTAAGTTCCAATTTCTAGGGTCTTCAGAAGACAAAACACTATAGTCTATGACTAAACTTCCATCTCCGTTTAAGTTATTAGAATAACCTAATGTTTCTCCAGAGCGTGTATCTACAACTCTTAAACTATAATTACCTGTTCCAGATACAGGACTTATGCTATACGTTAAAGTGTAGCTATCATATTCGTTAGTAACAATATTACCTAAATCCAAGTTAACCCCAAAGTCTTGCTGAGTAAATACTCTTTCAGAATTTTCTACTGCACTTAAAAAACCTTTGTCTCTATGAAGATGTAGGTAAAGTTCATTGAAAGGAGATGTGTCTAGCCAAGTCTTATCAAAAAACAATCCACTATACTTAGCTTCTATAGCATTTATTATGTGTCTTACCTTTATAGATGGTTTTAAATCTCTATAGTCTATTCCGTTATGTGCTGTACCACTATGTTTGTGTAAGTTTCTACTAGGAGGTACTATATCTGGTTGTCCGTGGTCTTCTGGAGTTGAGTCGTAATAATAATAAGAATAACAAGATATAAATGGATACACGATATCCCCTGCAACACCAGTAATCATTGACTCTGATGTCGAGTCGTATTGTAATCCTGTAATAAAACCACTTCTAACAGTACTATAGTCGTATGCGTGATTAAACTTATTTAAATAGTCTAGGTTTGATAATTTATCATCCCCTAGTATACCTCCAAGATTTACTGTAGTTCCAAAAAACACAAGCCGATAAGCAAAGGGTTTGTTTTCCCTCATATCAACACCATCTAACCTTACCTTTCCAAATCTAAAGTCTGCACCACCTACCTTAATTAATCCATCAGCTTTAAATCTAGCATCGTAACCATCTTGAATACCAAAGTTGTAGTAATGCTTAAATATTTTATTGTTGTTTGATGAAGCAGGTACTTTAAATGATTGAGAGTAGTCGGTAAAAATCTTACTAATATCTCTAACATCCTTTATCTTTTGATTTAGGTTTACTGCCTCAAAATCAAACAAGTCAACTCTTTCATTACTTATGTAAAGCTCTAAGTTTTTCATCTACCTAACGTTATTTGTTGTATTAAAAGAAAATTCTACGTCTATTGTGTAATTTATTAGTTTATTGTTTAATTTAGTCTTGTAGTCTATGGTTTGATTAGATACATTTATTGGCAATACTTGTTGCTTATAATCTATCCACACCTGCTCACTAAGCATAAGTTGCTTAAACACCTCGTTAAATTCCTCTGGAACAAAACCACTATTTATAGTTAATGTTTCTTTGGATGTAGTAGCAAAGTTTACATTCCTGTGAGATGATATGTTTCCAGCCCTATAGTCTTTTATTGTGTTTCCTTGATACTGCTCTCTCTCGACCTGCATAGATAATCTAGATGCCTTAAAGAACCATAATTCTTGCTTAGCACCATACTTATTTCTAAATATTATCTTGTAAGGAGTGTATTTACATTCGCTTATGTTTTCTACAATTATTGTTCTTAATGGAACAGAAGAATCATAAGAAGAAATAACTACTTTTGTAATAGGATATATTTCCTCTTCATCTAAAAATGCCTCTATACATTTGTTAGTCTCAAAAGTACCACCTTTATAATATATTCTTTGTTCAAAATTACTGTATAAAGATGGAGATGTTCCACTAACACCAAAGTATTCTACCTGCTCATCAGAATCGTTCCAATCAGAAGGTTCTTCGTTTACTACAGAATGCACTAGCTCATCTCCATTAAAAAAAGATATATCCTTAAAGAGTTTTCTAGCTAAAGGAATAGAGACATCATTATCTTCTAATTTGTATATTATATCATTGTCTATAAGACAACCACCTGTTGGTGCAAAGTTATAACCTTCTTCATAATAAGAATACCCATAAACAGCGTAGTCTCCAGTTTGTATTGAACCTTGAGTTGTTCCTGTGTCTGTTACTGTAGTAATTCTATAGTCAACCCATACAGTAGCTCTGTCTCCAGTAATATAATACTTAGTATCGATAAAGTCTTTTACTAAATCAGATATATCCCAATATACATTATTAGGAGTATCTGTAACAGTAGATGTTATAGTGTAGCTAGGTGTATTGGGTCTATCCTGTAATGTTACCCCATCATAAACCCAAAGCTCTATAGAAGCATTTATTAAACCTGTGGCTGTTGCATTAATCCAATAAGGACTTCTTGCTAGTATCTTACTCATTGCTTATATTTATTATTTTTCTTAATTCAATTCTTAAATCTTCAGAGTATGCTTCCGTTATATCTACACCTATCTTACCTTCAATCTCCTTATACACTCTTTCAAATAGGTTACTACCTTTGTAGCCAAACCTTTTTATTGTACCTCTTTCGGATATACTATTCATTATAGCAAAAACAGCACTTTTATAAGCACTATTTTTTAGTGTTGATGTTTTAGCAAACTTATATCCACTCTTTAGCTTTCTATAAGGTCTAATACCTTTAGCTTTTATCCAAGATTCTATATTTCTCTTCTTCTTCTCCCAACCTGCATTACTATTTGACGGTAAAGTACCATCAACAACATACTTTGCGTATTCTGCATCAGATGTTATCTCTATAGAGTCATCTTCTACCTTAACCTTAAATGAATTAGCAAACTTACCTGTAGCAACAGTCTTATCTAGCCTAGCTCCTCTTTGAAGCCTAACCTTAAACTCTTCAGCTATCTTATTTAGCTCTGCTGCAAGGTTTTTCTTTTCCATTAACAGATATTTATTTCGTTAGGTAGTTGTATTTGTATAGAACCTTCCCATCCTGCTAACATATTCTCATATTTCTCCATAAAAGGAGTTGCATCCATATCATTATCGGTAATTAGCCTAACATCCCATAAGTCTCCTCTCTTTAATTGCATAAATAGGTAGTTTAAGACGTTTAACTGCGTATTTAAGACATCTTGAGAGTTATCGTTACCATAGAAGTTATCTGTAGCTTTATCTTTGCTTATATCGACTATATCCATACAAATAACGTTTAATGTTACTGTAATTGTCCTAGAACTTAGAGTTGTTGTGTCAACAATTAAGTGTGTTAAGGGAAATATAGTTGTTTTCGCTAGGTCAACATCAGATAAGTTACCTGTAGTAACAGTATTACATTGTGGATGCTGTAATAATTGTGCCTTTAGGCTGTCTAGTACGTTGTAAACTTGGTTTTGTGCCATTATCTATTCTTATTTTGTATATCTTTTACTAATCTAGCCTCTAATTTGGCTCTGTCTTGTACATATTCCAAGTACATCATACATTGGTGTAATGGAAGCTTTGAGACTTCGTCAAGTCTTCGTACATCGTCTTGTGCGAGGCATAAAAACGACTGATAATCTCCCCATTTTCTTCCAAAAGCTGCTTTCCTTCCTTGTTGGTCGTTAGTTTCGCCTGTTCCATTAAAGAGTCCATTGTATATTTCGACAATTTTGTCCCTAAACGATAAAAAAAAACCTGCATTCCCAATGCTACATTAACTGGTGCATCTTTCATCACTTCTGAGAACATATCACTACCCTCATATTCAGCTATTCTGTAGTGATACTTGTTACTTATATCTTTTATTATAGGTCTGTAAAGGACTGCCATTAATCTATGTAAGTCTTTTACGTCTCTCATATAATTTTCAGCATCTTTAAACGCTCCGTATGATATTTTATCTAGAGATGGCTCAAAACCAAACTCTACAGTAATACCTTCTGCATCAGTCATCTTAAATCTGTTTATAAATGGCTTATCCTCATTAAAACAGTCGTTTATGTGACTTAATATGTTATCAAAAGTGTTAATTGGTATCTTAAAAGAGTCTTTTAAATCCAATCCACAGAATATCTCTAGTGTTTTCTTGTTGATAAACTCATAATCCTCCACTTCCTTGTTATCTTCCCACAGTTTAGCGTATTCTTGGTACTGCTTTACAGTTATTCCACTTAAATCATTAGGAATACTAATATCAAGTTCTATTTTACTCATAATCTTATAACGTTTTTTGTCTTTTTTGTCTTTTTATTAGGTAAATAAATAAAATAAAACTATATTTGCTAATATCAAAGTCAATTTAGTATTAATTATTAACAATTTAATCAATGGATTTAGTAAGATATGAGGTAAGAATTGGGTTTTTTAAGGGTTTATTGCTAGGATTAAGGCATTATCCCTTCGAAAGTGATGAGGTTTACGAAGAAGACATTGTTTTCTACTTTGGAATCATTCAATTAGTAATAACCAGAATATATCAAAAGAACTAGTATGAATACAAGAGAAAAATGGGCAGAAATGCAAGAAGATGGGCAATACAAGTATGTAGAGAAGGTTTTAAGTAATGCTGAAGCTAGAAAGAACATACCTGTGTTTAGTGGTGTGTTAAAGTACTTCCCAAATGCCTTAAAAGAAGTAGCTAAGTGTAGTAAGGCTGGTAATGACCAACATCACCCAGATAAACCACTACATTGGGATATGAATAAGTCAACAGACGAGTATGATGCTCTAACTAGACACTTAATAGGACCATACAGTTAATCCTGCAGATGAAGATGGTATTTTACACCTAACAAAGGTAGCTTGGAGAGCATTAGCAGGACTAGAGAGGTACTTAACTAATAAACTATAAGATATTATGACAGATAAGGAATGTGTGGTAGCAATAATAGTGTTATTTAAAACAGCAATAGTATGTTTTTTTAGGAGGGCTTTTAATAGGTTGGTTAATAATTTAAATTATAAGATATGTACAAAAAGAAATTAATACAAAAAATACAACAATTAATAGACAAATTACCTGCTTGTATAAGAAGACAGGAAGCAATGGATGACTTAATAGACCTAAAACTAAGTAAGTCTGATTATCACTATGTATCATTAAAAGACAAATACAAAGAACTATGAAAAATAAACCAAATGTGCTAGAAGGAATAATACTATTTCTAGCATTTTCACTAACAGTAGGGATGCTAATTTATGGCATCGTATTAAAATTAGTAGAATAATTTTGGTAGTGTTAAAAATAATCAATAGATTTGAAAAGTAAATAAATTATTAATATAAACAATAAACAAAATGAAAGGACAAACAATTAAATTAACAAAGGAAGAATTAAAGAAGTTATCAGACAATCCGTTTAAGTATAACAGAAAAACAACTAAGCCTCATATTAAAACTATGATTGAAAGTATTAATAAATGGGGTATATTAAGAAATCCTATTATAGGTATAGTTGAAAGTTCTGGATTAAGATACATAGCTGATGGACAGCATCTAGTTAAAGCTGCTATATCTCACAAAGGAATAAAGGACTTGGAGTGTACTGTATTTACAGTTCCTAACGAGAAGGAATTGATACATCTAATAGCAGACTTAAACACATCCTCTAAAGCTTGGGGTTACAAGGAGTTTTTAAGTAGCTGGTTGAACTTTGGTAGTGACAACTTAGAGCTAGAGCAGTATTTAGCTTACTACACGGTTTAACAAAGCCAATGAGTCTACTTCTTTATCTTTAGCCTTAATTGTAGATATACTTTGTAACGATTCAAGAAAGTTTAAAACTGGGAAAAGCTAAATTAAAAAATAAAAGCCTATCTACTTTGATATTAAAGACTTTAGATAAATTAAAAAGTATAGGTTGCCCAGCACATCAGCTGTATGGAGCTAAGTCTTATGTAGAGATTATGCATAAAAGAGATAATTTAGATGTTTTAAAATTAACAGAACGTATTGCGTATTTAACAAGATGCAAAGACTCATTCATACCGAGTAATAGGGAGCAGTTTAAACACTATTTGTTTGGACTAATGGAGTGTAGTGATAAGGAACTTAGAGATTACGTGTATGGTAAGTGGATTTTATCTACAAATTCTAAATAATGAACATAACTAACGAGGATAATATGCAACTAATGGCTAGGTATAGTGATAATTATTTTGACCTAGCTATAGTTGACCCTCCGTATGGATTAGGTAAAAAGACAACTTCTGGAGGTTCAGATAGAAACAGCAATTCTAGATTTGATAATCATAGTTGGGATGACTCAATACCTAAAGACTCTTATTTTAAAGAACTTATGAGGGTTTCTAAAGAGCAGATAGTTTGGGGAGGTAATTATTTTCCTTACTTATGGAAAAAAGGATGTAGAAGCCTAATAACTTGGGATAAAATGGTGTACATTCCCACTATGAGTCAGATAGAGTATGCTTGGTATTCTGTAGATAAACTTCCTAAACTAGTCAAGATAGATAATAATGATAAAAATAGAATACACGCAACTCAAAAACCAGTTAAACTTTACGAATGGCTTTTAATTAATTATGCCGAGCAAGGATATAAAATACTTGACACTCATTTAGGTAGTGGTAGTATAGCTATAGCTTGCCATAACCTAAAGTTACGACTTAACTGCTTGTGAAATTGATGTCAATTACTACGAATCAGCTATTAAAAAGATTAAATATACATAAACAACAATTAAGAATGTTTTAATTATGAGTATAAAAAAGAAACATACAACTAAAGAGAGGTTTAAGATTATAGAAAGTGCTATAACGTCAATATACGTTGCCACTAACAAACTTAACCGAAAAGTAGAAGAAATAGAAAAACAATTAGAAACCTTAATACCAAAAGAGGATGGAGTATGATTATGAATTTATATTTAACAGAAGAAATCAAATAAAGTTTTTTTCAATTTTGCACATCTATAGACGCTATGATGTTTAAATCTAAACTTAAATCAAGTGGTGTAGTTTGTCCAGAACAAATTATAGAAGAATTTTTAACCTTTAACGAAGAAAGATAATTATGAATAAATTTGAACTAATACCAACAGACAAGAAAGACCATTACAGATTCTTCATCAATGGAGTAGATGTAACAGGAGAACAAGAAAGAAGTACCTTCAGACATATCATACAAGTTATGGATAATGGTATAACTACAGGACTATAATGTCTGATAAGTACAAGCTTAGATTAATGCACATCATAGGATGCATAAAGAACAATTATATCTCCGAGATGGAAGGATACAATTCCATTCTTAAACTCATAAGAGACTCGGAGAATGATATAGAAACAATAACTATAGATGTATAAGACAAGTTGGTCAGATAACCACCTTAAACAACTAAAAGACATAACTAACCATAAAGTAATATACGATGGTTATGAGTTTGTATGGATGTCTAAATTAGATGGTAATTGGAATAGACACTATGTAAAGAAACTTTACTAACTATAATAAACCTATGTCTTGGATACATATTAGTATCTATAAATGGAACAAAGAATATAAGAACAGATATTCAAAGTACCTAGAAGATATGAGAAGAAGTCTAGAGATAGATATCCGTATACAAGAGATAAGTAGAGTAGCTAATATAAAGACTAAACAAAAGATACAAGAAATACTAAACCTAAAGCCAGATATAAACAATAAAGATATATCAGACATATTAGGAGTAACAATAAGAACAGTAGAAAGACATAGAAAATGAAAGAAATAAGTTATAAAGAAGCAATTAGTTTTTTACTACCTAGACACTATAGTGGAAGAAAGCCTAGTATAACATATTCTTTTGGATATTATGAAGATAATAAATTAAAGGCAGTTTGCACTTTCGGTAAACCAGCAAGTAATAGCTTATGTATTGGAGTGTGTGGCAAAGAGTATAGTTCAAATGTTTATGAGTTAAATAGACTTTGCGTTGATGGAAGTATTAATATACAGCTATCTTATTTTGTTAGCTGGTGCTTAAGAAAGCTTAAAAAGTATAATTTAATAATTGTTAGCTATGCAGACAAGCAAATGAATCATAATGGTTATATTTATCAAGCAACAAACTTTATTTACACAGGAGCTACTAAAAGCAGAACTGATAAGTATGTTGAAGGAGGTAAACACTCAAGACATTATGATAACACTAAACAAAATGGATTAAGAAAGTTTAGAAGCAGTAAGCATAGGTATATTTACTTTACCTGCAATAAGAAATACAAGAAAAAGTTTACTAAAGCCTTAAACTACCCTGTAGAAAATTACCCAAAAGATGAAAATAGTAATTATATTCTAGGCGAATACATAGAGCCAATAATACTAAAAGACGGTAAAAGATATAGAAAATGATAGAACAAGTAACAGTAAAGAAATATTATTATAAAGATAAAGTAAGATATATCTACAATAATATAGAATATCAAATAAACTATCAAACATCTATAGAAGATGAGATGAGTTTAATAGACTTTATTAATATGTGTTATAATATGTTCGTAAAAGAAAAGTGTCGTATGTTTTCAAAAATGTGCGACAACTTTTTTTTGACAAGTGTTGTAAACCAGTAAGTTACAAAATGCAAAATTAACCCTATAGAACTACTTTTTTCTATTTTTTCAGATTCGAATATCCAGTTTTTATTGAAAAGATATTTTGTTGAATTCATAACATTGGGCAACTTACTTCCCATAAAAGAGGATTTACGTCTATTTT
>CBDEVQ010000064.1:0-12155 GCA_965243605.1 Flavobacteriales bacterium
CTACATCTTATTATTTTACAAATATAAACTTACTTACCCCTAAAAATAAAAATGTTAAAATATTTAGCAGTAATATAGAAAAAGGAACAGATAAAGCAGTTTTAACTTTAGAAGATGGTTCTGTTATGACTTTGGAAAAAGGAAAAAGTTTTAAGAAGCATAATATTTCTAGTAACGGAACTAAATTGATTTACAATGATAATGAAGCCGATAATATTATTAAGTATAATTACTTAACTATTCCTAGAGGTGGACAATTTCATGTTGAATTATCAGACGGTACCCATGTTTGGTTAAATTCAGAGACTCAAATAAAATATCCAGTAAGCTTTATTGATGGAAAAGCAAGAGAGGTTGAGTTGGTTTATGGTGAAGCATATTTTGATGTTTCACCAAGTCGATTAAATAAAAACTCAGGGTTTAAGGTATTAAACAATAATCAAGAAATTGAGGTTGTAGGTACAGAGTTTAATGTAAAAGCTTACAAAGATGAAACCAATATATATACAACTTTAGTTGAAGGAAAAGTAAAATTAAAACATGAAGGTGAGGTTCAAAAAATGATTCCAAATCAGCAATCTATTATAAATTTAAAAACAAATAAGTTGACTTTTAAAATGGTTGATGTTTATAACGAGGTTTCGTGGAAGGAAGGTGTTTTTAGCTTTGAAAATAAAAGATTAAAAGAGATTATGAAAGTATTATCTAGATGGTATAATATGGAAGTAATTTTTGAGAATAAGGAAATTGAAAATATTGAATTTAATGGAATCTTAGATAAAGAGCAAAGTATTGATGAAATACTAAATTTTATTAAAAATTACAAAATAATTAAAAAATATGAAATAAGTGATAAGAAAGTAACAATACAGTAAAGAAAAAGAAAGGGAGAAGTAATAAAACATTTGGACGTGTATCAAACTTCTTCCCTTCCAGAGTAATTAATTAAAATTTTAACTAACACAATGCCAATTTATGAAAAAAAAAGCAACAGTTGTCTATTCGGTTTGTCCTAGGCGACTATTATCTACAATTATGAAAACGTTCATTTTTTTATTATGTACAACAGTTTTTGGTTTAAATGGAGAAACTTCATTTCCTCAAGAAAAAGTCACTATAAAACAAAGTCAGCTAGTTAAAGTTGAGAAAGTTTTTAAGATTATTAAACAACAAACGAACTATCGTTTTCTGTACCCAAAAGTTTTGTTTAATAATGCTCCAAAAGTTCAATTAAAAAAAGGAGAAATCTTAGTAACTAGATTATTAGAGCAAAGTCTATCAACAAAAGATTTAGACTATCAACTTTCAGATAACAATACCATTGTTATAAAAGTAAAACCAGTTATTAGTAATGTTCAGCAACAAGGAGTTCAGGTTTCAGGAACTATAATGGATAGTGATGGAATGCCTTTACCCGGGGCAAATGTTGTAGAAAAGAACACAAATAATGGGGTTTTAGCAGATTTTGATGGTAATTTTATGATAAATGTAGCCAATTCTGATGCAATTCTTGTTGTGTCTTATATTGGTTATAAGTCAAAAGATGTTACTGTAGGGAATCAAAAAACCATAAAGATAAACTTAGAGGTAGATGCTGCTAATTTAGAAGAAGTAGTAGTAGTAGGATATGGTTCTATGCGTAAAAAAGATTTAACTGGTGCAGTTGTACAAGTAAAACCAGATAAATTAGCTAATGAGAACCCTCAAACAGTACAAGATGTTTTACGTGGTGTACCAGGTTTAAAAGTAGGATATTCTTCAGATGCTAAGGGTGGAGGTTCGTTACAAGTTCGTGGACAAACTTCTGTTTACTCTGGAGGAGGTCATAATTCACCGCTAATTATTTTAGATGGAATGCAGTTTTATGGAGAACTTTCAGAAATTAACCCAGATGATATAGGTCAAATAGATGTTTTAAAAGATGCTTCAGCAACAGCTGTTTATGGTTCAAAAGCTTCTGCTGGTGTAATTATTATTACATCTAAAAAAGGAAAAAGAGGGAAGCCTGTTATTAATGTAAATTCCAATATTGCCATTAATACAAAGAGTGCTTACAGAGAAGTGTATGATGTTGATGGTTATGCAAAATATCGTGATGATTGGGAAACAACTAAAACTTACGATGTTAACCCTGCAACAGGAACCTATGAAGCTTACATGGCTGATCGAGTAGGTCAAATAGGATACTTTTCAAATCCAAATAATTTAAGTAAATATGGGATTTCTGAACAAGAGTGGTTGGCATATCAGCCAGCAACAGAAACTGACGAAGAAGTTTAAGAGAAGTGTGGGGAAGACGTTTAGGATTACAAGAAGGAGTAATTTTAGATAACTTTATAGCTGGAAAAACTCACGATTGGTATGATAGTACTTTTAGAACAGGGATTAATAGAGATAACAATGTAAGTGTTTCTGGAGCAGGTGATAAAGTTAATTACTATATGTCTTTAGGGTATCTATCTGCTGAGGGAGCTGTAATGGAAATGACTATAGTACAGTTCGAGCAAAAATTAATGTAAACGCTAATATTACTGATTGGTTAGAGTTTGGTACAAATGTTAACTTTCAGGATCGTACAGATGGTGATATAAGAGTTGGTACTGGTACTAACTATTGGGATGCTAACATGATGAGAAATAGTCCTTATGCAAACTTTACAGATCAAAACGGAGCTTATGTTAGACAACCAATGGGTACTGAAATAGGAGGTTATAATTATTATTATGATCGTCAATTTATGGAATTAGAAAAAGGATATACAGTGTTAAATGCTATTTTTAATACCAAAGTTACTTTGCCTTTTGGAATTACCTATTCTTTTAACGCTTCACCACGTTATCAATTTTTTTATGATAGATATTTTCAATCAGCAGATCATGAAGGATGGAATGCTGCAGATGTTGGAGTAACAAGAGGAAGTGGAAAAGGTTTGACTGGAACTTGAATAACAATATTACTTGGGATTATACCTTTAATGAGAAACATCATATAATAGCAACTTTTGTTCAAGAAGCAGAAGAGCGTCGTTCATGGAGTGATGTTATCAATGCAAGAAATATTCAGCCTTCAGATGCATTAGGTTTTCATAACACTTCTAATGCAACATTAGATAATAGTGGTTTTTCTACTACTGATACACATCAAACAGCAGATGGTTTAATGGGAAGACTTTTCTATTCTTACGACGACCGTTATATGTTAACAGGTACCTTGCGTAGAGATGGTTATTCTGCTTTTGGAGCATCAAATCCTTACGCTACTTTTCCGTCGATAGCGTTAGGTTGGAATATAAGTGAAGAGAATTGGTTTAATTTTGAAGCAATGAGTCTGGCAAAATTAAGACTATCTTGGGGTAAAAATGGAAACAGATCTTTAGCAGACCCTTATGTGTCTTTAGCTAACTTAGGATCTGGTACAGGAGCTACTATGGGATATGTAGATGCGTCTGGAGAAGTTGTAGATGTTAAATACTTGGCAATTGATAGAATGGCAAATCCTAATTTACAGTGGGAGAAAACGGTATCAACAAATATTGGGTTTGATTATGGTTTTTTAATAACCGTTTAAACGGTTCAATTGAACTATATAACATGATAACTAATGATATGATTATGTCGCAAAGTTTACCTAGTTTCTCAGGGTTTGAATCAATAACTACAAACTTAGGAGAAGTACAAAATCAAGGTTTTGAATTAAGCATTAATTCAATTAATATACAAAAAGAAAACTTTGAGTGGCGTACGAATTTTGCTTTAACCTATAATAAAAATCAAATAAATGCATTGTATGGAAACATGGAAGACATTTTGAATGCTGATGGAGAGGTTATTGGAAAAAAAGAAGCAGATGATATTAGTAATGGGTGGTATATTGGTAAGCCAATTTCTGCTATATGGGATTATGAAGTTGTAGGTATTTGGCAAAAAGATGAATTGGGAGGAAGCAGAGAAGTATGGACAAGATCCTGGGGATCCAAAAGTAGCAAATCATTATACTGATGATGATTTAGAAGATGGTACTCCTGTGTATAATGATAATGATAAAAAGTTTTAGGTCAAACAGCACCTCCTGTCAATTGGTCATTACGTAATGAATTTACTTTCTTTAAAAACTGGGATGCTTCAGTTAATATGTACTCGTATGTAGGGCATAAATCTTTAAATGGAAATTATTTAAATGGATTTAATGCGGGGAGTATGTATACTAATAATTATAATCCTTTTGTAAATCCTTATTGGACTGTTGATAACCCTACAAATGAATGGGCTAGATTAAATGCAGTAACTCCAGCAGGAGTAAGTGCTAATATGTTGTATAATAGAAGTTTTATTAGATTAGATAATATTGCGTTGGCTTATACTTTACCAAAGTCTATTTCTAATAAATGGAATATTCAAAAGTTCAAAGTTTCTGCATCGGTTCGTAATGTAGCTACATGGGCTGCAGATTGGAAGTATTTTGGAGACCCAGAAACTGGTGGTCTTGCTACACGTACTTTTAATTTAGGAATTAAATAACACTTTAAAAAGAAATAACGATGAAAAAGATATTTAAAAAATAAAATTTCAAAGTTAGTAATCATCACTATAATAGGTGTTACTGCTTTGACATCATGTTCAGAAGAATTTTGGAGCCAGATCCATTATCTTTTTATGAACCAGAAACTACATTTACTACAGAGTCTGGGTTACAGGCAACAATAGCAATGCTGATAGGGCTTTAAGAGGTTTTTGGATTCACTATAGTAAAGCATATAATAATGTTCCTATGGGTACAGAGTATGTGTTCTCTGATATGGCAAAATATGGTAAAACAGATGTAAGCAAAACAGCTGCAGATTATGCTAACATTATTACACCAACAGGTCGTTTTGATACGGGTACAAATGATAACATTTATTTAGGTTATTATTGGGATGAAGGATATAATGGAATTAAATATGCAAATACTGTCTTAACATATATTAATCAAGTGGAAGGATTGACAGATGAGGCTAAGAATAAATACAAAGGACAGGCATATTTTCATAGAGCTTACAGATATTTAAACTTAGTGTATCAGTATGGAGATATACCATTGATCACAAAGATTTTAGAGGTTCCTAAGCAGAATTATTCATCAACCAAAAAAGAGGCTATTATAGAAATGATAACAGCAGATATGGAAAAAGCTGTAGATTGGGTGCCAGCTCAGTCAGAGTTGCCATATATTGGTTTGGTCAATAAAGCAGCATGTCGTCAGTTGTTAATAAAATGTTATTTGGCTTCAGGAAGATTTGAAGAAGCAGAAGATCAAGCAGATATTTTAATAGATCAGTCTGGATTAAGTCTTGTTCAGTCTTCTTTTGGTACATTTGATAAAGGAGGTAATGAGCAAACTTGGCCAATTACAAGAAATGTAATTTGGGACTTACATAGACCAGAAAATAAAGTTGTTTCTGCTAATACCGAAGCTATTATGGTTATGCCAAATTCTGGAGCACAGTCTTTTTTAGCATTTCATTCAATGCGTATTTTTGGGCCTTTTTGGAACTCTGGTAACATTATAACACCTACAGATGGGAAAAGAGGAGCAAACCGTTATGCTTCAAATAATTCAAATTATGATGTGAATTATGATTATACGAGAGCATTCGGTCGAGGTATTGCATCCATTAGTGCGTCATACTATTCACAAGAGACTATGTGGAATGTTAATGGGGTAGAAGATAATGATGACTTAAGACATAATAGTACCGTAGGAAATTGGGTGAATATGGAAGATATGAAATATAGTGATCCAACTTCGGCAGATTATGATACCAATTTTAGAATGTATGATGATATGAATAATTTATTGGTCAAGGATAGTATTCGAGATTGGTTTGATTTTCCTTTGTATAAAATTTATTTGCATGATGTTGTAAATGAAGGAAATTCTAATTCTAACGATTTTTTAGGAGCAACTACTGGGAGTACAGCGCATTGGTATTTATATAGATTGGCTGAAACATATTTGTTACGTGCAGAAGCTCGTTTTTATCAAGGTAATGTAGGAGGTGCTACTCAAGATGTAAATACGATTAGACAAAGGGCAGGAGCAACCGAAATGTATGGAGCTGTAACAATTGGTGATATATGTGCAGAAAGAGGTAGAGAGTTGTATTTAGAAGAGTGGAGAAATGTTGAGTTAACTCGTATTTCACATTGTTTAGCAATGAGTGGTAAGCCTGATGAATGGGGGAATACTTATGATATTAACACTTGGGACAAACAAGCAGGAACGGATAAAGTAGGAGGAAGCTACTGGTACCAACGTATTGTTCATTATACATTATATAATAAACATCCTAATGGTATTGTTGTTCCAAATGGAACTTTACTTTATACAATGGATAAACGTAATGTTTATTGGCCAATACCTAATAGTGCTATAAGAGCTAATACAAAAGGTCAGTTGAGCCAGAATTTTGGTTATGACGGTTATGATGCTAATGTAAAAGTATGGGATGATTGGCAGGATGCAGTTGCCGATGAAGATGTAATAGAATAAATAGGGCACTAAGCCATATAAAGTGTGTAAGTTTTAAAAACTCAGGATTGAATTCAATCCTGAGTTTTTTTTTCATTAATAATTTTGTTTACTCTTTAGTTTTTAATAAAAGTTTATAAACTGAAAATATAACTTAGGTATTAAATTTATTTTAGTATGATGATTTAAATAATCACTACTGTTTATTCTAACTAATTATTAATTGTTTGCTAAATTATTAGCATATTGAGCGCTAAACTTATTAATTAAAATATTTAAGTATTATTTTTTGTTTTTATGTTGCTTGGTTATTGTTGATAATACACCATAGTATTCTTTTTGTTGTGTTTCTTGTGTTATAAATGGATTTTTGTTGTTAATATTACCGTTCTGACCCTTTATTTTTATTACTATCACCCCTTTCTGTTTCTTTGTTTTGATGATATTTGATTTCATAATTTAAGAAACCAAGAATTGAAGGTGAGAGTCTTCTTATTCGTTTTAAATTATTTAGAATACAAAACGTTTAGCAAAGATTTATACTAAAATTTTTTGCCTTTTTTTTTAAATATAAAAAGAACACTTTTGTCGTAGGGATTTAAATTAATACTAACTATAACTATGCCAAAGTGATTTTTTTGTATTGGTTTTCTTAAAAAAATATTAACTAACTATAAATAATTAACTAATCGAAATGAAATTTAAGCAATTAACAAACGTGTTTGAACGGAATTCTTTGGGGAGAAGGATAATAAAATCGTAAAACAAACAACTAACTAAACAATTATGAAATTAACAAAAACAAGGAAAAATTATTTTTCACAACTTGGACTTGATTTTAAAATAAAATTATTAATGCTTTTAGCATTTACCATAACGTATCATGTTCAGGCAGAAGGAGTAAATAAAAGTAATGTGTCTGAAGAAATTCAGAAAAGAACAATAACAGGAGTTGTTAAAGATGAAAAAGGAATGGTAGTTCCTGGGGCCAATGTTTCTGTTAAAGGAACAGATAATGTGGTTATGACAAACTTTGATGGAGAGTTTAGTATAAACGTAGAAGACGAAGATAAAATTCTAGTAGTATCTTATTTAGGGTATACTTCTGTTGAAGTAGAGATAGGGTCAAAATCAGTGTTTACAATTAAGATACGTCCTAGTGCTGAATCTATAGAGGAGGTAGTCCTTGTTGGTTTTGGAACTCAAAAGAAGGAAAGCTTGGTAAGTTCTATTACTACAATTGACCCTAAAGAAATAAAAGGGCCAAATAGTAATTTAACTACCATGATGGCTGGTAGGGTTTCAGGTATGATTGCTTATCAACGTACAGGAGAACCTGGTCAAGATAACTCAGACTTTTTTATTCGTGGTTTAGGATCTTTTGGTGCAGGGAAGCAAAACCCTCTAATTTTAATTGATGGGATTGAGTCTACGACAACTGATATGGCTCGTTTACAACCAGATGATATTGATGCGTTTTCTGTGTTAAAAGATGCATCTGCTTCTGCTATTTATGGTGCAAGAGGAGCTAATGGAGTTGTTTTAATTACGACCAAGTCAGGAACTGATGGGAAATTAAAATTTAGATTTAGAGCAGAAAACAAGGTGTCTAGTAATACAAGAAATTTTAAATTTGCTGATAATATTACTTATATGAATTTAGCGAATGAGGCTGTGTTGACTCGTAACCCTACAGGAATTACACCTTATTCTAAGTCTAAAATAGATAGAACAGCTGCAGGTGGAGACCCTTATTTATATCCAAATAATAATTGGATAGATCAATTAATAAAAGATTATACGGTTAATCAAGGTTATAATTTAAGTATCAATGGAGGTGGAGAGAAAGCACAATATTATGTTTCAGGTACCTACAATGTTGATAATGGAGTGTTAAATGTTGATAATTTAAACAACTTTAATAGTAATATTAAATTAAGAAACTATGCTTTTAGAACCAACGTGAATTTAAATTTAACTCCAACAACAGAAGCTATCGTTAGGTTGTATGCACAATTTGATGACTATAATGGGCCTATTGGAGGTGGAGGTAATATATTTAATCAGGCAGTTTGGTCAAATCCAGTGGCTTTTCCAGCAAGATACCCTGATGAGTATTTACCTTATATAGATCATCCTTTGTTTGGAGGTGCTGTAACTGGTAATGGAAGTACAACCTTATTAACCAATCCTTATGCAGAGATGGTAAAAGGATATCAAGCAAATAGAGCTTCAACGATCAATACTCAATTAGAGCTTAAGCAGGATTTAAAGTTTATTACACCTGGTTTGAATATAAATTTAATGGCTTATGTTAAAAGATATTCTTATTATTCAGTTTCAAGAAATTATAATCCGTTTTATTATAGCTCATACATTGACCCAGTAACTCAAGAAGTTCAATTATCTGTGATAAATGATGGTAATGTAGGTTCAATAGGTACACCAGGAACTGAGTACTTAGGATATAGTGAAGGAAGTAAAGATTTGAATTCTAGAACACATTTTCAAGCAACATTAAATTACAGTAAAACTTTTGCAGAAAAACATGCAGTTTCAGGTATGTTGCTTACTATTTTACAAAATTATGAGGAGGGTAATTCAGGAACTTTACAATCTTCCTTACCTAGTAGAAATCTTGGACTTTCTGGAAGATTTAGTTATGGTTACGATGGTAGATATTTAGCAGAGTTAAATTTTGGATACAACGGTTCTGAAAGATTTTCCGAAGACAATAGATTTGGTTTCTTTCCAGCATTGGCCTTGGGGTATGTAGTATCTAAGGAAGAATATTTTAAACCTTTAACAGATGTCGTAAGCAATTTAAAACTTAGAGCTAGTTATGGTTTAATAGGTAATGATGCAATAGGTAATAATAACGATAGGTTTTTCTATTTATCAGAAGTTAATTTAAATAATCCAACTTATGGAGCTACATTTGGTGAGCTAGATGCTTATGGTCGTCCAGGTTTGTCTATTTCTAGATATGCTAATCGTCAAATTAGTTGGGAAGAGTCTGAACAAATTAACTTAGGTATAGATTTAGAATTGATGAATTCTCTTAATATTACAGCAGATTTCTTTAGACAGACAAGACAAAACATATTACAACAAAGATCAAATATTGGTTCTACCTTAGGGTTGGCAGTAATACCATCAACAAACTTTGGTAAAGCAAGAAGTAAAGGTATAGATGCTTCATTAGCTTACAATAAAGATTTTGGTCATTCTTTATTTGTAAATTTAAGAGGTAACTTTACATATTCTACGAGTGAAATCTTGGCATATGATGAAAACTATTATCCAGACGAATTGAGTTATCTTTATAGAAAAGGACAACCAATAGCTCAACAATATGGGTATATAGCTGAACGATTATTTGTTGATGACGCTGAAGCTGAAAATTCTCCTAGACAGTTTGGAGAATATGGAGGTGGAGATATAAAATATAGAGATCTTAATGGAGATGGCGTTATTACTTCTTTAGATCGTGCTCCAATAGGACTTCCTACAACACCGGAGATTATATATGGATTTGGAGGTACTATAGGGTATAAAGCTTTTGACTTTAGTATGTTCTTTCAAGGATCTGGACGTTCATCTTTTTTCATAAATCCACAAAACATTTCACCTTTTGTTATTAATGGAGGTGCTCAAAATGGATTGTTGTCTGTTATTGCAAATGACCACTGGTCTGAAGAAAATAGAAATTCTTATGCATTCTGGCCTAGATTAAGTGATACATTTATAGATAACAACAATCAAACTTCAACTTGGTGGATGAGAGATGGTTCTTTTTTACGTCTTAAAAGCGTTGAGTTAGGTTATAATGTTCCTCAAAAGTTTTTAGAAAAACATAGTATTGCGAGTTTAAGGTTATATGCAAATACAACTAATCCAGTAGTGTTTAGTAGCTTTAAGCATTGGGATCCAGAAATGGGTGGAAATGGTTTAGGTTATCCAATACAATCAACTTATAATTTTGGACTTTTACTTAAACTTATAATTGATTATAACAAAAGATAGCTTTAATATAAAACTAATAAAGATGAGACATAATATAAAATATATAAATAGGCTGAAAAAATCAGCCATAATAATGACACATTTAGTTATAGTGTTGTTAGTACAATCATGTTCAGATTATCTAGATGTTGTTCCAGATAATGTAGCTACTATTGATAATGCCTTTAAGTTAAAAAATGAAGCAGAAAAATATTTATTTACTTGCTACTCATACCTTCCTAGTAACGGTGGAATAAATAGTAATTTAGGAATGCTAACAGGGGATGAAATATGGATTCCTTATAGAACTTCAATTATAAGTGATGCTTTTGAAATTGCTAGAGGAAATCAAAGAGTTTCAAGTCCGTATATGAATGTTTGGGAAGGAGGAACTTATAATTTATTTATAGGACTTCGTCATTGTAATATATTTCTAGAAAATATTAAAGACACCAATAAAGTTCCAGATTTAGATAGTGCTTTGAGAAGACGTTGGATTGGGAAGTAGAGTTTTTAAAGCTTACTATCATTATTATTTATTAAGAATGTATGGGCCAATTCCTATTATTGATAAAAATATTGCATTAGATGCTTCTGAAGAAGAGATTAATGTAGAGAGAAAACCTGTAGATGAATGTGTGTCATACATAGTTGATTTAATAGATACCTCATTAGATAAATTACCTGAAGACAATCAAATAATACCATCTCAAGAAGCTGGTAGAATATCTAAAACTATTGCATTAAGTGTTAAAGCAAAAGTATTACTAATGGCGGCAAGTCCATTGTTTAATGGTAATTCTGAAATGTCAAGCTTGGTTGGTTTACAAGGAGAGCAATTGTTTAATACTACTTTTGATGAAAATAAATGGGTGTTGGCTGCAGATGCTGCATTAGAAGCTATTCAATCAGCTGAAGCTAATGGTAAAGAATTATATGTTTTTCCAGAAACATCTTTTAATCTTTCTCCTGAAACTATGACACAAATGAGTATTAGACAGGCAGTGTCAGAACGTTGGAATTCAGAAATTATTTGGGCTAACAATAATAGTAAAGCCAATGAAATACAAAGATTGGCAATGCCACCTCTAGATATAGAGCATAACCATAATGATGCAAGAAAAATATTGTCTCCTCCTTTAAAAATTGCTAGGATGTTTTATTCTGAAAATGGAGTGCCTATTAATGAGGATAAGACATTAGATTTTACTAATGAAAAAGAATTACGTGAGGCAACAAATGAAGAAAGGTTTAATATCAGTGAAGGATTTGAAACAGCTAGACTTAATTTTGATAGAGAGCCTAGGTTTTATGCCGATTTAAGTTTTGATGGAGGGATGTGGTATAAATACGATAGCCCATCTTCTTCAGATGATTCAGAAGTTGGAGATGTTTGGACAGTAAGATCTAAATTTGGTCAACCAGCAGGTTCATCACATGCATTCCATACCAATGAAACAGGTTATTTTATTAAGAAATTAGTAGACTGGAATCAAGTAACTAATAAAACTGGAGGGGCAACCTATCAAAGTTATGCATGGCCAGAGATACGTTTGTCAGAGTTATATTTAATGTATGCGGAAGCTTTAAACGAAGTCTCAGGTCCAGATCCAGATGTATATCTATACTTAGATAAAATT
>CBDEVQ010000065.1:0-59714 GCA_965243605.1 Flavobacteriales bacterium
ACACGGCAAAGAATACCACAATTGGAACAACTCGCAAGATGATCTTTTAAAATTAAAAGTTATCTCAGTAAGATACTACGAAACACGAAGAGGCACGGGATACCAATGTAAAACCAACAAAGAAAATGTTGAGATTTGGAATGATGGAAATGGTGGGGGAACTTATCTCAACAACAATAATATGAATGATGATTACCACCATTTAACCGAATCTCAGTTAGAGGAACTTATTGATAAATACGAAGAAATAGAAAACAACTAGAAAATAACTTGCATATTAATTAAATAATAATTATATTGCATTAAATTTAAAAACTATGGGAGTAAACGAAATTACATTTTTAAGGCGAATGATTTACACTTATAAGAATCCACAGAATGACCAGGATTTTAACAGAGCAAGAAAACATTTGAACAAAGTACACAAGCAATACGGAACAATAGATATATCAATAATTCAAAATTTAATAAAATAGATATGAAAAATAATAAAATAATAGCAGAATTTATGGGAGTAAATGTCATCACTATTGATGATGTTAGAAAAAACAAAAATCCTTATATCTCATCAGCAGATGGATACCTTGAAAATGATTTAAAATACCATTGTTCCTGGGATTGGCTTATGCCAGTAGTTGAGAAGATTGAGAGCGATGAAAGATACGATGTAGATATATTGCAATATGGCACAAAAATTACCGATAATCAAAAAGAGATAGTTAACAATATTGCTGACATATCATTTGACAAAAAAATTGACCATACATACGATGCAGTAGTTGAATTTATCAAGGAATATAACTTTGGAGAATCTATGGAAGAGGTATCAATTTTTGATATTTTAATACATATAAATAAATAGATATGAAAGTAAAAGATTTAATAAAAGAGTTACAACGTGTAGAAAATCAAGATCATTTTATACACTTATTAGGAAACCATACAAATGGAGAAGATGAAGATTTTGATATTTTCTTCAACAATATAGAAGTTTGGGACGATGGAGACGAAAGCATTACTTTGTTTATGTCTCACATAACAGAACTTGATGAATATGGAGAGCCAATTGAACAAACACCTAAAAGAAAATAATATGACGATAGAAGATTTATTAAATAATCCTTTAGTTTTTGTTTACTCAGAATCTGATGATGAATTTGCTACATACACATATAATTTTAATGAAATAAAGCAAGTTATAGAAGCACACAACGAGGATTTCGAGACAGACTACAAAACCATTAACGAATTTAATGATGGCGAAGAATACAGAACAATTAAAACTATATAATATGAAACCACAAATTTTTAAAGTATGCCTTTATTATGGAGGCGAAATGCCAAACGAACAACGATATACACCAAGTATAGAGGTTGCCAGGAAATGGGTAACAGAGGCAGAACACGGAACAATAGAAAACCAAAATAATATTTTAATACAATAGATATGTATTTAACAGACAAGGATATAAAGAAAGTAAAAACCTCTCAATTAATAGGCGAAAGGAACTCAGCACTCGATCTTATTTATAAAATAAATATAGAGATAGAGTCAAGGCACGAAACTAAACTAGAATGGTGGAGAAACTACGGAAAATGTGTTTCGGTAAATAAACCAAATACAGATGACTTTGCTATTAGATATGCAGACAATATTCAAAACGAAGAACTATGAAAGTAAAAGGAACTTATGTAGTTACTGATGATAATTACGAATTAGAAATATACTATGAATATTATTGGGACGATGGAGATTATAACAACCCTCCAGAAAACGATATGGAAATTCTGGAGGTAAGTTTAAATGGAATGGACATAACAGATTTTTATTGGGATTGGGTAGATGATGCCATACATACGCAAGTCTGGGAATACGCACAAGAAAATAAAAATAATTAAAAAACAACTAGGTTTGGATAAGCCACACGTTTAAGTACGGAGGCGAAACTTACTGACGAGTAAAAAAGGTTCGATTCTTTTTCTAGTTGCTAATCAATAAATTAAAATTATGGCGAAAGCAAAAATTAAACACAATGCTATTGAAAACGAAGTATTTGATACTTGGCGAAAAATAGAAGAGGCGAAAAAAACTCTTAAAAATAACGGGTATTTCGTTGATAATCTATGGAGTACAGAAGATGTTTTTAGGGACTTTAAATGCACAGAAGAAGAGGCACAAGAAGTTTTGGAAATGGCTTTAACAAACGAAGCGACTATGGAACAAATATGGTTTGCAATAGATTTTCACGGAGAAGATAATAAATTAACAAAAATAAATAAATAGAAATTATGGGTAGATATTACAACGGAGACATAGATGGTAAATTTATGTTCGCAGTACAAGGCAGTGATGCAGGAGAAAGATTTGGTGCAATAGAGCAAGAATCTGGATACATTGATTATGTAGTTTATAGAGAAGATAGCTACAAGGCAATAGCAGAAGAGTTGAAAGAAATTGAAGAAACGGGTGTTATAGACAGAGTTAACAAAATGTTTAAAGATGATTGGCTCTGGAATGACGAAAAGATGAAAAAGTTTGGGGTAAGTAGTCAAGATATGTCTGAATATGCTGATCATAGAATGGGTAAGCAAATGAAAGATTATTTTGATAATAACCCAGAGGAGTCTGAACTTTATTTTACGGCAGAAATATGAAAACAATACTTTTAATTATGGCACTATTTTTATACGATTTTGAAGAACAAGGTTTTTTAGTTACTGCTACAATATACCACGCAACTCCAGAACAATGCAATGCAGATTATTTAACTACTGCAAGTGGTAAGAAAATTAATGAAGACAACCCACAAGGACACAGGTGGGTTGCAGTAAGCAGAGACCTTGAGCAGTTAGGATTTAAGATGGGCGAAAAGATTCTTGTTGAAAACGCAGATGAAATGAATGGAGTCTGGACAATAGAAGATCGAATGAATAAAAGGTGGATAAGTAGGATAGACTTTTTAGTAAACAAATCTAAAAAAGGAGGCAAGTGGACTAACGTAATAATAAGCTTAGTAGAATGAAAAAAATAATAAAACAAATTTTATTTGAAAAATTAAAATTAAAACCAGACTTTAAATTAATAAGAAAGTTACAACAAAAATTAGATCAATTGAAAAATGAAAAAAATAAAGAAGAAAATTAGACAATACAGAAGTAATCAAGGGCGAAGTCCTAAGAAGATGGAAGAGTCATATAAGGTTATGTTTATATCTATTGTAATGATAATTATAATAGTAATTACTTGTATATTAACTTTAAATTAGTTACTTTTACAAACACAAATTAATTAAAATCAAATGGGAAAATCAAGCGAAAAATTTATCGAAACTAGAGAGGTAGAGCAAGACTCTAAGCCTTTAACAAAAGTACCAACAGAGTTCTTATGGAAAGAATATTTTACAATGTTAGGTCAGCAGTATAATTATGAATTAAAACCAGAAAAAAAAAATGAAGAAAGGAATATTTAATATGTATGTCAAACTTATCTGTGATGGATTAGACTTAACTGAAGAGGAATTATTTTCTCCATCAAGGAAGAGAGAGTTGGCAAAGGCAAGACAGATTCTTTACAACTTATGTTACCAGAGACCAATGACAATTAATCAAATCATTTCTCTTATGGATAACAAGGGGTATAGTACTACTTATGAAACTGTAAGAAATGGAATTAATAGAGTTCAAGAAGATATTTTATCTAGTAAAGATAAAGATTTCCAGGCTTTTGTTTCTGAATGTTTAGAAAAGGCAGAGGAATGTTGTTAAGTCCATTAGATAGTTTGTATGAGGTGTGGGACGAGGCTAATTCAGACTCTAAGACCATTAAACTAACAACTAAAAATAACGATGCAATACTATTTAAAGGTATAAAGATCGTTAACTCGTCTAAAGGAATAAAAATATACAATACAAAGAAAGGTGGATTAGATTATAAAGAGATTAGTTACGATGACTACATCTATTTTATAAATCGAGGATTTAGAAATGGTGTTTATCATATATTAAAAAGGACTTATAAAGAACAGATTGATGCCATCACACAAAAAATACAGAACGAGGTAAATCAAAGAAATAATAAAAAGCATTACGATTACCTCAAGCAAAAGAGAGATAACATTATAAAAAAATACACACAAATTATTAAAAAAGAGAAATTATGACAAAAACTACGACTACATTCAAAGCATTAGCATCTATTAATGTTAAGGATAAAATTGAAAAAAAGGGAAGATTCGATTATTTGTCTTGGGCATATGCTTGGGCGATTATAAAAGACAAGTACCCAGATGCAAACAGAAAAGTATATGAATCAGAACACACGGGTTTAAACTACTTTACAGACGGGAATACTGCTTACGTAAAAGTTGGTGTAACTATTGGAGGGGTAGAACATATTGATTACCTACCTATTATGAATCATCAGAACAGATCTATAAAGGTAGAAAACGTTACATCTTTTGATGTTAATAAAGCTATTCAGAGATCAATGGTAAAAGCTATTGGAATGCACGGATTAGGATTGTCTTTATGGGCAGGAGAAGATTTGGTTGATGTTTCTGAAGATAAACCACCTGTAAAGAAAAGTGTAAAGCCATCTTTAAAGAAGACTCATAAAAATTGGGCAGACTGTGTTTCATATATAAAGAACAACAAGTCAGTTCCGTTTGCACAATTAATAAAAAATCTTGAAGATAGATTTACAATTCCTGCATCTAATAAAAAAGAATTAAACTCTTACTATGCTAACTAAAGAGGAGATACTAGAAAAACTCCAGGACGATAAGGAATACTATGGAAAGTTTGGTAAACAATATATGTCAAACTCTGATATATGGACTTTATTGAAAGAGCCACACAAGTATGGTCAAGGAAAGGAAGAAACTGTGCCAATGGTTGCAGGAAGATATTTTCACGTTTCAATATTAGAGCCTGAGAAAGTAGGTATGTTTAATATTATAGACTCTTCAACAAGATCTACAAAAGCATACAAGGAGGCATCAGCTGAAGAGGGTAAGATTTTACTACTGAAAAAAGAGCAAGATCATTTAGATTTTTTAATAAATAAAGTGAGGTCAAACTTTAGGTTTCATTCTGATATATTTAATCCATTAAATAAATATGAAGTACCAGGAATTACAGAATTATTTGGTTTAAAATGGAAGGGTAAGGCAGATATTATAACTCCAGAGATACTTATTGACATCAAAACTACCTCAAACATAGATAAATTTAAGTGGAGTTCTCGTGACTATAATTACGACAGTCAAGCATATATTTATCAGCAGATATTCGGTAAACCTGTAATATTTTATGTAGTTTGCAAGGTTTCTGGTAGACTAGGTATCTTTACACCAACAGAGGATTTTTTAATAGGTGGTAGAGCAAAGGTGCAAAAGGCGATTGAAGTTTATAATAATTTCTTTACAGATAATGCAGAGATGGAAATATCTCAACACATTACAATACAAGATTTATAAAAAAGGAGTCAGATGTGCTTCTCCTACTAAGCACTCAAAATTAATACTTTATATTATGTCACAAGACAAAATTTTTGCAGACGGATTTCTTTTCAAAAGAAGAGAGAACGCACCAGAGTTCGTAATTGGTAACATCAGCGTAAAAGTTGAAGAAGCTATTACATTTCTAAAAGCTAATCATAAAAATGGTTGGGTAAATTTAAATGTACTTACGGCAAAGTCTGGAAAGCCTTATGTTGAATTAGATACGTTCGTACCTAAGAAACAAGAGGATCAACCTGCAAAGGAAGAAGAAAAAACTGCTGACTTGCCTTTTTAATTAAAGGTAAAGTATTAAGTATAGGGGAGGAAACTCCCCTTTTCTTTTACCTTGTCTATGTTGGAAATGTTAATTTTTTCCCTTAGACGTGGCAAACAAAAAAATATAATAAAAAAAACTATATATATATATATAGGATCACAAAATCAACATAATGGAAGAAAGTAAAATAACGATATTTAGAAATATCAAGGACACCTCAACTCCTTTTTATAGAGACTTAGACTCTATCCTGGATAGAATTAAAGATGGTAAGTCAAAAGAACTTATAAAGCAAATAAGAAAAGAAAAGGATAAAAAAGTACGACAAGAACTCAAAAAGAATCTACCTGCAATTTGTTTTTCGGGAACATTTAAAAAGAGAGCAGACGATTCAATACTTGAGCATAGTGGTTTTATATGCCTGGACTTTGATGGCTACAACACAAAGAAAGATATGATTTCTGAAAAGGAAAGACTATCAAAGGATAGATATGTCTACTCTGTCTTTGTATCTCCTAGCGGCAATGGTTTAAAAGCATTGGTTAGAATACCAAAAGAACCAGACAACCATAAATTATTTTTTTTATCTCTTGAAAAATATTTCAAATCAGATTACTTTGACAAAACATCAAAGAATATTTCAAGGGTATGTTATGAATCATATGACCCTCTGCTTCACCTTAATGTAAACTCACAGACTTGGAAAAAAATAGAGGAGCAAGAATTTAAACCCGTTGATAAGTATACTGCAAGACCTACAATACCAGTCACAGACGAAAATAAAATTGTAGACATACTTATGAAATGGTGGAACAAAAAGTATGGATTAAAAAGTGGCGAAAGAAACAATAACGTTTATGTACTTGCGGCTGCTTTTAACGACTATGGAGTCAATAAATCTTTAGCTGAATACATTATGTCATCTTTTGAATCAAGTGACTTCTCAGCCTCTGAAATTAAGACCACAATAAACTCTGCATACCTGCATACTCAAAACTTTGGATCTAAATACTATGAAGATGAGGATAAGGTAAACCAAGTAAGAATGAAACTCAAGCGTGGAGTATCAAAAAAAGAAATCCGTCTTCAGTTATCTGAATCAAATATTGAAGATGCGGTTATTGACTCTGTGATTCACACAATCGAGGAAGATGAAAGCGATAAAAGATTTTGGAATAAGAATGAGAAAGGTGTAATAAATATTATACACTATCTTTTTAGACAATTCCTGGAGGACAATGGTTTTTATAAGTATGCTCCAGAGGGTAGCAAGAACTTTATATTTGTAAGAGTAACTAACAACTTAATTGATCATACAAATGAAGAGGAAATAAAAGATTTTGTTTTGGGATATTTAGAGGTATTAGATGATATGTCTGTTTACAATTACTTTGCAGACAAGACAAGGTTTTTTAGAGAAGAGTTTTTGTCTTTACTAGGAACAGTAGATGTTTATTTTATAGAAGATGATAAAAATACTGCTTACTTATATTACAGAAACTGTGCAGTAAAAGTTCAAAAGGATAGCAAGACTGCTATTGATTATTTAGATTTAGGTGGTTATGTTTGGAAAGACCAGGTAATAGATAGAGACTTTGATCTTTGTGAAACGTATGAATGTGACTACAAAACATTCATTAGTAATATTGCAGGAGGCGACAAATTAACTATAAGGTCTATGGAAAGTACCATAGGTTACTTGTTACACGCATACAAGAATTTTTCATATTGTCCTGCCGTAATTTTAAATGATGAGGTTATATCTGAGAATCCTGAAGGAGGGACAGGTAAAGGTTTGTTTATGAATGCCATCAACCAAATGAAAAAATTAGTTGTAATAGATGGTAAAGCTTTTAATTTTGAAAAATCATTTGCATATCAATTAGTATCTGCTGATACACAAGTACTATGTTTTGATGATGTAAAAAAACATTTTGATTTTGAAAGACTATTTAGTGTTGTCACGGAAGGACTAACATTGGAAAAGAAAAATAAAGATGCAATCAAGATACCATTTAATAAATCTCCAAAGGTTGCAATCACAACTAACTACGCAATTAAAGGTAAGGGTAATTCATTTGAGAGAAGAAAATGGGAGTTAGAGTTTAAACAATTCTATACAAAAGACTTTACACCATTGGTAGAGTTTGGTAAACTTTTATTCTCTGAATGGTCGCAAGAAGAATGGTGTATATTTGATAATTATATGGTAGAAAATTTAATGTTCTATCTTAAAAACGGATTATTAAAATCTAAGTTCAAGAACTTATCTATTAGAAAGCTATCAGCTGAAACTTGTCACGAGTTTATAGAATGGTGTGGTTTGATTGATGGAATTGCAAAACACGATTCATTAAAATTTGATCAAAAAATTTATAAAAATGAACTATATTTAGAATTCATTCAAGACAATCCTGATTATGCACCAAAAGCAAAGATGACAATATCCAGGACTGCGTTTTATAAATGGTTAAAAGCTTTTGCTATTTTTACAACAGGACTAGAGCCAATGGAAGACAGAGATATGAATGGTAAGTGGATGATAATATACACGGATAAAAACAAAAAAGTAAAACCTAAAGATGAGTTGGAGTTCTGATTTTAAATGGTGTATTGATAACGATTGGCAAGTTTATGTAAAGCCAATAAATACAATGTACTTTAAAATAGCAATTAGAAAAGGAGGTATATCCACAAATGGTAAAGATAAATTTTATGATGCTAAAAAAAGTATTACATTATACAGTAAAGAACATTTAGGAAAAATAGAATATAAAACTCAGAAAAAAGCAATGGACAAATTGCCTGAAGTTTACAAATACCTCCGAGAAACCTATGGATAAATATGACCCTTTTGAGGGTGTTTTTGATGAATATGATGATGAAGAATTACACTGGGCTATGTTGAATTCATACGATGTTATTGTAAATGACATTAAGATTGAAGACATAGTAATTACAGATGTAGAATTTTTTATTCACGATATAAGTTCGAAAGTTAAAAAATCATCTATAGATATTTTGATAGCATATTTTGAAGAAACAGAAGAGTATGAAAGGTGTGCTGTATTATTAAAAATAAAAAACAATTTAGATGATTGACAAGATTCATAAAAAAGAAATAGCCGTTATAAATTTTCTCAACGAAATCTATGATTGGAATTTATCTCACGCAGGTATGGACTACGAACACTATGATGCTATAGGTTACACCAGGAAAGGTAATGGTTGTATTATGGAAATGAAATTCAGAACAACGCATTATGAAGATATGATGTTGGAGAAAAAAAAATATCAATGGCTTATGGAAACATCGTTTCCAAAATACGAGCATAAGTTTTATTTGGTGCAAGATCCAACAGGAATTTATATTTTCTGGTTAAACGATATAGATATGAATGTATTGACTACAGAAGATATGAACTGTCCCCCAACAACGTATTTTACTGAGTCTCCAAAAATAAATAAGGAGGTTTATTTATTGCCAAAACAATGGGCATCAGTAAAAATTTTAAATTATGGAATTTAGAGAATACCAGAAACGAATTATTGACAAGGCTTTACAGATAATAGATATAAGAAAATTTATATACTTATCTATGGAGGTTAGAACAGGTAAAACACTTACATCACTAGGTATCCTGGACAAGATAAAAAACATAAACAAAGTATTATTTATTACTAAGAAAAAAGCAATAGGCAGTATTTACGAGGATTTTAAAATGTTGAAACCAACCTATGAACTGCTTGTAATAAACTATGAATCACTACATAAGATCGATGAACGTGGATGGGATGCTATAGTTTGTGACGAGTCACATAGTATGGGTGCATTTCCAAAACCAAGTAAAAGAGCAAAACAAGTTAAGCAATTAATAATAAATAACAATCCTTTTGTAATATTTTTATCTGGAACTCCTACTCCAGAATCATTTAGTCAAATGTACCACCAGGTATATGGATTAAAAAACAATCCGTTCAGAAAGTATTCTAATTTCTATAAGTTTTCTAAAGACTATGTTTTAGTTAAACAGAAGCGAATAGGATCTTTTATGGTAAATGATTACTCTTTAGGTAAACAAGAAATTCTTGATAAAATGAAGCCATTTACTATATCATATACGCAAAGAGAAGCAGGATTCAAATCAAAAATAAATGAAGATATAATTTATGTTGATGCACCTGATATGATTATGAATCTTTGCAGTAAACTAAAAAAAGATTTAGTTATTGAAGGCAAGGAAGATGTTATACTTGCTGACACTGGGGTAAAACTAATGCAAAAACTACATCAAATGTATAGTGGAACTGTTAAGTTTGAAAGCGGTAAGTCTATGGTGTTAGATACATTTAAGGCTCAGTTTATCTATGATAATTTTTGTACTCAAAAAATAGGAATATTTTATAAGTTCAAAGAAGAACTTAATGCTATAAAAAAAGTGTATGGTGACAATATATGTACTGATCTTGAAACATTTGACAGTACTGATAAATCTATAGCATTACAAATTGTTTCTGGTAGAGAAGGAATAAGCTTAAAGAAAGCTGATATACTGTTGTACTACAATATAGACTTTAGTGCCACAAGCTATTGGCAATCAAGAGATAGGATGACAACTAAAAATAGATTAGAAAATAAAGTGGTTTGGGTTTTTACAAAAGGAGGAATCGAACCAGATATTTATAAAGCAGTAAGCAAAAAAAAGGATTACACGTTAAGACATTTTAAAAGAGATTTATTAACTTTAAATTAAATACAATGATAAACGCAATTGGTTGGCTAATAGTAGCCTGGGTAGTAATGGTAGTAGGAAAAGCAATAGCTAAAATAATATTTCCTGAAGACTGGGAGTAATGACAGAACAACAAATACAAGCAAAAAGAATCAAGCAGTTAGAGGCTGAGGGATATTACGTTATCAAGCTTATAAAAACAAATAAAAATGGTATACCTGATCTTGTAGCTATACCACCTAACTGCAAGGTTTTGTTTTCTGAAATTAAAAAACCTAATGGAGTTCTTTCTGTAATACAAAAATATAGATTAAAAGAATTAGAAAAGCACGGTGTAATAACCGAAATATATAAAGGATGAAATATACTGAAATAAACTATAACTTTGTTCTTGGATATTATGTTGTCCCTGAACCTAAAAAAGAAGTTAAAACCACTATTGATACTATTAAAAAAATTATCCAGGACGAAAGCGGAATAGATAATATTTTGAAAAATAGTAGAAAACGAAGCTATGTTGATGCTAGAAGAATATTTTATCACATACTACGAAACTATCACTACTTAAGTTTAGATAAAATAGGTAAGCTATGTGGAAATAGAAACCACGCAACAATATTACATAGCCTAAGAGATATTGATTTTTTAATTAAATCAGATCCAGACATAGCAAGTTTGTTTAATCGTGTGAGTGACAGGGTTTTAAATTTAAAGACAGAAAAACAATTGTTATTAGAAAAAATAGAAAGATTAGAGAAAGAGTTATTAACATTAAAAAAAGAGAAAAATGGAATATACATTTAAAGATTTAGAAAAAATTACTGAGTTTAGTTCTTGGTCTGACGATAAAAAAATAGATGAACTATTCAGGATAGATTGTTATATGTATACAAATCTGGGTAAAGACTCAACAAAAAAAGAAGTTGAAGAAACTAAAAGAAAGTCTAAAATAATTTACAGAGCTATTACTAAAATTGATAAAAAAATAGGAAAAAGCTTAATTACAGCCCTCGACTAGTTAATAACTTTTTATTTAGAAAATTAAAATTTTTTGTAGATTGAGAGAACCTGTAAAAAATGCCACTAAATAAAAACAGTCAGAATGCAATAAATTACATTAATATGTTGATGTCAAATATTAATGAATTAACTGACGAAATTTACGAATCTCTTATGGATGAGGATAATGAATCATTAAACTCAAACATAAAAGAGCTTATATCCGTACTAAGGGATACTCAAAAACTAACTGAAGATGAGTTCTAATGAATCAGTTAGAGTATGTAAACAATGTAAAGTTTCCAAACCATTAACAGAATTTAACAAGGACGGCAAGTATTTTAGAACCGAATGCAAAAAATGTATTCTTGTTGTTAAAAAACAAAGAAGGCGTAACAAAAGAATATGGTTGAGGGAATATAAAGAGAAACTCGCTTGTAGTGTTTGTGGGTATTCAAAAAAAACAAACAAAAGTTTTCGTAGCAGAGCATTGGAATTTCATCATAAAAATAATGATAAAAGTTTTTCAGTCAGCAATGGTATTGCTCAAGGAAAGGGTCTTAATACTATTAAAAAAGAAATAAAAAAATGTATTGTTGTTTGTTCCAGGTGTCACGCTGAAATTCATTCTAAACATTAATCCATTAGTCCGCTACTATTTTTAGAATTTCCACTCATTAAAGGTGAGGTAGTTTTAGTTTTTTTAGTAATTTTCTTTTTAGGTTTCTTTTTAGGTTTAGCTTTATTAAAAGGAATAGGTTTTGGTTCTTTAGGTTTTTTTAATTTTTTTAAAGCTTTTACGTTGTAGTTTACAACTGATCCAAATTCACTAGGAGTTAATCCTAGGTTATACATCAAATAAACAAAAGCATTTCCTGCCATTTTATCTTGAGCTTCAGGAGTTAGTTTTTTTGTTTTACCTGTATAATTATCTGTATACTTGCCGTTAACAGCCATTCTCATATAATCATATGTTTCTAGAGCTTTCTTTGGACCTATCCCCAACACACCCATCATATCAAAATATGATTTTTTATCATTTACAAACAACTGATAAACTTCATTTGGATTTTCAGTGTCTTGAAATAAAGTTAAAACACTATTAACTAGCTGAGTAGTGGGTGTGTCTGTAATTGGAATTGGAGACAATATATCTTTGGCTATGTTTCCTACACGACCTTTTTTTCTATTTTCAAGCGCTTTTTCTTTATCATCTTCATCTTCTTCAGAAAGACCTGCTAATATTTGAGTAACAAATAATCCTAATCCAGCAAACACAGCAGTCTCCACTCCTAACCCTATAATAGATTTACCTGAAGCAATTCGGTCTTCTTTGCTCACATCACTTCTAAATAATTGGTTTAAATCAGTATACATTCTTGTTTTTTGATTTAGTAGAAAATTTGCAAATGGAAAGAAAACTTTTCTAACTATCTGTTGTGTTGGTTTTTTGCTCGAAAATAAATCTCCTTGCAAATCTTGATCTGAAGTGTTTTGTTGTCTAGCCACTTGTTGTTGCGCATAATCTCCTGCTCTTTGATTTACTTTGTGATTTTTCCAATCAATACCTGCAGGATCTATACCTTGTTTTTTTAAGTCCGCACTGTAATAAGCTAACCAAGAGGCTTTAGCTGCGTACTTATCAGGGTTTACTAAAAACTTTTGTAGCCACCATTTTTGAACATCTACTATTGCATCTATTGCTTTTCCACGAGTAGAATTAGAAGCTTGTTCTAGTTTATTATCTAAACCTTCTAAGTTAGATATAGACTGAATACCACGATTAGCTATTTCATATCCTGAATTATTAAGCCAAGTATTAGCGTCTTTATTAGCTGCTGCTAAACCTATACCTCTCATAACTGAAGGTATATCTGTTATTAAATTAGTCATTGTATTAGCAAGAGGAGTTAATTGTTTGGCAAATTGAGTTACACCACCTAAAACTCTTGATACTCCAAAACCAGCTAACTTATTAATTCTATTAAGTAGTTTTTTCTGATCAGCACCACCATAAGTTTTAGAATCAAACTGATTTAGCCCTCTTTTAGAATTTACAAAATTCCTAAACCTAGTAGTTAATAAATCTCTATCACTTGCATCAGGAACTATTTTTTTATAATTAGAATTACTAACAAAACCTTTGAGTTGTTGTATACCAGGTGCTGTTTTAACATCTGTTATTGCGTCTTTTAGGTTATTTATGTTAATTGAATCAAACCCTAAATTTAAATATCTTCCAGTAGGTAGTTTTGAACCAGGTTTTTTTTCCATAAGCACTCCTGTTTCTTTGTCATAAATATTTTCTCTTGTTCCTAAAAACACAGGCTCTCCTAATTCAGTTTCTGAATCTACTCCTTTAATTCTGCTAAAAGAATCAGGAGTATAGTTTAAATCTTTACCTAATGTTCTGTTATAGATATTTAAAGAAGTATTTTCTAAATCAGGTCTAAGTTTCGCCCACTCATTAGTCATCCATTCAACAGCCTCTTTGTTTATTGGATCCACTTTTGAATCAAGATCAAAAATTGTATTACTATCTTTTAAAACTTTATTATAAGTATTTTGGTATAACTCTGCTTTTTTAGGATCAGATTTTTTTAATTGCTCTATGGTTTGTTTTACTAAACCTTTTCTTCTGTTAAATTCAGATTTTTGTTCTGATTTAGTTCCATCTAAAGTTCTTCTCATAAAAGCGAACATTCCTCTTTCTGTATTATTAGCCGCATCATTAAAAGGTGTACCATTTGGATTTGTTTTACTTTCTCCTTTTAAAATTTGTTTAGTAGTAGGCTTAATAAATTTATCACTATATTCTTTAGCAACTTTATTAGCTATTGTTTCCGCTTTAGAAACACCTCTTCTTATTTCAACAAAGCCTGAAAGTTCTTCAAACAATCTTCCTTTACTTTGACCAGCAAACATATTTTCAATTGTAAGCGGTAATTGACTTAAAAAATTATTCCACGACTGAACCAAGCCTTTTGGTATTAATTTACTGCCTAAAGGTCTAGCAATTAAATTTTTATTTAAAGCTTCTTTAGTTTTTTTTGCTCCTTTATTAAATTCAGTTGTAGCTACCATACCACCAGTACCTTGATTCACAATAAAATTAACCATAGCATCTAAAGCTTCTAGTTTTTCTTTAGCTGTAGTCATTAGGTCAATGTCAACTTCCATAAAGTCTTTTATAACTTTTTGATCAGCCTTACTTATAACTAAAGGTTCACCACTAATAGGATCAATTCTATTTTTTATTATATCATTAATAGCTCCCTTATATGCTTCAAATGCTCTTTTAACACCTTTAGTTATTACATCATCTTTGTCATTAGCCATTTGCTCATTAGCTTCGGTTAATTTTTCTGAGTCTGATTTTTCTAAAATAGATCTCATCTCATCAATAGTAAACTCACTAGAGTCAAGCCCTGTTAAATCACTAAATGCCTGTGCCTCTGCTTTTCTTATAAGATCAACCTCGTTCTTTAATACTTTAGAGGTATAATTGTCTAATCCTTTTATATCTATAGTTCCAGCAAAAATTAAATTACCTTCTTTATCTGTCTTAGTTTTAGTCAAACCATTAACAACTTTCTGTGCATTTTCTAAATATAAATCTAAGTCCTCAACTAGGTTAGGATCTATCTTATTAAATTGCTTTGCAGCTATAGCAACCTCTGCGTCTAATGAATCACTTTTTAAAAGTCTTTTTATTTTTTTATTTAAGTTCTTAGCATTATCAAACTTCTCAGCATTAACAGCATCAATGTTTACCTTGGTTATATATTCAAGCACTTGATTTACTAATCGTGGATTATTGAGATTTACACCAGAAATCTTTTTAATTAAAGATTTTGCTTTTTTTGTTGATATAATTTTTGATTCTAATAAATCCTGGATAGCATCTGAAAGTTGTTTTCTTCTAGTGGTCTGATCTTTTTTAGACTCTCTGTATGCTTTGTTCCAGCTTCTCCAAAACTTTTTTCTGTTTACATTCTCGCCCTCTTGTTTTGTTTTATCTGAAGACGTTTTCTTTTTACCTAATATTTTATCTGGAGAAGGACCTTTCTTCTTTCCAAATACACCAGGTTCAGAAGCTTCTTTCTGTAATACATCTTTACTTTTCTTTTGAGTCTCACTAATAGGCTCTCTGTTAGGGTCAATGTTATTTACAGTTTTAATGTTTGTTGGTGTTGGTTTTAAACCTGTTAACTGTTCAAACTTAGCCTCCAAATCTTTTTCAACCTGAGAAGTACCCGTTTCAATATCTAATTTACCAGTAGGGTTAGCAGTTATAAAATCTATAACATCCTGTATATATTGACTTTCGTTTTCAGTAGTATACCCATCCAGCTCTTGAACTCTTGTATCTAAATCAGACGCTGGGTTTTGCCCAAATTTATTTTTGTTTTTAAACCAGAACCTTTTCATTGCTGAAGTAATGTTATTTCTGTCACCATACTTAACATAGTCTGCTTCAGTAATTTTACCTATTTTTCCTTTTATATCTAAAGGGTCGACTAATCTTTCCTTCTCTTCTTTTGTTTTAGACTTTCTCTTTTTTCTTTCAGCATCAAGTGTTTCAGCAACCTCTTTTATATTGTTAGATCTGTCGGCAACAGCTTCAGAATATTGCTCTTCAGTTAAACTGGTATCACCTTCTAAATCTAATTTATCTCCAGCATTAACATCAATAACATTTTCTAATATCATTTTGTTAGCCTTAGCCTGACTAGATCTATTCACTGGCTTATCTGTATTTTCTTTTACTGCCACTGGATTAGCAGTACCATCTGCGTTCATTTGTACCTGAATCTTTGTTCCAGGAACTACAAACCTACGAGACTCTTGATCTATCTTTTCGTCTCTTTTTTTATTTAGCTCATCAGATTTTACTTGTTGTTCTGGCGTTAGCGTTTTCTCATCAGTGACGGTAGTTTGACGTGCGTCTCCTTTTCCCACTCCTTGCAGTTCCACTTTATCGGTTTCCCCTGTTTCTTTGCTTCCGCCATCATCTGATAGCACTTGCTCCTCTGTTTTTGACTCTTGAATGGCATCTTGTTTTTCTTTTATTAGTTTATCTTGTTCTTTTAAAATGTTCTCTTCAGACTCTATAATAGCAGGTAGGTTTGCTTTTAACCTTACCTCATTCTCAGCTTTCAAAGAAGCCAAAGCATCATCTTTAGTTACATTAACATCTGTAGTTGCTTCTCCTCCAGAAGCTTCTATAGCTTGAGCAGTATCTTCTGCTTTCAAAATCTCTATTTGCTTGTCAACATCTTCAATCTTTTTATCTATATCTTCTTTTAATGGACCTTCTAAATTACTTCGCTGATCCATTAATTTTCTTCTTTGATTCAAAAGAGCAGCAGCTTCTTCTTGATTACCACTCATAACAACCGAACCTTGTGTTTGGTTTAAAGCAGTTTGCATACTGTATATTTCCTGGTAAACTGACTTAGCATCAGCTACAGACATTTGACCAGAGTTAACCAAGTTCGCAATATCTTTTTCTATATTACTACTTAATGATGCAGCTCTTATTAAGTCTTTTCTTTTATTGTTAGATAAAAGTCTTTTAGATCCTACACCAGTTGTAGCAAGAACAGTTAGTATAGCTGTCTCAACAATATCCCTGCTTGATGTAGATTCATTTAAAATTTGTTTACCTACAGAATCATTAGCTAATCCATTTAGGATATTACCTGTAAAAAGTACTGGTAACTCTTCTATAAAAAGTTCTTTACCGTTTTCTTTAACTAAGTCTTTTACTTTATCCTGAAACACTTTACTACTAACAACTGTTTTAGGTTTTAAAGCTAAGTCTTTTAGTATTTTTGGAAAGCTCTTTGTAGCTTCAAGTAGTTTTGTGTTTCCACCTGCTAGTCCTGAAAATATTCCATCTAAGCTAGCTCTACCATTACCATACATTATAGCTCTAGACATAGCCTCTTCTTCAGGAACACCAGCCTCCATAAGTTGACTCTTAATATCATTAACTTCGCTAGCAACAGTAGACATATATGAAACAGAACCCATACCTATACCACCTGGAACAGCGGTTTTTAAACCAGCTTTTTTAACTCCTTTTTGAATAGCTTTGGTTGCCCACTTTCCACCTTTTATTAGCCCCACCAAATTAACTAAAGTACCTACTGTACCTTGAGTAATTGATCCAGCTGACCATTCATATTCATAGTTTGGAACTTTTTTTGCTAATTCATTTACTTCTTTAACCTCGTCATTAGTTAAGATACCACCCATAGATACCATTGTATTTATATCTACAATATCTCCTTCTGGGGTAACACCTACTTGCAAAGGTTTTCCTTTCCAATTAATAGTAACAGGCTTTAATTTTTCTACAGTTCTTCTTTCAATAGTAGAGGTATCTGTCGCACCACCAAACCGTCCTACCTCATTAGAAAGCATAGAGTCTAAACGTTCATTTATAGCCCTTAATCCTTCCATTTCAAAACCAGCTAAATTACCCCCTTGTTCTACCCAGGATGGTATAGCTGCAAATATTCCACCAAAAAACTTTATTGCAGAGTCTGCTGCGGGTAACAAAACTGCATCTCCAAATCCTCCAGAAACATCTCCGTTTCTCTGGTCTATTATATATTGCTCTCTTCTGTTTTTCTTAGCATCTTCAGATCCTTCAAGAGCAGGAAATAAATTTATAATATTATACTGTCTTGATATGTTTTTAATCTGTTGAGCTTTTAATTTAGACTGAGCGTTTAGTAACTGTCTTCTTGTTTCTTGGTTAGTTTCAAACAATAATTTATTCTCAATAACAGACAAGTCATTTTCTATTTCATCACCCATACTATTAACGTATGCAGATAATTTCTTGAAATTTCTTTTATCGTTTAGGTAGTCATTGTCAGAATCTGAGTTTATTAGATCTTGTACTTGTTGGTATACAAAACCATCTTCCTTTGTGTTTTCTGCTTCCCAAGCCTGATAATCAGAAACATCTATATCCATTTTAGATAGCAGTTCTGGATTTACAGTTTTAGCTTCTTCTATTTCATTGTACTCCTCTGGAGACATTATAAGTTTTTGAAACCAGTTTAAATTCTCGTCTTTAACTTTTGGAGTAGTTCCAATAATACCTTTTGGTATTGTTCTGTTACCAATTATTTTACCGTCTTCAGTAAAAGATAAGTTAGTATTGTTTTTAGATTTTTGGAATTTTTTTAATAAGTCAACTCTGTTGGCTGATACTATTTTTTCTGTATCCTCAACGCCTTCAACAAGTTTAGAAAAATCTGTAGGCGCATTTTTTTTATTATACAACTCTTGAGCGGCAATAACAATATGATCTTTTTCTGTGTTAAGACCTTCAATTTCTAAAGGTTTAAATTTTTCATCCACACTGATACCATAAGGATTGTCAGCCGCAGCTTTGTTTAGCTTTTCAGCTTTCTCCAGCCTTTCAATCTCTTCGTAAAAAGTTTGTTGTTCTTGAGCAGATAGTTGTGAGAAGGGAATTTCTCCAACCATAATAGAATTTAATTCTGTGTTATTGTTTAACAGACCTCCAGATTCCAATAAGGTATCTGGTGTTTCTTGAATTGGTGTAGTGCCAACCATATTTGCCTCTCCCCCAGTGGAATCGACAGACGGGTCTTTTTTTTTTATTGAACCCCTATCGATAAAAGATTGAGCTTCATCACCATATACATCAATTAATTCATTGCCTGTAAATTTAGTACCATCAGAAGTAATGTAAATAGCATTAAGATCAAAATTAATTTCTTTATTTGTTTCTTCTTTTTTTTCTTTTATTTTTGATGAAATTTTTAACCTTCCATTACTAACAAATTCATCAAATTGATCTTTAAAAGCATCTTTTGCTTCTGACTCTGACATAATAGTGCCATTAGTTGTTTCGTATAGTAATTCATCTTCCATATTACTTCTGTATTAACAAGGTTGGCTAGTTATTTCTCCAGCAATTTCTTTAAATCCACCTACACATTTTACTTTTATAGTGGTTGTAGATTCTTCTTTACTTGGCAATTCTTTTATAGCCCTATTCATAGCGGCTTTAATTAAACCTTCATTACCTAAATCATCATTACCCTCTCTAAATACTTCTTTACCACCCACTTTAACGACAATATCTTCACCATCACTTGTAATAGTAACATTACCTCCTTGTTGTGCGTTTTGTTGTGTAGCTATATTTTGAAATTCACTTTGAAGCATTGAAGCTAAAGCTTTAAATTCTGCTTCTGTGTCATCAATATTTAAGAATCCATTATTTATAGCTTTATATGCATTACTATCTAACATATTAGCTAATAATGTTGGTCCGCCATCAGATACTGCCGAACTTAATGATACTGGATCAACAGCTGGATTAGTAGTTGTTTCATTAGATACTTGTGCAGATTGAACTGTTTGATCATCAACACCCATATTAATGTTTTGATTTACATTATAATTTTTATTAATTTTTTGGAGTTGTGATCTCACTTCATCTACATTACCTTTACCAAATATTGCAAATCTATTATCTTCTCTTTCTTTATTAGTAGGTTGAATAAACTCTTCTTGATACTTAGGATTATTAACAATTGTTTTCTTACCATCTACTACTTTTTCTATAGTTTTAGGTATAAATACATACGGATCATCTGCAGTACCTGTACCAGATTCAACTTGTTCTTCTAATACAAATTTAGGATTTAACGTGTTGTCTGTTAGTGTAAACTCATTACCATCTCTAGTATATACTGTTGAAGTTATAATATCTTTACCTGTACGTTGATCTTTTTTAGTTGTAGGTACAACACCTGAAAAAGTATATTTACTTAAAGCCATCAATTCTTCATTCGCTCTTTTTCTTTCAGCAGCAGAAAGTAATCCTTGTGATTGACTAATTTTTTCTAAAATTTTTACATCACTATTAAGTTCATCATCACCCTCTTTAGTATAATCTTTTCTATAAGGATCCCATTGTTTTATAGCTACACCATCAACTACCTTAACACCTAACTGTCCGTCAATAGTAGCTCTTACAATTCCTGATGCTGCTTCTTTATGTTTATCTGTTGTTTGAACAACAATACCATCTCCCTCTATTTTTGACCCTATATACTTAGGAGCTTTAACATCAGCATAAAGTGGTTTTCCATTAGAATCATATCCAGTTAAAACACTAACTGATATTGTTTTATTCATATCAATTTTTACTCCGTCAACCATTCCGCTTGCGGTTTGATTAGGGTCTAATTGATAGAATTCACCCCCATAATTATCTGTCAATGCGCTTGAAACCGCTCTGTTATTAGGTAATGTTTTTTTTATAAAAGTATCTTGGTATCTAGTAAAACTAGGATTACGTCTAATATTATCCTCTTTGCTACTTCCCTTTATATATCCTGGATGGTTTGTAGAAACTTGATAAGAAGCTATAACGTCCTTACCAAAGGCTTTTTCTACAGAACTAATTACGTCTGTTTTCTGCCATCTTGAATTTTGTTTATTCAACAAAGCCATTACACTTGTTCCACTGATATTTTTATTTATCACTGGATTATCATTTTCATCTAGTACTCTTTTTTGAACACCTTTATCTTTATCAAACACCGTTTCATAAACCTCAACAACACCCATACCATCTTCACCAGATCTTACTCTAGTGTTGTTTAAGTCTCCTATAATACTTTGGTATCTTTGAAAGGCAGCCTCTCCTGCTCCAGCAACTGGTGGAATAAAAACACCTTCGTCATTAGTATAGCCTTCTGCTCTTCTTATTGTTTCTTCTAATTCTGCTGCTGCTGCATCAGCTCTACCTTTTACAGCTTGCCAAGTTTGTTTTTGATTATTTTTAAATATATTGTAATCTCTTACAGCAAATTGCCCTCCTAAACCAGAGGTTACTATTTCTTGTTTATCGTAAGAGTCTTGTATAAATCCATCTAATTGACTAAGAGTCCAGTTAGCTATTGTAGTACTAGTTGGTATATCACCTAACTTAATATCTTGTCCTGAAGAACTTTTATCTTTTGTAGCTCCAGCTGCTTCTGCTTCTGCTCTTAAAGATCTGAGGTCTCTTATATCTGAAGCGCTTTCTTCTTTAAACTTTTGACGAGTTTCTCTTTTAGCTTGTACGTCAGCATCAATACCACTAAAAAGTCCTTGAAGACCTGTAGCTAAATCTTGACTCGGTACTCCTTTATTGCTTAATAAACCTTTCTCTAGTTTTAATTTTGCAATATCTAATCTATCCGCCATATTATTTTTTTAGTTTAGCAATAAGTTCTTCTATCGAAATACCTAGACTTTTAGCCAATTCAGCTAATTGAGATTCATTAAAATCTTTACCATCTCCAATACCAGTGAAATTAGATACGGCACCTACTATATTTTTACCTACACCTCCTAAAGAACTCAAAAATTTTCCAAACCCAGTTTTTGGATCTGTTTCATTGTCTTGGGATCTAAGCTGACCATCTTCAATTATTGTTTTATCTTTAGCATCGTCTTTCGTAAGCTGCTTAGTAGCGTCTCCTTTTTTTGATTTAAAAACAGGAGTTAAAGCACTAAAAGCTTGTACACCTGCACCAACTAAATCTTGTGTTCCTGATAATGATAGAGCATTTGCATTTGCTTCCATTGCATCTGCCTCAAGTGACTTCTCTATAGCTCTTGTGTCTTTCATTCCCGAAACTAATTCACCTTTTCTATTACCTTCTTTAGCGGTTTGTAAATCTAAATCCATTTGGATTTTAGCCATAGTATCTCTCGCCTCTGTTCTCGCTGAGTCTTGTGTAGCTTTTATTTTACCTGCCGTAGCAGCTACCCCTCTTTGATCTCCTTCAGCTGCTGCTTCTAATATTGTAGATCCATCTAGCGTTTGTAATTCGTTAGCGGTGTCAAATATTTGCATAGGTACTTGAACAGCCTCTAATCTGTTTTGTTCTAAATCTGCAAGAGCTTGTCTTTCTAACTCTAAAGCTTCCTCCTCTAGTCTACCTGCTTCTCTACTCTGGCTTTTTGCAGCGTCAATAGCCGAAAAACCTTTGTAAGCCGCTGATCCTACTGCTAAAACCGCTGATGTTATTGCTGCCATACTATAATATTTTAATCATTTCTTTGTTATATTGACCAGCCTCTAAGTAACCTTCTTCTTTATATACTTTTATTAGGCTGTCCGACTTAATTAATGCGTAAGCATACTTACATTTACTTTTCTTTAACACCTCCGTCAAAGAGTTTATAAGCTTTTTAAGACCTTCTTTTCTTTTTACCTTATCTTTATAATTAAAGTTAGAGATAATCCAGTCACACCATCCTACTTTTGAGTTGGTCACATAAACAAAACCTGCACAAACAGGAACTTCTTCATCATAAACCATATACCCACCCATTCCATTTTCTGGTAAAAAATCTTTAGGTGGAGCGTCCCATCTCCAATCTGCCCACCAATTTACTAAAATTTTTTCGTAATCAGTTGAGCTTAATTTTTTTATTGTAAATCCCATTTAAGCAAAGATACAAAATCTATGGATAACTTTTAAAGACCTGACTATTGACAGAAAATAATTCTGTTGCAGTAGTGTCAGAGTTTGTTAAAGTAAATTCTAAATAATACCCCAACATACCAAAAGACTCTGCTACTGGGTCTTTAAGATAAACAATGTTGTCTCCAGCAGACGCGTTATTTGTAGGATTTAAAACCGTAACAATTCTTCTATCTTCAGATATTGATGTTACAGGACCTAACTCAACTAAAGCTCCAGAATCAATTTTATATGCTGTTGCGCCTATATTAAGTATAGAGTCAACAGAAAAATTAAATTCAATAGCTAAAGGAGGCGCAGCAACACTACCAGTTACATTTGCACAAGTACCAACTCCTTGAGTTGATCTAAGGTTTAAGTTTTCTTGATTTTGATTATATCTTATAAAACTAAAGTAAGAACCTTCCTTTAAAGAAAAGTAACCACTTGCTATGCTCCCTTCTTGTAAATCAGTTTGAAATGTAGCATCCCAGCTAGAGTCAGATTCTAGTTCTATGGTTTTAAAAACTTTTGTTTGGATTGGTTGATCATTAAATACACTTGTTATAGATGAATCGTATTGAACACCGTAATAATTATTTCTAGTAGAATTTGTGTTATGTCTATACATATCACCGCCTTTAAATGTATAAAGGTATTGATTCATACCCATAATAAAATCAGGGTAATAGCTATAGAATGACGCCCATCCTTGTACGTCTTGACTGTGTGTTAGTGTATAGTTTGGCATATTTTTATTTTAAGGTATTGAACAAGAACTACAGTTACTATAAGGTCCGTTTCCACTATTACCTCCCTCGTCTATTTTAGAGTTTGGAGGAGTTGAAGATATACTTATTATTGTAGCACAAGCAACAGCTCCTGATGGAGATTGTCTTACCCAAACAACATCTCCAACACTATATCCATATTGCAAAACAATTAAGTTGTTGTTTAAATAACCATCTTGTTGATCTAAATAATAGTATACAGAACCACTGTTACAATCTTGAGCTTTCCAAGAGTTAGTTCCACCACAAGGTGAGCAAGGATTTTGAGCTGCTAAAACACTAGATGACATTTCTCTGTATGTATTACCAGAGGTTTCTTTATAAAATCCATCAGCTGCAATTGTTCCTGAAGTATCTGAATATATACTACTAGTAGTAAGTAAGGTAGTACCATAATCAACGTAGTATGTATTACTTGATGGTAAATTACAACATACATCTACTGCGGAAACAGAACTAAAAGCCAATGTTCTAGATGTATAGCACGTAGCACAAGTCTGTAAAGAACCAAGAACACTACTACTAATTTGTCTAAATTGACTACCACCTGGCTCACTATAAAATCCATCTGGAGCAACGTTTGTTAAGTTTACATCCGTATAAATATTTGTAGTATTTGCGAAAGTAGATCCAGTAGGATAATAATATTGCGATGGTGTTTGTGTTAAACAGCATAAGTCACTAGAACTACTAGCTGCATAATCTAAAGAATCAAAAGTAAAACAATCAGAACATACACTAGAACTTAATAAAGCTCCAGAAACCTGTTGTCTGTATTGACCACCAGATTGATAATAACCATCAGCAGATTTTACTGTTAAGTTCACGTCATCATAAACCGCAGTTGCAGTTAGAAAACTTACAGAATCAATATATTTATTTACTAAACTCATATTATTTATTATTTATGGACAACATTCGTCATAACTAAAATTAAATGTAAAACTTTGACCTGAACCTCCTGAATAAACTAAATCAGTTACTACGCAAGGACTAGATAAATTATTACCCGTTGTAAGGTAATTTCTCATACCAATAGAACCATAGTTACCATTGTTATTGTTTTGAGTATTTCTAAGCTCTAAAGTATTTGCTCCACCTACTACAAAGTTAGGATCAAATCTGTATGTTACCATATTGTTTAAAGGACATACAAAATCTGAACTTGTAATTGTTGCAGAAGTATTTGTAGTCGCAATAAATACAGAACCAACTTGAGAGTTAGCATTTAAGTCTAACGCCCCTATGTAATTATTATTCAAGTAAACATCAAAGTTATCATCTTTAGCTGAATTACTATTACATACCTGAAACACTAAAGTTCTATCTGGACAAACTGGAGCGTCTGTACCACAATCACAACAAGACCCTTCAGAACTTGTAGCGTTGTAACAAAGTTCAATTGGCGTAGCTACTCTATAATCCCAAACCAAATATAAATAATCATCATTAGATGCGTTAGTATATGTAAAGCTTGATTGATAAGTATTACTACCCACATTGGTAATTGGTGTTGCAGTATTTAATAAAGGTATTAATGTATTTACATCAGCCTCGTCATAGTTTGTGTTTGAAACTAAATACTTTAACTTATCAGACAATGGGTCAAACGGAAATGTATCTCCGCTTAACTGTCTGTTTTGCATAGTAACTGTTGCTCCATCAGGTGGTATTGTACCAAATGAAGAAGGACCAGTTTGATACTCAAACAAAGAAACACCATCCTCTTCTAAAATAACATTGTCACTTTGATAAGGGCTTATTGTAGTTCCATCAGACCACTTATATCTTACACTTGAAGTTAAAGTAGCGTCTCCTGAAGAATTTATTACTATTCTTTTTACTGTTAAATTTTCTGTTTGAGGACAACCTATTTGTAAAGAATAAGTTGCTGCTGTTGGTGTTACAGTAACTTGTGCAGTAGTTGGAAAAGACTGACCTTTATTCCAGGTAACAGTTCCAGAACCGCTAATTGTTTGATTAACAACACTAACACCATTATAATTTACAAGAAGTGTTGCGCTTCCAGAATCAAAATTATAAACACAAGCAATATCACCTATTGTTGAAGTACAATCTAAATTAAAAGTTATAGCCTCACTTGAATTGTTCTGTCTAAGTTCATAACCACAATCTCTTTCTACAGGAGGAGAAGGCACTGGATCAGTATTGTTTGTTAAAACAAACTCATTCATATAAGGGTCATAACCACCTAGCTTTTGTGTATTAAAGTTTTCTGTAAACAAATCTCTAAACCAGCTACGCATACCTAAAGAAGATATTACCTGAAGCTTATCTGACTTTGCGCCTACACCACCCCTAATGTTTATTACAGAGCTTCTTTTTGCATCTGTAAAATACACGTCATAACCATAAGATGTAAAACTCTCAGGATTATTACTTATACCATACTCTTCTATTCTAGCTAACTGAGTTCCTAAAACCTCTGGAACAGATGTTATAGCTCCTCCAGCAGCAGCATCAGAAAGTAAATTTTTTCCTACAAGTACGTAAGATATTTTATCTTCCTGTAAAGTAAGTATATCAGTTTGTCTTGAATGTAATTTTCTAATAGGACCATAAGAACTTTCTAATGTTTTAAAATTAGATAACCCTAAATTAAATTCATTAAGCTTATTTATATTAGACTCTTTGTTATAGTTTCCACTATATGTTATATCACTAAAACGTAAAGTTTCTTTGTACTGTTCTTCAGATACTGAAGTAACTTTTTCTCCAATAGTAAAACTAGGAGTTGCTAGTGCATCTAAAACCCTATTTGATTCTACTCCATTCCCAAAAGTAAAGCAATTGCTAAAAGTTAAATTTACTACAGCAGGCAAGCTTACTGTTTGATCTTGATCAGTGTCATTAGTTCCTGATTGATGATACCCTCCAGATATATTAAATACTTGTTCGTTTTCATAATAAAGCTCTGTATTCGCATCTTTTGCTTCAGTCTCAAAAACCATAAGAGTAGTTGCTCTTTGAACTACAATCTCTATGTTTCCATAAGAATTTCTTTTATCAGGTGGATTACATTGAGGTGTTCCGTTCTGTCCAACTAAATACATTTTACCATTAGAAGCGTCTGTCTGAAAAGAGTAATAAGACTGACCTCCACTTGCTAAAGAAGTAAAGTAAGGGTATAAAGTACTAGGTTGGTTTATATTATTTATAGTACTATCAGATCCAGCTGATTGACCATTTGTTAAGTCAATATTATCTCCTTCAACAAAAGCATACATACTATCATAGTCTTGACTAGCTGTAAAGGTTTTATCATATAAGTACTGTCTGCTACCACACTTGCTACCTCTTTTATATCTTTGCTCTCTTAATTTTATTTGAACAATACTACCCGCTGGTATAGTGTATGGAATAAATTCATCTGTAGGTCCTGTTGTGTCTGGATTAGGAATAGAAACATCATATCTAACAGCACAATAAGAACCTTTACATCCTTTTTCTCCATAGTTTATAAAAGCATTTTCTGGTGAAGCAGCAGAAAAATTACTTGGTCTAAGTTGCATATAGACTCCTGTTGGCTGACCACAAGTGTCATCAACTAAAGTACCATCACTATTTCTATCACACAACCAATTTTCTACTTGACTACCATAGTCAAGAACTTTTGTACTAACACACCTTAAAACAGGTCCATTAGTATCAGACTTAACTTTTAAGTTTTCATTTAAAACTACTTTAGTTTTATTATCACCCTCTAATTTAAACCATACATTCCCCGTTTCTTCTTCCTGAAAAAATATGTTTGAGTACACTGTTCTGTATTCATCCTTAGATGGTTTTAAAACAAACTTGTATTTAGTAGCCCAATAAGGAGGGTAACTATTTAAAGTAACTTTTATTGTATTTTTTGTAATAGAATTATCGCAAGGAACATATATTGTATTATTTGTATCGACTAAAGCTGTACTTGCTCTTCCATAATCATCCTCGTATACAATACCTACCTCATAATCCCTGTCACTATGTAAGCTACTTTTAGATGAACTTAAACTATATAAAAATTCTGATTGAAGAACAGTAAAATATTCATATGCAAATATTCCTAAAGGAACAGCAGGAGATACACTTACATCATATTTTTCATATTTAATAGCTTGAGCTGTTAAAGAGAATGTGTTGCTACCTGGTGTAGAACCTATTGACATACCTTGGTTTGTTCCCGATAAACCAAAACCTACTTTATACCAGCTTGTTTTTGGCACTACCGAACAGTTAATTAAATCTGTAATAGATGTTCCACTTGTACATCCTGTTGTACAAAATGGAGGAAAACAAGTTGAGTCTGAGGGTGCTACAAATTCAGATATTGCAGCAACAAAACCTGGTGAAGTTACTAGGTCGTGTGCATTTGCAAAGTCTTCTTGTAAGTTGTATAAAAATGTGTTCTCAAACTCATTTAAAGGCTCTGTTCCATCAACATATTCTGATGCGCCTGAAAATTGTGAATGACCTAAATTAAAGTCAATACCTATTTGAGCGCCTGCTTTTAAATCATATCCAGATATATCATAACTAGCAGTACCATTTATAATATTTACTGAACCATTTATAGAATAGTTGAAGTCACTATTTACTGATGATGTTTGATCAGATGATAAGTTTTCCGTAATTAAATCTAATTCATAATCTAAGTAAACATCTTGACCATCAGAATTAGTTATGTCATATCCATCAACATAGTTTCCATACATCAGCCTGTTACCCATTAATGTTTGTGCTTGAGCTATTCTTGGAACATTATCAAACAATCTAATCATTTGAGCTTCAGGAAGTACTGTATATATTTTTTGATTTGTAAATTGAAAAGTTTGTTCTACATTATCTAACCATCCTTGATCAAGCTTATTAAATCTTTCTATTACATTTACTGTTGTAAAGTTTGTTGATTTAAATAATAAATCTATTCCTTTAACATTTTTAGTCCCTGTATTAAATTTAACAATAACACTATTATATACATTTTCCATACCTATATTGTCATAGGTAGAATAATTTAATTGAAAAGGACCAGGTGAAAATGATATAGGTGAAAATGGAGACATAGCCGAATACTCATTATCTTCATATTGGTATCGATATGCAAAAGAAATCATAATTTCTTTCATATAATTTTCTCCACCACCTTGCTGAGTTGGTGTTAATGTAGGCGCAAATAATGGAGGCGCAACAATAACTCCTATATCTTGTTCTGTAATTTGATCAACGTCACTTATAGGATATTGATATGTTCTGCTAACATTTATTTTTCTAGGAGGATTTAAATTGTCTGTAAAAAACAATAAACCATCTATAAGATTAACTCCTGTTATTAATTTTTTGTCGTTAAAATTTAAAACACTAGTAGATATTACGTGATAAAAAAGAGAATCATTTTTTGTGTCGTAAGAAACAATCATATCTACAACTCCAGTACTAGAATTTGTATTAGCTGGATCATTTACAAACCAATACATAGTTTCATTACCTCCATCTTCATAAGCGCCTATACACTTTGCTTCATTACTTAGCGCCTGACCTTCATAAGTTAAAGTCGTCAACCTAGTATTTCCTAAAGAGTTTTCTACAGCGCCTATTTCTGTGTTTTCTGTAGAACCAAGTCTACAATTTTGAGCATCAATATATTCACCTTGAGGAACTAATCGTTCATCAACGCTTTTATTCATTCTCCCTTTTATAAAATTTCTTGTAAACTGTGGCATATTATTTCAACCATTTATCTTGACCTCTTAGATTCATTAACAATCTTCCTGGATGTATGTTACTTAATCGTATTTTTGCATTTCTTAATAAAGCTGACTTTTCTTTCTTAGCTCTATTTATAATATACTCTTGCACCCCGTATTTGCTCGTTAATATAGCATATTTTATGTATGCGTAAATAAAATCTTCAAATAGTTTGTTTAAATTTATTTCAGAATCTACTCCATTCTCCATACCATCTGAAACATATTCTAAAATAACTAGCTTATCTGCTGCTCCAGAACTAAAGTTTATAACACCTGAAGCCTTGTTAATTTTAAATGTAGGGTTTGAGTTAGCTGTCTCTGTGTTAAGACCATAACGTTGACCAACGCTATAATCAAAATACCAAGACCCATCTATATTGTAACCCATATTGCCATCTTGACTGCTGTTAGCATTTAAGTAAAGACTTTTCTTTCCACCAGATATTCTGTCCATATCTATAGTAGAGTTTTCTGGTTTTAATATATTTCCATATTCATCAAACAATATCTTACAGTCATTTGCCTGCAAGTAAGCATTACTCCAGTTAGTTTGAATATTTTCTGTTAATGGCATAAGAACACCATTTTGATATATTGATACCCTAACCCAATTTACATAATCAGGTGGAAGTACATATCTTAATTGATCACAAACACTTAGTTCTAAAACTTTTATTTCTTTCATAGCATCGTAATTCAATTCTTGAATACCTCGCTTTGCGTGAAATAAAATATTATATTTTTCTACATTGTTTATTAGCTTGTCATTACCAACATACATTAGCATAAAATTATTTACTATATCGTCTAATGATACAAATTGGTATGACCCCCAGTTTGAATTCGTAGGATTAACCCCTCCGTTTTCATAATATTGATAGTCTGTTATATATGCCATTTCTTATGATTGTTGTTGATTATCTTCTTGTTCTTGAATATTTCCAAAAGTAGCTATATCATTTTCTCTTATTGATACACCTGCATATTGCAATATCTTATTTACTAAATTAGGTTCATCAGAATCAGGAAGTTCAAAGTCTTGATAATCTGCCGCACCTTCATCAAAAACAGGCTCTCCACCTGTTAGTGTACTATATGTCCAGTTAGGATCTAACGGGTATCTTATATATTGTGATAAAACTTTACCAGCTCCAGTTATACTTTCAGGATATACAGTTATAGTATTCCCAATAGCCGTACTAGTACCACCTCCTAAAACATAAGCAGGATATGAAACGCTTGGCGATGTTAAACTAGAAGAGTTTAAATAAAATATTTTATTTTGAGAAACTCTTTCTATTTCTCTTATGCCTGCTGTTGTCACAATCGTATATGAATTACCTATTGTACTTGCAGTACCAAACGGATTACCAGATAATGTTAATTGAGTCTCTGAATCCACACTAACTACATATGCACCAAATCCAGCGTATATACTATTTGCTGAAGTGTTTGATATAAATTGTCCAGGAACAACAGTTCCTGTTGTTATAAACGTTGCATTAGCATCAGTAAGCGTATTTAGTCCAGCTGCTGTGCTAGTAGATGAAAATATAACGTTAGGATAATGGTTTATTTTATTTATTAAGTAATAGTTTTCAGGAAGATTATATAAGTTTATACCATTATTAATCAACCCTCTTGTCTCAGAAAAACTATCAATAACCTCTACTAATCCTTTTAGTATATCTGCATATTCACTACCAGAAACTCTGGCGTTTTGCTTTATAATCCAACTATTATATTGATAAAAATAGTCTTCAAAAATATCTAATTGAGCTTGCTTTGCATATAAATTAAAATCACTAGGAGTTATATATCCGTAATTGTTTTTATTCGCAATCGACAATACTGTTGCTCTTACTGTGTTAATCATTTCAAATTGTTATTTAAACAAAGATACGAAAAAAAAAAGAGGCTTCATTTTAGTGAAACCTCTATAACATTTAAACAATTAATTGCATTATTATGCAATACTTATTCGTCTAGTTTTTTTAATCTATTACTTAATAAAGTGAATACTGCCTGCCCTTCATCACTTTGAAAGAACGATGCCAATATAAATAAAGGATCTTCTCCATAAGGAACAGTTAGTAGTTTTTTCTTGTTTTGTTTTAAATTATAATAAACATCTTTTTCATTTTTCATTATAATTAAATTGTTAGACAAAAATTGAGAACATTTATTTTGTAAAATTAATAAAGGATCATTAAGAGATTCTAAAAAATCTTGAGGGTATCTTTTTGCAAATAACCTTATATCTCTTTTTAATTCTGCCGAACTAAGCTTGTCCACATTTAATCCAATCACAACCCTACCAATGGTTTCCATAAGCTCTAAGCTTAATCCTTTAGCAGATACTTGAGCTTCAAGCTCCATATCTAAGGTGTCAACATCAGCAGTAGCATCAACCTCTTTGTCTACCTCCATAAATAAATGTCCGTTAGATGGGTGTAATGATAAGAACTGTTGTAATACTGGATTTGTTTTAGGAACAAATAAAAACCCATCTTCAAATACGATAGGTTCTAAGATGGCGTTACCATCTTGTTCATCCTCGAAAGGACTCTTTTGATTTCTTGCATAACGAAGCGCTCTGTTTACTCCTTTGTCTTCGTCAAAATACATTAAAGGTGATCGTCTGCTATTTCTAGCTGGTATCATTAAACTTAAAGGAGCAACATCTCCTTTTAATTTGTAAGTTTTATTAACTAAAACTATTTTTTTTGTGTTTTTCATTTGATTTAAATTAAAGTTTATAAAAGTAATAATTACCCCCGTCTTTATAACGAGGGTAAAAATTACAAATTGTTATTCTTATTGCTTGAATAAGAAGAAGTTATTAGCACCTAAAGTACATAAAGCTCTTTCTGATAAGAAGTTTACTTCCATTGCATCTAAGCTAGAAGTAGCTGCTCCACCAGCAGAACCTGTAATCCAAGTTTTATAACGTCTGTCTTCAGTTTCTGAAGCTCTGTATCGAACGTGTAAGAATGGTCTCTTAGCGTTTTTACCAAGTACTTGGTCATAAACTGTAGTTGAACCAGCTGGTACTAAAATACCATTGATTTTTCCGCCTTGTAGTCCACCTCTCATTGTTGGGTCATTTAAGTATTTCCAGTCAGACTTGTAAAAGTCGTATCCTCTACGGAATCCTGTAAATCCTAAGTTCAATGCCATATCTTTGTCATTGTCAAATAATCCGTAAGACGTACCATTTGCTCCATAAGAATTCTGAGAAGCTAACATATCATCAATATCAAATCCAAACTCTCTGTTTAAGAAAATAACATTTTCTTCAATAGATCCTTGTTTGTCTAATCTTTGGATAATAGAATCGAATTCAGCTAATGTACTTGGGTTTCCACCTGACCATACATTACCTCTATTGTTTACTACATAGAATAAACCTTCAGATCCTTTGTTACCAACTCCTGAAGCTACACCTGCTGCGATTGCTGCAACACCACTTCCTGCGATTGCTGGAACTGCTTCTACCATAGCTGTTTCTAAATAGTCTTCGAATCTTAATCTTGTTTCGTGTTCAGACTTTAAGTACCATAAGAAACCAGTTGCACCGTTTTCTGTAGTTACCTCAATCCATCCAATTTGAGCCATATCAGATCCTGATACTGCGTATTTATCTTTTATGATAATTGGTGAATTGCTGTAAATATCATCATCAGCTTCTAATTGACCTTGCATTCCGCTTGTTCCTTTTTGGAACTCAGAACCATATACAAATAAAGAAGTAACAACATCTGCTGCTACTGCTTGACCAGCTGCTTCATAATAAGCTACAGTGATTTGAGCGTTAGCCATATCTACCGCAGTAATTAAGGCTTTGTTAGTTAAAACTGAAGCTGCTGTGTTATCAGAGATCATAATTGTTTGACCTACTCTTAAAGCGATTGATCCGCTTCCTGGAACTAATACGTCACCAACAGTTAATACTGCTGTGTCCGATCCCGCAGCTGCTGCTGAAGTTACGTCTACATATTTAGTGTGTAATCTTCCTTGCTCTGCCCATTTGATAAGGTCTGAGTTAGAAGGCATTTCAGCACCTACCATTCTTAAGAATGATGCTACTGTTCTGTTTCCATATCTTTCAAATTCTTTTTCGTAAGTATCTGGTAAATATTGATTTAAGAAATCAAAATTAGTGATATAGTTTGTTTGTAATACTACTTGTTCTGCACTAGGCTGTAGTGCGAAAGTAGGATTTGCTGCAATTTGTCCTGCCATTTTAAAATTTTTTAATTGTTAATTATTTTTGTTTTTACTCCTTATTCGCAAACCTCTTCCTGAATCTGTACTAACCGCTCTTGCTTGAAACCCTTTCTGTGGAGACGATTGAGGTGTTTGCCTCAAACTCATATTAATGTTTTTACTTTTCTTCGAAACATCTCCTATGGCGTCTGCCTTTCCTTGCTCATAAAAATACTGAGCTAGTTTATCTGGGTTCATTGCTGCGTTTAATGCTTTGTGCCAACCTTGTGCATCATTAACTAAACCATCTTCGCCTATGTACTGATTTATAAAACTCTGTACATTGACTTGTTTTGATTTAATCTCATTTGCATCACCAGACGAATAAATTACATTTTTATCTCCAACCTTGAACTCAAAACCTTTGAACTCGGAGTTAAAAACCTCATCTGTTTTTTTCTGAAAGTACTCAGACTTTCTTTTGTTGGACTCTACTTCAGTTTGAGCCTTTTGAACATATTCCTTGTAAGCATTGATTTCTTTAAGTTGTTCTTCCGAATACGAACCCCCACTTGACTCAAGAGGAGTTTTATATGTTTCCGATAGCTTACTTAAATATTTCTTAGCTATTGCAAGTTCTCTTTTTTTAGATATATTTTTTTTCTTTATATCTCTATCATCATCCACCTCTTCATCATATCCAAACTTATCTTCCATAAGATATTCAATATCTTCAGAATCTAAATCTGATTCAGTTAAAGAATAATACTCTTTTAGTATCTGGTCATCTTCTAAATTATCATAGTTTTTATTAGCTTTGATAAAATCTTCAAACCCTCTACCTGTTTCTTTTTTAAAGTCTAAATACTTAGAAACCTCATCAGGCAATGGATTGTTTTTTTCTTGTTCAGAAAACAATTCATCTACTGAAGAAATATCTTTATTATATCTTTCTTTAATATAAGAAAGTACATCCTCATCTTTTATTTCTGGTAAATCAGTAACATCTTGATCTACTTTAGTTTCTTCTACTATTGTTTCTTCTACAGTGTCACTTGTTTCTGAAACATTTTGATTGACATCAGATACTTTTAAACTTTCTTCGTGCTTATCTAAAAGATTCTGTTCAACTTCTTGTGTTGATTTCTCTTCTATTGGAGAAACCTCTTTTACTTGTTTGAATTCCATTTGATTTTATTTTTGTAAAGTTAACATTTATTTAAATATATTATTTTAGGAATTATATGTTACCATATCTACGTTTATATGTCCATATAATTTTTTTACTTTTACCTAAAATACTTTTCTTTTCGACCCTAGTATTAAAATCATCACGAGCTTGATTTAATTGAGGACCACTTAATTTTTGCATAATATTATCACCTTGGTTCAAACTCCGCTAAATCAAAACCATCTAAGCTATCTTCCTTAGATTCGAAATTAACTGGAGCTAAATTATTTTTACGTTGTTGTATTAATTTTGATTGTTCAGTATTTGCTTGACTTATTCTTTCAGCCTTTGCAGTTTCTCTCTGATCTTCTCTTTTAGACATTGCTTCTACCTCAACTCCTTTAAGTTTCATTTGTAGATCAAACTCTAATTTCATTAACTCTGATTTTATAGAAGCCTCACCTTGCATTTTCTGTACTTGAAATTGCATATCGCTCTGCTGTAATTGAACCTTAGCTTGTGTTTCTGCTTGTAGTTTTTGCATAGCTGCTTGAGCTGCCATTTGCTGAGACTGTTGATTTATTTGAGCCTGCTGTTGAGCTGCCGCTGCTTTTGCTTTTTCCTCTGCTTCTTGTTTTCTTTTTCTTTTTAATTTAAGAACTTGATTTGCAACCTTTAAGTTTTTAATCTCTCTAATATCAATAGCATCCTCTAAATTTATAGAATCTCTTTGCAATGCCATTTGAATATTTTTTTCAAGCATTGCTTTTTCTTCTTCATCAGGAGTTACCTCAATAAAAATACCAAAGTCACTTAAATATAAATTTGTTATTTCATTTAATACAGAAACATTGTATTTACCAATTTGGTTTATAAACTCTTCTTTAAAGTCAGCATACTCTAAAACATCAGCTATTCTTGATGACAACGCAGTTGCTAAATTTTGAGTAATACTTAAACCTGCTTGTAATATATGTCTTGTAGCTGTATTACTATTTAATGCAGCCATTTTTTGTAATCCTACTAATGAATTTTCATTAGGTAAAGATCCGTCTCTAGCCTCGTTTAGTCCAGTTACATCTCTCATCATATTTAAGTAATGATTATATGTACCTATTAAACTTTGTATTTTAGACTGACCAGAACTAGCTGTTAATTGTTGAATTGGAACTTTAGCCTGATTATAATCTCCATCCTGAGTATAGCTTCTACCTATAACAGAACCAGTTTGAAAATACATTCTTAATGCATCCTCTGGATTATAAGCAGCTCCAGTACCAAGATCAACTTCATTTAATCCATCTGCATCTATAAAAACACCATCAGGTACAACCTTAGAAAGTACTTGTTGTAATTTTAAATGTGTAATCTGAATTAAATCAGCAAACGTAATCATACGTCTTACTAAAGATTCAACAACACCTTTATACATTCTAGGTGCGCAAGCTATAAACTCTGGATATACATTTTGACTAGCTGATTGTGGTCGTGCCATATTTTCTGCCATTTCCCACTTCAGCATAATGTTAGTACCCATAACCATAACTCCCTCATACCATACGTCAATAGTTTTAGAAACTTTTTTAAACTTACCCTCTTCCATCATTTCAACAGAAGGATTAAAATCATCTGTTTTTTCAATAACTTTTTCAGCACCTACATTATTAATTTTCTTTTTATAAGTAAATGTGTTTGTGGTTTTGTAATTAAAAAACAAAACTGTAGCGCTATCTTTACTGAATAAACTATTATTATAAAACTGAGATGTATTGTGATAATCGTACCAGCTTTGACTGTATTTAGAAATTTCTTCCATATCCTCTTTAGTAAGAGTTGGATCTATTTTCTTCAATTCAATTATTGGTAGTGTTTTTATTTCACCCCAATAGAAACAATCTTTAAAATGAGGATCTTCAGTATAGCTATAAACTAAATTAGCTGGATCTACATAATCTATTTTTATTCCATCACCAGGTAAAAAAGAATGTCTAGCTACAGATATACCTAAAACTGTTTGATCGTAATCTAAACGTCTTTTTATTTCTAAATATTTATTTTCTTCAAATACAGTATTTATAGCTTCTTCTTCTGCTATTTCTATTGATGGTTTATATTTCATCTGCATATGTAGAGCCAATTCCTCACTATCGTTAGGTAACTCATCTACATTACTAGAAAAAGCATTAACATCAAAATCTTTATTTACTTGTGTGATTAATTCTTTAGAAGCCATATCAGCAGCTATCATACGCTGATACTCATTTCTTCTGTCCATAGACATAGCGTCTTGTGCATACGCCTTTACTTGAAATATCCTATCTGACATTCCGTTAACAACAATATCTACAAACTTTGGAATTATAGGAACAGGAGTCCAGTCAAGATTTAAATAACTTAAATCACCATCTACCGCCAACTCGTTTTTGTATTTAGATACAGACTGTTCGCCTCTAGCATAAAGTCTTAACCTATGAAAGTCTCCCCATTGATTGTAAAACCTATTTGTATTTCCGTCTTTTCTAAACCACTCGTATTGTATGGCTTGCCCTATTTGTAATCCAAACTCTAGAGTCTTCTTTGTTGAATCAGAAACAAACTGACTTGGAAAACCCATAGGATTAATGTCTATTTTTACATCTTGCATTTACCTTATAATTTTGCTGTAACTTCCCTTATTGTCATATCTTGCAAAGTTAAACTTTATTTTTGACTCTTTTTTAACGGCTTGATACAAATGCTTTTGATATAGCCATTAATGCTAACCCAGAACTAATTGTTGCATCAAACTTAGTTCTATTATTAATATCAAACCTAGCCCAATCCTCTAAAGTACGACTAAAATACATATTTCCAATTAAATCAGGGTCTCTATAATCTCCACTAAAATCAATTCCTACATATTTTTCTATATAAGATTCTATAGCAGCAGCGTGAGACTGCTTAACATCTTCGCTTGAATTTGGTATACCTCCTAACTCTTTTTCAGTTTTAGACAATTTATTATATGCTTTATCAGGTCTATTTATACTATACCCTCTATAGCCTCTGTTTTTAAAATGATACAGCAATCTAGGTTTATTATTCTCAACTAAAATAGGCATACCATAAAATACACAAGCCATTAATACTTCTTCAAAAAATATCTCAGCAGTTTGAGGACGAGCTACATATTCTAAAAAAAACTCATTGCTAGGAGCATCATCCATATTAAATCTAGTAACTCCGTGAAGAGCGCCATTAGATCCTCCACCTCCAACAGTTCCTGATATATCATAACTATCACAACCAAATGCACCTATATGATCATTACCTGGAAACTTTCTGCCGTTCTTAATATAACTATTATTTTGCAATTGTTTTTTAGGTGTCCAAGAAATTAAAAACCTACCCCTATTATCTGGACTCCATAAAACTTCTCCATCTTTAATTCCATTCTTCCAACTAAAATTACCTCTAGTTAAAAATCTGTCTTTTATTAAAGAATCATTGTAATCTATTTGCTGATATATTTTTGTTAAATTAAACAAAGACTGCTTACTTTCATCTCTAAATGCGTGTGACTCTGTTCTTGGGAATTGTCTATAAAATTCATTTAATGCATCTGCATCATTTTTCAAAGAGTCTACCTCATTTTGCCAATAGGTAACAGCACCTTTAGTGATCATTTCTCCATCAATACCCAGCTTGGGTATTTTTGGGTTATCTAAAACTGGCATACCATAAATATCAATAAATCCCTCCATATTATACTCCATTGGGACGAAAAGGGAATATAACCCGCTTTTAGTTTGACCATTTGAGTTTCTTTGATTTGTAGAAGAATCGTTATATAATTTTTTAAAGTTGTTACCACCCTTGTCTAGTGCGTTAGATGTAGATCCCATCATACACTTTCCTATAATCTTACTACCTAATCGTAAACAAGTTTTAGTTACCCTCCAGTTATTTAAAATATTACTTGGTTTTTCCCATTTACCACTTTCATCGTGAACAAGTAGTTTTAGTTTTTCACCATCATAAGAGTTGTCTCCTGTGTTTTTCCAGTCAATAGTTGTATCTAATCCCTCTATCTGTTCTTGATCCTCTTCATACATATTTTTTTTAGTAATCTTTGAGGCTGGTACACGATAAGCTAATTCTGTTTTAGGCTTATCCATACCATCTTGCACTGGCTTAAAAAAGAAAGGGTAATTGTTAGATATAGGAACTACTTTATCAGTAAACATTTTTTTTGCATCAGCTCCTGTTTTAGATAAAATACCTATTCTAGAATCTTTAGATATTGTAGCTATATTAGCACATTCCTCACTACCCATATATGAAAATCCAGAACGTCTAATTTTTAAATAGCATATACCAAAGCTTCTTTTATCTGCTTTACAAGCTTCCCAATAAATATAAAAAATTCTATTTGCTTCCCTAAAATCTGGTAATCCAATATCAATCTTAGTCCACTGCAAATACATATAATGAGAACCAGTAATATATGTAGGCTTACCATTATTCATAAACCAAAAACCTTCATCTCTTTTGTCAAACTCTGACTCAATATATTCTACCCACTGATTTTTAAAATTAGGCGAGGTTTGATTCCATTGAAATATTGTTGGTATTTTTTTAAGTAAAGAAGGGACTTCAAATGACTCCCAATATTGTTCTGATTTAGTTTCAGATCTTTTGTGTATTTTTTTTGGTCTTTCAGGCAAGGCAATTGCTAAACCATTTATAGAAATAACATCTGATATTTTTCCAGTTTTAGATATTACAACAACATTATATTTTTCATTGTACCCGTACTCCCAGTTTTTAGCTTTGTTTTTATTTGTAACAATACTTTTTGGTATGTAGTTTGGTAACTTTACATATAAGCTATTTTGATCTTCTTTCTGCAAATCCTTGAGACGTATTATTATTTGGTTTACTCACTCCTTCTATTAAATTTTTTTCCTCCTCTATTCTAGTTAGTATTTCAAAAGCATCAAATATTGCTAACTTTTTTGTAGCTGCTGCATTTTTTAATTTATCAGCGGCTAATTCATCATCTTCTCCATATTTTATAATATGCTCTTCAGCAACCTTAATAAGTTGCATAACAGCTTTTTCACCAGCTTTTATTATTTGTAACTTTATTTCTTTAACATCCATATTATAAAACCATAGTTATATTGTTGGTAAACATTCTATATAGCTTTTCTTCTTCTACAATAAAAGGATATTCACTTTCAGGCTGAAAACAAATAGTATCACCCTCCTTTAATCCTTTTTCTAATAGCTCAGAATTTATATATTTTATAATACCAGTTAATGGTTCTTCAGTATTAGAACCTTTAATATAAGAATCTTTTTTTAATATTGGCTTTATCATTACATATTTAGAATGACATTTCCATTTATCATTATGCTTAAACATAAAAAACTGATCCTCTTCTATAAAAAACAAATCGTCTTTAAAAAAACTTTTACCGCTTTTTTGACGACCTTTTATATCATTATAAAATTTAAAAACATTATGGTGAACTAGTAAAATATCACCTGGAATAATTTCTCCTGTATAATTAATTGGAGTACTAATAACTTTTGCAAACCTATTGGAAACGGTATGATCTTCTTTGGATGAACTCATTATTAAGTTCACATCCCCTATCTTTTTTACATTATCATACCTTCTTCCATTGTAAGGTTTTACAATGAAATAAAAAGGTGACTTCATTAGAAATTTATATTATATTCGATTGAAATAGGAATATTAGAATTAAATTCTTTCCACAAAAAAACTTCATTAGATTTTTCAATCCAAATTTTGTAAGAGTTAACGTTTACTTCTTTTTGAATTAAATGAATTTTATAATTTCCCCCAAGAACTTCCTGTCCAGCTATATAATGCATAGCACTAGACTTATAGTCTGCTCCTATAGAAATTTTTCTAATATCCATTTAATTAAAATGTAGAATCTAATTTTAATTTTCTGTAAGTAATATTTATGTAAAGAGTACCATCTCCAGTTGTAGCATTTCCACCTGATAAAGTTATAGGTGTGTCAGCAGCTAATATGCCACTAACAGGTTGTATTTTATACACTACATCTGATGTTGAATTTAATATCGATTGTGGTATTGTACCAGCAACATAAGATCCTATTTTTAAACTAGCATCCGAAGAAAAATCAAAAACAGTAGTGTTAAAATCCATAAACACAGAAACATTTGTAATGTCATATGTATATCCTTCACCAGGTGAGGCTATAATTGTATATGGAGTTGATAAAACTTGCAAGTTAGCTGGTGAAATTGCAACACTAACTTTTACTGTATCTACTCCTAAGTAAGATTGTAAGTTACTTATAGAACAGTTTTTTGTTGCATTGTCATTTTCAGCATCAGTCAATATAAAATAGTCAGCACCGTCTGGAGTTATTATTGGATATGATGATGTGTTGCTAATTCTTGCCATAAATATTGTTTTTATTCTACAACCTCTGCTGTTTCAGCTGGTTGATTTTCTTTTACTTCTCCAGTTGCTAAATCAATAACAGAATTAGCTCCATACTTTTCTGACAACTCTTTTTCAACAGACGAAAACTTTCCTCTTATTGTGTCCAAGTCTTTAGTATATAAAACTTGTTGATAAACTGAATCAGCTAATTTTAGTTTTACCTGAGTAAATTCTTGATTAAGAGCTTGTAAATTTTGTAACTCTTCTGGTGTTAAATTTTTTGACATTTTAGATTATTTTAGATTAAATTTATATACAAATATAATAAATATTATTTACTCTTCATCAATAACTTCCTCTTCAGGTTCTACAATTGGCGGAGGTGTTGGTTCTGGATCTTGCCAAGAAAAATACAAGGCTTCATTTATTGGAGCAATTTGAGCTTCTAATCCAGCTATTATATTAGCTTGCATTGAAGACATATCACAAGATCCTTCAAGCCATCCAATAACTATATTCTCAAAAGCTTCAGTATTTTCGTATGGAGTAAAAGGTTCTCCAGCTACATATGTGTAAGTTTCTGCACCTATACTTTGTGCATAAAATGTTTCTCCATTTTCAGCTATAGTAGATCCTGTATATGTATAATGAACAGTATAAATAACATTACTTTCACCCTCTGACTGAATGTGAGCATCCATTTGATTGATATTCCACTTATAAGTAACTACCATTGATTTTTTTTTTAAATTAATTCACTTGTACAAATATACAAATTTTAATTATACATTATGGAAAGCATAATCCCAATGAGGCTACTACTCCACTTCCACCTGTTATTCTATAATAACCAATTGTTGTAGGAGGCGATGCTCCGTTTTGTATTGTGTAAAAACCGTTTGCAGTAAATGATGTTCCAGCAGAATTATCATAAACAGTATCTCCTGTGGTTGGGTTGTTCCCACTACCATCGTGATACTTTGTTGTATTCACAGATTGAGTACATATAAATTTAGTATCTGCCTGTCCTGAGCCAGAACTAAATGATGTTGTTGTTGTACAAGTATTAATACTTGAAACTAAACCATTTGAACCAACTGTAATATATTGAGTTGACGATATTTTATAATTTCCAGCTGACAAATAAGGATATGTGCCACTGTTTGAAGAATAAGTAGTGTCGCCAGATATAGGTATTGTTCCACTACCATTATGGTAGTAAGTTTGATTCATAGTTGCACTACAAACACTACTTGGGTTGCTGTCAACAGAACTACTAAATGAGCTTAAACCACAAGTGTACAATTGTTCTACTTGTCCACCTCCGCTATCAAACCTATATAAACCTGTGCCTCCTGAAGTACTCCCAGTTGCATTACCAACCCATCTATCGCTTGAAGGATTATATTCGTTATTACCAGCCGCATCTGTATAAACAACGTCTCCCACTACAGGTGTAGCTCCTGTGCCATCGTGGTAATAAAGTGTAGCATAATAACTCCCATCAAATATATAGTTACACGCATATGCTGCGGTAGAACCAGTTACAGAAGTAGTAGTCATATAAAAAGCAGGTCCAACTGGCGTACAGTCTTTATCGTAACCGTACCAGTCTGAAAATCTATATGGGTAAGCTATAGGCATAATTTAAATTTTAAGGACAAGAACAACCAGTAGAAGTTATTACCCCAGATGAATTAACTGTAATAATTGGACAGTCTGTACAATTATTAAAAAACGTTCCTTGACTCCATATCCAATAATCATTAGTTTGTGAAGCACCTGTCCAGGCTGTATATGATCCATTTACATAATCATATAAAACATCATTTGTTGTTAAACCTGTAATAGGGTTTCTTGTTGTGTAAACAGTAACATTTGGGGTAGAAGGATAAGTAGCTTCTGTTAGAGTAATTTGGTAGTAAGATCTATCAACTGGATTAGGCGTACAGTCATCATTTACTGTAGGATAAGAATTACCAGATCCGTGTGCGTTTCCACCATTTATCATATCATACATAGAAATTGGTCCAGTTATAGTTCCTGAACCCCAAGTGCCATATAACGCTTCTTGCGCTATAGACTCCATAGATAATGCTCCTGATGTTGGTACTGCCATTATTTAATTTGTTTTTTTAATTCTTCTATTTCCGCTTTTAATTCTTTTATAGCTTCTAAAAGTATAGGTGTTATTCCTTGATACCTTAAAGATAGTTTACCGTCTTCATTTTCTCGAACAAGTTCTGGTACTACCTTTTGTACATCTTGAGCTATAAATCCTATATCTTCTTTTATATCTAATATACTATCATTTTCTTTCCAATCAAATGTTACACCTTGTAGTTTTTCTACTTTATCTAAAGCGCTTTCAATTGGCTTAATATTTTCTTTATACTTTCTATCAGAAGGCGCACCATAAGCTATTACATCTCCTTTCACTGTCAAGTCTCCCCCGCCTGTAGTACTCGTATCAAGTGTCATATAACTAACCTCTGCTGTACTGGCAGCATCATTACTCCATCTAAAATTATAACCCTCCCCAGCTGTTACTTTAAATTGACCAGATTTATTACCTGTTTGATTTGGTTTAAAATGTAAAACAGCAGGTCCTGCTGTACTTGATTCAATTATAACGTGAGGATTAATAGCAGAAAATCTTGCAATTGCACCACTTACAGTATTCTTTCTAACATCAAATAAATATGATGGAGTATTTCCCCCGATTCCAACAAACCCACTCGTATGGGTTATCATTAAGTCTGATTGAGCAGCTGTGTAATTTGTACCAAAACCTAATCTAATCTCAGCATTTCCAATAACCGCAAATCCAGCAGCACCTCTTCCATTAAACAAAACACTTTCATAATCATTTATTGTTTTTATACCATTAGATGAATTTGCTCCTGTTGTATCAAACAAAAGAGCGCTTCCAGTTGGTGCAATTCGTACATTCCCTCCAACGTGTAATTTTTCAGTGGGATCAGTAGCTAATCCAATACCTACTCCTGTTGCGTTAATTTTTAAAGCTCTACTCCCAACGCCACCAGCTCCAGTGGGAGCCATAACAATATAATTTGAAGAGGCATAAATTGTGGGCCAACCATTAGCATAAGTACCTCCCCATTCTAAATTTTCTCCATTTTGTATTTTTATACCACCATCTACATCTAACTTAGCTTCTGGAGTTAAAGTACCTATTCCAATTTGACCTGTATTATCCGCTATTATATTAGCATTATGATAAAAGTTTTGTATATATGCCATTTATTGCTGATTTAAAAATATTACTTTCTGTGAATTACCTTGAATAGATCCTTGAAGTTTTACCATAATTTTTAAGTATCCGTTTGTACCTGTTAATGTTGATGGCATTCTAATAGCATATCTTCTTACAAAATATGACCAAGGATTAGATCCACCTGCTGAAGTATCTGTAACAGTATCTGTTAAAAAATATGTAGGAGCTGAATCTAAAGTTAACTCTCCAGAAGAATATGTACTAATAACATCTAATGGTCCTTGTGTCATATGAGCAAAATCTCCATCATTTTCCCAATACAAATACCCAGAATCTTTTATTCTACCAAAGTTCCTCCAATTACCAGATCTTCCTGTAACCATATCTACATCAAACCCATATGCTCCTGCTCCATAAAATGCTAAATTAAATCTATATATTTGACCACCTGAGTTAGCAAAACTTAATATACCTACATATGTTTTTTCATAACTATTTTCAGAAACTAAAGCTAAAGTTATCCCTTCTGTTAAAACTGAATTACTTGCTGTGTTTACGCTTGATATTTTTCCTGTTAACGCTATATCATTAGGCATTGAGGTCTGTGGTTCTACATCGCCTTCTCTTGAATATGGAGTAAAATCTGTAACAACCTTACCAAACTCTACTTTAGGATTTAATAATGTTACAGCATTGTCTTGTCCATTACTTAGGTTTATATCAAAAAACCTATATGTAGATGTGTAAGTTGCTCTTGACGCATAACCATATAGTCTTCCACTTTTAGGATTATTAGCTGTTCCTGTTGCTGACTTATAATTTCCAATTGTTGACTCGTCACACCAATCCAAACTAAGAGTACCTATTAAATCTTTATAAAAAACACTTACGGTATAAATTTCTCCATCACTTAAAACACCATCATCTACATATAATCTTATAGTAGTACCCCCTGTTGCGTCATTAGCATACCTTGATTCATATAAACTTATTTTAGTTTGAACAGCATTAGCGTACATATCAGGTCTGTTGGATATTTGGATACCTTCTACTAAGTTTAATAAATTTTCATTAGGCACACCTGCTTTTGCATCAGCTAACGTGTTAGTTACAACCGTTAGTGCTTTTGAATTTAAGGTTATTCCAGCATCAGTTGCTGTATCAGTTCCTTGAAGATCTATTCTTGATTCATATGCAGCGCTTCCTAAACCAGCACTAAAAACTAAATTACCTACAGCAGCTGTATTTGCAGTTGTTATAGTATAAGGATAAACTCCTCCATATTCAATATAAGCGTTTGTTCCTAACTTAAAACTTCCTGGGACAGTTAGTTTATAAGATGGGGACGTATCTCCTATTCCAACATTCCCTGTATTTCTTACAGTAAATAAAGATTTAGTTAAATATTCTGATTGACCAGTTGATCCATCATAACCTATTGACCATCTTGAAAAACCACCTGAGTAGTTTAATCCAGCAAACCATTCTCCTGCGTAACTTTGATCAGTATACAGATTACCAATACCCCTTCCTTCATAACCAACATATCTCATTGTTGTAGTCATAGCTGGCGCACCAGCGGTATCTGTAGCTGCTAAAATTAATTCAACTCCTGTAAAAGCACCTCCAATTCTTGCGTTACCAGCAACATCAAGTTTTTGGGTTGGTGATTCATATCCGACTCCTATCTTACCTGTGTTGTCTATAACAAAATCAGCTACAGCTCCAGTAGGCACTGCGCCATTTGCACCTATTTGCATACCACCCAAATTACTATCGCTTCGTATTATAGCAAACTTATTAGCACCTAATCCATTTGTTATTGCATATTTTCTTGCACCACCAGTATAATTTGTATTTGCATTTAACTCTAAAAATCCGTAAGATCCGTAAAAATTACCTGTAGTAGCATCTTCTATTCCCTGACCAGATATTATAACTTTATTTGGATCTCCTGCATAGTTATTTCCAGCTCTTCCAAGTCTTGTATTTCCGTGAACAGTTAATAAAAGATCAGGGGTAATAGTATTGATACCTACCTTCCCTTCTTGTATTTGTATAACTGGTGTTGTTTTGTTAGCCATATTATGTTATTGTATTAAATACACCTTGAACAGTGTAAGTTAAATATCCAGTAAAACTTGCTCCACCTGAATTTGTATGTCTTATTTGAATTGCAAAATCTTTTGGGTTTCCGCTTCCTGTTGGATCTACTAATTGACATTCAATATGATCAGCATTAACACTTGTATTATCATCTTGTCTTAATATTACACCTGGCTCATTATATGAATTAGCTCCGTTTTGTAAAAAGAATTCTCCTCTATAAGCAGCTGAACTATGACTACCCCAATCACCGAAACAAGTTATAACAACGTGACATCCTGTATGACTATTTAAATTAACAGTTAAACAAGTAGTAAATGAATCAGTTACTGAAAAGTTTTTTGAATCTACACAAAACCTATTATTAACATCAAACTTAGCTTTTGGTGAAGTATTATTAATACCTACACCACCAGTTCCATTTGGCATAATCATTACATCTTCATTTGCTATTGAAGCTGATAACCTTAAACTATTGCTAAGTGAACTAATTCTACCAAATTCTGTACCTCCTGTTTTTAACACTACATCTCCACCACCAGCGTCTAACCTAATATCATCTGCTGCATCTATAGTAAAGTCACCAGTTCCGCTTTCTGAAAGAGTAACATCTCCACTATTAAAGTTAATAAAAACACCATCATCTAAATATAAGTCTCCAGAAAGTGGCTTAGTTGATCCTGCTGTAAGTGGTAAAAAGTCTCCATCTACTCCGCCTGAAGATAAAGGAAAGTTATTTGATTGAGTTATATTAACATCTTCAAAAGCTGTTGCCTCAAAATCAACCTCCCATTCTCCTAAGTATTGATCTGTATCTGTTAAAAATCCTCCAAAGAAGTTTCTTACAATTATTTGCGGATGATTCCAAGTTGAATTAAGCTCGCCAATCCATACACAGTGATTAGTTCCATCATCTCCGTATCTAACTGTATAGTTTTCTGTTGCATCTTTAGCGTGTACAATAGTTGTACAATTTAACCAAGTATTATTACCAGGTGATTCATATATGTATCCAGCTATATCAATACTTGTAGATTCATTTTGTTGATATTGGTAAATATCCACTGTGAACTTTAGCATATCGTCCATAGTACCAGTAGTAGGAAGTATTATCTTTATAGCTCCCGTGTGTACGTTTGTAGTAGAGTTTAAATAATCAGCGCCCCAAGGTCTCATTATATAACCACCTCTTGCTCCTATATCTTGATATACATTTTTATCAGCTTCTATGTTTCCTAAAGCCTTAAGTTCTTTATTTGAGGAAATTTGTACAGCTGCTTCCATAGCACCTGAATTAACTCTTGTATTAAAAATTAATTTACCTCCATAGTCTCCATCAGTTGCATTTTCTTTACCGCCAGTAATCTGAGCTAAATTTGCTAAAGACCCTCCTGTATTATATTTACCAGTAAAGACTATACCTGCTTGGTTTCCGCTGTCATAAGCGTCTTCCTGCACAACATCTATCATATAGCCGTTGTTAGCACCACTTTGAACAGTTAGTCTTGCTCCGCTATGTACAGTTCCTGTTCCAATTGTAGTGTTACCTTGTACCGCTAAACCTGAATTTGCAGCTGGTGCTACAGTATCGTAAGCAGATCCTATAGATACACCACCATCAACGTGTAGTTTTTTTCCAGCAACACTACTTCCACCTCCACCAAGAGCAAATGTACCATTGGCAGCATTATGCCATATATGATCAGGAGCTGTTCCGTTATCATCAAAATAAATACCAGACCAAGAATTTGTAGAATGCAATCTTAGCTGCGCATCTTGTGTACTTGATAATGTAATTTGAGAAGAGGCTGCTGTTGCGCCAGATTGAGTAATCATACTATTACCTAAAGTGTCTGAATCTGTAACAGAACTTGGTCCTTCCCATAAAGGCACAGTTGATCCAGTTCCTACACCTGATAATACAGATGAGTTATCAATTTTTTGCCATTGACCAGTACCACTAACATCGTTATATATACACCAGTCACCAACACTCCAAGTATTAGGCTCTGAGTTTGCTCCGTTTGGAGTTGCTGAACCTGCTTCACTACATATATAATAATATCCAGAAGTCTGTGTTACACCATCTAAAGAAGGCGCTCCATATATTGGAGAGAATATATAAGCTGTTGCTGTTGCGTCTATTGCTGTATCTAATTCATATACTGTAGATGAGGTAACTGTTGATACTTTTACAACACCTGTTATTCCTTCACCAGTAACTACAGCTCCTACTAAAACAGGTGTGTTACCATCTGCATCAAGTATTGCTGCTGAAACTGTTAATGTAGTACTTGCTGTTGTTGTTCCAGTTGATGTAGCAGAGATACCTGCTTGCCAAGCGCCTCTATATATTGTAGCACCAGTAATTAAACCGTCTACATAACCTTTTGTTGTTAAGGTTGATGATGCGTTTCCAGAAGTTGTAGCTGCACTATATGCTTGAGTAGCAAAAGTTGCATAACCATCTTGAGTAAAACTCAAGGCATCTACATCACTGCCTGCATTTTCGGATCTAATTATTAATTTATTACCGTTTCCAGAACCAGAACCTTTATAAAAAAACCTCCAACCATAACCAGTGCCATCACCTGCGTTACCTAAATATATAGCCCCATCAGTACCATCTAAACCATCACCTCCAATATATAAATAATCTGTTCCTGCGCCCTCATAAGTTCCAGAGTGATTAAGAATTTTTAAATGAGAACCTTTTACCGTAACGTCAGACTCAAAAGTTGCATTACCGTTTTCTCTGTCTAAAGTCAAAGCAAAACCTGCTAATCCGTAGCCATAAAATTTTAAATCACCTGTGGTAGAGTGATTAAGTATTTGCCAATCATTTTGCGCATTACCGCCTGCTGGTTTTGATTTTAAAAGAATACCACCGTCTTTGTCTTGAGCTTTTCCTATTATTAAATACTCATTAGTTGCAGCATAATCAAGATTCATACGCAAACTCAAAGCAGTTACGTCACCAACAAATTCAGCATTTTGATTTGTGTCTACCGAAAAAGATAAAGTACTATCACTGTAAAATGTAAGTGGATGAGAAGAGTATGTTCCAACCACAGCATTGCTGTCTTGAGCATACATTAATAATTTTACATCATTAGTTGTATCTTGTAAAGTTATTTTTGGACTGCTTGCCGCTTCTATAGCAAGATTTCCAGACATTGTACCACCTGCTAATGGAAGATATAAGTTATTTGCTCCTGCGAGTAATTCACCTAATCCAGGTTCATTACCGTCTACTGTATAAAATCCTGGGTGACTAAAACTTAAATTAACAGCGGTATTTGTTGAATAAAAATGATATACTCTTTGTGATTGCTGAGTACTGTTTTGTTTCATTTTTAAAACAGCTGTACTACCAACCTGTTCTCCAGTATCTAATCTATAAACACCATTTATTGTAGGTGGTGCTGTGCCATTTTGTGTATCATCATATGCTTGAAGAAAACCTATAGAAACACACCAAACATCTATGGGTAAATTTGAAACCGCTAATCCAACAAAATAAGGATTAGTGTTTGGCGTACCATTTAAATTTAAAGTATGATTACCATCACATCCGTGATAAAACTCTCCTAAATTTGTAGTTTCGCTACCATTTCGTCTTACATAAATAACAGACATATATGGTTTATTAGAGCCTGGTAATTCTTTTATTGTTTTATTCCAACCACCATCAGCATCTGATGCTGCATCATTTATAGTTGTCCAAACAAGAGATCTTGATCCAAAAGGATCTACATCCCAAACTACAGAGTTTGCAGCTGATGTACCTATAGCGCTAAAGCTTCCCCCATAGTAACCATTTTCACCAGTGTTTGGTGCAGCATCTTCTACCCATCCTTGTGATGTAGCATAATTTACTGTTCCACCAATAAAACTACCACCCTCTGTTCCTACTAATAGATTATGACGAACAAGTGTTGAGTTTGTTGGAAAATTACCACCGCTTGCTGTTCCGTGTGTTTTAAGTTGAGCAGTACCACCACCATATATTGTTGTTGCCGTTGCATCTCCAAACAAATTATGATTACCAGTTGTTTTTATAGCTACTTGATCTGTACCTGGAAAACCTATAAAAGTATTTGTATCTCCACTATGATATAAATAGTTAGGCATATAAACCGAACCACCAAATGTAACACCATTACCATTTTGATTTAAATACATCATAGATGATGTACCAACAAGATCTGTAACTAATATAGAGTCTCTACCTAAAATTAATTTTCTTGCGTCATCCTCAAGTATTAAAGTGTCGTTTGTTCCATTGCCATCATACACTATATGCATTTTAGCATCTGGACCGTCTGTACCTACACCAACATCTCCATCATTATAAAAAAGATCTGTTGTTTTTCTTTGCCATTGAAAATCTGAACCAAAGAAATGACCATCTACATCTTGATCACCTGTATCAAAAGTTTCTACCCAATATCTTATATTGTATTGACCAGGATGATTATGGTATGCATACATAGATGTACCAGTTGCATCACTATCTACATTTAATAAAGCGTGATTTGATCCTGTACCTGCTAAGTTAACAGCTCTTGCTACCCAGGCAGAAGTAGTATTATTATAAAAAACTATGTAATTAGCACCTGTATCTGTACCTGTACCTGTCACAGTTAGTTTTACCTTAAAAGCATATGCTAAAGAAGGTATATAATGAGTCTCTTCGTTCCACTTTATTGGTTGCTGATTTGTTGTACCAGCCCCAGTTACCGATACATCATCGGAATTAAATACAAATCTTTGACCATCTATATTAAAAGAACCACCAACCTCTAATCTTGATATAGAACTTTGTTCGTTAATACCAGTAAAACCGCCTTGGTTTATTGTTAATACCTCAGTACCACCTTGAACAATACCATATCTGGAATTATTAAAATAACTGTTAGAAGAAATAAGACCTACATAAAAATTCTTTGACGTCTCACTACCTGTCTGATCAAAAATATCAGTACTTGTTTCTGTTAGTGTAGTACCTATAAAAGATGTTACATTATATTGCAGTGCATTTGTAGTAGAATAACCTCCATCAATTACAGTTGATATTTTTTTATTTGTAACAGCACCTAAACTTCCTCCAGCACCAAGCTCTAATAATCCTCTTGGTGCTGCTGTTCCAATACCAACAAAACCACCAGCTTCTTGCAGTGTTACATACTCGTCAGCATCATAGGTATATAATTGTAATCTGTTATTATGAATATATCTAAGGTATCCAGCTGTACTATACCAAGCACCTAAACCTATATAATTGTCAGCAGTACCATTAGAATTACCTGAAAGCCAAGCACCATAGTAATCATCGTTAGCATCAGAACTTATTATACCTTTTACTGATAATAATTGGTTAGGACTTTCTGTTCCAATCCCCACCTTACCTGCGAAATATCCGCTATTAAGAAATCTTAATGCCATTTATTATATTGGATTAATTAGTTTATACATATACAAGTAGAGCAGCGTAAACATCGCTTGCTACACTTCCTGTGAAAGCAAAAGATATAGTACCTGATCCACTTCTTGCTACATCAGCATACACTGTTTCATAAGGTGCGGCTATTTGAGTTATTTCAGCTTTTACATTTGAAGCTAAAGCACTTGTTCCAAAAAGACTTGCGTCCGTTAAATCAATTGTAAATGTTGTTAGTCCTCCAGACTCAGCTCTTGTACAAGGGCTTGTGGCTGGCGTAGCACTTCCTCCATCGTCTAAAGTTACTTTTGCTCCGTAAGGATTTGATTGAGGTTTTAATTGAACCCAACCTGTTGAAGATACTGTAAAGCTTGCTGAATCAAAACCTGCTACACCTTTTTCAGTAGCTCCGTCTGTTGCTCCTGCTCCTGCTACATTTGCATCTGCTATAACAAAAGTATATTCTGTCGATGCTGGGTCTGAATTAGCTGTAATAGCTGCGGCAGCAAATATAAAATCACCAACCTCTACAGAAACTGTAGTGTCGCTAAATGTTATATCACCATCGTGTGTAACTACATAGTAATCACCTTGATCTAAAGCTATGTTTGAAGCTCCACTTATAACTGGAACTCCTGGATCAGTAGTGGCGTTATAACCTCCTTGAAATACACCAACTCCTTGGACAAGTAATTCTACTTGAGCTAAGTTAGGTGCGCTTGTTCCTGCTGTTGCAGTTGGAACTGTTACCTCCCCTGTAAAATCACCTGTACCTACAACAGTTAAACTACCGTCTACAGTTGCATCGTTATCTACTTGTAAGTCATTTCCAATTGTAACATCAGAAGGTTGACTTATAACTATTGTTATTTGCTGTTGCTGATTGTGCAACAACTATTTCACCAGCTGTTCCTATAAAGTGTAACTGTTGAATCTATAACTCCATCCTGAATCTACTAAATCTACATCAGCTCCTGCTGTGAGCATTTGCTTTAGATGTGAAATCATATACTATAATCATCTCGTTGGAAGGTAATGTAATTGTTTTTACATTTATTCCTGTAACGTGACCTGTTGTATCTCTTGTAACAGAATCAACTGTTGTGAAAGTTCCTCCTGCTGAAGGTGAACCTGTTGTTGTGGTATCTGTTTGAGTTTGTAAGTCGTGAACTATATTTAAAGTTCTATTAGCAGCTATATCAGTAGTTATTTTTAATCCTCCTGCAATATCTACTGTTTCTCCAGAACTTACTGATTCAGGAGTTCCAGAATCACCAGTTAATGTCCAGCTTACATAATTATCAACTACAGCCCAAGCATTATCACCTCTTAAAAAAGTTGTATTGCTTGCAGTTCCTGTAGCAGACAAGTCAGCAGTTATAACAACATTACCTGTTGTTCTTGTTGTTGGCGTAAGATTTATAAATGTACCGTTTGTGGTATTAATAGACTCAACCGCACTTGTAGCACCTACCTCAATCCAACCTGGAGTTGGTGAAGCTGGAACTGGTGGGTTTTGAGTATCAGCAACATATTGCTTTAATGTATCGGCAGATGTGTTGAATATAATTTGACCAACTACACCTGTTGCAGGATCAGTACCTACATTTTGTATAACCGCCTGGTTTAATTGATTCTGATTAAGATCAACTGTGTTTAAATATTGTATTGCCATAGTTTTTTAATTTAAATATGCTGTTCCAGCAAACGGTGCTGAAAATGTTAATGTCACGTTGTTTATATCGATATACGTATATTCGCCATTTACAACTGTTCCTGCGCTATCAATTACTGTTATAGAAGGAAACTTTCCTAAATTATGCTGTATATTCCAACTTGTAGAAGGCACTCCTTGTACATAAGTAAAGTGTAAATCACCTCCACCTTGCGTAACTAAGCAAAGATATGAAATAATCTTCATCATTAATTAAGCCGCCATTACCTACCTTGTAAAATAAGTCTATGTTTGAAAATGTTTTTTCGTTAGGAACTGCTGTTACAGATTCCCATTCAAATATTGCCCATTGAGCTACATCATCACATTGAGTAACTAAAACATCAGAACCTACTAATGGTGAAGAATAAAAAGTAGAAATATCTTCTGGAGACTTTAATTGTGAGTTACTTAAAATCCAAGAATCAATACTAGAAAAAGGAACATTATTTGCTCTGTGAGGATCAAAAGAAATTGTCCCTGGGCTTTTAGGCGGAGTATTTTTATACCTAAACCTTAATGACTGAAGATCATTTCCTCTTTCATTTATAAAGTCAGCAACAGATTGAGCTGTAAAGTTTTTTGTAGCCCACCTTGCTTGAGAATCTGATCCGATCCACTTATCTTTTGCAACGACCGTAAGGTCGTTCGAATAAGTTTTTATTCTAGCCATTATCTATTTTTTTATATATTACAAAGTTAATAAAAAAAAATCTAGCGTTACTTTTTGTTAAATGTGACATTTTTTGATATTTTCTCTGCACTACGACCAACAACATATCCACCAATACCTATTTTTAAAAGTTCCCAAAATTCTATTTCTAATTCTGGAGTTGTTAAATTAAATAAAGGTGCAATAAATTTTACATAAATTACTATAAAACCAAACGTCAACATTAGTATCGGTCGCCAGCTTCTTTGCAACCAGTTGCCTTTTGCTTCAGTACAATAATTTCTGTTTGCATTTTCTGAAGTTCTAATTGCTTTTCAATTAGAATTTGTTTTATAACATTTTCTGCTTTAATTTTTTCTTCTTTTGATGTAAACAACTTATCTAAGCCGCCTAACAAATCTTTTACTAGTCCGCCTCCGAACCACTCTATTACTTTTTTCATATATTCTCGTATTCTGTTTTTGCATCAAAGCTTGGACACTGCTTACTTGAAAAATCTTGATGACCAAAAACCTTAATATTAGGATTAGTTTTCTTTAATGTTTTTATTAATAACAACAGTGAAATTTTTTGCTGATCCGTTCTAGTATCAATCCATTCTTTCATCTCTCTATCCATACCACCAATATAACAAATTCCTATAGAATATTTATTATGACCCTTGCAATGCGCTCCTTGCCTATCAACCATTCTTCCGTACTCTATTGTTCCATCTAGTCTTACAATAAAGTGATAACCTATATCATCCCATCCATTTCCCTTTACGTGCCAGTCTCTTATAACCTCTGCACTAAAATCTTTTCCTAATGGAGTAGCGGAACAATGTATAATTATTTCTTTAATCTCTCTCATAATAATATATTATTTAAATAATATGAAAAAAAAAGACGCAATATATATGCGCCTCTATTTTTTTATATTTTGAGTTAATATTATTTATTTTTATTCTTGTTTAGTAAATACCACTTTTGTACTGTATATCCTATAGTAACCAAAAGAAGAAATATTTTGAGGGTCACATCTATATTTGTCATTGAAATTCCGAAACTACCAGCATTAATCATTAATATTTTGTAATCTTGCATCATTTTTTTTTGGTTATATTATACACAAAAAACAATTCAGAGTTCCAAGAATTTGATTGAGTGTAGTTCATATTATTACGACATTGCTATACAATCAACACCTGTAGTCGTTCCTGTTGCAAAAACCTTTTTGCACTGAACAGGTAAGTATTCGCCTACTTTAAAGTTGTTAAAAGTAATGTCTTGATTATTTATAGTTAGTACTCTTATGTTTACGTATCTAGGATCTGGTGTTCCTGCTCCAGAAGTTATATCTTGAAGAATTGGAACTGTGCTTCCAACGTAAATTAAAAACCCTTCATTAGAAGTATTTGGAATTTCAACAGTATCACTATTTGTGACCTGCACTCCATTTAATGTATTTACATTTATTTTTGAATATGACATATCTATATTTTATTTACTATTTTTATAAGGAAACATTCTATTAAGGCTATCCTTTCTTTCTTTACATCCGCATCCCCCTTTAGTAACTTTCTCAACAACAGCTTTTATTCCTGTTTTTTTAAATACCTTTTCTAAATCGTCTCCTAATCCTATTGATTTTTGTTTCATTGAATTTTATTTTTTACAAGTACATAATTTGTTTGGACAAGAAGAAATAGAAAACATAAGCTTTGAAACAATCCAATTCCATTTGCATTGAAATTTACACCAAACCTCTTGCATCCATAATCCAATCTTTACAAATAATTTACCCATAACCTTAATTTATTATTTCTACAAATATAGTGATAATTTAAATACTTATTTTCGGGACTTTGCCCCTGAGCATTTCCATCTTTTTCTAGATAAATTATTTGGAGTATTAGGATCTCTTTGTTTTTTCTTAGACAGTCTTCTTTTAATGCCTAAGCTTCTAGCACAATAACTATCGCCTTTAGATGTCCCTGGCTTTACTCTTGGTCCGCCACCTTTTGCTCTACCAGCTTGACCATAACTAACTTTTTTACCAGTTGAAGTTATTTTAACTTTAGCCTTTCCTTTTCTTGGTTTTGCCATTATTATTTACCTTTACCGCAACTAGCGTAAACACTTTTTTTTATTTGTTTTTCTGAAGGTAATCCATTTCTTTCAGGCTTTACTCCACTTTTTATTGCTGCCGTAAAATAAGGTTTTAATTTGTTTTTCATTTTGTATATTTTTTAGTTACTTTTCCTGCTTTAGTATTTGAAACTACTGTCTTTCCTTTTCTTCCTGCCGCTTTTTTCTTGCGAGCAGTTTTAGCTCTTTGGGCTTTTGACATTGATTTAGCTTTGGCTAACGGCAAACATCTGTCTGGATTTTTTTTATTCTTGCTAGTTCCACAAGCTCCTTTAATAGAGCCATCAGTTCCTATACGAACCCACTTTTGATCACGCCATTTTTTTAATTCACCCAATCTGTATAGTTTTTTTAATTATCTTATCTTATTATGATCCTTATGTATAGTTTATTTCTTTTTAGAACCTTTAGCGTAGTTAGGATCTTTACAATATTTACTTGCAGCCATATTCGCATATGCTGAAGGATATGTGTCAAAAGTTCGTTTTGCCCAGGCTATCCCAGCTGAACAAATCTTGTTACCTTTCTTCTTAGTTCTTCCTGCCATAATTCGTTTTTGTTTATATTTACAAATATAATTAAATTAAATATAATGAATTTTAGTAAAAAACTACGAGCTAATTATGATCGTAAAGAACCTTCTAATGACTATCTTAAATATTGGAAAGTTGTAAAGCATTGGGCTAGAGCTTATTATAATTTAAAAACAGCTGATATAGAAATGATGTTATTTTTATATAGCGAAGGATTGTTTACCAGAAAACAATTTGAAGAGTTCAATGAAATTATGTCCTGGGACAAAATGAGATTTCAAAAACTACTTAAAGACAAATGGATAATTATCTGGCGTGAAAGAGTTGGAAACGAATCTAAACTTTATGAGTTGGGATTCAAAGGTAAGCGTGTGGTATCTTCTATATACAAAAAATTAAATATGAAAGAGACTATATCAGAAAGCCCATATAGAAACCCAATCTTTAAAAACAACACCAAATACAGTAACAAGGTATATAGAAAAATTATTAAGGAAATGAATAATGTTATTCGACAACAACAACGTCACGCTCCTGAATAATAGTATATATGTTTTCGTTTAACATCATAGTATGTCCAGCGGCTTTGTCATAAAAAATAATATCACCTTTATTTATAACAGAGCATTCGTGTCCTGGAAGAATTACCTTTCCTTTTTTATATCTAAACTGATTGCTGTCTGATGAGGTAAGTAGTATTCCTGACTCAGTAGTTTCCTTTTCTTTTATGGTTTCAATTACTATGGTTTTCCCTATTGCTTTCATTATGCTCGTTTCATTGTTACTATTGCGTTTGTACTAAGTATAGTTGTTGCAACACTTGCTGCATTTATAAGTGCGTTCTTTGTTACTTTAGCTGGATCAATAATTCCCATCTTAAACATATCACCATACTCTTTGGTCTTTACATTATAACCATAATTTACTGGAGCTGACGCACAAGAACATATTGAGTCACGTACTTTTTTAACATCATCACCTGCGTTAGTTAGTATCTGTTCAAGTGGAGCAGTTAAAGAATTATATAATATATCATTTGATATTCCATCACCTAAATTCTCAGCCTCTCTTAGTAAAGCTAATCCTCCTCCTGGCAATATTCCTTCTTCTAACGCTGAACGAACAGCACACACCGCATCATCGATGCGGTCAAATTTTTCTTTTTGCTCAATGTCTGAGTTCGCTCCTACATAAATAACGCCAACAGATCCAGTCAAGTTCGCTATACGTTCTAATATAAAATCTTTCTCATACTTGTTTAAAGAAGTCTTCTTGTGCTGATCTTTCAGTTGGTTGATTCTTTCGCCTATCTCTTCATTTTGCTTTTCGTTAGATGTAACGATAACAGTACCTTCCTTCCCAACAATAATTTTCTCAGCAAACCCTAAGCTATCCATTGTAAGTAAACTCAAGTCATCTCCTTGAGACTCACTAAAATACTTTGCGCCTATCGATAACGAAATATCAGCTAATAACTCATTGGTCTTATAACCAAATGATGGTGGTATAATATTACATACCGCTAAATTATTCTGAATTTTGTTTGCGCCTAATGTATTAACTACGTTTTGAGTACAGTTTCCTATAATCAAAAGTTTTTTCTTTTCTTTAATAATCGGTCTAAGTATATTCTCAATCTCCATCAAGCTCTGAATCTCTGTGTCAGTAACTAGAATATGAACATTATCTAAAACACACTCATCGTTTCTTTCATTATTAGCAAAGAGCTGAGTTGTATAACCTCTTTCTATTTTTATACCCTTAGTAATTTCATAGTAAGTTTCTTCAGTCTGAGAATTTTCTACTGTCAGTACACCATCTTTACCAAGCTCTTTGTAAGCATCTGATATTAATTTACCTAGTTCAGCTGAATTATTCGCAGATACAGTAGCAACATCACGAAGTGTTTTTGAACTTACCTTTTTAGAAACTTTGTTTAAGTTTTTTACAATACCCTTAACCGTTTCGTTTATGTCTCGTATAAGTTCTGTAGTATTTATGTTTTCGCCTTTCTCTATTGCATTCATTCCGTTACGAATAATTGCCTCAGTAAGTACAATTGCAGTTGTTGTTCCATCACCAGCAGAACTAGCAGTTCGGTCAGCTGCTTCTTTCATCATCTTTACAGCTAAGTTTTCTACAGCATCCTCTAAGAAGATAGATTTAGCTACAGTCACTCCGTCTTTAGTAACGGTTATACCGTGGGTGTGTTCTGGAGACTCAATTAAAACAGTTTTACCTAATGGACCTAGTGTGCTTTTAACAGCATTAGTAATCGCATTAATTCCTTTCTTTAATTTGTCTCGACCCTCCTGGTCAAATACAAGATCCTTTGGACTGTAACTCATAATGTATTAGATTTAATTAAATTATATGTCAAAAGTATAAAAAATAAATTAGAATAAAGTAAGTTGAGCTAATTTTAAAAATGTTGGTTTTAAGTTTCCCTATATATATATAGAGTAAATACTTATTTATATTTTTCT
>CBDEVQ010000066.1:0-9254 GCA_965243605.1 Flavobacteriales bacterium
TCATTTATCTCTGATATACTGCTATGTACCCATAGGGTATTTTTTGGACAGTCATCAGGAGAATATGCTTCACCGTCTGTTAAATATATAAGAGCTGTATAAACTCCTTTCTTTTCATTATAGTGATCAATTACTGGTTGGAAGCTTGTTCCACCACGACCATGTATTTCCCAATCTTTTTTAGGATTGAATTCTTTTACACTTTTAAGCTGTGTATCACACTGTGCAACTGTAATCTTATGACCAGTTTTATGCATATGTGCTAACTCAGAGAAGAATTCTTTTAGTTCTTCTGTATTTACAGATCCTGATGTATCAACACCAACAAGTATGTGATTCTTAAACTTTATCTTTAAACCTGGATTCTCAGAATAACGTTTATTATACTTACGTCTCATTTTTCTAGTGTAAACTATACTTGAATTACCAACAAACCTTCTTAAGTAAGCTTTCCAATTAAACTTTGCAGGTTCAACATGCATTAACTTGTGAATTAGTTCTGCTAACTCTCCTGGCACACTACCTTGCTTTTTAAGAGTTTCTTGTGTTGCTTCCTTAAGCTGATGATCAACCTGTTTTTGTACAAGCTTTTTATCTGCTTCAGATAAATCATCAAATTCATTCCATGTACCATGACAATATTGTGATTCACCATTCATTTCATCCATTAGATTATCTAATGAAGGAGAACTCCCATCTTGCTGCGCTTGTTCCAAAAGTTTATAATATTCTTTTGTTCCTGCTTTAGTAGGAAGATTTAATTCAGGAAAACTTGAGAGTAATAAACCACCTTCAGGTAATTTACTTTCCAGTATGTACTGGTTGATCTCTAAATCAGCAGCTATGTTAAATAACTTATGATTAGAATATAGATCTCTCATTACTAAGTGCCCAAATGCAATGTGTAATAGCTCATGCTTTACCAAACCATACCTATGATCTTCACTTAAGTTTAAGTAAAAATCAGGATTGATTGTTAACTGCATGCCAATACCGTGTTTACTAACACCTGCTGTAGGTATTTTATCACTGTATTGTTTATTTATACCAATTAAAAAAAGCCCGTAAAAGGGCTCTTCAAATATTAAACTTTTAGTTGTCCGTGCAACTATATCTTGTATGTTCATCATATCTATATAATTTTATCTAATATTTTTTTATAAGTTTCTTCATTATATGTACCACCAATATCAATAAGTATACATTTTATTGTAAGAGAACCTAAAGAATATTTAATGTTTCTACTTTTCAAAAACAATTTTCTTGCATCATAATGCAAAGCTTTAGCAAATAGCTTATCAGTTATATATTTATCTTGTAACTCTAAATTATTATAACAATGCATTCCTAAATCAAAATCAACAGGTAGGCCATTAAGTAATCTTAAAATATTAAAGAAATCACTTTTCTTTATTACATTCATCAGTTAATATTTCTATCCATACTCCAGGATTCTGTTTATCATATGTATATTGAATAAATACAGGAAGAATAAACTCTGCATTATCATCCTCAATCCAACCCGCTTTAACCATATCATCTTGAACTGTTTGTGCAGGATTGATGTAATCAAATTTATGTTTGGTACCCCTTACAAATGTAAAAGATATCTTAGCCGGCAAAGTACATTTAGATAATTCTGCTTTAAACTCTTCAGCATACTTTTCATAGTATTCTTTAGTAAGCTTTCTATAGTTAACTACTGTCTTACTAGCTATAAAGTATTTACCCGTCCATCTTCTTCCATTTTTACTGGAAGGTACGGAACCTGGTATCCACCATTTTTTTGGTTTTTTCATATTATTTATTAAGTGTTTGCTTTAGTAATGGTTTTAATGCTTCATGTAACTTATCAAAGCCATGTTTTTCCATAGCATCTGATATGTCTTTGCATATAGTTAAGTAACATCCTTGAATATTATATGCATTTGCATATCTTTCAATTGCTTTAAAACCTGCTTCATCATTATCAAACAATGTAATAACCTTTTTATACTTTTTTTTAAAGTTTTGTATAATGTGAGGTTTAATTATAGTATTCTCTGAGTCTGGTGCTACAACTTCAACGTTATAACCCATACTTTTTAAACACATTGCATCTTTTAAGAGATGAACATATTACCAGATATGGTTGATCATTATTTTAACTGATCTAACCCCTTGTATATAATTTTTAACTTTATGGAATTTATGAGACTTACTTTTTGGTTGATATATTTTATATACTTCACCGTGCTTATCTAAAGTAACCATAGCATAGTCCCGCTGCCTGTACTCTTCAATGTATCTAAATGTCACCATTCTCCTCTATACTTCATGAGATTATAAGTAATCTATTGATTTTACATTATACAAATTCAAGCATTGTTTTACCTATTCTGTAGGATTTAACCAATAATTTACTATCTAAAATGATTCCAACGTCTTTATACTTTATAAAATCTATTTTCCATTTTGCTGCAGGTTTAAAATCTATATCTAGCTATTACCACCTCTGTTTTATATAAAGTATTATAATCATCTATCATTCTCCTGGTACAGCTGCAGGATAATCTAATATCAAAAAGTAAGTCTTACTAAATCAGCTTTATTACCACCTATTACCTGTAGAAAAGTCTTTGAACTTATACTGCACTTATTCTTGGGTCAACATAAACACAAAAGCTTGGTGTTTTCTCATTAGGATTAAATACTGAATGTATTTTTATATCCTGTCCTGTTAAGGTTTCTGATAAATTTAAATAATATTGAAACACCCAATAACTTGGTATATCATCTATTTCTAATACTAAATTTTTAGTGTTAAACATATTAATCAAATTGAAAAAAAAAAGGGGGCATTACACCCCCTCTAATTTTAGGTTAATTTCTGACTACAGATCAAAGTCACTTGCTGATGAAGTTGTTGGCTCAAAGCTTGTTGTTGCTGGAGCATCTGTTTTAACAACTTTTCTTAAGTGAAGAGGATTGTTAGAATCAAATGTAATTAATTTAGATGACTCTACATCAAGTGCTTCTATTGGCACATTACCTTTACTCATTTTTGGTAGAAACAAATCATTGTTAATATAACCTTCTTTGTTTTCCCATTCACGTGCTGCAAGGCATACGTTTACAAAACCTGAATTAGAAAAGATACCATTACATGCACTCATGAATTCTTCAATTGTGTTTGCACTAATCTTATCTAGATCCGCTCTTTTGTTTAGAGTTTCAGCTAAAAATACCATAGCTTTCATAACTTCATTGTCACGGCTAATCTCATTACCATTAGGAAGAATAGTATCTTTATATGCATAAGGGCTAAACCTTACTCTACCTACTTGACCTGAATAACGTGGTCCATTAGGATTATTTTGATCTACTAAAAATCCTTGAAATTCACCTGTTACAGGCTCACTTTCTACATGCAATGTAATGTTATATGCATTTGCATCATATGGTGTTTGATCAAAAGTAACAGAGTTAATCTTTACTTTTTGGTTACCTGTTCCAATAACTGGTTTTTCTTTGCCTGATCCGGCTGTCATTCCTTGTGTGTTAAACATAATTTTTACTTTTTAATTATTGATTTTTAAATAAATTACTCTTCATATTTTTTAATGCAGTCTTTTACATACTGCAGGTTGTTTGGGATGAAGAAGTCTTCAAACATACCTTGTGGTGATTTACATGTGTTCTCTCCATTGTTTTGAGTTTCAAAACCATATTCAAGTTCACCATCATCATTTTTATTTACCTTTCCAAATAGAACTATAGAAAACAGACCTTCCAAAGTTAGTGTGTTATCTATCATTTTACCAATGGTTTTTGCTTTAATTTTTCTATTACCATTGATATCAGTTGAATCTTCAGAATGAGTTAAAAATATTACAGTTAAGTCATCCCTTAGATCTTTAGGCATTTTAGCTACTGTAGCTAAGTTTGCTGCAATCTGGGTAAACTTATCATAACCTTTCTCATTAGCTCTATCAAAGTATTCAAAAGAACTCATATACTGCCAATCATCAATAACTAATGTTTTGATCTTTGGCATTTTTTGATCTACATGTGTAATTGCCTTCATTATTCCAGCTGCTGATGAAGAAGAAGCCAAATTACCTTTTGGATTTTCTTTATTGATTGCTGTATAATTAGATTTCCAACCTTTAAAAGGTAGTGGTTTGTTTGCAATGTTAATTATAAATGTTTCATCAGGATCTAAGTGTCTAATTGATGTTGATTTACCTGTACCTGAATCTGCTATTATTAATATGCTGTTTGCCATTATTTATTTTTTTAATATTTTAATTAATTGTTGAAGTGAATTGTTTATCTCATTTAGTTTACCTGCTATTAGATTTTCATCATTGTTAGATGGTTTATCATCCGGGTTAGGTAACTCTGCAAAGTCTAGATCTAATTTACCTCTACTTGTTACATCATTAATAACCTTAAGTTCACTTGCAGGAACTAAATGTCTTTGGAAACCTGAGTTACTTGTAATCATCTCATACTCTTCTCTCCAGTGTGGATTAAATTTCAGAAGGTACAAAGTTCTCTTAGGATCTTCTGAGTCATAGTTTATACTTACAAACTCTGTATAAATGTCTTGACTCTTTTCCATCTCACTAGGAAAGAAACTTACATGTAAGTCATCTTTACCTGGTGGTCTATATGCCATCTTAGGTATAAACAGTGCATTTAAATTACCAATAGTTTGAAAGTAATCTTCATGCTCTTCTTTTAATTTATTTACTTTTTGTTTACGTTGTTCTGGTGTTATTCCCATTTTTTTACTTTTTAATTTGTTATCTGCGTTCTTGTTGACCAGGGGTTTGCATTTCTTCAATCTGCATTTGTTCAAACTTTGCTTTAAAGAAACTCATTCTTGCATCACCATTTCTTGCTTTCAAAAAGTGTAATACCAAAGTTCTATCATTTTCTATAATATATCTATCTGGCCCATAGAACCTAATCTTTTGTTTAGCAGGACGGTTTATACCAATAAGCATATCTGCATGTTGTAACATAGCATCTGAACCAAATATATCTGACTCAAGAATATAATTACCATACTTACCATCTATTGCTCTATCTGGATTATCAATATTTCTATTAAGTTGTGATAGTGAAATAAACAAACATGGATAATCTCTCTTACATTGTGTAAAAAACTCACCTAATTCAAATAACATATCTAATGTGTTATTCTGATAAGGTGCTCTCTTTACAAGCATTGTATGATCCAATGTTATAATAGTTTTTTTACCTTTATGCTTGTTCATGTACATATCAATTTGCTCACGCATTTGATTTACAGTCATAGGTGTTGAAACTATATCTACCGGATGCTTAACTCTTTCCTTAGCATACTGATGACATGTATTCAATACATCAGAAGTAAGTATACTACCAGCACTACATAATTCTTTATATGTTTTACCAGTAATAGAACTAAACTCTCTAATAGCTGATGTTCTACCAACCATCTCAAACTGAAATTCTAATACTCTAAAATCATCATCTGGATTTAATGCAAAAGATTCTCTTATAATCTGATCTTTAATAAGTGTTTTACCTGAACCAGGTCTACCACCAATTACAGTTAGAGTATTCCATTCTAAACCATCAGTAGCAGCATCATTAAATTTAGGCCACGGTGTATATATAGACTTTTCAGTCCCATTTTGTCTACCTTGCATGTATTTTAATGCTTCATTGAATGCGGAATATTGCCCCACCCATCCTTCTGTTGATTTAGCCATTCTCTATTGTATATATAATACTTGTTACATTATCTATGCTTGAATTACATGATTTAGTGTCTGGTTCCCATTCACCATCTCTTAGCATTTGAAAATCTTCAAGTACAAGGTTTAATTTATTTAATACTTCTGCTTGTTCTTCTACTGTCATACTACTTTTTCTTTAAATGTTTGTTGTTCTGTGTCTATACCATCTCTGATCATATCACAATAATCAGCTAATGTAGAAGACTTAACTTTATGTTTGTCTTGCTTACATATAAAATATTGACTTGTCTGCATATACATATATTCTGCATCTCTGTACTCATTCACATACATTCTTGTAGCTTCAAATACTTGATCCCATGTATAATCATATGTCTCAAACAACCATCTAAAAGAACTTGATAACATTTTTACGTTGACTCTTGCAGGTTTACCACTAGGCAATCTTTGATTTGGAAATATTTCCCTATAGGTATTTATTTTATCAGCAAAGTCTTTACCCATAAGTTGGATGTTTGTTTTCTTTTTTGCTTTTATAAAATAATTATCTAAGTGTGCTATAAAGACTTTTGCATCTGCTGTTAATTTATATGATTCATTATCAAATGTAACATATCCATTATCAACTAATGCTTTTTTGTCATCTTCTGAAATCTTAGGTAAAGCTATCTTTAGTTTCATACCAAATAATATAGCTGCCTGATTTGGACTAAGTTTGTTTTTGTATATTATTTGGAATAATTCCCACATAAGTATTTATTAGTTTATTAACTTTATCAAATGCATTCATATAACTTTTATCTTTTATATAAAGCATATCATCAACGCTGTTTCTACTGTGCACTACACTTGAATGATCACGTTTAATATATTTACCTACAGCATGGCAAGTATATCTCATAGTATGACCTATATGACAGTAAATCTTTCTGAACATTACCAAGTCTTTTGTTCTGTTTAATTCAGAAAGCTTATTGATATTTTGTAGTTCAGGATAAAGCGTATGCATAACAGTTATACATGCTTTATGTATTTGTTGAAGTGTTGGCCTGTACTCTCCTTCATTGTGTAATTTTTGAAATACAATGATCTCAATTCCATACTGTCTGAGCATAGTTTCTTTGAACTTAACTATGTCATTATCAAGCCTATTGTGTTGATTATTAGTCATTTATGTTTATTATCTAGTTTACAAATTTAAGGAAATTTTACCAGTCTATCAAAGTTTTACCTTGTTTATTTAGTTCTATGTTAGTCTTGTTAAACACGTCATTTGAATCCCAAACACCACCTCTATATGCAGCTGATGCAGGATGTGTACACTTAAGTATCTTTTGATTAGATATTAGTCTTTCCCATGCTTCTGCTTTTTTACCCATTAATATGAAAACAATATCTTTATTGTCTTGATTAATCTTACTAAACAAATGTTCAGTAAAAGGTTTCCAATTCCAAAAATGAGACCCTATTTTATTTACTTCAACTGTAAGAGCTGTATTAATTAATAATACGCCTTGGTTAGCCCAACATCTTAAATCAGTATGATCCGTATCAATTGCTTTATTAATATATTGTAAAGACTTTTCTACTTTATCTTTTTTACTACAACTAAATGCTAAACCATCAGCTGATCCTAATTGAGGATAAGGATCTTGTCCTACTATAACAACTTTTAGATCATCATATTTACATTCCTTAAATGCATTAAAAATGTCTTTAAACTTTGGAGTAAATCTTTTACCCTGTTCAACTAAACTTACTAATGAATCTGTTAGATCATCATAAAGTTTACTATCTATGTAAGGAAATAATACATCTGCCCAACCTGAGCTTTCTATATCTTTTTTTAAATTGTCTTTTAGAATTATAAGGTTTTTTTCCATATTTCTTTCAATTTTTGTGTATATTTGTATATAAATCTTTTATTATGTCTGAAGAAAATCAAAATTTAGAATCAACTGTTACTTATGACTTTTCAAAAGTTATAACAGGTATTACTGTATCAACTGCATATATTTCCGGTATTTCTAGAATCTTAACTGACATGGTAACAGACTATCCAAATCCAGCAGGACTACCTAAACTATTTAAAAAGTTTGGTACTATAATGCAATTAGAAGATGGACAAGAAATCTCTGATGAAACAAGAGAAAATATTAAACTTGATATAAATGAATCTAATATTTATACATTGTTTTCTTTACTTCAACTTCTAAGATTTTTAGCAAAAGAACAAGGTCTTGAACTTTTAACTGAGACTACTGCTACCAAAGATGATCTAAAAGATCTTGCTGATTTAGTTACAGCAGGTAAATCTACAGCAGATAAAATCAAAGAGATTAACAGTAAGATGAAAATAGTTAAATAACTATCTTAAATTCATACCGTTAAACTCTCCAATTTCTATACATGATTGTATAGCTAAATTAAGTTCATCTTTATCACAATCTGCAAAAGATTTACAATACTCTTGTCCATCTCTAACAAAGCATAATCCACATGCTCTTTTTACTTCCATCTTTGCTTCTATAAATGTGTAGCCAATTTCTTGTGCTATTTCTCTAATCATTGCATGTACACGTGCTAACTGTGGGTTACTACCCTTATCACCACCTACACCAATAAATATTTCTAAATTAGAGTCATCAGGTAAACTACCTAACCATTTATTAAATCTGGTTTGAACTGCTTTCTTTGGAAAATACAACTCTCCATTCTTAATTGAAGCTTTTATATATAAGTTATTTTTCATCCTGATATAACATTACCTATTGCACATGTTATTGATACTACTAAAAATATTAGTAGAGTCCAAAAACATCCTTTGTATATATTTGATTGTTTTTCAGGTGATCTACCTTGGTTACTTCTGTACTGTCTTATTTTTTTTTCTTTTTTCATATAAACATGTGTTCATCTTGGTTAGTATTATTACTGTTGTCTTCTGGTTGGTCTAATTGAGTTTCTGGTTCTTTTGGGTCATCTGTTTTCACGTGATAAGTTTTAATTATAAAATTTAGTTATTGATTCACTTGTAAGTGTATATAAAGGTGCTTTTAAACCTGCTTTCTTTAATCCGTCATTCACCCATGTGTTACAGGTGTAATACCAACGGTAGTTGTCTTTACCATAATAATAATTTGGCATATATTCTGAATTATAATGTGATTCATCTACATGCTTTTTAATTATTTGGTATTGTTTTTCAGAACACTTAACTGTTTTCCAATTAAAAGAGTCAAAATAGAAAGTCTTCTGTACACGTACTAAAGTAGAAGGGTCAGTAATCAAAGTTCTATATAATTTTCCTATAGTTAAACTATCAAAAGTATCTACTTCTGTAAAGAATACTTTAGATCCCCAACCATATAACTTAAAAACTCCATCTTCTCTTAATACTATATCTACATGTGCACCATTATCAGATAAATAAAATTCACGTTCTGATGATTCACTGTAAGATCCAGTAGGTATATAGTGTGCTGCAAACATTATTAGTATAAGAACTAATGATGATAC
>CBDEVQ010000067.1:0-8754 GCA_965243605.1 Flavobacteriales bacterium
GCTAATGAGCAAGATAAATTGTCTTTAGAATATCCGTTTACAAACTTTACAACAAAGAATGGTTTGCCAAGTAATGAAACGTTCTGTGTTTTACAGGATAGTAGAGGCTATATCTGGATTGGTACTGACCGAGGATTAGTGAAGTATGATGGGTATGAGTTTAAAACCTACACAACATTAGATGGTTTAAATGATAATGTTATTTTGGCTATTAACGAGGATGAGGATGGAAATATATGGTACACAGGGTTAAATACATTGGAGCTTGGGTATATTACACCAGACATGAATTTTTTGTCTTATCGATATAATCATGAGATTATAGATACCTTCAATAATTTAATGTATTCTAGATTACACTTTAATGATTTATATATAGAAGATGAAAATATTTATTTAGTGAATAGACGTTTTGGATTTATTAAATTAAATTCTAAGGGTATTATAGACGTAAATATTAAGTTTAATGGAATATCAACTTTCGAATCAAATTTATACATCAAGCATGATTCAAGTATTCAATTTGTATACGCAAATTTGGTTGAGAATACTTTTAATAGTGGTAATATAGATGTATTTAATTCGAATAACGAAGAAGTTTTTAAGTATAAAAAACAATATTCTAGAGAAATATTCCCTACCATCATAAATGGTAATAGAGAACAGTATATTTATGATGGTTCAGATCTAATTCATTTAAAAGACTCTGTAGCAAAACATATTCAATTATCATATTTGTGTTCTGCTTTTCAATTGGATTCCAATACATATATATATTCGACATATGGAGGAAATGGAGGAAATGCAAAAGTATTCTATTCAAACTCTCCAGATATTAACGATTCTAAAATACAGTTGTTTAAAAATAGTGTTAGGGTAATAAATGTAATTCATGATAACAATTCTGGAGTTTGGATGGCTACATTAAAAGGTGGCGTTTTTTATTTTCCGAGTTTTGATACTAAAAAGTTATTCGTTAAAAGCACCTATTGAGGTAATTTTCCCAAGTGATACCGGTTTGTTTTTGAGTAATAGAGAACATGAATATATATACAACTATAATAATCAAAAATTAAAATCCACTACATCTGATTTTTGTTATTCTGATTTATCAAATAGAAAGTCTAATTTTTCATTTTTTTGGTCGTATTAATATGGATGTGAAGTATTCTAATTTAAGAAGTCATTTAACGGATGTATCTGGTATAAGTGGAGTACATATAATATCAGATTCTCTTCTATATTTGTGGAATTCTGAAAAAATGTTTAAGATTAAGCATAATGAAATAGATTATGATTTATTCTGGGAGTTCAGCGATAATTATAAATGGATAGATGTTATAGATAAGAAGTTTTATGTAGAAACGGTTTATTGCTTGAAAGAAGACAGTTGCTTATTAGGATTGAAAAATGGAATGTATTTATTTTCAGGAGACTCTATTATTAACCTACATAAAGAAGAAGGAAAACGTATAAGGCGGATTGAATATTTTAAGAAGTCCAATGTATTGGTATATAGTATTTGGGGAGAAGGTCTTATTTTGGAATTTAACGATGGAAAAACAAATACGATTATCTGAGAATGACGGATTGGTTAGTAATACTATTAATACAATCTTTATGGATGATGATGAAGTATTATGGTTAGGTACAAATAAAGGAATAAATTCATTACAAATAGATACTTTAACTGATGAATACCATATTAATACCATTAGTAATGGATCTAAAAATTTAAGTTCGCCAAATGTATTACAAATATATAATAGAGATAGTAATTTATATTTAGGAACAGATTCAGGGTTTGATATTATTAATTTGGCAGGAAAAACCAAAAAGGCACAAATTCCACTCATACTAGATTCATTATATATTAATGACAATTGTTTTAAACCAACCAATAAATTTAATAGTTTAAGATACGATAATAATACATTAACGTTTTATTATACAGCGATTACATTTAATAGGTTCGGAGATATTAAGTATAGATATAAGTTGGAAGGACTTTCTGATAATTGGGTTTATACCAAAGATAGAAAAGCTACTTTTATTCAATTAAATCCAGGGGAGTATATGTTTCATCTACAAGTTCAAGATGAAGAGGGGAAATGGATTAAATTAGAAGTTAAACCTTATTTTTATATAAAAAAGCCATATTGGAGAACATGGTGGTTTATTGGAATAGTTATTCTTTTGGGTGTATTAATCACAGGAGGAATCCTATACTATTATATAACGAACCTTAATAAGGAAAAAATATTTATAGAGGACAAGCAGAGACTTTCTGAAGAGCTTAATGAAACTCAACAGAAAGCGTTAAGTTCTCAATTAAATCCTCATTTTGTGTTTAACTCTTTAAATTCAATTCAAAATTTTATTTTAACAAAACGTACTGAATTATCTAGTGATTATTTAAGCATGTTTTCTAAGCTAATGCGTTTTGTGTTTGAAAATTCGAAGAAACTGTATGTCCCATTACAAGATGAAATAGAAGCTTTAAATCTATATCTAGAACTTGAACAAGTAAGACATAATCATAAATTTGATTATAAGATACATGATGAAAGTTTGAAAAATGAATTAATTTATTTACCATCTCTTTTAATCCAACCATTGATTGAAAATTCGATTTGGCATGGATTACTTCATAAATTGGAAGATGATCGAAAGTTAGACGTTGTTTTTTCTATTAAGGAGGCATATTTAAATATTGAAATTAGAGATAATGGTGTAGGTAGAGGGTTTTCGAAACCACGCCCTAAATTTATTCAAAAACAAAAATCGAGTGGAATAGAATTAACTAAACAACGTCTTAATTTATTGTCACAATCTTTAAATATTGAGACAAATATGAAGATTAATGATTTATTTGATTCCGATAGAAAGCCCATAGGAACGTCTGTGGTGATTACTATTCCTGTGATACGTCAAAATACTAGCGAAAATATATAGTATAGATCAGAGTGTTGATCGAAAATAAAATTTTGAAGGTGAATTAAATTTATATATTTGTTCTAAATAAATATGTTGTATTCATGTCTCTTATTAGTATTATTGTTCCAATTTATAATGTAGAAAAGTATCTTGATAAATGCTTACTGTCTATTAGAAAACAAACTTATTCGGAACTTGAAATTATCTTAGTTAATGATGGAAGTCCTGATGAATCTTATAGAATTATTGATGAACATGTTTCATTAGATTCTAGAATTAAAACGGTTAATAAAGTTAACGGTGGATTATCTTCGGCACGCAATGCAGGTTTAAAAATAGCAACAGGAGATTATATTGCATTTGTAGACAGTGACGACTGGATTGAGTCTACAATGTTTGAGAAACTTTTTTATTCGATTCAAACGAATTCATCTGACATTGCAATTTGTGATGTAAGAACAGAATACGAAGATGGTACTTTGAAAGCCGAATTAAAGCAGGCTAAGGGTTATCCAGATAGTTTTGAGGTAAACAATTATATGGATGCATTTATGGCCATAGATTGTTTTGCATGTAATAAGTTATTTAAAAGAAGTTTATTTGTTGATCATAATATATCCTTCCCAGAAGGATTACTCTATGAAGATATTGCAACTTTCCCAAGATTGTTTTTTAGATCTAAACAAGTAAGTTTAGTTAGAGAAAATTTATATCATTATATTGTTCGTGGTGGAGCAATTACTCAAACATTTAGTATTAAAGGGTTAGATTATCTAAAGGTAACTGATATTGTTGAAAAAGATATATTAAGTCTTCGAACAAGAGGGTATGATATATATATTAAACCTTTTAAAATCATGCATAATTTTTACAGCCTAGCAATTAATTGTGGGTATATAGCTGATAAACTTGAACGAAATAGTGCCATCGATCAGGTGAAGGCATATTATTACAAGGAAGGCTGGTCTTGGAAGCACATTGTAAAAGCGCATAGAAATCAAATTACCTTTTATGAATTAAGATCTAAAGCTCAGCAAATTTATTATTGGCTGTTTTGGCATACAACACCATTATTAAAAGGATTATTCTCTATTTATCATAAATTAAAATAAAGGAATATGTGTGGTATTTTTGGAACGGTACATGTACCATCTGTAGATAAAGAATTAATAAAGAACATTCTATTGCATAGAGGGCCAGATTCTCAAAGTGATATTAAAATCGATGATGTATTTTTATATCATTTTCGTTTATCTATACTGGATTTGGAAGGTGGAAAACAGCCAATGCAATATAAGCACCTTCATATTATTTGGAATGGAGAAATATATAATCATCAAGACTTAAGGGTAAAATACAATTTGGATTGTAAGACCTCTTCAGATACTGAAACCTTGTTACATTTATTTGATATAAATGGGTTAGACATGTTAGATGATTTAGAAGGAATGTTTGCGTTTGCAATATATAATGAAGAAAATAAGAAGTTGTATTTAGGGCGAGATCGTGCTGGTAAAAAACCAATTTATTATTTTAATAATAATGGTCGTTTTATTTTTTCATCAGAGCTAAATGCTATTCACGCTCAATGTAATTTAGTGGTAGATGATGAAGCTATTATAGATTACCTTGAACCAACCTACTTTTATAAAGATGCTACACCCTATAAACATGTTAAAGCTTTAGATGGGGGAAGTTATTTAATTTATGACACGACATTAAAATCATTTGAAGTTAACAAATGGTGGAATATTTCGACTTATTACAACCAGCCTTGTTCAGATACTTTTGAAGAAGCATTAGAGAAAACAGATGCGTATTTAAGAGCCGCTATAAAAAGAAGAGTAGAATCTTCGGATTTAGAGGTAGCAAGTTTTTTAAGCGGAGGGATTGATAGTGGCTTAGTAACAGCTATAGCCAGTGAATTTAATAATAGTATAAAAACGTTTACCGTTGCCTTTGAAGGAACCTTTGATGAATCTGGTTTAGCAGAACAAGTCGCAAAAAAATACAAAACAGACCATACGACAATACATATTTCTTTTGATGAACTAGAAAATGATATAGAAGATATTATACTGCAATACGGACAACCTTTTTTTGACACGTCTTGCATTCCTAGTTATTATGTGGCTCGTGAAGCAAAAAAACATGTTACTGTAGTATTAAATGGCGATGGTGCAGATGAATTGTTTGGAGGTTATAGACGTTCTGTACCGTTTGCAAAATATGATTTTTTTAAATCGAGTTCATTGGTTAAAAGTATGGCTAAAGGGATTCACGCTATAATGCCAGTATCTAATAATAAAAAGAGTATATATAATTATATCTATAGATTAACGGATTTAGCATCTAAGGATGGATTACGTGCATATTTAGCCTCAACCTATGATTTGTATACGGGGCATGAAAAGGAAGCTTTTATTAGGCAGCCAAAGAACGCAGGATTAAAAGCAGATTTTGATCGAATTAATTCTTCAGGTAATTCAGGTTTAAATAAAATGTTGGAATTGGATTTTATAGGTCCATTATTTGGTGATTTATTAGTTAAAATGGATATGGCAACTATGCATAATTCTTTAGAAGGTAGAAGTCCTTTTTTAGCGAAAGAATTATTAGAATATATTCCAACAATACATGAGGAGTATAAGATAAAGGGTAAAACCACGAAGTATATTTTACGTGAATTATCTAAAAAATATTTACCTCAAGATATTATTGGTCAACCAAAACGAGGATTCGAAATTCCACTAAAAGACTGGGTTAATGGTGTGTTAAAAAACAAAATAGAATCATACATTTTTGCAGAAGACACTTATTGGACTAACTTTGTGAAAAAGGATTTTATAAATAAATTATATAACAGAACAATTGACTTTCCTGAGGAAAGACGAGCTAAAATTATTTACCAACTGTTTGTTCTGGAACTTTGGTATAAGAAGAGATGAGCAAAAAAAAGAAAATATTAATTGTTGTTAATTCAGATTGGTTCTTTCTTTCACACCGATTGCCAATTGCAATAGAAGCTAAACGGCAAGGTTTTGAAGTCCATGTATCAACGCGCGATACGGGTCGATCTACTGAAATTATATCTAAAGGATTGATATTTCATGAATTACCTATTTCCTGTTCGGGAACTAATATTGTTGAAGAGGCTTTAGCGGTAAGACATTTTATTAAATTTTATAAAAAAATAAATCCAGATTTGGTTCATCATGTAACGATGAAACCTGTGATTTATGGATCATTTGCGGCAAGAATACTTAAGATACCAGTCTTAAATGCAGTAAGTGGAATGGGGTATGTATTTACTTCTCATAAAGGGAAAGTGTTACCATACGTTATTAAAAAATTTATTAAATTGGGATGGAAGGCTGGACGTACACATGCAATATTTCAAAATCCAGATGACAAAAAGCAGTTTAAGGATTTAGGTTTATTAAATGGAATAGAGACTACCTTAATTAAAGGTTCTGGTGTAGATTTATCTGAATTTAAGTATGTGGATATGCCCAGTAAACAACCTTGGAGGATTGTGCTACCTGCAAGATTATTATTTGATAAGGGTATTAAAGAGTTTAAATTAGCATCTATACAGCTTAAGGAAAAGTGGTTTGGAAAAGTGGTTTTTCAACTTGCTGGGGATGTCGATTTTGGAAATAGGACCTCTATAACCAAAGAAGCATTAGAAGATTGGTTAGATCCAGATTATTTTGAATGGATAGGGTTTCATAAAGATATAGTGAAACTATTAGGGGAAACGTATTTAGTTGTGTTACCATCATATAGAGAGGGATTACCTAAATCTTTGATTGAAGCAAATGCTATTGGTAGACCAATTGTTACTACCGATACTGTCGGTTGTAGAGAATGTGTAAATCCTATGGAAAATGGATTATTAGCAGAATTACAAAATGTCGACGATTTAGCGTTTCAGATCGATACAATACTGTCAAATAAAGAATTGGCATCTTCAATGTCAAAAAACGCACGCATATTTGCTGAAAAGCATTTTTCCATTAAGAATGTTGTGGAGAAACATTTAGAATTATATAATCAATTATTGGAGTAATGGAGTTTTATCTTATTAACTTATATTTTCCCTTTGTTTTAGCATTCATATTAGCGGCTGTTGTTGTCTATTTCTCAGTACCTGCTATTATTCGCGTTGCTAAGCTTAAGAATTTATATGATGAACCGAATGAGGATAGAAAGGCATCAAAAAAAATTGTACCAACACTTGGTGGTATGGCTATTTTTTTGGGGTTTATTATTAGTGTTGTTCTCTCATCGTTTCGAATGGAGTTTTTAGAACTCCGTTATATTGTTGTTGCATTGGTAATTATGCTATTTGTTGGACTTAAGGATGATATATTATATATATCACCCAAAAGTAAACTTATAGGACAAGTATTTGTTGCGTTTATTTTAGTGGTATTTGCCGACCTAAGATTTACATCCTTACATGGTCTTTTAGGTATAGAACAATTATCATATTTTGCAAGTGTAATTCTGTCTATGTTTGCTATTACAGTACTTACAAATTCTTTAAATTTGATAGATGGAATAGATGGCTTATGTGCAGGAATTGGAGTTACAGCAGCATCTATATTCGCATTTTTATTCTATATTAATAACGATCTAGAATTTACATTGATAGGTATGGCTTTATCTGGTGCATTGTTTTCATTTTTTATTTATAATGTATTTGGAGATAGAAATAAAATATTCATGGGAGATACAGGGTCCTTATTAATTGGGTTTGTTTTATCTATTATGACCATTAGATTTAATGAAATTCCTTTTACAGATCATAGATTATTTGAAGTAAAAGAAATGATAGGTATATCTCTTGCTATTATGATTGTTCCAATAATTGATACATTAAGAGTATTGAGTATTCGAATACTAAACGGTAAATCTCCATTTTCAGCAGATAATATTCATACACATCATAAGTTATTAGAACTTGGGTTTAGCCATTTTCAAGCCAGCTTAATTTACATAGCTTATAATGTTATTTTTGTGGTTGTAGCTATGATATTGCAACATTATATTTCTAATTATGTATTAATTCTTACTCTTCTAATATTTGCATTTATTTGTGTATCTATACCTTCAATTTTAGCCAAGAAAGGTTATAAAAAGAAAATTAGAAATCAAGGAGTCAAAAATCATAGTTTTAATCGATTTTTTAAAGGGTTAGCAGATAAATCGAATACGCATTAAAATAAGAAATTATGAAGAAATTACTTTTACTTTTAACTGCCATATTATCTCTATTTGCATTACGTGCTCAAGAAACATTTGAACGACTAACGTATAATGAAGCTTATCTTCTGAGTCTGAATCAATCAAAGTTGTATACAGATTCTAATGCCGAATTTTTTCATACATCTATCAGGCCTTATAGAAGTCAAACGTTATTAAAGGTAATTGATCCAGAAAACGTTAGAGATGCGTACGGTAATTTGCCAGCTAGGACAAAATTACAACGTAAGCTCTTTCATGAGGATTTACTTCAGTATAGGTCAGAAAAAGAAGAGTTTGATATCAGAATTAATCCATTAATGAATTTTAGTCTTATTGCTGATAAAAATATAGGCTTATTTAGACCTAATGGAAATTTTGGATCAGCTGTTCCAGATCCAACTAAAAAAATAGGTTATACCAATACAAGAGGTATTCAGATTATTGGACAATTAGGGAAACGATTTACATTTTATACAGAGGTTTATGAAAACCAGATAGATTTACCTGGATATGTAAAAGATTGGTCAGTTCAAAATGAATTGGTTTCTCCAGGCCAAGGTATAG
>CBDEVQ010000068.1:0-23221 GCA_965243605.1 Flavobacteriales bacterium
CTTAATACTATGCAGTATTTAGATACCATTAGGTATTAATCTCCATTTCTAGAGGCTATCCCTATGTGATAGGTAGGTTGCATACGCGTTACGCACCCGTGCGCCGGTCGCCATCTACTCGAAAGTAATGCTGCCCCTCGACTTGCATGTGTTAGGCCTGCCGCTAGCGTTCATCCTGAGCCAGGATCAAACTCTTCATTGTAAAATCATTTGTAATTCTGGACTCCAGTATAAATTTCCTTTGTTCTTCTCTTTATTACCAATATGTCAAGGATCGTTGTTAAACGATGTAATTCGTTTTTTAAGTGGGGCAAAGATAACGTTAAATTAACTTTAACTCCTAACTTTTTTAGAGTTTTATTTTAAACTTTCTCAAGTCTAAAACTTAATCTCTTTCTCAAAGCGGATGCAAATATAAAACTTATTTTTGAATCTCAAAGCTTTTTGAAAAAAAATTTAGAAATAATTCCTAAACCCTTATAAACTCTGTTTGAATGATCGTATCGCTCAACCTCAATAACGCTGCCGTTATTTCCGTATTGCGAGTGCAAATGTAGAACAATTTATCACTCTCACAACACCTAATGCAAACTATTTTTAGAACAATTTCTCAACTCGCTCAAAACCCCTACTTTACACATGAAATATTTTTTGATCTTTTGTAAACATTATACAATCGTATTTATTCGAGGCATATAATACTATATAATATAAGGTGCATAGACCAGTCTCTCTTTGTTAAAAATAATTTCATCAAGCAGTAACATTATCAAACCTCGCGAGGTTTCTCTATAAGCTGGCGAGGTTTATCCAAAAGCTGGCGAGGAATTAATAAAACCTCGTAAGGTTTTACACGAAGCTACCTCAACAATTCATCCTAACATCAAAAGCAAAATATATTGATCATAAAACATTATGTATATACGATAGAATTCTATCAACCATTTAACTCTACTATAATATATATGTGTTCTTTTACTAATCTTTATTCTATACCTAGATAATAAATCAATCTAAAATTATACCTTAGTAAGTATTTTAAGTTCTTTTTAAATAAACGACACTATATATAATGGATAAGGTAAAATATAAAGACTATTTAGCGGATAATAATACGCATTCAATAAAGCAAAACACAAAACCGCCCTTATTGGATGATGAATATTGGAAAGATCTTATGTTGAAAAACATTAGAAGGATCAAAAAAACACAAGAAAAGTTATACGCTCAATCTAAATATTCTGTATTAATATGTTTACAGGGTATGGATACTTCGGGAAAAGACAGCTTAATCCGTAAAGTCTTTGGACCTGTAAACCCAGCTGGAGTTAAAGTCTATCCTTTTAAAAGTCCGTCTCACGAAGAGTTGAACCATGATTATCTATGGAGACATTATAAAAAACTTCCAAGTCAGGGAGAAATTGCTGTTTTTAATCGAACGCATTACGAAAATGTTTTAGTTACTCGTGTTCATCCAGAATATATACTGAATAGAGATCTTCCGAAAATTGACAATAAGGCACAAATTAATAATTCATTTTGGAAAAATAGATTTGAACATATTAACCAAGTTGAAGACATTTGGGTAGAAAATGGTATGATTATCATGAAATTCTTTCTTAACATCTCTAAAGAAGAGCAAAAAAACAGACTAATAGCTCGACTAGAAAACAAAGAAAAACATTGGAAATTTGATTCTGGAGATTTAAAAGAACGAAAGTTTTGGAAGGAATATCAATATGCGTATTCTGAAATGTTGGCCCATACCCATAAAAAGGAATCGCCATGGTATATAGTACCATCAGACAATAAACCATTTTCAAGATATCTTGTTTCTGAAATCATTCTTCAAACACTCCTTAAACATGATATTCGATTTCCTAAAAGCGAAACCGATATTCAAGAAAACATTGATATATACCTTAATGAATTAAGAAACTCATAAACGTTATAAAATAATATTCAACATTAAGGTTTCTTTATGACAAGGGCCTTAATGTTTATTTAAATAATTAAAGCAACAATATATCTAAAGTTAAATTTGATAAATGAAAATTTAGATTTACTTTTACAGTCATATTATGTTATAAAACTCTTTCTTAAGTATCTCACTTAAGAATCCTATTATATTCATTCCATTATTTTCATTTTACAACCAATAAATATTAAACCCCTATTGTAAGCAATTTATATATATGCTGTCTAAAAATTTATAAAAAACAAATTGATTATGTTACGTTTATGCTTTACCCTCTCTTTTTTCATTGGTCTATTAATCTCTTGTAACAAATCTTCTTCTGTAATTACAAACCCTGATACTTGCCCAGATATTACATACTTTGATTTAGATTGTATTATTGAATTTAATGAGCCCGCAATTATTGGCTCTAATGGATTTCATACGTTTCTATATGATAATGGACTGATTAAAAGTGAAGGGAATTTATCTCATGGAGTACCTAATGGATTTTGGAAATTTTATTATGATAATGGACATTTAAAAACAGAAGGAAATTATTCTAATGGTCAGCTCAATGGATTTTGGAAAGTATATTGGTATAATGGTAATATAAGAGAAGAAGGACATTATCAGTATTGTGAAAAGCAGGGTTTTTGGAAGTTTTTTTATCCGACAATTAATCACCAGCTTCATTATGAAGGTTCCTATAACCAGGGGAAACGTATTAATGAATGGAAAGCATATGATAAAGACAATAAATTAACCTTTGACGGCTTATGCAATGATTGATTTTACTTCCAGCGTGTTTTCCATAATTTCATTTTCTGATCTGTGAAAAAAGTCCAGGCGATAAACCTTGATATTTTTTGACCTTGAGACATCTCAATAACTTTAAATTGTTTAATCTGTTTATTCGATTTAAATTTTGGAAGTAATTGATCTAGGCTCGTTTTTTTTGAAACCAAACAAGTAAACCATAAAACATTCGTTTGTGCTTGAATGCTTTCTTGTAAAAACAATTCTATAAACTTCACTTCTCCCCCATCACACCATAGTTCAGAATGTACTCCTCCAAAATTTAAATTATTTTTAAGACCAAGGTTTTTAGATTTTCTATGGTTGCTTTTTATTGCTTCTTCTTCTGAAGCATGAAATGGTGGGTTACATATCGTAAAATCAAATTTCTCTTGAGATTTAATTAATCCTTTTAATATATGTTTTTTATTCTTTTGCCTTCTGAGTTTTATATTACCTATTAGCTTAGGGTTTTTAGAAAGTAATTCATTAGCCCATTTAATTGAATCTAAATTAACCTCAGATCCAACAAACTTCCATCCATATTCTGAGTGGCCTAATATTGGGTATATTAAATTTGCTCCAGTACCAATATCTAATCCTTTTATGTTATTAGAATTAATAGATTTATTACCATCGCTTAATAAATCAGTTACATAATGTATATAATCTACTCTCCCGGGAATTGGAGGACACAAGTGTTCTTCTGGCAAATCCCAAAACTCCACTTTATATTCTGAAATCAACAAGGCTTGATTTAGCATCTTAACAGCATTAGAATCAGAAAAATCTATGGTTTGTTGTCCTCTTGGACTCCTTTTAACATATTTTTTTAGCATTGGACAAGATTTGACTAATGTATCAAAATTATATCCATTACTGTGTTTATTTCTAATGTGTAGTGCGCCTTTCATTTTCTTATGATTTTCTCTATGCTATTTATCACATAGTATTCTAATGGTTATATGTATTTTTGCAATATTTACAAAGATATCATGAAAACAACTATTTTTACTTTTGCCCTTGTTTTAAACTTTCTAAGCTGTAATAATTCAACACAAGCAGAACAAGTTATTAATCAAAATAAGGTGAACCAAATTGAGATTTCAGAACTTAAAGATTTTGCAAAACTAAACAATCCAATCATTCTGGATGTAAGAACTCCTGAAGAATTCCAAAAAGGATTTATCCCTAATGCTAAACATATTAATTATTACGATAAGAATTTTAAAAATCAACTGACTAAATTAGATAAGTCCAATACATATATTGTGTATTGCAAATCTGGCTTTAGGTCTCAGAAAGCTTCTCAATTAATGATAGACTTAGACTTTAAAAACGTTTATGATTTAATTGGAGGATATGATGCTTGGGTACACTAAAAAAAAGGCGATGAAAATTCATCGCCTTTTTTTAGTTATATTTTTTTAAGAAGTACCTTCTCGTGTGTAAATTGAAAAGCTGCATCTAAAAACTTGACCATTTGCGACCAGTTTTCTTTATCAACATGGTTAGAAGCGTAATGCTTTTTTGTTGTCACTTTTAAAAGATTCCCTTCTATTACAGCAACACTCACAAACCCTCCTGTTTCGTTAACAACATTTACATTTAATTTCTCTAATCCTTTAACGGTAAAACCTTCTGGGATTGTAAAGGTTATTTCATTATTATAAGAACGTGCATACCCCATATCAATATCCAAATCTCTTTCAAGTTGGTCTTCTTTAATACTCTTCTGACCACCAATACATTTTCCAATTTCGAATAAGTAGTTTGGTCCAGCTTTTTTAATCCACTGATCCTCTAATGTAAAGTCTTGTTCATATTCGAAAGGTTCTTCTTTAGAGTACCTCCCTGTTTTAAGAATATCAAAATTATACTCTTCGGCCAATTCTGAACTATATCCGCTTTCAATACTTTCCTTAATACGTTTCTTTTTAGCTTCTGATAATTCCTCATCAAAAGATTGAATACGCTCTTTAACCCTTTCTAATTGTTTTTTACTGGCCTTAATACGATTAATAAAATCAGTTCCAGAATATTTATCATAGTCTTCATAAATATAATCTGAATAATACATCAATCCATTCTGATATTCGTATTTCTGATGACCGAAAGCTTTAACGTTTTCTTTGATTTTTACATTCTTTAAATCTTCAATAGATATATTAATCGTACTTGTAACTCTATTCTCATCAAAAGTTGATATTGGTAATTCTAATTCCTGAATATTTGTCATTTGAGCACCAAGCATATGTATTTTATATGCGGTAGTTGATTCTAAAGTCGCACTAAATATATCCATCACACCATTGTTTCCAAAGTAATCAAAATATAAGTTTTTATCATCAAGTGGTATTTGAATTAAAATTTCACAATTTTTAGTCAATAACAAATCTTTAATATGACCATTGAATCTAGATTTTCCAATTATGATATTATAATCTATTTCTTCACTCCTTAGATAAGACATCATTAATTGTGTTAATTTAAACATGCTATTCGCAGAACCAATAAAAGGTAAAGGATCAGTATATTTAACATCAGTCAATATTCTTTGATCTCTATACACATCATTTTCTAATTCTTGAGTACGAAATTTATATCTTAAAAAGTAATATATACCTTTCAACTGTTCTTCCTTATTTTCAAAATTCTGAGAAGCAACATATTTCTTAAGCTCTTTTTTTAAAGTATTATTAAACGCTCTAGGTTTTAAGGTTTTATCAAATAACTCTAAAACTTCAAATTTATCAACTGTTTGTTTAATTGTTTTTGCATTTTCTGGTACAAATACAGGTAGCAATTCAACATTTGCTTTTGTTTTTGCGAAACACACTTGCATTTTATAATTAGGTAAATAATTATAAGGATAATTCCACATTGTGGATTTTATTTTCTCAATATCTTCTGCAACAATTTCATATTCTCTATTCTTACGAGTATCTGTTACTATTCCATCTAACTCCGGAGCTCCATTGTATGATTGAAAATTGACATAAAAATCATTATCTACTTGAAAATTAATTTTCAATTTTTTAATAGGAAATTCTTCCGCCAATAAATCTTCTACCGCTTGAAATACATAGATTGTTGTTGGCATAAACTTTTCTTCAATCATAATATAGTAATCTAATACATCACCTACTTCCAAATTTGGAACGGCTATATCACGATAAAAACCTTTTTCAACAGCATCTTTTTCTGTATCTACTTTAACTTCTGTTCCGTCTGGTTTAATGATCTTAATTCCTATATAAGACATATCTCTACTTCCTAACCAATATCCGGACAAAGACAATGAAAAGTTATTTTTTGTAGAAAATTCAGAGAATCGAGTTACAGAAGCTACATCATTTAAATATATACGTTTTCTTACAGAAGCCGTATAGGTCATATTATACCCCCTCTTACTATAATCATAATTTACGTTTTTATAAAGAACGACTGCAGATTCACTTTTCCATTTTTCTGGAACTTCTACTGAATATTCTTCACCTTCATTATTTCCCCAAAATAAAGCTTCAACTTTTTTGTTTGTTTGTCCAAAACATAATATTGTCGGTAATATTAATAAGACCAGTATTATTATTTTTTTCATGTTTATTGTTTAGTAAGTGTAATTTGATCGTTATAAGTTTTCACTAATTGCTCATTAAATTTTTCCCATTCTTCAAATTCATCAACAGGTAATATGGCTGTTTTTAAATTAAATACTTTAGTATATATTAATTTAGACTCTTTAATGGAATAAGTCACTTTAATATCAATATTATCTGATGAATATGAAATATTTTCAGGTTTATAACTAACCATATAGCCTTCTGGTATTTCTAATGAGATATTAGAAATATAATTGGTTTTATGTCTGAATAAATAATCATTGTGTCTTTCTTCTTTAAATTTAAACGATCCGTATTCTTTAAAGTAATCTAAATCTATATAATATTGTCCATCATAATCTACAACACGATTATTAATCTTCAAATCATAATTTAGGATTGTTTCAATATCTCTATTTGTTAGCTCCGAAGTTTCTACATTTGAAATTTCAATATTTTTATTGTTTTCATTCAAATACTTTTTCAAGGCCTCTTCTTTCTTATCTGTTTTAAGGGTGCTATAAGTATATAAAAATTGAGATTTACTTTCACCATTAAATCGCTTTTGGGCGTTACCAACTAATGCATCTCCTTCTACTTTATAATTTAAATTAAAATACTCAACATTAGCACTAGATTTATTATCTGGTACATGATCTAAAATATAATCATCTCCATTTTCTATTAATACTTGTCTTCCTTGAATACGTTCTGCATATTCTCCAAGTGCATTAAACTTTTGTGTTCCATCTAAAAAATATCGTTTACCGTTATGATTCAATGTACAAATCATATGATTATCAACAGATAAATTAGGCGTTGAGTAGTCGTATGCTATTCTTTTGGTTCCAATCCATGTTAAATGCGCATCAAATCCTGCTATATTAAGCATTTGCCTCAGTAAGTTTGCCATTCCTTTACAGTCTCCGTATTTCTTTTCGAATACATTTTGAGATTCATCAGGTTTAAATCCAGCAATTCCATCTTCAAATGCAATATATTTTATATTGTCTTGTACCCAATAATAGATATTCTTTATTTTTTCTTCTTCGGTAGTTGCATCTTGAGTAAGCTGTTCTACAATATCGTTCAACTTTGTTGGATCCTCTTCCATTTTATCCACTAACGATTTATACCAGCTATATAAATCACCTGTTTCTTTAAACAAGGTTGTTTCCGATTTATTTTTTGTGTGAGATTTAGGTAAAACTAAAATATGTGGTTCTCTATGTGATGGTCCAGGCATTCTAACTTCACCTTTAATTGCATTGAGTTCATTGATCACATACTTATAAACTGTAAATCCATTTTCTTGACTAACCGTTTTCTCTATAGAGTTATCCTTAAAATTCAATTCTTTAAGCTCTACATTTAACCAATTTGGTATTTTAAAAACAACGGTTTTATGTTCTATAGGATACCGATCTGTAAAATAAACTGAAGTAAAGTATTTAATATCCTTTGTTTTCTTCACTAAATTTAAAGTATTTACATACCCTTGAACAGGGAAGTTTAATTCAGTACTTTTTCTTCGAGCATCATGGTAAAATAAATCATCGTCTTCATGATACCCATCATATACGTATGACGTAATTTTTTTATCTGTTTTACTTCTAATTTCAAAAAGAGGTATTTCTGAATTCTCTGTATAGAATTCAGCCACCAATATTCTTGACATTTTAGAAATATTCATATACTTCTCTGACTTCTGAAAATTTACTTCCACCTTATCAGACGAATTATTATAACTGAATTCATAAACAAGATCACTATTTAATATAGCTATTCTATCGTCTTCATCTGAATATTTTTCTTTGAGTGTTTTTGCTTGTGAAATTTCTTCTGGAGAAGGATCAAATCGCTTTTGTCCAAAAACCTCTAATTCTTGAATAAAACATAGTAATATTAAAATTCGTAAAACAATGTTCATGGTTAGTATATTTAGATTATTGCGCAATATAACTGTATTTTTCGAGTTAATCGTATTAATAACTGAATGGCCATTCTTAACCAAGAATAAATACTATTTTTCAGTAATTCTTTAATAAAAGTGATTGATTGTGTATTAATATTCAACAAATCTATTATTATAGAATTAACTTTTTGAACGACCTCTAAATTATGTTTACATTTGCAAAATGAATTTTTCATCCAAAATATTAGAAGAAGCTGTAGAGCAATTATCAATCATGCCAGGTATTGGTAAAAAATCAGCCTTTAGGTTGGCTTTATTTTTTCTTAAAAAAGATCCGGAGGTTACTCAACGGTTTACTCAGGCTTTACTCACTTTAAAAGGTGAACTTAAAGAGTGTAAATCTTGTTTTAATATTTCTGATCAAGAAATTTGTGGAATTTGCTCAGATAAAACAAGAGATGAATCATTATTATGTGTTGTTGAAGATATTAATGATGTAATGGCTATAGAAGCTACTCATCAATATAAAGGAAAATATCATGTTTTGGGTGGTGTCATTTCTCCAATGGACGGTATTGGCCCTATGGATTTGCATATCGATTCTTTAGTTGACAGACTTAATTCTGGAGATTATAAAGAATTAATTATGGCCATGAATCCAACTCTTGAAGGAGACACAACTCAGTTTTACATTTATAAACGCATTAAAGATTCAGATGTTAAAATTTCTACTTTAGCTCGAGGAGTTTCATTTGGAGAACACCTTGAATATGCGGATGAAATGACATTAGGTCGTTCTATTCATCAACGTATGCTTTATGAACAAACTGTAAAAAAAATGTAATATGAAATTATCAATAGTTATTGTTAATTATAATGTAAGACATTTTTTAGAGCAATGTTTACATTCTGTTTTAAAAGCATGTGAAGGTATTGAATCTGAAGTTTTTGTTGTTGACAATAATTCTAAAGATGATTCATGTGAAATGGTAAGGTCCATTTTCCCTAGTGTTAAACTCATTGCAAATAAAGATAACCCTGGATTTTCTATTGCAAATAATCAGGCTATAAGAATAGCTAAAGGTGAGTATATTCTTATATTAAATCCAGACACCTTAGTTGGTGAAGATACATTCCATACGTGCATATCATATATGGATTCTCGTCCTAATGCTGGGGCTTTAGGAATAAAAATGGTTGATGGAAAAGGAATTTTCCTCCCTGAATCTAAAAGAGGTTTACCAACACCAAAAGTCGCATTCTACAAAATTTTTGGACTTTCTAATTTATTTAAGAATTCTGAAAAATATGGTAAGTATCACTTATCTTATCTTGATAAAAATGAAAACCATGAAGTAGAAATATTATCTGGAGCATTTATGTTTATGCGTAAAACAGCTTTGGATAAATCTGGTTTACTGGATGAAACATTCTTTATGTATGGTGAAGATATTGATTTAAGCTATAGAATTGAATTAGCGGGTTATAAAAACCATTATTTAGCAGATTCTCAAATTATACACTACAAAGGTGAATCTACAAAAAAAGGAAGTATAAATTATGTCTTTGTATTTTATGAAGCCATGATCATATTTGCGAAAAAACATTTTGGTAAGCAAAATGCCTTTTGGTTTCAAATGTCTATTTACTTCGCTATTTACGTCCGTGCATTTTTAGCATTGATAAAACGATTTTTCGATAAATTTACACTACCCATTATTGATATTTCTGTAATTGGGTTAAGTTTCATACAGATAACATCCTATTGGGAAAGTAATCACCTCTACATTAAGAACGGTGGAGAATACCCTGATTTTTTACTTCAAATATTTTTACCAATCTACATTCTTATTTGGATGATTGGTTTAGCTCTTAATGGAGCCTATAACGGCGCTCATAGATTTACGTCTATTGCTAGAGGTTTGTTTATTGGGACCTTAACTATTTTAGTTGGATACTCTTTATGCCCAGAAGAATATAGAACATCTAGGGCTTTAATATTACTAGGAGCAATGGCTTCGGGTGTATGGTTTTTTATGAGTAGGACTTTTATTCATTTATTAGACCGTAATTCTAAAAATAATAAAAACACAAACAAAAGAGCCTTAATTTTAGCGAATGATGAAGAAGGAGAACGTATTAAACAAATGCTCCAAATAAGCTCAACTTATAGTTTTATTAAAATAAAGACAAAACCATTAGCGTTTGAATCCATAAGAGATCTTAAGAATAGTTTTCAGTTTGACGAACTTATTTTATCAGATTCTTTACACGATTTTAAATCCATTATTTCCTATTTTGAAGAGTTTCAACCGGAAGATTTCGATTATAAGGTTGCTTTAAAAGGAAAAGATTTTATTGTAGGATCTAACAATATTAACACCAATGGTGATGTATTAACGAAAACTAAATACGAAATTGAATCTAGGAAAAATAAGACTCAAAAAAGAGTTCTCGATTTAGCTTTATCTTTAATTCTAATTACATTGAGCCCTATTTTAATAGTCTTTATTAAATCTCCTATTCAATTTATTCAGAACATGTTTAAAACCTTCATTGGAAAAACTACATTTGTTTCTGTTTCTAACCAGACAAAAGGTGAATACTCAATACCTGATCAAAAGCCAGGGATTCTAAAACCATTTGAAGGTAATAATACCACTATAACATCCACTCAAATTAACGAGATCGAATACTTATATGCTAAAGAATATCATGTTGATCAAGATATTCAAATTATTATTAAGCATTTTAAAAAACTTGGTCGAAAAATATAACTCATATGAAGTACGTTGAATTTTCTATAAACCCAACTACAGAATTTAAAGAACAAGCTCCAATTTATAAAGATATACTAACAGCAGATTTAGCTGAGATTGGATTTGAAAGCTTTGTAGAAGAAAATAATATTTTCAAAGCTTATGCTTTGGAAGAAAATTTCGAAAAATCGACATTAAATTTTGATTATTTACATGGTAAACTTTATGAAGTTAAACCCGTTATTGAACAAAATTGGAATGAAGAATGGGAAAAAAACTACCCTGCTATCGTTGTTGAGGATCGTTGTATAATTCGTGCAGATTTCCATGAGAAACCAGCTGGAATTGAATATGATTTACTTATAGTTCCTAAAATGTCATTTGGAACAGGTCATCATGAAACAACCTATTTAATGACTTCTTTCTTAATGGATGAAGATGTTAAAAATAAATCGGTTTTAGATATGGGTTGCGGAACGGCTATTTTAGCAATACTTGCTCATAAAAAAGAAGCGGCCTACGTAGAAGCCATTGATATTGATGATTGGGCTTACGAAAATACCTTAGAAAATTGCGCATTAAATGGAGCCGAATCTATCGTATGTAAATTGGGTGATGCCTCTTTATTAGGTGATGTTAAATATGATGTTATTCTTGCAAATATTAATCGAAATATCCTATTAGCAGATATGCCTGCATATTCAGATGTATTAAATACTGGTGGTACTATATTTTTTAGTGGTTTTTATGAAACTGATGTTCCTAAAATTGAAGAACGTGCTAATGAGGTTGGTTTCACCTTAGTAGATAAGAAAGTTAAGAATCATTGGACTTCATTAAGGATGAAAAAACAATAGATTTGAAAAATAATTAGAGAATTTACAAAGGTAACCCAATAAAGGTTACCTTTTTTCGTTGTGTATGGCATAGGATTTGATATAAATGTTAAATATTGTAAATAAAACACATTTCGAATTATAGAAATATAATAGAAATTTCATTAATAAATAATTGGGGGTAATTTTAATTTATTAATGAGAAAGGCACTAATTAATTTAATTAGTGCCTTTATTTATTTTAATATTTTCCTAAGCTTTTTAACGCCCTAGTTTTCTATGAGCTCTTGTAAAGTGATCTACTGACATTGCTGCAACAATAGAAAGCTCTCCCGCTAATGCAACGGCGCAACAAATTTCAGCAAATTTCAGTGCTTTTCCTGTTCCAAAACAATCCAACATTTCTAAACATTCTTTTTGTGTTGGTAAGCTTGTTCCTCCACCTACAGTCCCAACAATTAGAGATGGTAGAGTTACGGCTGTATATAAATCACCCTGTTCTGTAATTTCCATTCTTGTTATTCCTACAGAAGACTCAGAAATACAAGCTACATCTTGTCCACAAGCAATAAATAATGCTGTTAGCCCATTAGCTATATGCCCCTGAATACCTATTGCTCCACTTTGGGCTACTGCTAAAGTAGATGCTCTGCAGTACTTAACCATTTTTTCTGGAGTTGACTGTAGAACTCTTTCAACGACTGATCTTGGTATTACAACTTCCGACGTTACTTTTTTACCTCTAACATTTGAGAATGATAATGCTGTTGCTTTTTTATCTCCAGAGTAATTACTCTCTATATACCATTCTAATGGTTTTATACTAAAATTTGAAATAATATACTTACATATACGGTCTGTACATATAGTTACCATATTTTGGCCGGCTGCATCTCCCGTTGTATATTCAAACGTTAGTATAACGCTATTTCCTTCTACCTTTGTTGTAATCTCAATAAGTTTAGCAAATCGACTAGAGTCTGCTACGAGTTCATGAAATTTTTGTCTTTGCTCATACACCCAGGTAATAAACAGACCTACTGTCCCAATATTTTCAAATTTAAAATACGGTGATCTTTGCACCCCTTCCGATAAACAAAGTGTAGATATTCCATGTCCCATTTTAATAGCACGCATTCCCTCTATTGTAAGACGCTATTAATGCCCCTTCCGTTGTAGCCATTGGAATATAAAACTCTCCTGTAGCATTCTTTCCATTAATCCATAATGGTCCAGCTAAACCAACAGGAATTTGCGCCATACCAATAAAATTCTCAATATTCCCTTTAAAGGTTTCTGAAGTATCTATAGATTGATTTCCATTTAAATAATCAAACTCAATACCTTGTTCAGATAAATAATTAAGTCTTTTATTTACACCTTCTTTAGTACTTTCAATCGTATAACTTGGTCTATTAAGTCGATTCATTTCTTCATCGGTTAATGGACGTAATTTTTCTTCTAATTCTGATGTATTTTTCAGATTTAAAATTTCTCGATCTACTTTACTTACCCCTTTTATGAGGTTTAGACATATTATCATTTTTACAGGAATGCAAATTTCATCAAAAAAGATGACTTCTTATTCATTTTTAAGAATTATTAAAGGTAGAGTAATCCATATAATTATAATATTAGCTTAATCTCTAAGACTAATTCAATTAATATACGAATTATTTTCAGCATACTTATTTAAACTAATATTGAAAATAACAACGAGATGGAAAGTAGATTTTGTATTTTTAACACTTTAATCCTCCAAATCTGGCACATGAAAATCATATTTATATCGCTTTTATCTATAATTTACTATTGTTCATTTGCTCAAATAACAGTAACCGAAATTGGTTCTATTCCAAAAAAAACATCTAATAATGTTGTTTGTGAAGGTTTTATCAATGGGAACCCTTATATCTATTCATTTGGAGGGATAGATTCAACAAAGCTATATTCAGGAATTCATCAGAATTCTTACCGATATGATGTAACAAATGATGAAACAATGGCAATACCTAATCTTCCTGATACATTAGGTAAAAATAGCAATGGGTGTATCAAGAATAGATAATATTATATATTTAATAGGAGGTTATCATGTGTATGCAGATGGTAATGAGAAATCTTCTGATCGAGTTTACAGGTATGATATAGAAAATAATATTTACTTATCTGATGGAGCTAATCTACCCGTTTCTACAGACGACCACGTTCAATCGGTTTGGAGAGATAGTTTAATATATGTGATTACTGGTTGGAGTGATGTTGGTAATATTACCGATGTGCAAATATATAACCCAACTACTGACGTTTGGTTATCAGGAACACCTGTTCCCAATAGCGCATATCGATCATTTGGTTCTTCAGGGTCAATTGTTGGAGATACTATATATTATTTTGGAGGGGCATATTCTAGTGCAGGATTTAATATTCAATCTAGATTAAGAAAAGGGGTCATTAACCCAAACGATCCAACAGATATCACATGGTCAATATCAACACCGGACTCAAGCATAAAAGGGTATAGAATGGCTTCTACTACTGTTGGCAATCAAGTCCATTGGATTGGAGGAAGTAATACGACTTATAATTATAATGGAATTGCATATAATGGAACTGGAGGTGTAGAACCTAATGATAGAGATCTCTTTATTCGTACGAGTAGTGACAATGTACTTGAACAAAACATTAACACAAGCCCAATCCCAATGGATTTAAGAAGTATTGCTAAAGTAAACGACACCACTCAATATATAATTGGAGGAATGTTATCTGGACAAGAAGTCACAAATAAAATTTTCAAACTCGAATGGCAAAACCCCAATTTAAACATTAGTACAACACCTTTAAATAATCATTTTAGCATTACCCAACCTAATGCCTCTTCTGAGCTTTATATTACTGCAAAACAGAATATAAGACTTGATATTTACTCTATTAATGGACAAGTTGTAAAACAATTCATCCCTTAATGAAGGGAGACATCGTATTGCTCTAAACCATTTGTCTTCCGGTATTTATTTTATTGGAGAAAAAGGATCTAATTCATTATTTCAAAAAATATGCATTCAATAATTAGAAAGGCATTAGTGACATTCTAACCCTCGTTTTTTTATATCCGTATCAATTAATCGCCAACCAGGTTGAAATTGATCTAAAATCCATAAAACCGTGCATTGTGTCCTCTTTCTAATAGATGAACCAGTTCATGAACTACAACATGTTCTATATTTATTTGCGGATGCTTTATCAGTTCTAAGTTTATTGTTATTCGTTTAGATTGAATATTGCATGTGCCCCATCTCGTTTTCATTTTTCTAACTAAAAAACCATTAGACTTTACCTCTATTGTATCTTCCCATTTAGAGATGATATTAGGCAATATAGCTTTTAAACTATTTCTATAAAACTGATCTAAAACATATGACCTTTCTTCTTTGGTACTCCCAATGGGAACATGAATTACCAGAATTGAATCTTGAAGGAAAGAACATCCATATTGTTTATGGACTTCCCTAATATCTATAGTATATAACTTTCCCAAATACCAGTGTTTTCGCCACTAATAAATTCTACTACCTGGGTTTTTGGTCTATTCTCAAACCGGTGTTTATTCTTTAGGATCCAATCGGATTTAGATTCTAAAACTCATACACTTTTTTGTGAGACAAAAATCTTGGAGCCGACGCTTTAAATTCACCTGATTTCTGGTTGAACTTTAATCGGATAGACTTCATAGATTTATAGGTTACTTCTATATCTACTTGTTGTATGCTTATTACCTCTTTTTTACTCTTCAAAACTACTAAACTAGATATCTGGTTTTAAGAATATTCATATGATGATTCCAATGACCTAAAATAATAAAACCAGCAGCTCGAACACTTAATTGACTTCCTCCCGCTTGGCCTATTTTACAAGTCACTTCTATTGGCATATTTTCAAACATGCTAATTGTCGAATTTCGTAGGCATATAAATTCGTTAAGTAAGCTTTTATATTGAATAGATTCTGTAGGTGTTGCCTCTACATATTCGTTTTCATTAAAACTGTTAAGCATTTGCTTTTCCCACGAGCAATACTAAAGGCTCTATACTGAAGAACAGTTCTGTATCTACACAGTGCTGAATAAGTTGTAATATTGACCATTTTCCTTTTTCGTATGCGAAAGTTCTTTTATCTTCTGGTATTTCACCTATTAAAGCTATTAGAATATCTAAATCAGATTTCAAAGATTGAATTAAATCTCCTTTCGTCAATTTTACATAAGTATGAAAATAAGAATCATACTCTTTGTCTTTTATATCTTTTGCTAAAATCATAACTTATTATTTTAAAATAAAAAAAGAGGTTCTAACTTAATGGAACCTCTTTTTTCGTTAATTTATGCTTATCTCAATTACAATGACGAACATCTTGATGGAGTATCGTCAAATCCAACTAAGCTTCCTGTTCCATTATTTATTAGATATACTCTAGAGAAATTATAATCATAAGAGTCTTTAGAACATGCTAATGAATCTAGTGTAAGGCCACCGAAATATAATTTATTAGATTCTGGAGTTTCTAAACGTTTAATATTTGTTGAGAACATAACCTAAAAGCGCCATCTAAATTAGTGTAATTTGGTTTATCTTGAGAGATACCATCTTGAGAAAACAATATTGTTTTCATATGTTGATAAATCTTTAGATTGAGTCCAAATTTCTAATCCAACTCCATATCCTCTAATTTCATCACCTCCAAATGCCGAAGCCGTTGTTGTATTTAACATACGACGTTGTATATCTGGATTTTTCTCTAATTTCTCAGATATCTTACGCATTAAAGTGGCTAAATGAAGTGGTGCATTTTACACCATCATTAGCTGGAATATCATTGTAAATTTGAATAGGTACCTCTATTGTATCTACCTTATTGGTTACTGTATTTGTTTCTTGAATACTTAATATAAGGTTAGCATCTTCTCTTCCTCCACCGTTATGTTCCCATTTAAAAACATAAGGTACCAAAACATTACTAGATACAGACTCAAACCCAATTTCTGCTGTTGCACCTTGAAAGTTTAATTGAGGTCTCTCTAAATCAATTGAATTTAGAAGTCCAAAATTCTTAACATTAGTAATCACTTCTCCATTTGTTAATTCTACACGAATAGAGTAGGTATTACCAACATTGTTATATAATGGTGTATTAGAAACCTTATAATACTTTTGTGCAGGTGAAGGGAAAATACCTTCTACTTTATCCTGAGATTCAATTGGCGTTGCTAAATGAGAATTTATTAAGTTGTTATTATTAAAAACATCTATATACACCTTAACAGAGTCATCATGGTAATACAGATCTTCAAAAACAACATCTTTAGCTAACTTTTGAAACGTCTTTGTTACTTTAATATAATGATCAGAATTATTAGCTGTAATAACTCCATAAATATATGGTAAATCTGTTTTCTCTGAATAAATTCTCTAAATCGTTATTGCAGGAAAATAAAAACTGAGCTAATAATACTCCGAAAATCAATCTTTTCATAGGACGTAAAGTTGTTTACTTTTAAAAAATGTTAACGCAAATATAATTGTTTTATGGTATAGCCGTTTGCTTTATTTCAAATACTTTTTACCAAAAAATATAAATATTTATTATGAAAGATAATTCCAAGTAAATAATTAATGAAGTTTAAATTTAAAGAACATCTTAATTAATACCATTCTTTTAATTTATTATGTTTGTGTTTTACTCTAAAGTATATTCTATGAGCCCTATTCATTCTTCTAAAAAATATAATATAAAAGATGTTTTTTACATCCTTTAATAAAACGTTTAGTTTACTCTTTTTATTTATTGCCGTTGGTTTATTTTTTGATAGTACTTGGTTTACGAATCAGTATAACCATGGACAATTATATGCTAACGTTTTAATGATTTTAGTATTTATTGGTTTGTTCTATAAAGCCACTAAACGATCTCGGGAATTAATGATATACGCTGTATTAATAGGTATTGGAGGTGAGTATTTATTTTCTTTAGGATTTGAAATGTATGCCTATAGACTAGGTAATGTTCCTACATACGTTCCTCCAGGGCATGCTATTATTTATATTATAACCGTTTATTTCTGTAGAAAAGCAGCAATAAAGCAATATAAAATTCAATTGGAAAAACTATTTACAATTCTCATTCTATCTTATGCCTTTCTATTCTTAATTTTTGCTGAAGATTACTTCGGTTTTTCCCTTACTCTTTTAACCATTTACATTTTACGCCATAAACCTCGAGAACGGCTATTCTATTTGAGTATGTATGTTGTTGTTGCTGTTTTAGAAATAATTGGTACTCGTTATCAATGTTGGTATTGGCCAGACACGGCCTTCGGTATTATTCCTTTTCTTAAGAGTGCAAATCCACCAAGTGGGATAAGCTTCTTTTATTTTGGGTTAGATTTAGGTGCATTATGGCTTTATAAACAAAGACATTTAATCGCATGGAACCGAATGAAGAGTCTTAGGCTGTCACAAAATTCTAATTAATATAAAAAGCGGTGTGTTTATTAAAGTAAACACACCGCTTTTTATATTAAGAGTTCGAAAAAAATTACAATTTTTCTAATACAAGTGTTAGTGCATTAAAATCTGCAGCCGAATTAACAATATTTCTATAACTTTCATAATTCTCTTTTTTAACTTCCAATGTATTGTAACCTTCTTTTACTGAAATATCCAATACGTTATCGATTAAAGTATAATCTAGGTGGAAAAACATTGTCTCCATATCAAGGTCTTCATCTAGTACCGTAATATCCTTTTTAAATTCTTCTAAATTGGAACAAGAATACCCTTCTGGAATTTTAACTTTTATATGATGATCATAATGTTGTTTATACCTTAACACAACATCATTTTCTCTATTCCTTTCTTTACTTAATTTATTCTGAGTTCCTATTATCATTCCAACCTTAACAAGTAAATCATTACCTATGGATTCTATTAATGTTTTAGATTGTAATTGGGCTTGTATTATAAAAGGAACTTTTGGGTCCATATTCATATTTATATCGCCATTCTTAAACTCATAAGAATCTACTTCTAAATCATCCAACCCTCTAATTAGTCCTGATATATTATCATCCTTAATTAAGTACTCTTGCATAAACATTCTTTCGCTTATGGCTCTGTATCCAGAAGATGTCCTTTCATAATCGATTTTGGCAACATCATCTTCTATCGTTATCATTGCCAAATTTGTATTTTTAGTCATCTCCATGTCCATGGTAGGAAGAGTTTTAATACGGTAACCTTCATATGCATAATAATATTTTGCATAAATCTGAGGGCTTAATCTAATGTATAAACCTTTAGAACCTCCAAATTCTGGAGCAGTATAACCTAATCTTGAAGGTAAGTTATTTGGAGTAATATACTTATTCAACTTATCAAAATAAAATATAGGAAAATCTAAATCCATTCCACTCGGGAAATCAACATCTATTTCACCACTAAATCGATCGCAAGCCATGACCAATGTTAGATCTAATTTTGAAAGAATAAAACATTTTAAATACAAGCTATAAAGTCCTCTATAATTCGTTAACTTATTCTTCAATATAAAACCTATATAACTATACTCTTCACCTCCATTTCGTTCTATCTTAATTTCAGTCTTAATTTTATTTTCTATAGCTGCTATTTTTTCTTCATCCGTCTTGTTCTTTAAATCTAACCCTTTTAAGAATTTCATAACTTTCATATCTCCTTTATTACTTTGTAAGTTAGTAACTATGTTTTTTGAAAGTGTTTCCCAAGTAATTAAATTTGAATAAAAAGAAGAGCTTTCTAATTTGTAATCTACACGTTTTAACTTAGATTTAAAATTAGAATATCCTTCTCTTGTAAATGCATCTATGTTTGTATCAGTAATTTCTAAATATTTATTCTCATATATTGAGTGTTTTCGTTTTTTTATACTCTTTACGTACTGGTTGATTTAGTTGGTTGTAAGATTTGGCTTTAAATGTTAATTTATTTGGCATATATAAAACAAATTTAGCCGATTGAATTGGTGAATTATTTTGAAAATACTCTCTTCCAAAAGACCTCATACTAGATTACTATTGTATAAATATATTCAACCTCACCCCCAACTTCTAATCCTTCAACAGCAAACTTTTTCACATTATAAGACTCTCCTTCAATTTCTTTAATATTGGATTGATCTAAAGCTATAATATTACCCGAAGGTGATAACGTTCTTACATCCAAACGAAATAACATATCTGTTTTTTGCATTGGAATTGATATTTTATTTGATGCCTTTACACCAACTTCATCATTAACCCTAATTATTTTATGAACGGTTTCGAATTGTTGATATTTTTGGTAATTCTCTTTATAGTTTATATACCTATGATCTTTAATGATAATAACAGACTCATCTTTATAATTATCAGCTATTTCATGAAGAACAGGCTGCTCTGCCCATTCCATTTTATACATTTTATTGGTCTTCTGTGCATATATATTAAAGGTTAATAAAACCAATAAACTCAATAATAATCTTTTCATTCTTTAGCGTTTTAATAGTACTATTTTTTGTTTTTCAGCTTGCTTTATAATTTGCAGAAATTGATCATAAGATTCAAAATATTCAGGATCTAAAGTAATAAAATCCAATTTCATTTTTTGTTTACAAATTAATGTTTCTCCTTCTTGAACAAAGGTTTGAGAAAATTCATATAAATCGTAATTACTAATGGTGTTTTCAGGAATTTTAGAAAGCGTATATCCTTCAGGTATATTAAGAATGGTAACAATTTCATGATTAAACTTATAATCTTCATGAATTTCTACAGTCCTCTTTTTTATATCATCCACTTGCAATTGTCCATAAAAATCTTTCAAGGATATATTGATATAAATTTTAGAACCTGCTTTTATTATTTTATTATTAAAGTTTGCAAATGCTGTTACTTTGGTATGCAAATCAGATTTTTCATCACTCGCAAAGCTCGTATTATAATCTTGTCCTCCAATATCTAATAAATCCAAATGGTATTCTTTCTCTTTATTAAACGATTTATATAACGCTCTAATATCGTAATCGTTCTTAATATATCCTTTTATTTCTGATGTTAATACTCCTGCTAAGGCTTTATCTTTAACAGAGAGTATAATAGAATCTAATCTTGAATTATTATCGGCTATTGTTATTGGAACTTCTACCAAATCAAATTCTGTATCGTTTATTCCTATTAAGGCCTCTTTTCCTTGAATAGATTGAGGTATTACTTTAAGGTTAATATTTTCTACAGTAGCGTCTAAAAATACATAATCATCCTCAATTTTAACAGCACATATCATGTGATTATCTGTACAAACACTGGGTACATCTTTATATGAGTATGGTTTCGATCTTGTTCCTATCCAGGTTAAATAGGCTGGTATATTCGCATGGTTCAACATGGTTTTAAGTAGGTTGGCCATATCTTTACAATCACCATATCTCTTTTCGTATATTCGATCTGCGTTTCTGGGAATAAATCCATTCATTCCATCTTCGAATGCAATGTATTCTATATTCTTTTGAACCCATTTATAGATGGTTCTAATTTTTTCGGTATCAGTAGGTGTATTAAGTGTAATTTCCTCTACTAAATTCTTTAAATTAATCTGTGATTTTGATTCAGGTATACGCTTTACTAATTGAACATACCATTTGTATAGATCTGCAACACCCTCACTAACTTTTTATTTCAGTTCCCTTAGAATTCACAGACTTTATTCGTGTTAAAATATGAGGAATTACATAAAGCATTGATTCTAATTTATCGACATATTTATATTCCGGAATATTATTAACACGAATCGTTTTTGGTTATTATACCATTTTCTTCTACAACTGTAGATTCTACATTTAAAGAATCTACATTACGTAAATCCATTTCAAAACCGACGTTATTCGGGTAAACCACTGTAAAACTAAATGATTCTACTGGATAGTATTCAGCCATTATAAAAGAAGATAAGAACTGAGGATCAACAATATTTTTTTTATAAGAAACCTTACAAATAGAATTTTTAACGGCTGATGGATAATCGAAGATTAGTGCTTCTCTACCTGAAAAAAATACACCTCTGTTATCTTGAGATACAATTTTAGAGGTTTTAACCTTTTGTACTTTGTAACTACCTCTACTATTCGGAATTTTTGTGTGGGCTTTAAAATCTATTAAATTATCCAAACTTGAATATGATATGGATTCAGACGCTCCAAGATTTCGATCTGTTGTTATTAGACGAGAATAATCGTGACTTTCTTCAATTCTAAATTTAGAACCCACATATTTAATTTCTACTCTAATATCATGGTTTAAAATTATTTGATTTTGTCCTAAAAGCAATAATGGTGTTAAAAAACTAAGTATTAACCCTATATAATATTTCATCTTTGTGTTATTTAAAAACGCAAATTAATACTATTTAAAAGATTGAAAGCTTCAATTTGTGTTTTTTTCCTCTATCCATTTAGACATAAATCTTGAATTTCTGAAACTATGATAAATCAAAGATTCCATATAAAATGGTAAAGTTACTCTGCTCATATTACTCATTCGACTCTTAAATTTTTGAGTAAATTTAGATTTATTAAAATGTGTTTCTAATAAATTATTTGCTAAAATATGTTTGCTATTCCAATCCTCTTCTTCCTCATATAATCTTATGGCTTTTGTAATAATTTCCTTTGGATTATCTGCTATATAACCAGACCAATTCTCCTTACTAATCATACCTTCGGCTCCTATAGAGGTCGTAACAGAAGGAGTTCCATTAATTAGAGCATCAATAAATTTCCCTTTTTGTCCTGCTCCAAATCTTAATGGAGCTAACATTACTTTTGCTGATTCTACAGCTTCATTAACATCATCTACCCAACCTTTAATAATAAATCCTTGGCTAGGGTTATGCAATTGAGTTATACTTTGCTTTGGGTAGGAACCATAAACATGCAATTCAGCATTTGGAAGTTTTTTCCTAATGGAAGGCCAAATCTCTTTTTTTAAATAAAGTATTGAATCTACATTTGGTTCATGTCTAAAACTACCTACCGTCATAAAATTCTGACGTTGATGAAATGTTTTAAGATTCCTATAATTAACCTCAGCCAAAAATGGAATGAACATTAACTTATGTTCTGGAACCTGAAAATGCGTTTTTAATATCTCCATTTCTACATCAGATATCATTATGCTTAAATCTGAACGTACAATACTGGCTAATTCTCTTTTCGTTAACTCTGATGTATTTAGTTGATTTAATGTAAATTCTTTTGAAATTTTAATACACGCTTGTCTTGTTTTA
>CBDEVQ010000069.1:0-19348 GCA_965243605.1 Flavobacteriales bacterium
CTTTAATTTGGAGTTTAAATTTGGTTGAATGGCTGAAAATTGAAAATAGCTTGATTGTTATATACGATGTGATTGTATTTTCCATAGCCGTCAGGTAATTTTGACGATTCAGTATAATAATCAATGTTTAAAATTTTCTATATCAATATGAATATTGCGCAGTGAGTCTTCATGTTGGAATAAATAATTGACATATGAATGATCAAAACTTAGTTGAAGTCGACCCGTAGATTGTTTCGGACGGTAATTCCAATCAGGATGTATTGTGGTTGGAGCATTTAATCCACCCCACAACTTAAAGAAACTCTTAAAATTACCATGGTTAAAAGGTATATACTGAGTTGAAATTTGTAGCTCTATATCTAGTGTTCTAAGAATAAAATGACCATTCCTTTTTATGATAACTTATAAATGCAATTTGATTGTTCCGTTGTAGAGTTAAAAATGAAGATTCTCCTTTTTTCTTTATTTTAAAAGCTGCTTCATTATGTTCATTTGCTATTTATTATTAAAAGACTCTAAGTAGTAATTAGTCCCAGAAAAGAGTTATATAGTTAGCGTGTTATTATTAAACTGAGAACCAAGAATCGTATAAGAATCATACCCTGGTATTTTTGTAGATTGTGTAGACGTAATTTCATTTATTATCGTTAATAGAGTATAATGTAACTTGATTATTACTTGATAAAAGAAAAAATTTTAGATTTGATTGTTCATGTACGATCACATTGGCTTTAGAGATATTAAATGCAAGTCCTTCCATTTGATGTGGAATGGAAATGAGTAATTCTTGTCCAATTGCTCTACTGGTAATTAGGGTAAAGATAATGAGTATAGAAAGAATGTTTTTCATTCGATTATTTTTTGTGTATGTTTTTTAGATGAGAACATTTAATTGCTCTAATTTAATGGGTTATTTTAGTTAAGTATAATGAGTTCTAGGCTTAATAAACTAACGCTTTGGAATCATTGAATTCATAGATTAAATAGGTGTTATTCTTCGGAGAATAATAACCTTGTAAATATGTGTTGTTGTATTTTGTATTGTTATGAGCTTGAGTCAATTGTTCTATGTGAATATAATTGTTTAAGTGTTCTATAGCGCGGTTATTTGGCTTGTTTTTAACCATTTCTAATGATTTATCTAACCATAATTCATGAACATATTTAGATCTAACCTCTCTTCTTGTAGTTACAGCTAGGCTATTAGAATTGTATCTTTCGGCATCACTAAGTCTTAGTCCAATATTAGTATTTGATTGATTATGGTTTTCTATCATTTCTTTCCCTCCCAATTCTAATAACATAGTAAGAATTATAGTTTTGAACCGTAATAAGAGGGGTGTTTTTATTCGCGTTTATTATAAATTCTACCTCATCTCTAAAATTTGAAAGTGTATGAGTTTTTATAGATGTCAGAATTATGAGGTACGAAAAGGTCACTAAATTGACTTGTGTTTTCGAACTGAAGTGTTTTTAATAAAGCTCCATTATCTATACTTTTAATGTCTAATAATATAGATTTTTTATTCGTGTAAATTGAGAATAACTTGTGGTCAAATATATAATGATTTAGATTTTGAGTACTGTTTTGGTTTTGCAGTTGAATGGGCAAAATAACGAAGGTTTAGAGTTTCTAAATCTAATTTAGCATAGCGCAAAGAATCTTTAGATTTTACGAAGTAACCTAAAATGATTCGTATTTAAATAACTTATTGTTTTGTTAGATGAATAAATAGGGTCATAACTTTCATGTTCTACAATGCTTGTATGTTCAGGAGAATATATTAAAGAAAGATCTAATGAACCCAATTTTAAATTGTTACAAGGTATCTTCTTTTCAGATATTGGAAAGGTCAGAATTTATGGTGCGGTTTGTAATAACATGAGAGGATTTATTATAACTAACAATATTAAAATGTCCGTTTCTTGTATACGTTCGGAATAGGGCTTCCTGCTGTTTTTTTAATTTAATTTTAGATTCTTTTATTTTCCCTGTGTTTATGTCAAGATCTTCATGGTAGTAATTTCGATTAAGAGAGATAAGAAATTTTATGTGGTTACCTTCAATAATGTAATTTCTTAAAATACTTGTATTAAAGTCATTAATTGTAAATGTATGAAGGAAATTTGCTTCTTGATTCTCATCAATTCTATAGATTTTTAGATTTATAAGTGTTGATAATAATAAATATTTCACACCACTATTTTCTTCAGTTAATATGACAGATTTTATAATAGAATGTTCAAACGTTTTTAAATCTAAAAGGGATAGATGTTAGTAATTTTGCATTTGAAAATTCAAAATACGTTTAGTCGTCTTTTTTTGGATCCAATTTTTTTTCAAGAACAGTTCCATTTACTAAGTTAATTGATTCTAAGAAATAATCATTTTGTATCAATAGTACAAGCTCAAGTGTATGTCCTTTTGCTTTATAAGAACAAACTTTAGAATACTGATAACCTCTAATTTTAATAGATTGTAAGAGCTTGATGTCCGAATTAGAAGCCATTTCATAAATACTAAATCTGATTCATTTTAGCCATTAAAACATATTGTCTGTCAGAATCACTATCAGGTATAATAAGGGAATTGTCTATGGAGTTTTGGAAACTATTTAATGCATTTATGTCTATGGTTTTTTGATCTTGAGCAAGTATTGCAAAACAAAAGAGTAGAAAGAACAGTGAAAAAGACTTTTTCATAAGTTGAATAATAATATTTAGGGATAAAGATAGAATTAATAACAGATTATTTTATTAAATAATCTGTTAAGCCTTATTCTTATTAATATCATTACAAACAGAATATATACCATTACCGTGTTAAAACTTAAAATAGATTAATAATAAATTAAGGGATTTATTACGGATGTATTATTATATCTTACTTTAAATCAAGGATATAAAACCCTATTAATTGAGCGGATTTATTGGTGTAAAATAAACGATTAAGTACTAAAATATTATTAAATTTGTAGGTCAACCAAAATAATGTATTTTGAAATTACGTAAAGAATTTATAATTGGCCTTGTTGTTATTTTTATAAGTGTTGCCATGTTTTATGGTATTCGTTTTATTCAAGGATCTAATATGTTTTTGGACTCTATAAAGGTTCATGCATCATATCCTCAAATTAACAATCTACAAGTTGGAAACCCAATCTATATAAATGGATTAAGGGTTGGTTTGGTAACTGCAACAGAGATTTCACATGATCAAGATGCTCACATAGAAGTTGATCTGACCTTAGAAACAAAGTATCCAATTCCGAATAATAGTAAAGCCGAAATTATGGAACTGGGAGTAATGGGTGGTATGGCTATTGATATTTTGTTAGGAGATTCAAAGTCTAATTTAAAGGATGGAGATAATATCCAATCGTCTATTCGAATGGGTATGATGGATAAAATGATGAAAGGAATTGCTCCAGTAGCTGATAAAACAGATCAATTAGTTAATAAAGTTGAAAAGACACTGGATAGCTTTAAAGCCATGGCTGATAAGTTTAGTTCAACCTTGGATAGTATAGAAGTGAAATCTCAACTTAGGGATATTAATGAAATGGTAAACAGTTTTACTAAAACTAGTAAAATGGTTCAGGCATCAGTTGCACAAATGAGCGATTCATTAAGTGCTATAGATTATCAGAAAATAAATGAATTAACAACCAACATTAATGCGTTGTCTATATCAGCGAAAGCACTAATGGATAAAGTGCAAACAGAAGATGGAAGTATTAATCAATTGCTATCTAAACCTGATTTGTATAACAACCTAGAAGAATCATCTAAGGCGCTTGAAATCTTGTTAAAGGATTTAAAAGCACATCCGAAACGATACGTTCATTTTTCTGTATTTGGAAAAAAGGACAAAACCAAAAAAGAATAAAAGAACCCTTTATAATTACATAAGACACAACAAAAAACACCTATGGGATTTATTTCAAATTTAATTTTTGCAATAGCATTAGGATTCGCATCATTCCTATTTGCAAAAAACATTAAACGTATCCGTAGAAACATATTTTTAGGACGAGATATTGATCGTTCTGATCGTTCTGCTGATCGTTGGAAAGTCATGGCACGAGTAGCTTTAGGTCAAGGAAAAATGACTAAAAGACCAGTTGCAGGATTTTTACATATTTTGGTATATGTAGGATTTGTACTCATTAATATTGAAGTATTAGAAATTGTATTAGATGGTTTAATTGGAACACATCGTATTTTTGCCTTTCTAGGAGGATTCTATGATTTCTTAATTGGATCTTTTGAGATTTTAGCATTTTTGGTTTTAGCATCATGTGCAATTTTTTTAGTAAGAAGAAATGTATTAAAGTTAAAACGTTTAAACATGAAAGAAATGAAAGGTTGGCCAAAGAATGATGCCAATTTTATTCTTATCATGGAAATTGTTTTAATGACTGCGTTGTTCTTTATGAACGCATCTGATCAAATTTTAGCAACTCGAGGATTAGACCATTACGTCGTTGCAGGATCGTTCCCTGTAAGTTCATACTTGGTACCTTTAATTGATGGAATGTCGGATACAGGTTTAATATTTTTAGAAAGAGGAACTTGGTGGTTCCACATTTTAGGAATTTTGTTTTTCTTAAATTATATTATTTATTCTAAGCACTTACACATTGCTTTTGCTTTTCCTAATACGTTTTATTCTAAATTAGAACCTAAAGGTGAGTTAGATAACCTAGAAGCAGTAACTAATGAGGTGAAAATGATGATGGATCCAGATGCTGATCCATTTGCAGCTCCAGCCGAAAATGAAGGAGATGCTGAAGAGGCAGGTGTATTTGGAGCTAAAGATGCAACCGATTTAAATTGGGTTCAATTAATGAACGCTTATACATGTACAGAGTGTGGACGATGTTCTTCTGTATGTCCAGCAAATCAAACTGGAAAAGAACTGTCTCCTCGTAAAATCATGATGGATACAAGAGATCGTATCGAAGAGATTGGAAAGAATATAGATACTAATGGAGAAGGTCATGATGATGGAAAATCTTTATTAGGAGATTATATTACCAAAGAAGAAATATGGGCGTGTACTTCATGTAATGCATGTACAGATGCATGTCCAATAAATATAGATCCATTATCAATTATTGTAGACTTACGTCGCTATGCAGTAATGGAAGAGTCGGCTGCGCCAACAGAATTAAATATGATGTTTAATAACATTGAAAACAACGGAGCACCATGGCAAATGCCTGCTTCTGATCGTTTAAATTGGGCAGAAGAATTAAAAGAAGAAGAAAACTAAGATACAAACCAGATGAGTCAACATATACAAGTACCAACAATGGCCCAGATGATGGGTGAAGGAAAAATACCTGAAGTATTATTTTGGGTAGGATGTGCCGGAAGTTTTGACGATAGAGCAAAGAAAATTACCAAAGCATTTGTTAAAATATTAAACAAAGCGGGAGTGAGTTTTGCTGTTTTAGGAACGGAAGAAAACTGTACTGGAGATCCTGCAAAACGAGCAGGAAATGAATTTCTATTTCAAATGCAAGCCATGATGAATATTGAAATTCTGAATATGTATGAAATTAAGAAAATTGTAACGGCTTGTCCGCATTGTTTTAATACGTTGAAAAACGAATATCCTAAGCTTGGTGGAGAATATGAAGTTATACACCATACTGAGTTAATTCAAGAACTTGTAGATGCTGGGAAAATTACAATTGAAGGTGGAGAGTTTAAAGGGAAGAAAATAACATATCATGATCCTTGTTATTTAGGTCGAGCAAATGATGTTTATGAAGCCCCAAGAGCTGTATTATCTAAGTTAGATGCTGAGTTAAGAGAAATGAAGCGTTGCCGTTCTAATGGATTCTGTTGTGGAGCTGGTGGAGCTCAAATGTTTAAAGAACCTGAAAAAGGTAATGCTGATGTTAACGTTGCAAGAACAGAAGAAGCATTAGAAACTAAACCAGATATTATTGCAACTGGATGTCCATTTTGTAACACAATGATGACCGATGGTGTAAAAGCCAAAAATCAAGAGTCTAATGTTGCTGTTTATGATATTGCCGAGTTAATTGCTAACGCTCAAGACTTATAATTATGTATATACCATATTCAGAATTATCTGACAATAATAAGATTTGGGTATATGTATCCGAAAGACCATTCACCGAAGAAGAAGATCGTTTTATTGATGACAAATTAACAACGTTATGTAACAATTGGGACGTCCATGGAAGCCCATTAAAAGCATCATTTGTTGTGGTTAAAAGTCAAATTATTGTTTTACTTTCCGATGAAGTTGATAATCAAGCATCAGGATGTTCTATAGATTCTTCGGTAAGAGCAATGAAAGAGATAGGAGAAAAACTAGATGTTGATTTCTTTAACAGATGGAATGTAGCTTGCGAGAAAGATAATACGATACAAGTATTACATATAAATGATTTTAAAGCGAAGTTGAAATCAGGGGATATGACAGGAGAGGATTATATTTTTAAAAATATCCTATCATCTAAATCTGAATTTGAATCGACGTTTAGAGAGAAAATAATAGACAGTACTTATAAAATGTTTTTGTAAGTATTTAGGTCAAAAACAAAAAAAGGTTAATCGAAAGATTAACCTTTTTTGTTTTATAAATTTAAGCTTGACATCCAATCTGAAATTGTACTAAGCGCAAGCGGAGAGAATGTTTGTTTAATCTGTTCATACTCATTAGGAGAACCTGTCTTACATTCCTGGAATAAATGGTTTAAACCATCTAATTCTTTAGTCTTAAATAAAGTGTTCCCATTTTTCTGTAAAGCTTTTTCTATCGCTGGTAAATTTAAACTACTTTTTACCTGTAAGTCTTTATTCCCATTAATGGCTAAAGTAGGACAAGTTGTTTTTGTTAAAGCATCCTGTGGGTTATAAAATAAAAAGAAACTCATCCAGGGAGAACACAATTGTTCAACTTGAGATTTTATAAACTGATCTGAAGATATATTTTGAGGCAATATAAAATGTTCATGGGTCTTAATTAATTCGCTCATATAAGTGGTTAATAGATCCTTTTTATCTGCTTTATCAAGTATGGATTCTAAATAATCAAACGATAATTTTGAAATCTCGGTGGAAGCAAGGTTATATTCTTCAGATTCTCCATTGGCTTTATTAATTTCGAATATCTGATCGACAATAATTGTTTTGCCAGGAACTCCAGTTCCTGCTAATAAAATGATAAAGGCAACATCAGAACGTTCAGAAGCGACTAGTGGCGCTATTACTCCACCTTCACTATGTCCAATCAGTCCAATTTTGGATTTGTCAACATCATCTCTAGTCTTTAAATAATCAATAGCCGCTTCAACATCTGTTGCAAAATCTAAACTAGTAGAAGTACTAAAGTCACCTTCTGACGCATAAGTTCCTCGGTCATCAAAACGTAATACAGCATAACCTTGCTTCGTTAAATAGTCAGAAAGAACAAGGAAAGGTTTATGATCCATAATCTCTTCATCTCTATTTTGTGGCCCACTTCCACTAATCAAGATTACAGTCTGAAATTCCCCTAATTTATTAGGCTTTGTAAATGTTCCTGCTAAATTAATATTAGCTTCTGGATTATTAAAATTAATATCTTCTGATGAATAAGGAAATGGCTTTGTTGGTGTCTGAGGTCTTAAGTTTTCAAGAACACTATTATCTTGTTTATTTAGGTTGAGTTCTAAGTTTAAACCCGCTTGAGAAAAAATACCATCTATTGTTTTTGGTGATACATGCTTTCCTTTGTAAACAACGCCCATATTCGGAATTTTAACTTCTATATGATCAGTAACCATAGAAATGGTATTTGTAGGAATCCCTTTTGCTTTTTGATCTGGACTATCCATCGTTGTAATATACTTACCATTTACATAGGTAATATTAAAAGCTATTCGTAAAGATTGACCTTGAACATTTAATGTTCCTAACCAATATCCTGAAAGCTCTTGAGCTTGAAGACTGAAAATACTGAATAGGAAAACGCATAATTTTAGTATTGTTTTCATAATTAATAGTTTAATACTTTTATTAATTGATAGGTTAGGAATTCTAATAGAAGAATACTTATGATAAATAAAGCAACTGGTTTTTTTCCTTTCGAATTTGTTGAGATTTTAAAACCATTATATAATAAGATCATATACCATATCAAAGCCCCAATAGCACATAAAGAAAAAATGATTATCCAAACAAAAGAAGTAGGATCTATCTGTTCTATATTTTCAGGATTTATATGTCCTTTTGTGTAGGGCGCTAAATCTTCAAGTATTCCTTCCATATTAATTATTAACAATGGGTATAAAGGGATTCTTGAAACTAAAGAGATGGTTAAGATATCAATGTATCTCGTTTTATTATTAATATAAAGTCCTAATAGATAGAGTATAATTGAACATGTGAATACATTAATAATATTATCAACCAGAGGCTGGTAAATGGTAATATTATCAGACAAATGAATATCTAATAATGCATTTAATCTATAAGACGATAAAAAGGCAACGTATGAGAATATAATGGTAGCTAAACTTCCAATAAGTATTAATTTATTCTCAGTATATTTTTCAAACGGGTTAGTCAGTATTTTATTCATGATCACTAATGTTTAATTTTTCAACTTTATCGATTATATCATCAAGCATATTTCTTACTGTTGGATAACTCTTGTTTAGTTGTTCCGCCATCTTTTTTAAACTACCTCCCTTAATTACAAATTGAAGTATGAAATTTTGTTCTTCTGTATTTAATTGTAATAAAACAGGTAATTTAAAAGCCCCTGATATTTTGGTTTCACATGAAGTGCATGATAGTTCACTAACACGTAATGAATGGTCACAACTGGGACATATAATAGGTAGTTTTTTCATTTATGTTCAAGTTTAGTTTAATAATATTGAGTTCAAAGTTAATAAAATTTATTAAATATTGAATAAAATGTACTTTTAGTTTAATTATAGATGGAATTATGTGTGATTATTGATTTTTGTTTAAATATTATTTAATTATATTTATTGATCGTAATAGTAAATAATATACTTTAATGCGGAGGATAATAAAATATACGATTGGAATATTGGGGGTATTTATAAATTGTTGGATAGTATTTGTAAATGTTAAGCAATATTATAAACCTGAAATAATAGCAGAAAATGAAATGACTTATAATAACGATGTTTATAAGCAATTACAATTTTTAAAGCAGGCGTTAAGGGATGGTGCAGCTAAAGATATGCAAGCTGTATTTCCTGAAGGGTTTGTATTTATTAATGCATTATACGGGTTAAGTTGGAGTGAGTTTATTGATCCTTTGCCTAAACAATCTAAAATGTATAGAGAAGGAATAGAAGAGCTTACTTTTGCTATACAACAAACTCAAACAGATGAAGCTAAGTATATTTTTGATGAAACCTTACCTCTAAAGTACGGAGCATTTTATATGGGGTGGTCAACGTATTTAATTGGGGCTAAGTTAAAAGTACAATGGCCAGAAAAGCGACTTCCTAAGGAAGTTGAACTCTTTTCGAAAAATTGTAGAATGATTCAATATGCAATAGATCAACAAGAATTACCCTATTTAGAATCTTATCATAATAATACTTGGCCAGCAGATGGAGTAATTGCAGTTTCATCTTTACATTTATACAACACGTATTTAAATGGGAATATGCAAAAGTCTGTGACAAGTTGGATGGATAAGGTAAAGCAAAATTTAGATACGAAACATGGATTAATTCCGCATAAAGTAAGCGCCGTAACAGGGGAGAGCTTACAAGGGGTTAGAGGTTGCTCACAAAGTTTAATTCTAAATTTCATTAAAAACATAGATCCTGAGTTTGCTAAAGATCAGTTCGCTAAATATAAATCTCTGTTTGTAGATACAAGAGTAGGATTGTTTGGCATTAGAGAGTATCCTAAAGGGGTTTTCGGGTTAGGAGATGTTGATTCTGGTCCAGTTATTTGGGATATTGGCGCCTCAGCCTCTGTTGTAGGACAAAGAACCATGGGCTTATTTGGAGAATATGATTTATTTAATGAGCTGAGGAACAATATTGAAGGTTTTGGTATTGGAAGATCAACATCAATAGGGAAACAGTATTTATTCGGGAAAATGCCAATGATGGATGCATTTTTTGCTTGGAGTAATGCATTAGAAACGAAGGAATATAATAGTAATTACTCAAATCGAATTCCTTGGAAATTTCATATTGTGAGTTTAGTAATTCTTTTAATATACCTTTTGATATTTATTAAAATATAAGTGGACTTAATTCAATGAGAATTCTGTTTTTAATGGGCTTCTCTTTTTCGCATTTTCTTTACCTAAAAATCTTTGATCACCATACTTCTCAGACCAAAAGCCTTTAAGTTCACCATTCGGTAAAATAGTATAAATCACTATACCCTTAAATTGCTTACCAATATAATCACCTTCACCTTCATAATAAAAATTGAAAACAAGTGTATTTTTATGTAAGAAACCAGTCCCAAATTGCAATTGATCTTTTCCAATTACCCATACAGCTTTTAGCTCTCCGAATTGGTTCGTTTTAATTTCCAATTGACCAGTATACGGCGTGTTGTTTTCATCTTGATTATGACCTTCAATTAAGTAAGATCCTAGGATAGATTCAATGCTTATGTTTAAAGTATAGAAATCTTCAATAACCGAATGAATGTCTAAAATTGAATCACATTTTTCAAGATTAGTAATAAGTTGTTTTTTGATATTATTCATCAATAATTGTTTTTTCAAAGATAGTAGATAATCGTTTGGGATTTAAATACACAAGTAAAGTATAACTATAGTTGAATTCAATATTATTTAACAATAATAAGCTAGTTTGTTTAAATACTTATCATTCAATATATTATTTGATTAATTAATCTATGTTTATAGATATAAATAATAAAAATAAAAAACAATGTTAAAAAGTAAATTGGCTCTTGTAGCCACCTTAATGATTTCCACATTTTCTTATGGGCAAACGGTAATTACAGCGAATACGACAGTTAATTCTGGGTCTTATGATCCTAATGGTTACATTGTACAGAATGGAACGTTGGAGTTAGTAGGCGGTACATTTATGTTTAATCCAAATGCTGAAATTAGAGTTGGTACAAACGGATACTTAAGTATTCCCGGTAGTGTGAGTTTATTAGGAGCCTCAAGTCCAGCTTGGGAAGGAATTGTTGTTGATGCTGTTGCAACTCCAAGTGCTGGTGGTAATAAAGTTGTGTTCTCTCCAGGTGCAAATATTGTTGTTGCTGGTGCCAATTTTGGAATTCATTGTCTACCAACCCAATCTAGTGGAGCTCCTGGAGTAGCTGCTGATATTTATGTGTTTTGTGGTGGAAATGGATGGATGTATAACTTTGAGAATGAAGAAGCTGATATTTGGATAGAAAACACAACGTATCAACCGAATGGAAGTTTTATTAGATCTGAACAAATTGACCATTTTTTCTTAAGAGGAAAAGCCGGAATAATATTAGATCAAACAGATGTTTTAACCTCTGTATTAAATGTGAATTTTCAAGAAAATCAGGTTGGAATTAGGATGTTGGAATCACGAAGCTCTGTTGAACGATGTAGTTTTGAAGGAAATGAATTATCTATTCAAGATACTAGAGGAATCAGCCCAGGTGGATCACGTATTTTTGGAAATAGATTTAATGGTTTCGAATTGGCCTTCTTATTAGAAAGTACTTATGATATGGTTATTGATGGTAATGTATTGACTTCTGAAGCTCTAGGAATGCGTACATTTAGTGGGAATACTTTAAGAATTTATAATAACCAATTTATTGGATTATATGAAGCGATGAATCATGAAAGATTAGGGGATTCTCATATTTCGTCGAATACGATTACACAAGGTAATAATGGTATCATATCTTATGCATCTAGTGTTGTAGAAATTGCAGGTAATAATTTTAATAATATTTCTGGAAAAGGGTATGATGGATTAGAAGATGCAAATATTGAATTTACTTATAATTCATTCTTGGATTGTTCTACCACTGAAAATACAGTTACATTTAGATACTCTCAAGATATATCTGTTGGGATGAATCAATTTTTCTTTAGTTCACAGGAGATAACGAATACTTATCATTCTGCGTTGCTTATTGAATCTACAAGTGATGTTAAAATACTTAGAAATCAATTTAGGAGATATAAGTATAATTTTTTAAGAATTATGGGGGTGAATGTTTACAATACAAAAACTTGTGCAAATACTTTTGGAACAGGAAATACTTCAAGTACTCAAGAAGCCATAAAAATTGAAGCTCCAGTAATTGATCAAGGAACTCCATTAATTGCTTCTTCTAATAGCATGAATTTAAATTATTCTGCCGGTAATCAAGCTGTTGTAAGTACTACTCCTATTACTTTTCACCATTCCAATTTACATATAAGTCCAGCTACAGCTGCAATCTATAATGCAAATTCATCTGCTAGTGTTACTCATATTACAGGAAGTTCAACAACAAACTGTATAGTGTCAGCACATCCGATTGTTTTTTCATACAAAGAAGCTAATCCGGAGGAATTATCAGTAATGGAAGTTACTGACTTGGCAATATATCCAAACCCAGTAGTAGATAATTTTACAATAGATGGTGATTACGATACATCTAAATCTATAGTAGTAACAAATTTATTGGGACAACAAGTGGAGCGTGTAATGATAGATGAACGTAATGTAGATATTTCATTATTAAATTCGGGATGTTATATTGTTCATATTCCTATGGAGAATGGACAAATTAAGACACAGAAGATCATAAAGAATTAACGTATTAAAGAGTTTAATAGAAAAACACCAATAATTATTATTGGTGTTTTTTTTGTTTAAAGATGAGTAATATAGGACGAATTAGATGGTTTTTAGGATATAAAAATGGACTGTAATATGGGATGTTGGCACCTCAGCTTCTGTAGTAGGACAAAGAACCATGGGCTTATTTGGAAAATATGATTTATATAATGAGCAGAGGAATAATGTTGAGGGTTTTGGTTTTGGAAGATCAACATCATCAGGGAAACAGTATTTATTCGGGCAAATGCCAATGATGGATGCATTTTTTGCTTGGAGTAATGCATTAGAAACAAATGAATACAAAAGTAACTACTCAAATCGAATTTCTTGGAAGTTTCATATTGTGAGTTTAGTAATTCTCTTAATTTACCTTTTGATATTTATTAAAATATAAGTAGACTTAATTCAGTGAGAAATCTGTTTTTAATGGGTTTATCTTTTTCACATTTTCTTTACCTAAAAATCTTTGATCACCATACTTCTCAGACCAAAAGCCTTTAAGTTCACCATTTGGTAAAATAGTATAAATCACTTTTCCCTTAAAATTACTTACCAATATAATTCACTTCACCTTCATAATAAAAATTGAAAACAAGTGTGTTTTTATGTAAGAAACCAGTTCCAAATTGTAATTGATCTTTTCCAATTACCCATACAGCTTTTAGCTCTCCGAATTGGTTCGTTTTAATTTCCAATTGACCTGAATAAGGAGTCTTGTTTTCATCTTGATTATGACCTTTAATTAAGATCCTAGGATAGATTCAATGCTTGTGTTTAAAGTATAGAAATCTTCAATAACAGAATGAATGTCTAAAATTGAATCACATTTTTCAAGATTAGCAATAAGTTGTTTTTTGATATTATTCATCAATAATTGTTTTTTCAAAGATAGTAGATAATCGTTTGGGATTTAAATACACAAGTAAAGTATAACTATAGTTGAATTCAATATTATTTAACAATAATAAGCTAGTTTGTTTAAATACTTATCATTCAATATGTTATTTGATTAATTAATCTATATTTATAGATATAAATAATAAAAATAAAAAACAATGTTAAAAAGTAAATTGGCTCTTGTAGCCACCTTAATGATTTCCACATTTTCTTATGGGCAAACGGTAATTACAGCGAATACGACAGTTAATTCTGGATCTTATGATCCCAATGGTTACATTGTACAGAATGGAACGTTGGAGTTAGTAGGCGGTACATTTATGTTTAATCCAAATGCTGAAATTAGAGTTGGTACAAACGGATACTTAAGTATTCCCGGTAGTGTGAGTTTATTAGGAGCCTCAAGTCCAGCTTGGGAAGGAATTGTTGTTGATGCTGTTGCAACTCCAAGTGCTGGTGGTAATAAAGTTGTGTTCTCTCCAAGTGCAAATATTGTTGTTGCTGGTGCCAATTTTGGAATTCATTGTCTACCCACCCAATCTAGTGGAGCTCCTGGAGTAGCTGCCGATATTTATGTGTTTTGTGGCGGAAATGGATGGATGTATAACTTCGCGAATGAAGAAACTGATATTTGGATAGAAAACACAACGTATCAACCAAATGGTAGTATAATAGGATCAGAACAAATTGATCATTTTTTCTTAAGAGGTAGTAATGGAATTGTTTTAGATTATACAGATGTTACAGAAGCAATTCATACGTTGAATTTTCAAGAGAATAATGAGGGGTTAAGAATGTATGAATCTAGAAGTACACTTGAGAGATCTAAATTTGAAGGAAATGATTTATCTATTAGTGATCTAATGATAGATACCCCTGGTGGATCCCGTATAATAAGAAATACGTTTGTTGGATTTGGATTAGGTTTTTTACTGGATAACTCCAATGATATGGTCATTGATAATAATGGCTTAACATCAGAGGGAATTGGTATACGATCATTAAGTGCGAATTTAATCCGAATTTATAATAATCAATTTAGAAGTTTGGATGAAGCAATGCATCATGTGGGATTAGAAAATTCATCTATTTCTTGGAACTCTATTACACAAGGAAATAATGGAATAATCTCTAGCGTGTCAAGAAATGTATCCGTTGATAATAATGATGTAAATAATATCTTAGGAAAGGGGTATTATGGAGAAGGAGATTTAAGTATTGTATTTGTTTCTAATGAATTCTTGGATTGTTCTACCACTGAAAATTCCGTTACATTTAGATACTCTAATGATATATCTATTTGGACGAATCTCTTCCGTTTTACGTCACAGGAAGTTACTAATACATACCATTCAGCATTATTTATTGAATCAACTGACAATGCAAAAATATTTAGAAATATATTTGGGAAATATAAGTATAATTTTTTAAGAATTACTGGAAGCGCTAGTTATGCAACTAAAACGTGTATAAATACGTTTGGAACAGGAAATACTTCAAGTACTCAAGAAGCTATAAAAATTGAAACCCCAATGATTGATCAAGGAACTCCTTTAATTGGTTCTTCTAATAGCATGAATTTAAATTATGCTGCCGGTAATCAAACTGTTGTAAGTACTACTCCTATTACTTTTTACCATTCCAATATAAGTCCAGCTACAGCTGCAATCTATAATGCAAATTCATCTGCTAATGTTACTCATGTTGGTGGAGTTCCAAATTCTAACTGTGTCATACAAGCATATCCAACTATGATTTTCAATTACAAAGAAGCTAATCCGGAGGAATTGTCAGAAATGGAAGTTGCTGACTTGGCAATATATCCAAATCCTGTATTAGATGTTTTTACAATAGAAGGATCTTATAATTCTATAAAACCAATTATTGTTACAAATTTATTAGGACAAAAAGTCGAATCTACGTTGGTAGGTGATAATCGTATAGATATTTCATCATTAAATTCGGGATGTTATATTGTTCATATTCCAATGACAAATGGACAAATTAAGACACAGAAGATCATAAAGAATTAACGTAATAAAGAGTTTAATAGAAAAACACCAATAATTATTATTGGTGTTTTTTTTTTTGTTTAAGATGAATAATATAGGACGAATTAGACGATTTTTAGGACATAAAAATGGACAGTATAAGGAAGTCGCTAATATCTTATAGCTTGAATAGAAAAAAAATGTATATTTGTTTCGTGTTGTATCTCTGCTTAGGTGTAATTTTAGTAATAGAGATACTTACAAACTTTAAAATGTATCTATTATGAAGAAGTTTCTTATTTCTCTTTTTTCTTTTTTTCTATTAACTCAGTTAAAGGCGCAGTTTTTAACAACTGACCAAACTGGGAATTATGCCGATGTCGAGTTTCTTATTAATAATGTATTAATGGATCCGGCTGTTTCTGCTCAGATGAATGTGTCTAATATTAAATTAAATGGAGCGGCAGTACCAACTGGAGTTGCGACTACCAATACTGAAATCGGATATTATTCAAACTTCGCATCTACAGCTGTAGTTGCGCCACCTGCAGTTGGATTTAATGGTTTTGGTTCAGGGTTGTTTCTTTCTACGGGTGAAGCGGAAGCTTTAACATCTATAGTAGGTACAACAGGAGCTGGAACTGGTATAATCCCTGTTCCTGATTCTCATTTAACATTACAATTAGAGGGAGTAGGGGTTCAAACGGGTACTGCTGAAGATTTAAACAATACAACAACAATTGAATTTGATTTTGTTGCTGTAGGATCTTCAGTGTCTTTTGATTATGTTTTTGCATCTAAAGAGTATACTCAATATACATGTGCTGAATTTAATGATATTTTTGGTTTTTTTTATATCAGGTCCTGGTATTGATGGGGATTTAGATTTAGATGGTGCTCCAGATTTAGGATATGAAGTGATTAATGGAATTCCTTATCAAGTGTATAATATGGCGAAAATTCCAGATCAAAATAACCCTGGTTCATTTACTCAAATACCTATAGTTATTAATTCAATAAATTCTGGAAATCCTAGTGTAAATTATCCAGCTTCTAATTGTTCGGATATCAATCCGAATTATGCAGTCGATAATGTGTTCTTTGTTGGTAATCAGGCAGCACCAAGTCCTACAAATATTGGTTTTAATGGTCATACAACTGTTCTTACAGCAGTAAGTGGAGTTCAATGTGGTGAAACATACCATATGAAACTGGCTATAGCAGATGTATCAGATGATCTGTTTAATTCAGCTGTTTTACTAAGAGAAGGGTCATTCTCTGTAGCTTCAGGAGAGACTAGTTTAAGCTCAGAATTTAACGAATCAGATTCTATAATAATTGAGGGTTGTTATCCAGGAACAGTAACTGTTCAAATTAGTGAAGTTAATCCAACCGTTGCTACAGAAATATTAGTTGATGTTACAGGTTCAGCAGTGGAAGGAGTTGATTTTATGCAAGTAATAGATACTTTAATAATACCTCCTGGAGATTCAACTGGAGATATTGTTGTACAGGGATTAGCTGATGCTATTTTAGAAGGGAATGAGTCTGTTATTATAACAACAAGAGTTTGCGAAAGTATTATCTCAACGGATACAATATGGATTGCAGATCCTAATCAGATTTTTGTTGATATTCCTGAGGATACAACGGTATGTGCAAACTCACCTGATGGAATTGCAATTAATGCTACTCCTGATGGAGGGTATGAGCCATTTACTTTTCAGTGGTTTTATAATGGCGTATTGCAGGATGTTGGTCCTTCAACAGTAATTCAACCAAGTCAAGGAGGTGAACATATTTGTATTATAACTGGAGATTGTGGATATAATGCCGCAGATACATTTGTTGTGAATCATTTCCCTCTAGTACCTGAAGTAACATTTACATCATACTTTAATTTAGAAACGGATCAAATTATTGAAGGTTGTGAATATGGAAATCTTGTATTTACACTTCCAGAAGCATTTGATGTAGATACAACATTACAGTTCTCTGTAGTAGGAGGAAGTGCAACGCCTGGTGTCGATTTTTATAATTTACCAACATCTATTACAATACCTTCTGGTCAATTAACAGGATCTGTTAATATAGAAGCAATAGTAGATGGTAATTTTGAAGGTGATGAGACCATTCAGATATATTTCCCATTCTATGACGATTGTACAACTTACCCTAACCCAATGACGCTTACAATTATTAGTAATCCGTTATTATCATCAGCATTAGAAGATTCAATCTTTATTTGTGAAGGAGAAGAGTTTGTTGCAGAATCTCAAGTTATAGGAGGTATAGAGCCATATGAATATACTTGGTCTAATAATTCAGGTGGAACTTGGTCTGTTGAAGATTTAACATTAAACGGACAAACAACCACTACATATTATTTAAATCTTAAAGATGCTTGTGAATATGAGTATGAAGATAGTATTGTAGTTGTAGTTCCTAATTATGAGCCAATTCAAATTACAAGTATATATTCTAATAACATAGTAATGTGTCAAGATGATGATTTACATTTAGATGTGGATGTTGTTGGTGGTACAGGAACATATACTTACGTTTGGAATAAAGATAATACTCCAATTTCAGGAGATAAAATATTAATTGTTGAAGATCAAGATGTATCTGAAAATGATTACCTAGTAACGGTTACCGATGAATGTGGTACAACAGCTACTAGAGAGTTTACAATACGAGTAGATCATTGTCAAGTACCAAATGTATTTACGCCTAATGGAGATGGATTAAACGATCAATTTTACTTTAAGTCAAAAGATGTTGAAGTGAACATTAGAGTTAGAATAATGGATCGCTGGGGTAATTTGGTATATAGAAATGAAAACTACGAACATTGTAACCTAAACGGAATAGAATGTTGGAACGGTAAAGACTATATTTCGGATAAAGAATGTGAAGAAGGAATTTACTTCTATGTTATAGAATATAATGACGGACGATTACTTAAAGGTACATTCCATCTAATGAGATAGTTTGGAATGAAATTTGCTAAAAGCGTATAGAGTTCTATACGCTTTTTTTAATTCTACGATTATGATGACAAGGTTTTTTATTTTTCTATTTTTAGTATCTAATGTTGCATTAGCACAATTAACCGTGTCCAATAATTCACCATACAATTCACCTGCTAATCTCGTAAATCAAGTATTAATGAGTTCTAGCTCAGGAAATGCAGCCAGTAATATAACCATGTCTCAAGGGAATTTGGACCAAATTGGATATTTTAATGGTACTTCTTCTAATTTGGGTTTAGATGAAGGGGTTTTGTTTTCTACTGGAGGCTTAGGACAAGCTACACCTCAGAATGATGGATTAGAAAATGGAGGAACTCCATATAGTCCTGATCCAGATTTACAATATATATTAACCAATATTGCCAACACAGTACAAAGTCAAAACAATACAATAGTAGTAGAATTTGATTTTGTAGCAGGTGGTGATTTTATTGAATTTGAATATGTTTTTGCATCTAATGAATACGATTCTTATACATGTTCTAAGTTTAATGATGTTTTCGGTTTTTTCCTTAGTGGTCCAGGTATAAATGGTCCATATACCGACAATGCAAAGAACATTGCCTTAGTTCCTAATCCGGCT
>CBDEVQ010000070.1:0-16721 GCA_965243605.1 Flavobacteriales bacterium
ACATTTGGAGTTCAAGAACTTTTAAATTGTTTCGTAGAAATTGCACCTAAGCCTTTAGGAAAGCAAGCAGAAGAACGAATGGTTTTACCGGATGAGAATAAATTTACAGGATTTGTATTTAAAATCCATGCCAATTTAGACCCTAAACACCGTAACCGTATTGCCTTTGTTAAAATTGTTTCGGGTACATTTAAACGTAATACCAATTATAAACACATTCGTTTAGATAAAAACATAAAATTCTCTAGCCCTACAGCCTTTATGGCCTCAAAAAAGGATGTTATTGAAGAAGCTTTCCCTGGAGATATTGTTGGTTTACACGATTCAGGAAACTTTAAAATTGGAGATACATTAACCGAAGGAGAAATATTACATTATAAAGGTATTCCTAGCTTTGCGCCAGAAATGTTTAATTATATTGAGAATGCCGATCCTATGAAAGCTAAACAATTAGCAAAAGGTATTGATCAATTAATGGATGAAGGGGTTGCCCAATTATTCATACGTAAAACCAACGGAAGAAAAATTATTGGTACGGTTGGAGCACTTCAATTTGAAGTTATTCAACATCGATTAAAGCATGAATATAATGCAACATGTCGTTTTGAACCAATATCTCTTCACAAAGCTTGTTGGGTAAGTTCTGATAATCCAACAGAATTTGCAGAATTCAAAAAGCAAAAACATCGTGTTATGGCTAATGATAAATTTGGTCGAGATGTATTCTTAGCTGATTCCGCATTTACCATTCAAATGACTGAACAAAAATTCCCAAGTATCAAATTCCATTATACTTCAGAATGGGAATAATATCTTAAAAACAATAAAGCCATCAGTGTTCTGATGGCTTTATTTGTATTAAAGTATTCCCTTTAACATATGCTTTAAAATGGGTCTGCATTTTTCTTCACATGGTGGATAATATTCACCTTCTGTTTTATGATTAGAACTTGGAGACCTCCCCCACCAAAATTCGGCCATACATAAAGGTTCCAAATTATGTTTAAAGGCATGGTGTAATAATTTAGGAGCAGCACACTCTCCTGCTCCAGAAGGTGGAACAATAGGCTTTTTAAAGATAGCTTGTAAATCCTTAACGTCCTTATTGGTATTCAAAAATTTATATTGTTTATATAACCATTGTTGTAAATTTTTAGACTTGGATTTACGTAAAGTTTTCAAATCTAGTATTTGTTTCTTAAACACTTCCAACGCCTGCTTTTCTTTTAAACCTGAATTAGATAAACTCTTTTTATCGGCCTTATAAACTTGTTTTAGACCAATAATATCGTATTCTAACGCTTTTATTTTAGCAGTATTAACCTCTGAATATAATTTCATTTTTTGCAATGAAACCATATGATTCTTTTTTTGTTCTAAATAAGAGATTTTTAAAGCCTTCAACTTATCTTCTATTGCTTTTTCTTTTTCTTTATTTACAGCAATACGGTCTAAATAATCCGAATTTGTTTCTAAAGCATGTATTAACTCAGACAACTTTAAAAGTTCTTGTTCCTCTTTTACATAATGATTAGATTCATCAAGCATATCAAACACAGGAGGAACAAAAAATTTGTATTCATTTCTACCTAAAAGTTTCCCCGAAAAACCGGCCAAAAAACCAATGGTATTACACTTTGGATCTCGTACAACTAAAACTCCAAACATTTTCCCTATCCGTGCATGAGCTTTAAGATCTTCGTATAACGGAATATCCTTCCAATACGAAGAATTCACTATAAAATTTAACAGTTGTTGGGCTGCAACTATTGATAACTCATGAGGAATATCCTCATAAGGTGAAGGAAAGGAAATCGGAACTAAATGCGGTTGAATATCTTCTGTAAAAGAGATAAGTTTAGTGCGGGATGAAATTTGCATATTTTGATCTGAAAGAACAAAAATAAGACAATTTAAGATCAAAAAATACCTCTTGGGAATCTATTGTTAATAAAATTGGGTATTTTTTGCAATTGCAATTCACTCCTCTAAAGAAGTAATCGTATATTTCGAATAATTTTATACCAACCCTTACTAAACAATTTTACAATTATTTGCCTACATCTTTCAAACAACTTAATTACAGATTATTAACTTAGATTCTGCATGAAGTATTTAAGACAAAAAATATCTAAACTCATAAATAACGGTACCTCTAGTGTTACTTCAATACAAGATGTTAGGATATTACGCATGGTAAATATCTATACCTTATTTGCTATTCCAATATGTTTAGGCTTTGCCTTAAACTCCATTATTCTAAAAAATACATTTACGGCGATATCTACATGTTTATATCTCGGGGTATTCATCGTTATTTTTAAATCTATTCGGTTTAACAGAATTAACATGATTCGAGTTATCTTGTTTTTTGCTTCATTTATCCCTGTTTTTATTAATAGAGAAGTATTTAAAAGTAGTGTTTACTTCCAAATATTACTCCTTGCCATAACTGTTGCTTACTCTCTTGTATTAAGACAAAAAGAGAAAAAAATAACAATCTTATACACCATATTAAGTATCCTCTTAATTTACATAGCAGGAACCAATATTTACTTTTCTAATATTGAGCACAGTAGCAATTTTCAACATATTCATGAAAATGTAATGTTCTGGCAATCGGTGATTATTATCATGTTGTCTATTCATATATACTGGTATGAAACTAACCGAATCATTCGTTTTCAGGCTGAGACTAATGAACGATTAGATGCCTCTCTACTTGCTCAAAAAGATATGTTTAGGATTATAAACTGGAATAGAATGTTCTATGAAAGTGTACTTAATAAACTTGAAAGTGAAATTGCTGTTTATGATAGCGCATGTAGGTATGTGTACTTAAATCCTGCCATTGAATCTTCCGAAGAAAAACGCCTAGGCTTAATTGGGAAAAAAATAGGCGAAAAGACTAAAGGGTATGAAAGCTATAATGCTAAAAATAAAGATGCATTTAAAACCCGAGAAGAAATTATTAAACTTTGTATAAAACTTAAAACGTCTTTTACCATAGAAGAAATTGTCTTTGACCATGAGAATAAAGAAAAACATATCATGAGACAATTTATTTATGTTAAGCACAAGCACAATGGGTCCGAACAAGTTTTATCTTTAGGAGTTAATATTACAGAGCTTAAAAACATGCAACAAAACCTTATTAAAACAAAAGATGAGGCCATGGTTGCAGCCAAAGCAAAACAACATTTTATGTCGGTTATGAGTCATGAAATGCGTACGCCCTTAAATGCCGTAATTGGTCTTAGTAACCTAATAATATCAAATGCAAAGGATAATGCGCAAATTCAAAATTTAGAAACCCTGAAATTCTCAGCGAATTCTTTACTAACAATAATTGATGATATCCTAGAGTTTAATGATGTAGAATTTGGAAATATTACGATCGAGAAATCAAATTTCGAATTAAGAAAGCTGACTTATAATATTAGCCGAATCTTATCCGATTCAGCAATACAAAAACAACTTCCTCTTTCTGTAGAAATTAATGACAACGTACCTCCTATTCTTTATGGAGACCAATATAGATTATCTCAAATTTTATCGAATCTATTAAATAATGCAATAAAATTTACGGATAAAGGATATGTTAAATTAATAGTTAACTACAATGATGAAAATAACAAAATAGTATTTAGCATCGTAGACACGGGTATAGGAATTGAATCTCATAAATTACAATCAATATTTACAAGCTTTCAGCAAGCCAACCTCGATATCAAGCGAAAATATGGAGGTACAGGATTAGGATTAACAATTTCTAAGAAAATTGCCGATCTTATGCATGCTGACTTAACTGTTAAAAGTATTCTAAACAAAGGATCTCAATTTACCCTTTCTGTACCTTATGAAATTGAAAGCGATTCTAAACCGAAGAATAAACATCCATTACAAAGAGACCTTAATAATGCCTGCATACTTCTTGTTGAGGATAATCAGATTAACCAAATGGTCGCTAAAAAATTCCTGACCAAATGGAATGCTAAAGTACATATTGCCAATAATGGAAAAGAATCTCTTTCTTTAATAAAAGAAAATACCTTTGACATCATCTTAATGGATCTACACATGCCTATTATGGATGGTTTTGAAGCTATTAAACATTTAAAAGATATACCTAATTTTAATATACCAATAATTATACTAAGTGCAGATATATCTAAAAATTCGGCGCTTAAAACCGAAGCTCTATTAATTCAGGATACTATATATAAACCCTTTGAACCAGAAGAACTATATAACAAGATCAAGCTATATATTTAATTCTTATACACCTTTGTTTTAAGGACTATTTACTATAGAAAATAATATAGCCTTAACCTCTAACAAACACTTATTTTATATAGGAATAATAAACTTGTACCTATTTAAAAAATGATAATTGAAAACACTGTACGTATTGACAATTCATTTATCTTTGGTCTAAATTTATCTTTTAACCCCCCTATTAATCTTCCTCAATTATGTCTTTAATAACACCTAAATATTATAATAGAGATTTATCTTGGTTAAGGTTTAACCACCGCGTATTACAAGAAGCGGCAGATAAAAGAAATCCATTATTTGAACGCATTAAATTTTTAGCTATTTACTCATCTAATTTAGACGAGTTTTTTGAGGTAAGGGTTTCGGATATTAGACAAATTAAGCAGTTGGACAAGAAGTTAAGGAAGAAATTAGTAACCAAGCCAAACAAACTTCTTAAAGAGATAAAAAAAGCAAATTGATTTACAAGGTGATGAACTCGGACGTATATTTAGGAAAGAAATATTACCTGAATTAACCGAACATGGAATCGATATAATTAATTATGAATCGTTTGATAATTCTCAAAAAGAATTTGCAACCTCTTATTATAATAAGAATTTAAAGGATTTAATAACCGTTAAGACCGATTTTATCTCTAGAGAAGATGGTTTATTCTTAGAAAATGAAAAGCTATATTTAGTCTCTCTTAACAAAAAGGAAAATCTAGTTTGTGTTAATGTACCGCAAAACACAGATCGCTTTATTGAATTTCCCATTTCGGATAACCGTTATAAAATTGCATTTGTAGAGGATATAATTAAACATGTTTTACTTCATACATATAACACGCATTTTTATAATGTCAAAATTTCACGAGATGCACAATTATATATTGAAGATGAATACTCAGGAACATTAGTGGAAAAAATAAAAACCTCTTTATCCAAAAGAGATACAGGACAAATTACAAGAGCCATTATTGAATTTTCTATGCCTGATAGTATTCTTAATGAATTTAATCATGCGTTGGATATTAATGATATAGATATTATTCGTGGTGGTCAACACCACAATCTAAAAGACTTATTTGGATTCCCTAACCCAACGGATAAGAACTTATCTTCAAATCTTTTACCCCCAAAGGACGTTAAAGAATTATCAACCTATAATTCCTTATTCAAGGCCATTGATAAAAAAGATAGACTTTTATATTTTCCTTATGAATCGTTTAATGATGTCATAAGATTTGTTGAAGAAGCTTCTGTTGATAAATATGTGAAAACCATAAAGATGACTTTGTATCGAGTTTCTAAAGACTCTAAAATTGCAAATGCATTACTTAAAGCATTAAAAAACAAAAAACAGGTTGTCGTTTTTATTGAAACAAAGGCTAGGTTTGATGAAGCCAATAATATTAAATGGGGGAAAACATTAGAAGAACATGGAGCAACCGTAATCTATAGTTTTCCTAATATTAAAGTACATTCCAAAATATTATATATAGAGCGTTATAAAAACAACGAGTTAACAACGTATGGTTATATAGGAACAGGAAACTTTAATGAGAAAACGGCAAAACTATATACCGATTTTGGATTGCTCACTGCAAGACAGAACCTAACAAAAGAATTGGCTCAAATTTTCGAAGTTTTAGAACGTAAAATTATTGTACCAAAAGCAAAAAAACTTTTAATATCTCCTTTTAATTCTAGAGTCAAATTCTCTCATTTCATTGAGCGTGAAATAGAAAATGTGAAGCAAAATAAAAAAGCATACATCATTCTAAAGATGAACAGCTTACAAGATGAAGAACTCATTAACTCATTATATAAAGCAAGTAATGCAGGAGTTAAGGTTGATATTATTGTTAGAGGTATATGTTGCCTAGTTCCGGGTGTTAAAAAACAAAGCGAAAACATTAAAGTCATAAGTATTGTCGATCATTTTTTAGAGCATGCTAGGGTGTTTATTTTTGCTAACGGAGGTAACGAAAAAATGTTTATGGGTTCTGCCGATTGGATGACTAGAAATATTGACCATAGAATTGAAGTCATTACTCCAATATTAGATCAAGAGTGCTACTCTAAAATAAAAAATACAATTAATCTACAACTTAAAGATGTGGTTAAAGCCAGAATAATAGATGCTGAACAAACCAATATTTATGTTGAAAATATAGAATCAGTAAAGCAAAGCAGTCAATATTTGATTTACAAATCTATACAATAAGAAAATTGACCTAACACTTATATTAAAGAGTTAGGTCAATATGTATTCCAACAGAATATTGGCTCATTAATTATAATTTAAATAAATAACCTAGACTATAAAACACTTTGAGTTTAAGGTCTTTAACAAGAGTATTTGGAACTTCAACATATTCCTTATCAAATTCTATATTCTTACTGATTCTATCAACATTTCCACCTATACAACCCACATTTATTGTAAAACTATTTTTATGCCCTAAACTTAACCCTACAGATGATAACAACCTGACTTTAACATCCTTACTAGTAGACACTCCAGTACCAAGAGCTCCGTGAATACCAATAGGAAGATCTGCGAATTTATGTCCAACATATAACATGGCAGCTACTCCTATTTCGCCTTTTAAATCTCGATCTCTTGACACTGTATATCTAGATACTGTATCGTTTAGTTGAATAGTTTCTGTAGAAATGCGTTCATCTGATAACGGACTATAATATAGAGAAGTACCAACCCCAAAATAAATTGAACGTTTTGGTAATTCTATCTCTGGTAAATAATAAGTTTGTAACCCTGAATTCGTGTCTTTTGGAATAAAACTCATATTAACGGTTGCTTGGTCTTTATTAAATTGAATTGGTAAGGACAAGTACGTATTAGTCGTATCAAGATAAAGAACCGATAATAATGACTTCTCTATATTTTTAGCATTAATTAAACTTTGTGTTTTCGTTATTTTTTTTAAGGTTTCGGAAAGTAGTTTACCTCCTTTAACCCAATTATTTTTTAAGGTTTCATTTCCTTTTTTATCCAATATTTCAGCATACTTATTGGTTTCCTCATTATTCGTATTTATTGCTTTTTGAACGAATGAAACTAACAGTTTCAAATTTGTATTAATTTGATCATATGCTTTTAATTCATCTTCAATTTTTAAGTGAACAGCATTTTGAGGATTGGAAAGTTTTAAAAGACGATATTTAACTAAATTATACCCTTGATAATTAATCGCGTTTAAATCTGAATAAAGCGCTTCTAAAAATAGAACATTGTTTTCTTGTACACTTGAGATATCATCTTTAATCTCTTGTAGAATGTCGATCTCTATAATATCATTTATTGAAATTACACCCGTTCCACTTTTATTTTTACTGTCCTCAATACTCGTATCCATAGGTTCACTTTCTGTTTGAACGGCAGGCAATGAAGCTAACTTAGAACTTACCCAATCAACAACATTTCCCAATTGAATATTTCCTGGAACAGGCAATTCTAATGCCGTTTCAAGTACTTTATTTTCAATATCTAAATTAACGGCGTATTTATTCAGGTTAAGACTTGTAACTTCAATTCTATAAAAATCACCTTCCTTTAGGTCTTTTGGTATTCTAATTGATTCTGGATTTAAAAAATCAAATTTAATCTTTTTATCAACCTTAATTTCTTGTGAAATTCCCAGTAAGGGAATAATAAACATGATATAGATAATTTTTTTCATAACAATGGTTTTAATAACAATACATCTAATAACGGCTATCAGAATTAACAACCTTGTAAATTTAGAATGAACAAACCATCTTTTTATTAGGAAAAACCCTAATTAGAATTGTGAATATATATAACCATTAATATGTTATTATCAATATTAAACTGTACTCCTTTTACTCATGACTTAATATGAACTAATAACTATAAATTACAGCCTCTAAAAGAGGTGAAAACACAATAAAATACCTTACTAACCTTTAGAACTACTATTTAAATGGATCTGTTAATTGATGTTTATAAGAGTATAGAACCAAGCCAACCTTACTTTTAACATCCATTTTTGTAAATAATGAAGCGCGGTATGAATCAACCGATTGAATGGAAACATTCATTAAATCAGAAATTTGCTTATACGTGTATTCTTTCTCATCACACACCAATTCTAAAAAAGTAAATTCTCTATCGCTTAACTTTAATTGATTTTCATTTTTGGGTTTATCAGTCGATAAATTTCGGATACGTTTTAATATCTCTGTAATATTAGTATATCCTATGGTTGTAATATTATCTATAGCAAACTTTAATTCTTGGGCCGTACAGGTTTTATGGAGGAACCCTCTTGCTTTATTGGCATAAGCTTGATCAATAATGGATTCTTCAAAATTTTGAGTCAGCAAAAGAAATTTATACTCTTCGTTTATTAACATGGCTTTCTTTAGAACCTCTATTCCATCTAACATGGGCATTGAATAATCTAATATAAATAGATCTGGTAGCGTTTCTAACTCTGGTAATTGGTTTAAAAAACTAACCCCATTTTCAAATTCGCCAATAATCTTATAATTCCCTAAGTTTTCTATAAGTTCTTTAAGACCATGTCTAACAATTCTATGATCATCAATTATTGCTATTGTTACTTTTTTATCCATATTACTCCTTTTTATATAATTCAATCACGGTTCCTTTATCAATTTCTGAATCTAATTGCAACGTATACCCAATTAACTCGGCCCTAGTCTTTATATTAGATACTCCAGAAGTTGCTTCTGAAATTTGATCGACCTCAAAACCAACGCCATTATCTATAAATATAAATTTTAATATATGGGTTTGTTCAATTTTTACACTAAACTGCTTAGCTTTTGAGTGTTTGAGCATATTATTGAGGACTTCCTGAAATATTCTAAACAAAATAATGTTCTCATTTATCGTCAATTTAATAGAAATGTCCTCTGAATGCTCTAATGAACAATCAACAAGTTTTAGATGGTTTGTTTTATCGAGTTCTTCTCGAATTAGCTCCAATACATTATAATTCGAGAATTTCTTATTGTCTATAGAATGTGATAAATCTCTGATGGATTTAGAAAGGTAATTTAAAGATTGACCAATGGGCGAAATATTATCGATGAGCTCAGGATTGGTTAATTTTAAATTTTCCAATTGAAAATTGATATATGTAATTTGTTGTCCGGCATCATCATGCAATTCCTTAGAAAGTAGACTTAGCGTATCTTCTTGAGTCTCTATTATGGTCTCAGTAATAGCACGTTCCTGCTCTACTTCTTGTTGAACCAAGAGGTAGTTGTATTTCTTAATTTTAGAAATGTAAATCTTTACTAAGATTACACAGAATAAAATAACAAGACAGATTAATATAAAAGCTATCAGTACGCCTAAAACAACATCATACATGCTTCACCGATTTATATATATAATAATTTAATAAGGTGTAATATATTACATTTACAATAAAGTTGATTAATTCATAAATACCAATATCCACAATGGTTATTTCACTAAATATTTTCGCATCAAATCCAAACATAAAACTCATTCCTAACAAGAAGATGACCGGAGCTGCAATAAGTATAAATGTATTCGAATTAAAAAAATCTATATCTTCATTTTTCAAACGTTTTATACATAATACAAAAAATAGTATGATATAAATAATACTGGTTAATGCAAAATAACGATTATAGAATTTATCCAATATATTAATTGTACTAACATAATACAAAGTAAGCCCTCCCCATATAACTCCAAGAATCAAAGCTTGTTTTTTGCCTAAATATTCTTTTACTATATAAAACCATAATCCAGCATGTAATATTACATAAGTATTGTTACTTAAATAAACTGGTATCTTATACGAAATGCATATATCTGTAACAATGGAGTTTAATGCAGAAAGAATTAAAATACTTTTTAGTGGCCAATGTTTAATCTTAGCCACTAAAAAATAAATAAATGTTGATAATATATATATCTTTAGAATAAGTTTAATTGTCATAATTTAGCATTGACTCTTGTAACCTCCAATAATAGTATGACATGTTACTTTTTTTAAATCAACAACCTTAGACGGATTCTCTACTAAATCATAATAAGTTTCAACTGGAGGACGATCTAAACTTATAGATTTTAACATGACAATATTTTTACATCCCTCAGTAATATTATGATTACTATCAGCTTTAACATACTTCACACCATGTACAAGCATCACTTTTAAGCTTACTTTATTTATTTTCTTAATTAATTCATATGAATAACAACTTTGATTATTTGTAAGTGAAAATTTATTTTCTAAAGAATGAGTTATTTTATTATTTGCAATAATAAATTTCACATATGGATTAACTGAGCCAAAGCCCTCATAGTCTTTCTTAATTGCTGCAAAATCTAAAGTACTAATAGTCCCATTTATTTTGTAATATTCGTCATAATCTGATTTACAAACTCTATGTACAAAATCCAATGCTTTTAATAACCCTTCATATTCTTCTTCTTTAGAAAGATTCAGATCAATTCCTAACAACCCTTTGTATTCTTCTTCCTTAGAAAAATTCTGTTTAGTTTTTTCATTTTGTTTTTGTGAATCTGTAATTAGGTCCAATTTTGTAGAATTGATTAACTGTAATAATTCAGCATAAGTCATAATAAGTATTATTTTTTGGTTTATAAAGATAAAATTATAAAAAGGATAACACCTTACCATTAGGGTTTTTCCTATGTTAAAACCTATTTTTCATATTTCACCATTAAAATCTTATAATTCCCAATGAATCAACTTACACCAATGCGTTAAATTGATCTAACACTAAATATAAAACAACCAAAATAGCCATTGAGGGTAATAAATTAATAACATTAATTTTCTTTATTTCTAATATGCTTATTCCAATACCTATTATTAATAATCCTCCAATGGCTGTTAGCTCTTTAATAAGTACGGGATTTAAATAAGGTTCTATATAAGCCGATAAAACACCAACAGTAGCTTGGAGAATAAATACAGGTATAATAGAGAAAAACACACCTCTACCAAATGCAGCGGCTAAAATAACAGAAGTTATTCCATCCATTAATGACTTTGTTAATATCAAATTCATATCTCCTTTTATGGCCTCATTCATAGGTCCAATAATCGCCATAGATCCGATACTAAATAACATAGAAGCCGTAATTAATCCTTCTGTAAATTTTGGATTCGAACTCTTTAATTTCTGCTTAAGATTAACACTTAACCGATCTGTATTGACATCTAGCTTTAATACTTCACCGATAATTCCACCTAAAATTAATGAGAATATCATGAGTAAATACAATCCAGAAGTTTCAAATGCCATTGTTAAACCCAAAAACAATGTAAAAAGTCCTAAAGCTTGAAATATAATAGATTGTATACGATCTGGAATCCCTTTCTTTAACAATACACCTATTGTACTTCCTAAAAGAATACTAACTACATTAACGAATGTACCTGTAATAATCATAATTAAATTTTGGATGAATTTACAAAATAAAGCTTCAAATGTTCTTTCTGTAATAAACAAAAAAAGGATGAACCTAAATGATTCACCCTTTATAACATACTTAATTTTATCTTATTTTAATAGTCCAGCACGCTTTAACAATGCTATATTTGTTGGCTTCTGACCTCTAAACTGAGTATATAATTCCATTGGAGGAATTGTACCCCCTTGTTCTAATACATTTTCTTTAAATGCATTGGCTACATCTTTATTAAATATTCCGTTCTGCTTAAAATGTTCAAAAGCATCCGCATCTAATACTTCAGCCCATTTATACGAATAATACCCCGATGAATATCCGCCTTGAAAAATATGTGAGAAGGCTGTACTTGTACACGTTTCAGGGTTATTAGGATATAATCGTGTTGGTGAATAGGCTAGATTTTCGATCTCAGCAACCTTTTCAAATTGAGAAGGATTTACACTGTGCCACGCCATATCAAGTTGCCCAAGCGATATTTGTCTTAACGTCTTCATTCCTTCCATAAATGTAGATGAGGCCTTAATTTTTTCTACAAGCTCAAACGGAATTCCTTCTCCTGTTTCATAATGTTTAGCAAAAATATCTAAGGTTTCTTTCTCATAACACCAATTTTCCATGAGCTGAGATGGTAATTCTACAAAATCCCAAGATACACTTGTCCCAGACAAACTAGGATATTGAGTATTGGCTAACATCCCATGCAAAGCATGTCCAAATTCATGAAACAAGGTTGTTAATTCATTAAACGTTAATAAAGAAGGTTGATTTCCTGTTGGTGGTGTGAAATTACATACTATAGAAACATGTGGACGACTATTGTCATCATTCTCCATATATTGAGACTTGTAAGAAGTCATCCATGCGCCTCCTCTTTTTCCAGCTCTTGGAAAATAATCGGTATAAAATACTGAAATAAATTCCCCTTTATCATTGGTCACACGGTATACATTTACATCTTCATGATACCCATCAATATCTTCAGCTAAAGTAAACGTTAAATTAAACAAACGATTTGCAACCTCAAACATTCCATCTACACAATTCTCGAGTTGTAAATACGGCTTAAGCGCTTCCTCATTAAAGCTAAACTTCTCCATTTTTAGCTTCTCTGTATAATAAGCACCATCCCAAGCTTGAAGTTGATCTATACCATCTAGTTCCTTTGCATAAGCTTCAAGCGCATTAAATTCATTCTGTGCAAAAGGTTTAGACTTAGACTTTAAATCTTCCAAAAATCCAATAACGGTATCTGGAGTTTCTGCCATACGCTCTTCTAATACATAATGAGCGTGAGACTTGTACCCTAATAATTGAGCTCTTTGGTATCTTAATTTTGCAATTTCTAATACGTTAGATTCATTATTTTTATCATTGTCTTTAAATGCTTTAGACCCAAACGCTATAGACAATTCCTGTCTTAAAGCTCTATCTTCTGCATACGTCATAAACGGAATATAACTCGGGTAATCTAAGGTAAATAACCAAGCTTCAGGTTTATCTTTTTGTTTCGCTCTTGCCTTTGCTGCATGTAGAGCACCTTCTGGTATTCCTTTTAATTGTTCTTCTTTGGTAATCCAAAGTTCATATACATTAGTTTCAGCCAATACATTTTCTCCAAAACTCAATTTTAATTTTGAAAGCTTCGTATCTATATCTCTTAAAATCTCTTTATCGTCTTGAGATAAATTGGCTCCGTTTCTGGCAAAAGATTTATACTTTTTATCTAATAGCATTTTTTGCTCATCAGATAATGTATCTCTATCTACTGTATTATAAATGGTTTTCACTCTATTAAATAACGCTTCATTTAAACTAACATCGTTAGAAAATGCCGTAAGTTTAGGTGATACTTCTTGAGCTATTTTCTGAATTTCATCATTGGTTTCGGCCGAATTTAAATTAAAAAATATCGACGAAATTCGTTCTAAAATGTTTCCACTAAACTCTAAAGCTTCTATCGTATTTTTAAATGTTGGCTCCTCATTAGATTCAACAATGGCATCTATATCTCCTTTCGCTAAACGAATTCCTTCTTCGAATGCTGGTAAATAGTGTCCGTTTTTAATTTCAGAAAACGGTGCTGTAGTATATGGTGTATTAAACACGCTTAAAAGCGGATTATTCATAATTATAAGTTTTGAGCACTAATTTAAGGATAAATTATGAAGAGAATGGGTTAATTTATCCTAAGACCTTTCAAATTAATGATTGACAATAAATTAAAATCACAAAAATCAAATAAGATTAGAATTCAACTTTAATTATATCAAATTTTCTATTTAAATCTTAATTTTTCTAGAAAATTTCGCATTTCCATTTTGGATAAACAATATATAAACACCTTTGTGAATTCCTGAAACATCAATAGATTTAGCGTGTGGAGATGACCTTAATTCTTGTCCATTAATCGTATAGATCGATAAATCATATAAGGATTTATTTTCAGAAATAATATCAATATGTGTGGTATTCACTTCAATTTCAATCTCCTCTAGAACATGATCTTCTAACCCAAAATTCTGATAATCACAAGACGATAGATTACCCAAATCATGATAATCAATTTCAAAATCTGTATAACATCTTAATTTAGGGTTAACCTCATCCATCGGATATACATCTGTGGCGCATAATTCGTTAAGAAACGGGAATATGTAATAGGGATACCCTAATTTACTATTGGTTTTACTTTGATCTAAATCATAATTAATGTTTAAACAACTACTCGAATCAAAATGAAGAAACGATGTAGAAAACAAATAACTATTGGTTAACACACCATCTATGGTCTCTTCAAAAACAGAATCTATGGATACTCTAAAGGTATCAATCACAGGGACAACATCTATATTTTCATTAATCAATATGTCCCAAGAATCGCCTACAGAAGCTCCAAAATCATATATTTTCTGAAAACGGTTCTCCGTTTCATACCAAGCATATACCGCATTATTCTCATTATATATATAATTTGTATCTATTCTATTTGGACTATGTGGCTGTGTTTCTCCGACCAGGACTCGGCATAATTTCCCTTCTTTCATCACCTCATCTACAACATGAATTACTTTATAGCTATCGTAATACGAAATTGAATTATTTTGACTTACAGGCGTTAAAAATCCCATGGTCCATTCTGCTCCAACGGGAGCAAAATTTTGAGCATTTAATGATAAACACATCAATACCAATAAAAACATTATACCATAAAACTTCTTCATACTTTATTATTTTTAATTAACATGCATTAATTTACATGAGCAACCTAACATAAATATATTTAACAAAAAAAAACCGCAAAGAAATATTTTGCGGTTAAAGCTTTAGGGAAATTCCGATTTGTTTTTGAGTAAAAAGAGGATTAAAGCTTTGATATTTCTGTAAATATTAATCTTTCTATTTATACAGTATTACGATATTATCATATAACTCTTTCATAATAAAGTATTATAATGAAACTAAGTTACTAGAAATAATCGTTCACCCAAAGGAATTATATAACAAATTATAAAAATAAATATTCAAATCCTTTCTCCGAATATATGTTTGAGTTCAACAAACCATTCTATGTGGTAATAATCAAGTATCCAATGTAACTTCATCATTGTCAAATTATTAAATTATGATATAAAATAATAGATTTTTAATGTGATTTTACCGTTAATAAAACCGCTTAAAATACCTATTTTTGCTAGGTTTTACAGAAAATTCAAAGACAATAAGCGTTTGCATTTATATTAAAATTGGATTAATGATTTTTGTTGATATTTTATCTCAAAGCCTTAATTATTAGCTCATTTTTTTATTGGCATTACCCATTAATTGATTAAACACCTCTTTACATGATTACATTTTCCAATATTAAAGAACTCATTTTCGCCATGAAAAGAGAAGAAAAGCTTTTATCGGAGATGTTTATAAAACGTAAATCACTCTCTTTTAACTATGATATGGCCATGGATTTGGTAAATCATGATAAAGAGCGCATAGATTATTTATTAAATCATTCTGTACTTAGAAAAAATGAAAATTTCTTGGTAATAGACGATGCTTTTTTACAGTTTTTTGAAAATATTCTTGAAGTTAACGAAGAAATCAACATATCTTATGTTAATGAAAACTTACAGCACATCAAGGATAATATTCTTTACTTTTTTAATGAGAGAAATGAAAATAGAAAATACAGTTATTTAAGAACTATTAAAAACACATTTAGAAAAGTTGGTGATATTACCGTTAGAAATGTAATCGACTTAAGAAGACACGTTGAAACCACGTTTAAGAATGAACCTAACTATAAAAACAAAAAATCTAAACTCGAACACTTAGATAAAAAAAGAGAAGCCATCATTAATATTATACAACAAACAGAGCGTTTAATATATGAAGATGAGGATACCTTTTTTAGAGCTGCTGTAGATGATGAACTTAACCAACTTGTTGTCAGATTAAAATTAAGGTTAGGTGAATCTATGCACAACCTCATTGAGATTGAAAAGCAGATTATTGATTATCTAAATCAGATAAAATACCAAAGTGGAGTCGTAAAAAAGCTTCGAAAGATCAAGTATTTAAGAGATCAGTTTATTATTGAAGCCGATACGAACATTAAAGAAGTATTGGATCAAAGAAATCTTCTCATATTTGAACCCAACCCCAGTTACCCTTTAAAACTTTCTTTACATGAATTGCAAAACAATGACGATGTTTTAGAGAGTATTAAAGCCGTAGCCAATAAGGTGAAATCTGATTATTCACCTCAACCTCTGCTTGCAGAAACCATTTCTGACGAATATTTAAACAGTAATATTCAAGACAATCATTTAATTGATCTTTTAGAAGTTAGCATTCAATTTAAACAATCTAAAGAGGATTTGTTCTCATTTATTATGCATTACAACTTCCCTATTGAGCGTGAATTTAACGAACGTGTAACAATCTTTTGTCAGTTGGTTTCA
>CBDEVQ010000071.1:0-23798 GCA_965243605.1 Flavobacteriales bacterium
CCTAATAAGGCTTTTGCATGCCCATGGGTAATCATTTTATCTCTTAATCCGGCTTGGACTAGAGGTTGCAATTGTAATAATCTTAAGAAATTGCTAACTGTAGATCTTTTCTTACCTAAACGTTCACTTATTTGATCTTGAGTTTGTTTACACTCATCTAACAATCGTTTATATGATAAGGCAATTTCTATAGGATCTAATTCTTGTCGTTGAATATTTTCAACAATGGCCATTTCTAACATTTCTTGATCGTTTGCCGATCTGATAAATGCTGGAATTGTTGTTAAACCAACCATTTGAGACGCTCTAAAACGACGTTCTCCACTTATTAGTTGATACGAATCTACGTCTATTCTACGCACCGTAATAGGTTGAATAATACCTAATTCTTTTATAGATTGAGCTAAATCATTCAATTGTTCTTCATCAAACAAGCTTCTTGGTTGAAACGGGTTTGTTTGAATAGAATCTAATGGGATTTCCGATACAGATTTAAAAGACTTAAACTTTGGTCTTGGTTTTGTATCGGGTTCTGATTTTTCCTTAATAGAAGAAAATGAAGAGGAAACATTTTCTTCTTCATCTACTGAATTTAAAAGCGCAGACAATCCTCTACCTAAAGCTTTTTTCTTTTTAACCATTTAGTTTTCGTTATTTGTAATAAGCTCTTTACCTAAGTTCATATAATTTATGGCGCCTCTAGAACTTGCATCATACAAAATTATATTTTCACCAAAACTAGGTGCTTCACTTAAACGTACATTACGTTGGATAATTGTTTCAAAAACCATATCCTTAAAATGTTTTCTTACATCATCTATAACCATGTTAGATAAACGTAAACGTGAATCATACATCGTGAGTAATAGCCCTTCTATATCTAATGATTTATTGTAACTATTTCGTACACCTTTAACCGTATTCATCAGTTTACCTAACCCTTCAAGAGCGAAATATTCGCACTGTATAGGAATTAGGACGGAATTAGCAGCAGCTAATGCATTTAATGTAATTAGACCTAAAGATGGTGCACAATCTATGATAATATAATCATAATAGTCTTGAATAGATTCAAGAGATTTTCTTAACATATATTCTCTACCTTCTCTATCTACAAGTTCTATTTCGGCAGCTACTAAATCCATTTTAGAAGCAACAAGATCTACATTAGGGCTGTTGGTTTCTAAAATTAACTCCTCAATAGGCTTAATATGTTCAATGCATTCATAAGTACCAGATTCTACTTCGTCTGGGTTAATTCCAAATGCCGATGTTGCATTCGCTTGAGGATCTGCGTCTATTAATAAGACTTTCTTTTCATAAACCCCAAGTGCTGCAGATAAATTTACCGATGTTGTTGTTTTACCAACTCCACCTTTTTGGTTTGCTATAGCAATTATTTTAGCCATCAATCTCTTTATATTTCTAGGGCTAATTTACAATTTTGATTTGGGCTACACGCATGCAAAATCGAAAGTTATTCACATAAAACCAATAAAAAAGCCATTCTAAATAGAATGACTTGAGTATAAGGATCAAAAATTAACAAATTTTTGATAATTTCTTATTTTTCGACTTAAAATACCGATGTAGGTGATGTTTGCACTTTTCTATGCGATTCACGACAGTCAAAACAGTAATAGTAAGATTCTGACCAAGTCGTTTCTTCAACGCGACCACAACTATCACAAGTTCTTAAATTTGCACGGTTATCGTTTTCACGACATCCACTACAGTAGAATTCAGCACCATGCCAGTTTGTTAATTCTGCATCTCCACAAGACATACACTCTCTATAGTGCTCATTTCTTTCTAATTTCAAGAAGTCAATGTGCTCATCTAAATATAAACTTGGGTAGTCAAATAAATATTGTTTCGATTGTAATCTTACATCTGTAGAATTTGATAATCCAATTAATAAAATACGTTTACCTAACATACGTAAACGGTTTATCATTGGAATGTATCCTGGATCAGAAATAATAACAGCAGCTACATCAAATGAATCTAAAGCTGCATTACCCATTACTGAAGATGTTAAGGCAATGTTTAGTGATTTATCTTTAGGCTTTAATTCTGGATCATTCTGATAATCAATCTCAAATACTTCTGTTTCAAAATAACAGTCTTCTTTAAGATATTTATAAAATGATTTTTGTTTACTTGAATTGAATTCTGGTTTATTAACTGGAATTGATCCAAAGAAATTAGTACGAACTAAATCTATATTATTATTCGTAATTTTTTTTAAGTGGTCACATACTAAAGTCGGAAACTTTTTATAGTCCACATCATTCTCATCGTTTTCAAATGCTTCCACCAACTGTTTTTTGTTGTGAAACATCCATCCTCCATCGATGAATAACATTGTTTTAATAGCCATAATTTTGGGGGTTGTGTTTATTATTTATTAAATGCTTGCGCAAATATACATAAAATTCAAGTATTTAATAAATGTAATTAATTAGCATAAACAAAGATATAACAATTCTTAATTATTATAAAACCTGCCTAGTGATAAAGAATAATTTCTCAAAACCATTAATCGATAAAAACCACCCGTTAATCGATGAAATACATCTGTTAGTTAAAAAAAATAAACATTCTACCCTACCGTTAATGTAAGTTAAAAAAGACATGCACTGACAAAAACGAGTTTCTATTCAATAAAATGGGTAAATTATAGACATAATGTCATTTTTTTAAATTTGGTCAAACAATTGATACCATTCCTACAATCAAACATTACACCTATGAATTTAGAACAATTTACAACCAAATCTCAACAGGCCATTCAAGCGTCTACAGAAATGGCTCAAAATAAAAATCATAATTATGTTGATTTGCCACATTTGCTAGCTTCTATTATACACATCGATAAAGATTTGACCAATTTTATATTTACAGAACTGCAAATTACATCGCATCAAATAAACCCTATTATAGATAAATACCTCAACAGCATACCTAATAACGGAGATACAAGTCAACAAATATATGGTTCTAACGATTTACTAAATGTACTCGGTAAAGCGAAGACTAATCTATCCATATTTAATGATGAATATATTGCCTTAGATTTATTACTATTAACGATTGTAGAATCTAAATCTACATTTTCAAACGCATTAAATCCGTTAGGATTAACAAAATCTAAATTAAAACCAATCATCACAAAATTACGTAAAGGAGAGAAAGTTATGAGTAAATCTGCCGAAAATACATATAGAACATTAGAAAAATATGCTATTCATTTAAACAAAAGAGCATTAGACGGTAAAATAGATCCTGTTATAGGTAGAGATGATGAAATTAGACGTGTATTACAAATAATTTCTAGACGAACGAAAAACAATCCGATTTTAATTGGTGAACCTGGTGTTGGTAAAACGGCAATAATAGAAGGTTTAGCTCAACGATTAATTGATAGAGATGTACCCGAAAACATTAAGGATAAGCAACTATATTCTTTAGACATGGGACTTCTTATTGCAGGAGCAAAATATAAAGGTGAATTTGAGGAGCGATTAAAAAGTGTGATTAGTGAAGTTCAAAAATCAGAAGGAAATATTATCTTGTTTATTGACGAAATTCACACCTTAATTGGAGCTGGAGCAAGCGAAGGTGCCATGGATGCAGCAAACCTTCTTAAACCAGCATTGGCAAGAGGTGAAATTAGAACTATTGGGGCAACAACCTTTGCTGAGTATCAAAAACACATTGAAAAAGATAAAGCCCTTGAGCGTAGGTTTCAACAAGTAATTGTTGATGAGCCTAACGTAGAAGAAGCAATTTCTATACTAAGAGGTATTAAAGAAAAATATGAAATACACCATGGAATTCAGATTGAAGATGATGCTGTAATTGCGGCCGTAGAATTATCTAAACGTTATATATCTAACCGCTTTTTACCTGATAAAGCGATTGATTTAATGGATGAAGCCAGTGCCAAAATAAGAATTGAAATGAATTCGGTTCCAGAAGAATTGGATGAAGTAAATAGAAAACTCTTGCATTTAGAAATTGAAAGAGAAGCCATTAGACGGGAAAACAACAAAGAAAAAGAGACTGCATTAAATTTCGAAATTGACAATTTAAAGGATATTCAGAATCAGATGAAGGCTCAATGGTTACATGAAAAGTCTATTATTGATGGAATTCGTACATCTAAGGAGGAAATAGAACAGCTTAATTTAGAAGCCGAACAAGCTGAACGTGAAGGTAATTTCGCCAAAGTTGCTGAAATTAGATATGGTAAATTAGAAGAAGCGAAAAAGAAACAAGAAAAACTACGTCAAGACGTTAATGATTTACAAGAAAATGAAAATACACTTGTAAAAGAAAAAGTAAGTAGTCAAGATATTGCTGAGGTTATTTCTAAATGGACCGGTATACCAACGCAAAATATGTTAAAATCTGAACGTGAAAAACTTCTTGATCTAGAGTTAGAATTATCTAAACGTGTTGCTGGACAGGAAGAAGCTATTACGGCCTTAGCAGATGCGGTAAGGCGAAGTCGTTCTGGACTTCAAGATCCTAATAAACCTATTGGTTCTTTCTTATTTTTAGGGAGTACTGGAGTTGGTAAAACTGAACTTGCCAAAACCTTAGCAGAATATCTATTTAATGATGAACAAGCTATGGTTAGGATTGATATGAGTGAGTATCAAGAAAAACATGCGGTAAGTCGATTAATTGGTGCTCCTCCCGGATATATTGGATATGATGAAGGTGGGCAGTTAACTGAAGCTGTAAGACGTAAACCCTATTCCGTTATTTTATTAGATGAAATTGAAAAAGCACATCCAGATGCCTTTCATATTTTACTCCAAGTATTAGATGATGGAAGGTTAACGGATAATAAAGGACGTATAGCTGACTTTAAAAACACAATCATTATTATGACTTCTAATATGGGGTCAGAATGGATACAGGAGCAAATTCCAACTTTAGAAAAAGCGAATCCGATGGAAAAGGGAATTTTATTCGATCAGATTGAAATAAAGGTTTTAAACAGTTTAAAACAACATTTAAGACCAGAATTCATTAATCGGATTGATGAAACAATTTTATTTAAACCTTTATTTAGTGATGTTTTAAGGAAAATCGTTCGTATTCAGCTTGATAATGTCATTAAGCTTCTTAAGAATAACGATATCGATTTAACATACTCTCCTGATGTTATAAACGTTTTGGGTACAGATGGATATGATCCGCTTTACGGTGCTAGGCCACTTAAACGTTATATACAAAGAGAGATATTAAATCCGCTTTCCAAAGAAATCCTTTCAGGAAAAATAAATAAAGAAGATGCGATAATTATTGGATTTACCGACCATAAGTTTACGTTTGAAAATGTCAATGGAATTACAGCCATTTAATCCATATCTAATACATTTCATAAGCCCTTTTACGTGACGTACTAGGGCTTTATTTTTTTAACAAAATGATAGCCTAGTATCTGGTAACCTTGGTTAAAGTAAAACTTATGAGACCTACTATTATGAACGTATGTATTTAATTCTATAGATAAGCAATTGTTATTTTTAGCCCATTGCTCTATTTGAATCATGGCTTCATTTCCGAGTCCCATAGATTGCTTTGTATGATCTATGATAACATTATCTATTTCTAATTGTTTACCCGAATATAAACGCACGGTAATCCATCCACTAATTACCCCAACAAGTTCATCTATTAAATAACACCCAAAACAGGTATGATTATCATAGGTAAACATGTCCATTTGCCTTTCTTTAATAAGCTCTAGGCTTTTGTCCGGATTTAATTGTTTTGTTAATTCTACAATCTTATCAATGTGATTAACAGATAATGGTTTAATGGTTATCATTACATTTTTTTCTCGAATGGTTTAAAAAAATTGATTGTGTTAGAATCGCTATTTGCCATAGAAATAAACACAATTTCCAAATTTAAAGTTTTTAGAATATAATAATTAGATTCTTTAACTTGTTTATAAATCCATTTTTTATCCAAATTAATAAACATTGCCTTTAGCACAAATTCAAAAACCCATCGCCAAGACCATTTCTTAATTACAGTATGAACCTTGCCTTCTTTGTACTCACTTGTTATCATAGACGCGTAAAGAATAGGTAGTGCTTGTTCTTTGTTATTAATCGAAAAAAATATTAATATCCCTTTTTCGTGTCTAACAAAATTACATTTGGAATTCACTTTTAATTCAAATTCATCCCCTGTATTGGATGTGATTTTTTTAAGGAAAAAACCACCTTGACTATGCAATGGCATAGTGGGTCCTAAAATGTTTTTTATCCTCCAATAGTTTACAGGCTCTAAGATCATGACTAATTCTATTCTGTATATATTGTTTTTTTATTCTTTTGATAATCCATCCAAAATATAATAAAGATTGAAAAAATTCCAAGAACTAAAAACGAGGCAATTAAAGGTAAAATAGAACCTTGATATAAACTTCCAACATAGGCTGATATTGGCACCGAAATAAAAGTAGAGACAGATCCTACAACAGAAGCCCCTGTACCAGCTATATGACCAAGGGGTTCCATAGCTATAGAGTTTAGGTTACCAAATAAAAATCCAACACTAAACATGATCGGAATTAAGCAGATCATAAATACAATAAATGGAGGATTACCATAATTTTGTATGTATATTACAAACAACGCAGACAACGAAATAACGGCATATAAAGAGCGTTTAACGATATTAACCATTCCGTATTTTTCCACTAGCCTTCCATTTAAAAACGACGCTAGACCTATAGACAAGGCGATCACGGCAAAGTAATAAGGGAAGGTTTCTGTCTTTCCATAAAGTTCTTGAAATATCTGCTGAGACATATTCAAATAGGTCATAAACGCTGCAAAAACAAGCCCTGAAATTATGGTATAGTTAAACGACTGCTTATTATTTACAATTTCTATAACGGCATTGGTTGTTCGTTTTAATGAGAATTTCTGCAACTTATCTTCTGTTAAAGTCTCTTCTTGTTTTATGGCAAACCAAACGGTTACTATGGTTGTAAAAGCTAATAGTACAATAAAGATCATTTTCCAAGTACTTATATATAATATAGCTTGTCCTAAAGTTGGAGCCAGTGTTGGTACAATAATGAAAACCGTCATGATAAACGACATAACTTTAGCCATTTCCTCGCTTCTATAAACATCTCTAATAAGAGCAATACAAACAATTCTATTGGCCGACAGTCCGAAACCTTGTAAGGCTCGTCCTATATACATTAAGGTCATATCTTGTGCAAATAGACATAACACTGAACCCATAAAGAAGAAAACAAACCCAATATAAATGGTTTTTTTCCTTCCTATGCTATCAGATAAAGGCCCATACAATAATTGACCAATCGCTAATCCAAGAAATATTGAAGTAATTATTTTTTGACTATCATTATCATTTACAACATTTAATGCATCGCCAATTAATCCTTGAGCAGGAAGAACTGCATCAATAGAAAAGGCAACAAAAGACATCATTAATGCCAATAATGGGATAGAAAGTTTATTTGGGCTCATGGTTGGGGTTAAATTTGGATACAATATTACGTTTTATTTCCCATTATATTTTATTAAAAAAATGTGAAATGAGTATGAATGTTAATCCAACAAAATAATAAAATCATGAACCTATTTTCAATCTTTTAATTTGGGTAGGTTATTTTATAGAAGTCTATATTTTTCGTGAAATTATTATCAATTTCAGTATAGCCAATAATAAAATCTTCCCCATTTCTATTGAGTACAATATTTGATCTATTTGAGTATTCATTTCCAAGATATTGTTTATCTAAAACTCCACCTTCGGTATTGATTTTTAAATAATAAATTCCTTCGTTTGTATTTGATGGCGCATTGGTTCGTCCTATTAATGTTAATCGACTTCCTCCATCAAAGCACATGGTTTGTCCGCCATCATGGTATTCAGAACCATAATGCTTATCGTAAATCATATTTAATTCGGAGTCTAATTTAATTAAATTCATTTCGTGTAAAATATCGGTACTTGCCGAATGCCCAAATAAATATACACGACCTGAATTATCCTCTAAAACTTGTCGCGCTTCTTCATATTCAACTCCTCCAAAATATTTCTTTTTTACCACATTAAATACGTTATCAAATTCATACAAAACATAATCTGTAGATCGTAAAGGGTCTTCTACCACATGAGCAAAAACGTAATACCCTGTCCCATCTTGTTTTCGAATCATATCCGATGCACTTTGCAAAATGGGATGTGGAAATTCATAAGAATTCAAAGTTCCGCTTGCATTAATTTCGTAAATAAGAAAGCCCCATGTATTCGAATCTGTTCTCTTTCTATTAACCAATAAGGCATAATTTCCATTATTGGCTTTTATCATTTTAACCCCCACCTCATGGTGTAAACTCGAAATTGTTTTTTCAGATTCAAGCATCATACTCGAATTTAATGTCAGAAATTTAATATTTCTAAAATTACTCATCAGTTCAAAATCTGCTAAAATGGAATACGAATTTCCTTCTTGATACAAATCGCGTGCAAATAAACTAGGTTGATTAATTATTGGTTCTGATGAAATAAAATTCCCATCTATTGGATTAAGCTTCATAATGTTTAATCCAATATTTTTACGAGTAACGATTACACCTATGTTTCCTGAAGGTAAGAACAAGGCATCATTAGGCTGTTCAGAGGTTACACTGCTAATTTGTGTGTTTAAAATTTGAGGTTTCCATTGGCTAGAATCATCGTCTTTATTACAAGATAACAGAGTACTTATTATAATAAAATAGAAATATCGCATTTAGGTAGTGTTTTGACTCTAAACGTTGTTAACTCTCATTTATTTTAAATAAAATAAGCATGTCTAAAAATAAACATGCTTATTAAATTATATGGCTTTAAAATTATCTTTTTATTATTCAACAATAAATCTAGAACTCACTCTTAATGTACTACTTAATAAAGAGAACACATAAATTCCTTGTTTGAATTCTGGAACAGAAATTTGATGAATATTAAGTTCCTCATTTAATATTCCTGACCTTAACAACCTTCCATCTATACTATGTATTTGATATTTTGTACCACCCTGTGCAATGACTGAAAATACACCTTTGGATGGATTTGGGAATAATTGAATGGCTTGTACAGTTGAATAATCCACTGTAGACAATTCCAATTCATCATATTTCTTAACCGTTACTTTCTCAGATTCATCGGCATCAGAATAGGCTACAAAAGGAACGCCTTCTGAGTTAATCTGCAAGGCATGATCGTTAGAAATAGCCGTAAATCCAGGTAATCCTAAATAATCCCAAGTGGAACCATCATATTTCATAACACTTGTTTTCCCTCCTTGATTCTCGTCTCTAAATGCTAAAATAAGATGATCATTTGCATCCATACCTAATGTACAGTTCCCTGTAGCTCCACCACTAACATTTTGAGTATGTAAATCCCAATCTGTTCCATTAAATTTATAAATATTTATTTCTTGAGCAGAAACACCAAGCGTTAAAGCGGCGTATACCTCCCCAGTAGAACTGGTTGTAAAGTCGTGATCAAAAAAGGTTTGTTCATTGGTTATATGCCCACCAAGAACAGACCAATTGCTACCGTCGTATTTAGCAATCTCAGAATAGGCAATATTACCTGCATCTGTTCCATAAATTACCATAGGTGTACCAGAATTATCTTGTTTCGCTTTTAACCAAACACCTTCGTCATCTGTAAAAGATCCGGTTCCTGTTGGAATCCAACTTGATCCTGATAAGTGATAGGCATAGGTATCTCCTCCACCAATCCAATACATAACAAATGGATTACCTGTATTGTTAAATGTTATTGCTGGATAAATTCCGTCTGAGTGCATTGTATTTCCAACTTGTTCCCATGACGTTCCATTATATTTTTGAACTTTACCATCTGAAAAAACATATGGCGTGTCATTTAAATCTAATGCAAAATCTACTTGCGAAGCATTCCCTGGAATTGAACTTCCTATTTGTCCCCATGTATTGGATTGAAAAGCATATAATTTAATCGTACTATTCTCAGTTGTTAATATATAAGGAATTCCTGTAGAGGATAATTCAAAATCAATCGTACTAACACCTCCTTGAGAAAATCCTGGATTCCCAACTAATGTCCAATCTGCTAATACATCTTCAACTACTATTTCAAATTCTTGTTCAACATTCCAAATCCCATCATATACATTAAGAGTTACCGGATATACACCTGAAGCCGTAGGCACTCCACTTAATACGGCTTTACCGTCTCCATTGTCAGTTAAAGACAACCAATTTGGTAGACTTCCTACTGGAGTAATTACCAAATTATCATATTCTGGATCGTGTACTAAAATGTCATAATTATAATTCTGATTGGTATATGCTAATTCTTGTGGAGAGCTATGATAAAATGGACTCGCGTTAGCATATCCCATGATATAATCACTTTTATTAACATTAGATACCTCTCCTGTATTGGCGTTAATTAAAACCCCAATTACCGAGATATAATCCTCGTTGTAATTTAGTGGTAATACCCAATTATATGTGTATGCATGGGTTTCTCCAGATAAAATGGTAGCTGGTAAAGAACCCGTATCACCATTATACCCTCCTGCCAAATAACGCCCTACATGATTATAAACCATTATGGATGCCGAAACTGAAGACGGTAAATTTTCATATCCACCCATTATTCCATTTCCTCCTCCCGAATATGCGTTAGATTGATCATATAATGGAGCTGGTCCAGTGATACCATCTTCAACAACAATTGCAGCTAAGCGCCAATCGCCACTCACCCCACTTGCAAAATCAGCATGAACCGTCATATCTAAATCTCTCGTCACAGAATTATAAACTGTAGAAACTTCAATATCTGCTGGTGGAATATTAGAAGAATAAGGTGCCAAATCATTTGATATCCCTCCAGGATTCATGTTCGATAGCGTAGTTCGATCTATATTTCCACTCGGTAATCCAGATAATCCAGAACTCGTAAAATAGGATGCATTTTCCATATCGTCTCCTGAATGGATCGCTACAAAAACGGCGTCACTAGCGTAATTTTGTGTAATTTGTTTACCGTAGACTGTTCCCCTAGGGCACCATTGACACCATGTTCCTGTTCCTTCCTCTATCAACACCTTCTTTTGTGGTTGTTGTGCGTATAAATGACTGCTCAATAAACTGAATCCAGCCAAAATAAGTAAAATTCTATTTTTCATAATTTAGGTGTGTATGTATGTTTAAGATTTGTAATCTCTATATTTTATGCATTTTTTTAAATTGATTTAATGTTATTCCCTGATTCCAATAAAAATCGAAAAGGTTATTAAATGCATAGGTTAAATCTGTATGCTCAACCACTAAGGATGTCAATTTAAATCTTGATACATCGTTATTTTTCATAGAAACCATGGCTATTTCACCATCAGAAAGTAACATTTTAAGCGGTAAAGAATTATGTATTCTTACCTCTTCTCCTATGCTTTCGTAATAGTCTAACATTTGTATAAATGGAATAATATGTTCTATTTCTTCCTCAAACATGGCTCTAACACTTACGCCTTTCTTAATGCATTCTCGTAAAGCATCACTATCTTTATGTATCTCTTCTGGTTTTCTCTCAAAACCTGTTGCATATGGTTTTTTATTAAAAGAATAAAGTCGGTTATGTGTTCGGTTTATGAGATCCTCAAATTTCTGGACCTGACTTTGTTTAGAGGTCAGAATTTCTATATAATCTAGAGGGGATGTATTTCCAACCTTATTCTCAAAGAGCTCTGTCATTTCCTCTTCTAAATTCTCTAGGTCTAAAACATCTTGTTTTTGTTTTTGAATTAAATCTGTAAAAGCTGCTTTTGGCTCCACAGCTTTATATTTTTTCACACGTCCAGGGAAAACATTACAAAATCCTTTCTCTTGTAAATTTCCTAAAATAGAATATATACGACCCTGAGGAATTTCGGCCAATCTCGATAAATCTGATGCCGTTATTAAATCTTGGGTTATTAAAATACAGTATGCTTTGGCTTCATAATCTGTAAATCCAAATCGTATTAATTGGTTTGAAATTTTACTACTCATAATTTATTACAACTCTTAGTTGTTGTAAATATATAAAAATTACTTTAGCAATAAAACCACATAGAAACTTTATATACAATAACTTATAAAAATACTTAGAATTCGATATTAGATTAATAACTTGAGTTGCAAATTATTTACGTTTTCAATTTTCACACAAATTCACATAAATTCAGATAAAACAACAGATAAAGCTTAATAGAATATCTATACCTGCCATCTTAAATTGTATTTTTGGGCATTGATTATAATTTTTTTTAATATGAACAAGTGTATTTACACTCTTGCCTCGGTATTTGTTCTTGGTGGTGCGACTTCAGTGGCACAACAAGTTGACTTTACTGAATTTGATTTAGATAACGGACTACACGTTATCCTACATCAGGACAATTCAGCTCCTGTTGTAACCACAGCTGTAATGTACCATGTTGGTGCAAAAAATGAAGATCCACAAAGAACAGGATTTGCTCACTTCTTTGAGCATTTGTTATTTGAAGGAACTGAGAATATTGGACGTGGTAAGTGGTTTGACATTGTTTCTCAAAATGGAGGGTCTAACAATGCAAATACAACTGATGATAGAACATATTACTATGAAGTTTTCCCTTCTAATGCTTTAGAAGTTGGATTATGGATGGAGTCGGAGCGTATGCTTCACCCAGTAATTGATCAAATTGGTGTAGATACACAGAACGAGGTTGTTAAAGAAGAGAAAAGATTAAGAGTTGACAATCAACCTTATGGAAGTTTCTTAGCAGAGGTTAAGAAAAATCTTTTCGTAAAGCACCCTTACCGTTGGGCTACAATTGGTTCGATGGCACATTTAGATGCTGCAACTTTAGAAGAGTTTCAAGCCTTCAATAAAAAATACTATGCACCTAACAATGCTGTTTTAGTTGTTGCTGGAGATTTTAAAACAAAAGAAGCTAAAGAATTAGTTAAAAAATATTTCGCTGCTATTCCTAAAGGACAAACTGTAGTTCAACCAACAATTGTTGAAGATGATATTACAGAAACGATTCATGCAGAATACAACGACCCAAATATCCAAATACCTGCTATTGTTGCAGCATACCGTACTCCTTCTATGAAGACTAAGGATGCTTATATTTTAGATATGATTTCTTCATTATTAAGCGATGGTAAAAGTTCTCGTTTATACAAAAAGGTAGTTGATACTAAAAAGATGGCTCTTCAAATTGGTGCATTTAACGTCAGTCAAGAAGACTATGGAATGTACGTGATTTATGGTTTACCAATGGGAGACAATACAACAGACGCTTTAGTTGTTGAGATTGATGAAGAGATTAACAAATTACAAAATGAATTGATTTCTGATGAAGACTACCAAAAGCTTCAAAACAAAATGGAAAATCAGTTTGTAAACTCTAATTCTAGTATAGAAGGAATTGCTAATTCATTAGCAAGATACTATATGTTATACGAAGATGTTAATTTAATTAATAATGAAATTGACATTTACCGTTCAATAACAAAACAAGACATCCAGAACGTTGCTAAGAAGTACTTAAACAGTAATCAACGTTTATTATTAGATTATTTACCTACAGCTGAATAACAGATAGATATATCATGAAAAAGAATTTACTTATACTATTAGGAGCTAGTTTACTTTCTGTATCTACTGTATTAGCTCAAGACAATGTAGATAGATCTACAATGCCTAAAACGGGTCCAACCCCACAAATTAACTTAGGTACACCAAAAACATTTACTCTGGATAACGGATTAACTGTAATGGTTGTTGAGAATCATAAATTACCTAGAGTATCTGCTAGCTTATCTATTGATAACATGCCTGTAGCTTTTGGAAACAAAGCTGGAGTTGCTGATTTAGCTGGATCTATGTTAGGTTCAGGAACAACAACAATTTCTAAAGATGATTTCAATAAAAAGATTGATTATTTAGGAGCTCGTTTATCGTTTTGGGAATCAGGTGCAAATATGAATGCGCTTTCAAAATACTCTAACGATATTTTGAAATTAATGGCTGATGCCATTACTAATCCTGTATTCTCTGAAGAAGAATTTGACAAGCAACAAGCTCAAATTTTAGAGGGAATTAAATCTGAAGAAAAGAATGTTAAATCTGTAGCTACAAGAGTTCAAGGAGTTTTAACATATGGTAATAACCATCCTTATGGAGAATTTGTATCCGAAGAAACAGTTGGTTCTGTTACTTTAGATGACGTAAAAAGTTATTTAGATACATATTACCGTCCAAACAATGCGTATTTAGTTGTTATTGGAGATGTTAAGTTTAAGAAAATCAAAAAAGTAGTTAACAATTTATTCGAAAACTGGGAAGCTGCTGATGTACCTTCTGTAGCTTTAGTTGAGACTAAAAATGTTGCTGAAACAGAAATTGACTTTGTAAACATGCCTAATGCAGTACAATCTGAATTAGCCATTACATCAACAATTGAATTAAAGCGTGGAGATAAAGATTTCTTTGCTGTACTTCTTGCAAACAAAATTTTAGGAGGAGGATTCAATTCTTACTTAAATATGAATTTACGTGAGGCTCACGGATGGACTTATGGAGCAAGAACTAGTGCTTCTGCTGACCGTTACATTGGAGAATTTAGAGCAAGTACGAGTATTCGTAACTCGGTTACAGATTCTGCAATTTATGAGTCTATGAAAGAAATTGAGCGTATTAAAGCTGAATCTGTAGATGCTACTGTTTTAGAAAATGCAAAGAAAAAATATATTGGAGATTTCGTACTTTCTTTAGAGAGACCTTCAACTATTGCTAGATATGCATTAAGAATTAAGACAAACAAACTTAACGAAGATTATTACGAAACGTATTTACAAAACTTAAATGCAGTTACTGTAGAAGATGTCAAGCGTGTAGCTAATAAATATTTTACTAGTAATAATATGAGAATTATTGTTACGGGTAAAGGTAGTGACGTTGCGCCTACTTTAGATCGTTTAGGTTACCCAATTAATTATTTTGATTCATATGGTAATTCTATTGATAAGCCTGTATTTAAAAAAGATATTCCAGCTGGAGTAACTGCAGAAACTGTAGCCGCAAATTATGCAGCAGCCATTGGTGGTGCAGAAAACATTGCTAAAGTTAAAGCTGTAAAATCGACTTATATGGCTTCAATGGGTGGAATGGTATTAAACCAAGAGATTACAACAATGGCTCCATACTATATGCTTCAAGAAGTTTCTATGGGTGGTAACGTTATGCAAAAATCGGTATTTAATGGTAAAACAGGATATTCTGAAATGCAAGGTCAAAACCAACCATATACAGAAGAGCAAATTCAAGATTCTAAAAGTGAAGTTCTACCAATTGATGTAGAAATTTATAAAACTGGAAAACTAATTAGCTTTGAGCCTGTAGATGGTAAAGATGCTTTTGTTATTAAGATAGACAACAAGAAAACATATTTTGATGCAGTATCTGGTTTAATGGTACAACAAATTACTGAGGTTGAAACACCAACAGGTGAAACAATGGAATCTAAAGTATTATTTGGAGACTATAAAGCTGTTGATGGTGTTAAGTTCCCACATCAGTTAACAATGTTCATGGGTCCAAGATCATTAGTGTTTAACGCTGAATCTATTGAAGTTAATCCTAAAGTATCTAAAGAGATTTTCAACTAGTATATTGGTAACACCAATACATTATTTTACAAAAAAAAAGGCCAGTAGAAATTTCTACTGGCCTTTTTTTTTGTATTATTTTTTATTCTTTTGCTTTTACAGCTTGTACTATACTTGTGTTTAATTCAAATCCTAACAAAAATATTATGGAGTTAAAATACAACCATAATAATATGATCATTAACGTACCAATAGACCCATAAAGCTTATTGTATTGCGCAAAATTATCAACATAATAACTAAATCCTAAAGAGGTTAAAACAATAAGAATAGTTGCAATGATAGAACCTGGAGAAAACAAACTTAATTTAGCTGGTTTTGTTGGTCCATAATAATATAAAAACGATACCCCCGCGTAAAGAAGAACTAACATGACCAACCATTTAAAATCTAAAATAAACTGGGCTACAACATCAGACAGAATATGTTTGGCTTGTAAAAACTCCACAAAGTTTTGAGATAATATAATAAGTATGATCGCTAAAAACACAAGTGATGCCATTACAAGGGTTAATACCAAAGAAACCCACCTCTGCATTAAAATAGTTCTAGATTCCTGGATGTGGATATTGGCATTAAAGGCTTCTATGAGCGAATTAATACCATTTGTAGAGAAATAGAAGGCAACAACAAATCCAATAGACAATAATCCACCTTGTTTATTATTAACAATATCATCTATTGTAGATTTAGCGGAATCAAATGTTGTTGGTGGAAATATGTCTTTCATTAAAATAAATAGCTCTTCCTGAAAGCCATCTATTTGTATGTAAGGTATAAGAGTAAACAAAAATATGATCGCCGGAAATAGGGCTAGAAAAAAATTAAATGCTAAGGAAGAAGCTCTAGTTGTTATTGCCCCTTTACTTAATCCAATAATAAAAAACTTAGCAACATCATAAACACTCATACCTCTAAAACCAGGAATTACAAAATGTTTGGTAAAAGCGATAAGTCTTAAAATATAAAGAATTATTGTTCTTTTTAATCTATACATATTATAAAGATGAATTATAAAGGAACATAAAATTCATTTATGCTCCTATTAATTCTTGTAATATTATTCAATAACTTTTAGACTTAAATCTAAATTATAAACCGAATGCGTTAATGCTCCCATAGACACAAAATCTACACCACATAACGCATATTCTCTTAGTGTTTCTTCATTAATACCACCAGAAGATTCAGTCTCAAAACGGTCTCCAATTATATCAACAGCAGTTTTAGTATCCTCAAAACTAAAATTATCTAGCATTATACGATCTACACCACCATGGTTTAATACTTGTCGCATTTCGTCTAAATCACGAACTTCAATCTCTATTCTTAAATCAAGATTATTTTCTTTAAGATATGCATTCGTTTTATCTATAGCTTGTGGAATACCACCTGCAAAATCTATATGGTTATCCTTCAACATAACCATATCATATAATCCAAATCTATGATTCTCTCCACCACCTATTTTAACAGCCCATTTTTCGAGAATTCGTATACCAGGTGTCGTTTTTCTAGTATCTAATATTTTAGTGTTTAAATCGGCAATTAATGATGCAAATGCATTTGTTTTAGTGGCAATAGCACTCATTCTTTGCATACAATTTAATACTAAACGTTCTGCTTTTAATAGTAAGATTCTATTTCCTTGAATTGTAAATGCAATGTCTCCATATTTAACATGGTCACCATCTTGCTTAAGAATATCCATTTCAACAGAAGGATCTATAGCTTTAAATATAATTTTAGCCAATTCAACCCCTGCTAATACACCCTCATCTTTTACCAACAATTTCATGTGTCCGATGGCATCATGCGGTATACAAGCTAACGAACTATGGTCTCCTTCTCTTACATCTTCTTTTAATGCAATATTTATAAATTCATGAATTTCTTTAAGTCTATCTTCAGTAATGTACATGTTATTCTTATTTTTTGTTCAAAAATAATATTTAAATCTCACATATATTCAAATTCATTAAATAAGCCTTCCATCTTATTAAAATTTATAATCATTGTAAAAACTTGAGCTCAAAATTATGTCCACATAAGAATGACAATGCGGTGTTAACTCCTATATATACTGCAATCTTTAAAATGACCACTGTCCTGTCTAATTATTTCCTGCCATTTACTTTATTGATGCTCTATATTTGTAATATCAAATTTCCAGTTACAAAATACTTAAACATCAATTTCAGTATTTCTATTTTTAAAATTTCGTTTTAATATTTTCGTTTTTCTTATTTCAAAGGTCAGCTACAAAGGAGTGGTTGGCCTTTTTTATTAATCTATGATTTTTTGAGGTTAAAATTGGAGAGATGCACTAATATTTCGACAATATGTTATAGCTTTATCGCCAAAATAAAACAAATGACAAAGCACTTACATCTTTTTGCTTTACTTATTCTAATACTCCCTGTATCTTATGTCTTATTTTGGACAACATCATACCAAGAACTAGAGATAGATAATAATGAAATATCTATTGAAGGATTCATGGGAGAATCTATACCAATATCTGAAATTGACACGATTATTGCGGAATACGAGTTGCCTAAAATTTACAGTTCTGCAGGTATTAGTTTAAAAGGATATGAAAAAGGGTACTTTACTCGATTTTCAGATCAAAGACAAGTGAAAATTATTGCACATCATAAAAAGCTATATATAAAAATTGTACGCAAAAATGGAGAAATTGTATATTACAATGCAGACTCTGTTGACAATACAAAAGCTTTATATACTTCATTAGAACAAACCATCTTCAAAAAATAATTATGCTTAAAATTCTTAAAATTGTAGGGCTTATTGAAGGGATCTCCTTTCTAGTTATGTTATTTGGAACCATGCCTATGAAATACCTTTTTTCTATGTCAGAATTAAACAAACCAGTTGGAATGGTTCATGGTATATTATTTATCACCTATGTTATCCTTGTAATTATGGTGGGAATAGAGAGGAAATGGAATAAATCTGCAATAGGATGGTCTTTGTTTGCTTCTGTTATTCCTTATGGAACATTCTATGCCGACAAACAATTCTTTAAATAAAAAAAAGCCTAATCTAGATTAGGCTTTTTTTTATTTAAGCAATTCAAAGGAGATCATAGGATATCCTTTTTTTCCTTCACTATTGTAATAGTCTATAAATTTCAATTTATAAATTAATCCATTTGCATATCTAATGACGTAAACTTTAGATTGATCAATTATATATAACCCTTTATCTAAATCATAGACTTTCCAATCATACCCTATTTTATCAATATGTTTAGAGAAATTATAATGCGCTATATTCGATAAGTTAATCGCCTCATATTCTAAATCGGTAGCTATTGCAATTTCTATAGTATTAGACATATTCAATAATACACCTCTTACTAAGTAGTCTAAATCTGCATCTACAAATCGAGTAATATAACCTCCACAATAAAAATCAGATTCTACAAATAAGTTATTGAACATCGTTTCTTCGGTAAGAAATGAAAAGAACACTCCAGATGAAGCGCTTAAATCTAGTATTTTCAGCTTCCATGTATCCTCTAATCTTTGCTTATACTCTAAATGGAGTTTATCCTCCACCAGTTTCATTTTACAATCTACTTTTTGAAGTACTTCACCTACAATATTTCTCCCTAAATCAATAATATAATACTGTTCTTTATCGGTTAGTTTGATCTTAAAATCAGATTCTTCATTTGAATAATCATCATAAACAAACACAGAATCATGAAAAGTATCTTCAAATCTATTCGCCTCATCTATCTCTAATACCTTCATAAATCGAGACGTATTAATCCTTACTTCTCTATTGGGATATATATACAAGTCCCAATCAATAGAATTAATTTGATACACCTCTGAAGATTGTAATGAAAACCCGATGTGTGAAGTGTACTCCTCTCCCATTTCTAATGTTTGATATACAGAACCTTGAATATCTATAATAGGCTTAGGCAGTTCCTCCTTTTCGCAAGACATTAATAAAACGACCATTAATATCCCGACTAAAGTCTGTGTATTTCTTATCATAATTTTAATCTGATTTGCATTTGCAACATGCGTCCTCTAGCTATATTTTGTTGAGACGAAGAGTGTGCTGATGCATTTGAATTTGTTATAGCGGTAACATCAAGAATATTTTTAACCCATAAACCCAATTCTATTTTTTGGGAATACTTATATTGATATCCAAAATCTATAAACGTATAAGCTTCTTGTAAAAATCTTTGGGTTGTTTCGTCATCATCGTATCTAAAAGTTGATCGTTCAGAATTCCAAATTAATGCTAAGGATAAAACAGAATGTTGTTGAATAGACTTTTGAATTCTAGAAGATATTTGATGACTATTTACCCAATTATTAGGAATACGATCCTCAAGAATTCGATCCGAAATAAATTGATATCCTAAATTAAATTGCCAAGATTTAATAGGTCTACTTAAATCTATATGCCCACCAAAACCTTGATACTTTGAAAAATTACCATACGTAAACCAGCTCGAATTCTCTGTGGCTTGAATAAGCTCAATTTTATTGGTCATATAGTTAAAAAAGCTACCTATACTAATCATCACTTTTTCTTTAACCGCCTTTGAATAACTCGTATTAAGATGATACGATTGTTCAGCTTTAAGCGCGCTGTTACCAATAATATGATGGTTATTATCTATAAATTCAAAATACAGATCTTTTAGCCCTGGATTTCTGTACCCTCTACTTAAACTAAGCTTTAACACAGATTGATCTTTAAACTCAAATTTTGAATTTAAGGATGGAGTTATGGCCGTTTTCCCATTTGTAAAATGACTCAATCTTACCCCAGCCTGAAGAACAGCTTTTTTATTTATTTCAATCCGATCTTTAATATAAAGACCATAAGACAATAGATCTTTTTTATCGCCGTTAATCCGTTGACCTTTTATTTCATCATACAAAACGTCAATTCCATAATCTAATTTGTGTTTATTAAAACCCATAAACTTAGCTTGATATCTAAATTGGAATGAATTATAAGACGTTGTATCTGTAACTAGAGAATTTGGTAAAACAGTTAACGTATTTAAATCTTTAATGAACGTTTTTCTGTACCGATTATAGAATTGGGCATTAGCAATAATTTTAAACAAATGGTGATCTTTAAATGCACCTTTTAGTTGACTTTGAGCAAAGAAACGATGGGATTCTAATTCTGAATCTTTTGCCTTAGAATATGTAGGTGCAACAAATGGATATCCACGTTCTGTTATCGTTTCATTTTGATAAAAAATTTGATTTGTAAGTCGTAATTTATTTAATGTTAAATCATATTTTACTTTTCCATTTATGGATAACTTAGGGTTCCATGAATTTACCCGATTACTATCTGCAACTTGTCCACTAAATCCTTCCCAAAATACATCGTTAGCATTCCAACCATCAAAATAAGTTCTATTAAAATAGACGTTCAAACTATGTTTTTTTCTGGCTTCAATAAAATGAAAAGTAGATTTATATGTTCCTGTATTTTCGGCTAATAATTGTATAGAACCACCTATACTATCTCTAATATCTTCATCGTGAGAAATAAATTGAATAACACCTCCAAGTGCATTAGATCCGTATTCTAAGGAAACTGGTCCCTTTACAACTTCTACACTTTGTTTTTCTTGAATTTGAATTTGTTCCAAGTCTACAAAACCATCAGAACGACCATTCATTTCTATTCCATCCACTATTATTTTAACATGTTCGCCAGAAAGTCCATTTATACTTACAGAACTACCTAATACTGGATCTCTTGTTATTCGTATTCCTTTTTCCCATTTTAGTACTTGGGTTGCATCTACAGCACCTAATTTTTCAATTTGTTTTTCGGATACTGTAATCACATCATACACGGATTCTTTTTTTGATATTGGAATAATATCCCCAGTTAATACAATATTGTCTAACTCATTATGCAACGGAACTAAACTGAACTGATATTCCGACTTTATTTCATTGACATTTATTACAAGTGTCTCATACCCTATGTGCGATAATTTAATTCCGTCCTTAATATGTATATTCTGTGAATAGTTTGCCTGCCCATTTTTATTGGTCACTAAAACTTTAGTTTGCTTCTTTATGGGTATATAGATGTGTACATTTTCTATAGGATCTCCTGATAATTGATCTGTTATAGAAAATGAAACTTGAGTAAATCCGTAACTTATTTGGAATACAGTTAATAGAAATAGTAAGTATAATTTATGCATTTTGTAATAGTCGTTCTGCATTTAGTAATATTAAACTAGAACCAATTAAATATTCAAGCTCTAAATATTCTGTTTTTAATAAATTCATTAGCATTCCTCCACGAGATTCACATTCAAAATACAGTGGAGAAACTTCATTATGCACATTGCAGAATGACTTGACTTCATCTTTGATATCTGCATAAAAAACGCTCAATTCATATTCACTCATATTTAATTGAATATTCTTAAACAGTATGTGCCACTTTGAACAAGCTTTGCATTTATAGATACATCCTCGATGTGTCCTATGGTAAATTTTTACGTCTGACATGATTAATTTTACAAATGCATTATCCTTTTGGTTTTATATCACCAAAAGGATAATTTGATAGTAGATAATTGAAAAATCTATTTTGGGTGATTGTTGAAAAAAATAAGTTACCATGGTACAAGAAAACACAACAAACAAAAAGACAACTAAACCTTTTTTTCATGTACAACATAACCCTTAAATTGTCCTTGCATCAAAACAATTTATATTACTTCATGGTAACTTATTCCCACAACCTATCTTAATATTTTACTGTACAACAAGCTTTTCTGTTATCGTTTCATGATCTAAAACGGCTTGAACAATATACAACCCAGATTGTTTAAATGTTAAAAGCATTTCAGATTCAGGATTTGATTCAGACTGGATTAACTTACCAAGTTGATTAAAGACATTTAATTGATTAACTTCTTTAAGTTGTATGTTAACAGGTTGATTCGTACTAATAGGATTAGAAGCAATAATTAGATTTTGTTCCTTGTCTATTTCACTTACATTTAAGTTTGGAGTTTTGTACATTAGAGTAACTATACCAGTAGAAGATCCTTCATATGCCGTAAAATAAAAATGATGAAGTGTTCCATCTTCTTCTTTTAAAACATAACTTAAATTTTCTGTAAGATCATAACTGAAATTACCCATGTTAAAGCTTTTCCAATCAAAACCAACCGTATTAATATCTGTTTGATAGGTTAACGAAGAATAATCGACCATTTCTGGATCTGTATTTTCAACTTCAGCAATTTCTATTCCTTGACGTGTTCTCACTCCCACTACTGGATAGGCCGTTGGAGCCAAATCGATATATTTACCAATAATAAATTGCCAATCTTCTTGTTCTGGTTCACGTTCAAATACAATATTTTGTACCAAATCAAAGTGTACAAATGTTCTGTCTTCGTAATCTGCTTTTACAATTTCCTTTTGAACGAGTGTAGCTCCAGATACCATTTCTTCATATTGAAATGTATATTTCCCCGTTTTTAATTGATTGATAAACAATTTATAATAGGCTCCATCAATTTCGGCAATATAAACGGCTGAACCATTCACATAATGTGTTACCATATCATAGGTTCCCCACCCTAAATCAAATCCACTTGAAGGATCTACAGGGTCTTGATTAAGCGAACCAATTGCCCAATTCGTTTGAGAATTGTTTAATGGTGACATAGATGAAATTCCAGCAGTATCTATTGTAGACCAATCCGCTAAAGTATAAGATGTTCTATAAATTGAATTCCCCCATGAATCTTGAAAGTGGATGGCTGCATCCCCATTCCCTAATCCAAATGCTAAATGCCAATTCTTAGCATCTTCATCTTCACCAGATGCATCTGGTAAATTATAATATACATCTTTAGCATAAGAAGCTGTTAGATCTATGGTTTGTTCTGTGAATGTTTGTGCACTTAATCCGGCACAAATCATAATAGAAAATAGTGATAGTTTTGTTCTCATTTTCAAATTAATTTTATTTAGT
>CBDEVQ010000072.1:0-48782 GCA_965243605.1 Flavobacteriales bacterium
TCACTTTCAGTTTTGTAAACCGGGATTAAATCACCTTCTTCGTTATCTGTCCAAACATTTTTTTCTAGCTGTTCGGTGTTTTTCTTAATAACCGAATTGGCAGCACCTACAATAGCTTGTGTAGATCTGTAATTTTGTTCCAGCTTAATTTTCTTAAGATCTGGGTAATCCTTAGAAAAATTAAGAATGTTATAAATGTTAGCTCCACGGAATGCATATATACTTTGAGCATCGTCTCCAACCACACATATATTTTCAAACTTAGCCGCTAAAGATTTAATAATTAAGTATTGGGAATGGTTCGTATCCTGATACTCATCCACCATAATATATTTAAACCTAGATTGGTATTTATGTAGTATAGTTGGATTTTTTTGAAACAGCTCATTCGTTTTAAGAAGCAAATCATCAAAATCCATAGCTCCAAGCTTAAAGCACTCTTTACAATAGGCTTCGTATATTTTACCAAACTGAGGCATTTTCCTCTGGTTATCTTCATCTTGAAATTCAGGACGAGCCCAATAAGCCTTATAAGTTACTAAGGCATTTTTTAGACTTGAAATACGACTGGCTACAGCTCTCGCTTTATAATAGTCTTTATCCAAGTTCATTTGTTTTACAATACGCGTAATTATCTTTTTCGCATCATCTGTATCGTAAATTGTAAAATTAGAAGGGTAACCAATGGCTTCGGCTTCAAATCTTAAGATTTTAGAAAAAACAGAGTGAAAAGTACCCATCCATAATGCCTTGGCATCAGATTGTCCAATCACATTACCTATACGTTCTTTCATTTCCTTTGCCGCCTTATTGGTAAAGGTTAAAGAAAGAATTTGATAAGGGTCTACACCATTTTTTACTAAATGTGCAATTCTATATGTTAAAACTCTAGTTTTACCAGAACCCGCACCAGCAATTACCATTAATGGTCCTTCGGTTTGAAGAACAGCTTCGCGTTGAACTGGATTTAATCCGTCTAAATAATCAGTCATTGTAAAAAGTAATCAAGAACACAAAAATAAGATTATTTCATCTTATGATTTAAAATAATTAAAGATTCATTTAACCTTTAATTGCAATACAGGATATTTCAACATTAACATCTTTTGGTAACCTGCTAACTTCTACACATTCACGAGCAGGTGGGATGTGTGTGAAAAATTCTCCATATACCTCATTTACGAGAGAAAAGTTACCTAAATCCTTCACAAATATTGAGCATTTAACAACATCATCTAACGTAAAATCAGATTCTACGACTAATGCTTTTAAATTATTTAATACCAACCGCGTTTCATCTTTGATATCCTCAAATTCTATTAATCTAGAGGTTGTAGGATCTATGGCTATTTGTCCAGAAACAAAAAGTTGGTTTCCTTTGACTATAGCTTGATTGTACGGTCCGATTGGTTTTGGAGCATGATCGGATATAATGGCTTTTTTCATTTTTAATCAAATAATAAATTATAAATATCTTATCCACAGACAATTTAAATCTTTGAAAAAAATACCTCTCTTGTATTTTTTAGAATTCTAAATGGATAAAGTATATTTGATGCTAAAATAAGGAATTTGGCAAAGAAAATACTTCTAATAGACTGTTTTGATTCATTTACATTTAATTTAAAACATTACATAGAGCAGTTTTGTGATGTTGATGTTAAACGTATTGATCTTTTAGATATTTCTCTTGTATCTAATTATGATGCAATTGTACTTTCTCCTGGTCCAAAATTACCATCTAATTATCCAAAACTAAATCTAATTTTATCCAAGTTTGCTCAAACATTACCAATATTAGGTGTATGCCTAGGTATGCAGGCTATTGGAGAATATTTTGGAGGTAATTTAGTGAATATGAAATCTGTGAAACATGGCTTGTCTGAACCCTTATTTCATATTGACGAATCTTCATATTTGTTTAAAGGATTTCATTCTGAAGTTTTAGTGGCAAGGTATCATTCTTGGATTATTGAAGATTCAAATAAGATGAATACTATATTTAAAATTACATCCCGTTCAGAAGCTGGTGAAATGATGTCTATTGAACATAAAGTACTGCCAATTTATGGCGTGCAATTTCATCCAGAATCTATTATGACCCCTCAAGGTCTTAAACTCATTGAAAATTGGGTAAGTACACTCTAAAGTAATACTCCATAAAGCAACAACCCTTATTCAATCATTTTTGAATAAGGGTTGTTTATTATTGCCAAATACTTTTTTTGTCTGGAGGTTTAGACCAGATTGATTCGCCATTGTTGGATTTCTTTTCTTTTCCTTCTACAAAAGTAGTTTTAGGATATTGCCAGGCTACTCCTAAGCCTACACCATATAACAAGGTACAAATGAATGTTGCAAAGGTAAACTTACGATTGATTTGTAATGAGTTTACAATCTTATGGCCTTGTTTTATTTCAATTAAGGATTTTTTAGGACCACCATTTCGAGTAATTTCTACCTTTTCAGTTCCTTTCTTTTCTCCGTTAATATATATATCATTGCCTTTATCGGTTACAATATAAGCGGTTCCACAGCTGGAAAAAAGAATTAATATACTTAGAAATACACATAAAGACTTAAGCATAACTAAGATTTAAAAAGTTGCTGTTAATCCAAATCGGATAGCACCGACGGCATTACCATTTATTTTATAGGTTGCAATTACAGGCGTAACAGTTGCTCTTAATTGTAAAGATGATAAACGATTGAAAACAATTCCAAAATTACCTTCAATTTCTAATCCTGAATTATGAACTTCTCTATATACATTATTATTCCAATGTGATGTGTTTTCTATCTTATGTTTATACTCATAAGACATACCACCATAATAAATTCCACCACCATAAAATAATGAAATATTGTTTTTTGAGTGTGGTACCAATATGTTCATTCCTAATCGTGTAGCGTTAGTCGCCTCACCAAAATAGAATTCCGTTTTTATATCTAAAATAAGATTTCGAATATCATAACTTTTCATAATTCCGAAACCGGACATGCTTGCATTTCTAGTGTCTTTAGCTAATATAGCTCCTCCACCAAATGTTACTCCCCAACTTAAAGTAGCTTGTCTTTTATTTAATTCTTCAGAATCATATTGTGTTACAGAATAAATATCTCCTGATTCTACAGCTAATTCTTCAGTTCCTAAGGCATTAGCAAATAATCGTATAATTTTATCTAAGTCTTCCAGTTGGTTTGCTTTTAAGGCATCTGACCATACCAATTCATTAGACGAAGTATTATACATTTTCATATTCACAATAAGTAAATCACCAATGGCACTCATATCTGCCAAAATAAAATATGACGTTTTGAGTTCTAAGGCTTTTTCTCTGGTCTCTTCTTTTGTTTCAGAATAGACCATACTATTATTATTCAGAGTTTTTAGGTTTTCTGGTAAAACAATTTCATATTGTTCATTAGCATCTACATAATTTTTAAACAATTTTGAGGTTACATATTGATGCTGAACATGAACGTTAATAATTTCATAAGCAGGGAAGTATACCTTTTCTTGAGAAAAAAGAGCTTGCGATATACCAATCAATAGTAGGATAGAAAATAGTTTTTTCATCTTTAATTATTAAATTTTTATCAAATTGAGTCAAACTTACTAAATAATCTTTTGATTACCTGACTAAGCATGTTAATAATAAGTAATAAAAAAAGGTTGGTTAAATTAATAACCAACCTTTGATATTCTAGTAAACAATAGAAAATTAAGAAAAACGAAATATGACTTAGGTGTAATAAGTCTACATTTCAAAAGTATACAATTGTTTCTATGATCGTTAGTTTTACTTACGACAAGTGAGTGGTCATGTTTAAACTAATTGGTAATTAAGTGTTTACGTGCTGTTGTCTTGAAATAGTAGACAATGTATATTGGAATTGATTTGCATTAAACACAATAAGTAACATGCCATTTATAAAAATACGATAATTACAGCTAAAGATACCTTGATGCAATACAAAAAATGTGAAGTGGGTTAATGTTGGATTTATCTTTTACAAGATAATCGTCTTAAATTTTAACTGAAACAAGTCTAGTAACTCGATAATAATTATATTTGCTCTTCAAATTTCAAAACATGGATTCAGACCAATTAAATAACCATTCAGAACGTTTAAGTTCTAAAGATATTGATCAATGTATCTCAACCATTAAAAATTTATTGGAAGATACGAATCAGCTTTTTGAACTTCCTGAAGAACAAAGGGTTGAGTTAATGAAAGTTTCTGGTCTTTTATCACGACCAAATAGAGAAGAATTTGCACGTAGACGGAAGGATGCTAAAAAAGCAGCCAAACGTAAAATGATAGAACGTGACAAACATGCAAGAAAGTTAACTGGAATTCGTTCTGCTCGTGAAAATACTGTATTTGTTGCACCAAAATTATTAGATTTTACTGCAATTGAAGATATGGAGGAGAAAGAGTTAGAATCTCCAAGAAATTGTTATGTCTGTAAAACAGTATATACAAAGCTTCATCATTTTTATGATACAATGTGTCAGGACTGTGCTGATTTTAATTATGCCAAACGTTTTCAAACGGCAGATCTAAAAGGGCAAGTTGCTATTGTAACAGGTTCTCGTTTAAAGATAGGATATCATATTACATTAATGATGTTAAGAGCTGGGGCAACGGTTGTAGCCACTACACGTTTTCCAGTAGATTCTGCTGTAAGATATTCTAAAGAGGATGATTTTGAAGAATGGGGACACCGTTTAAAGATTCACGGTTTAGATTTAAGACATATTCCATCGGTTGAGATATTCTGTAATTTTATAGAACAGAAATATGACCGTTTAGATATCCTAATTAATAACGCAGCTCAAACGGTAAGGCGTCCAGCTGGATTTTACCAACACTTAATGGAAATGGAAGAAAAGCCATTTAGTGATTTGTCTGAGTTTGAACAATTGGTTCTTTCTGATCATAATTTCTGTTTGGATGAGCTTAAAGCATTTACAAACAATGTTCCAAGTAAACAAAATTTACCAGTAACTTGGCACGGACCAGAACCTGGAATCGGAATACGTTCGTCAGCAAAATTATCACAAATACCATATAGTTTCGATAATTCATTAAAGGCAGAAGAAGTATTTCCAGAAGGGGAATTGGATGCAGATTTACAACAAGTAGATTTAAGAAAGACCAATAGTTGGAGATTAAAATTAGGTGAAATAGAAACACCAGAAATGGTAGAAGTTCAATTAGTAAATGCGGTTGCACCATTCGTATTATGTAATCGTTTATCTAAATTGATGCGTAAAGAAAATACTGGGAAAAAGCATATTATTAATGTATCTGCTATGGAAGGGAAATTTCATAGATTCTATAAAGAAGATAGACATCCTCATACTAATATGGCTAAAGCCGCTTTAAATATGATGACGCATACTTCTGCATTAGATTTTGCTAAAGATGGTGTATTTATGAATGCTGTTGATACGGGATGGGTAACCGACGAAGATCCAGCACAATTATCTAAGCATAAAGTAGAAGTACACGATTTCCAACCTCCATTAGATATTGTAGATGGTGCAGCAAGAGTATTAGATCCATTGTTTGATGGAATTAATACAGGAAAGCATTGGTGTGGTAAGTTTTTAAAAGATTATAGACCAATAGATTGGTAGGTTTAACAAGATTAATTGAGAATCATGTCAGATAGAAAAGGTCAATTACCCATTATGGAAGATTTTTACACCATACAAGGGGAGGGGAAATATACAGGTCATGCAGCATATTTTATAAGAACTGCAGCTTGTGATGTTGGATGTCCGTTTTGCGATGTAAAAGAAAGTTGGCCAATTGAAGATAATCAATGGCAAATGATCTCTAATATTGTTGAAAAAGTAGGAGAGGCTCCTTTAGCTGTAATTACAGGAGGTGAGCCATTAATGCATAATTTGGATGAATTATGTGATGCTTTACAAAAAAAGAAGATTAGAACCCATATTGAAACTTCTGGATCTAGTGCCTTTTCTGGTCAATGGGATTGGTTTACATTATCGCCTAAAAAACGAAAAATGCCATTAGAGGAAAACTGGAAACAGGCGAATGAACTTAAAATTGTTATTTCAAGACCTAATGATTTTAAATTTGCTGAAGAATGTGCCAATAATGTGACCGAAGATTGTTTATTATACTTGCAACCTGAATGGGATAGGTCAGATAATATTCTACCTGAAATTATAGCGTATATAAAGAAGTATCCTAAATGGAAAATGTCTTTACAGACCCATAAGTATATGGATATTCCGTAACGTAAATAAATAGCATAAAAAAGGCTGAACACAATGTTCAGCCTTTTTTATGCTATTTATTTTAGGGTTATTTATTTCCCTGTTTTATTATTCAGTTGGTCTAGATTTTCTAATCCATCAATTCCAAATTTAGATAGTTTAGATAATTTTTCAAGATCAATTAATCCTGTTAAACTCATGACTGTAAAACTCGTATCACTATCTATAAGCATTAAGAATTCAGAAACAATACCATCCTTTTCTTGAATTAAAAATTCAATATTATCGTTACCATCCTTAACTGTCATTAATGATTCGAAATTGGATTTTTCAATTTTTTTAGCGGTAGCTCTCATACTGACTGCCTTTTTATTACTATTTGTAGACATAAAGCAAAGGTTTTTAATACCTTTAATGGCGTCTAATGTTTCTTGATCTTCTTTGGTTTCTGCATCAATATATCCAAACAAAGCAAACATTTTGGACGAGATGTTAATTTCAGAAATACTGTCATTTCCTGAGTACTGACTAAAAAGCTTATTTATTGCATTAGATTGAGCAAATGAAGATAGTCCAAGTAATACTGTTAATATGATGATTAATTTCGTTTTCATAATTTATTTTTTGAGTGCTTTTTTAACTTTCGTTTGTGTTTTTGAGAATTGTTCAACTTGTTTTAAATAAGATGCTCCTTTATTGATATTTTCGGAAAGCAATCCTAAACTATATTTAGCTTCATTAAATGCAACCTGAGCTTCTTTAATTTGTCTATCCTTTTCAAATTTTTGAAGGGTGAAAATACCTGAAGTAAGAAGAATTGAAGCGGCAAGCCAATATTTAAAATGCGCTTTAGATTGCGTGGTTTTGGTTGGACTTTCTTCTTGCTCTAACGGAGTTTCCTTTTCAATAGTAAGGATTGGCTTCCTGTTTGGAATATCTTTTAATGTATCTTTAAAATCCGAAGATAACTTTCGGGCTGTTTCATTTTCTATAAGTCCGAAGTATGCATATAGTTCTGGGTATTGTTCTTCAAAACCATAATCTTCTAAATAATGTTTTAATTCCTGTTCTTCTTTCAAAGAAGAAGTCCCGGCCCAAAATTTGTCTACAAGTTGTTTAATATCTGGTTTCATAATACTTCGGTTCTAGAAAATTGTTTTCGAATAGAATGTCTAACACGGTGCAAGATTACTTTGACTTGACTTTCTGAAATTTCCAAATAATTGGATATTTCTGTATAGGTTAAACCTTCTAATTCTCTTAATACAAATACTTCACGTTGTTTATCCTTTAAGGTATTAATAAAGGCAATAATTTGCTTCATTTTATTGCCGCTTTCTAATCCATTTTCAGAATCTGTGGTATTTAGTTCAGATTGAATTTGGAGCTCTTTCACGGCTTTTTCCTTGGATTTATTACGTCGTATTTTATCTATTGTCAAATTCTTTGCCATTTTCATTAAATACCCTCTCGGATTTTCTAAATTATGGAGTTTATTATTTTCCCAAAACTTAATAAAGGTTTCTTGGACAATATCTCTACTTTCGGCAGTATCTCTTAACATAAAGAATACCACGTTATAAATAGAGTCCGAAGTTTCATCAATTAATGTTTCAAATTCTTTTGAAGTCATTGATCCTTTTTACAATTAGTCTTTAGATTCAAGAGAGACTACTACAATGTTCTCTTCAGCTTGAATCATGGCATAAAGATAACCATTATCTTCATCAGTAAAAACCGTTAAACCACCATCGTCACCACTAATATTAACGGTTGTTTCATACCTATTATTAAGTTTAGACTTAAGGCGTTTAAAATCAGACTTTACTTTAGTGGAGCTTGTTAGAGTTATCATTTTAACAGTTCCGATATTACCTAATAAGGACATTACCCCAGACAATTCACTTGCATTGAAGTTAAAGTCTTTGCCACTTTTTGCATTTATATAGGTTGCATCTGGGCTCGATTTATACGATTTAATAAATGATTTAACATTTTTATCTTGAGCCAAGCTTAATTGCGATATCCCGATAGTTAATACAAGTAGTATAGTTTTAAGTGTATTATTCATAATGAATTGATTTAGGTTTGCTTTAAAATAATTGGTTAAGGATTGTGGCCACAATTCTATTTGGTCTATTGTTTTAAACAATTACACTTCTATCACGATTCCTTTTATTAAATGTTACACTTTTATTTTTTTTTTCTTGAAAATGTTTGATATTCGTTCTGAATAATGATTTATAATTTTCTATAATATGAAGTTTCTTCAATTAATTCTAATGGTTAGTGGTATAACAATAGGTTGTAATAATACCAATACGAGTGATAATTTAGTGGATAAGACTAAAGTTATAACTAAAGACTCTATTAATGCAGATTCAATTACACCAGACGTTGAAATTCAAATACAAAAAGAAGAAGTTCTTTATTATTATACTCCATGTGATTCTTTTGCAATTGATTCTAATATCAACATTACTGAAAAGTTAGATTCCATCTTAACCCTTAATCAAAATACGAATGTGTATTGTTCACCATATCAAACAGGCCATTCCATAGATCAGATTCCTTTTAATACATGGGTCAATTTTGAAGAATTAATTCAAGATAAAAGCACTTGGAAAAAATGGTTGAAAATTCGTTTTAATGGGGAGTACGGATATATTAAGCACAATGAGTTATTTGATGAAAAGGTTGTTAGGTACCCAAACTATATTTCAATTGGAGATTCTAAAAGTCATAGAATCATTAAATCTTATACGTCTAGTAATCCACATGTTTTGATCGATTCATTCCTTTTTAGATATGCTTCAATTGAAAATTATTTAGAAGAATTGGAATATAATGGATTAAATAATACACAAACCGTCTTAAGGCATAAAGAGATTTCACAGACAGGAGGGGGAATACAAATTGTAAATATTGATGATGAAGGTGAAATTTCTTTAATAATAAGTTCAGATAATAATGTGGATTGGGAATACAGTATACATGATGATTTTTATTATCCATTAAGGATAAAAGATTCTACTTATTTGGTTAAAGAGGCTAGAGTTATAGTAATTTATAATAAAGAAGAAGATCAGATTAATCAAGATGCAATGAATGCAAATATTTTTTCTTACCCTAAGAATATACCAATTAATGAACTTATTGTGAAAAGCTCAGTGGAATATCATCCCATAATAAAGAATGGCGAAATGGTAACCGATGATGGAACGGATTCTGGAATGCCATTATTAGAGTTGACAAAATCTGTAAAGACATACTATAGATGGGATGGTGATTCTCTAATACAATGTAAATAAAGTATGTTTTCTAAAATTCTTGTATATTCGACTACTATCGTTCTATTATTTAAAATTATAATAATATACGGCAGCGAGGTTGTACTTTTTTCATATACTAATGGTGAAATAATAAACGTTGAACGTGATTAAATAACATAAATGATTCAAATAAAGAGTTTTATTAAAATAGGTGTATTAGCCAGTTTTGTTGCTTTGTCTGGTGCTAGAGCAGTAAAATCTTGCAGTCGCGCTGCTAAAGGTGGTAAAAACTTAGATGATGTCTCTAGAGTTGTTAGTGGCGCCGGTAAAAGTGCTTTGAGAAATGGAGCTCATGCCTTATCTTATATTGATGATTTAGGAAACACGATTGATTTTCTGGAATTATCGGAAATGGATCCTACAATTGAAGATATCAACATCGCATTAGATACAAGTAATTTATATCATTATTTTTCACATATTACTCCTGAAATGTTTAGAGTAGATTCTATACATCACTGGAATAATATGAATTTTTATATTCCTAAGTGTTATTCAATCAGAGAATATACGTCTAGAAAAGGTAAAGAAGTTTTAGAAATATCTTATGGTTTAGATCGATTTATAATTAAGAAAGTTAATTTATTCTCAAGTAATAAGTCTGGTTGGATAAATAATAGAAAAGGAATATTATACACTTTTGGCTCTAAGCATTATAGCAATGAACAATTTGAAGAAAACTATTATTTAAATACGGTTTACTCTAGCTATCAGATTTTTTATATTAGAGAAGACGTTGAAAAGAAAGAACTTGTAAAGTGTGTCAGTCGATTACCAGCATTTATACAGCTAATAGCTTTAGACTAAAAAAAACGATAATCCATAAAAAAAAAGGAGGACAATGTCCTCCTTTTTTTAAAGTCAATAACTCAATAATTTTATTGTTCAATAAAATGAATTGATTTTGAACTCTGTTTAGAATTCGATATTGTAAGTGTATAGTGACCACTAGCTAATATTTTATCTTTTATTAACGACAATTCAATTGTATTTAAACCTTTGGTAATATTTACTTTAGTCTTTGTGATAATACGTCCTAAAACGTCTGTAATTTGAATTGTTACAGGTTCTGAGCTCTCAGATTTAATAATGAGGTTGGAATTCGTATTAGTTGGGTTAGGGACAATACCCATTTCTACAAACCCATTTGCTTCGGGTAAAGATAAAATGGTTAAACTTCCAACTCTAATACTATCCAATACGACATCCGTAATTGGTCGTTCAAAATCATCCGTTTCAAAATTCCCTATGTTTTGTACAATATTAAAATTTTCCGTTACAATTCCAAACACAGGGTGCTTAGATGTCAAAGGAGATTTATCGTGATCTAAAAACGTATTATTATCTAGATTAATAAAGAATTGACTTCCACCAGTATTTGGACCTTTATTCGCCATAGAAATTGTTTTTTTAAGATTGCTTAGGTTGGGTGAAAACTCATCAACTATAGTGTATCCAGGACCACCATTACCTGTAGCTGTAGGATCTCCACTTTGAATCATAAAACCATCGATTACACGATGAAACAAAAGACCATCATAATATTTATCTCCAACAAGGTCTAAAAAATTATCCCCTGTTATTGGTGCTACATCATCATAGATTTCAACTTCAAAATTACCTTCAGATGTAAAAAAAGTAACCAATGTTTGAGCCTGTAATGATAGACTTGTAAGTAAAGTAGAAGCAATAAATATAGCTTTATTCATCAAAAAGGTTTTTGCGTTAATTTAATTCGTATCAAAGATATAAAAACTTTAATACGAATTAATAATCTAGTAATGTTCTTTATACGATTAATTTAGTGGACTAAAATAGACTTCTAATGCATTTTCAGGTTTAATTTTTTTATATCCTGGTTTGGCTCTTACAAAACGACCTCGATTTGTTGAAAAGTTATTTTCAGGATTAGTTTCATCAAAATAGATGTATGATACTCCAAATACTAAGTCTTTTAAAACCTTATAGGTTTCAGGAATTAAGTATTTCGCAAAGCGAATTTGTTTTTTTGCTTTATACGTTATTGGCTTAAGGTTTTTAGCAATATATACGGTCGATTTATAATTAATAGAGTTTAAATGTTGATCTAAAACTTCCAATTCATAGTCCAATGATAATATGGTAAGTTTGGCTTGTAGTGAATCGGCCAAGTGTTGAGCACATTTTAAACTAGCTATAGAACTTGGACACTTTCTCCAAAATACAACTAGAGATTTATCGCTTGTATTAAGAACCATTTGTAATTGCTCTGGAGCTACAAGTTCAAAGCGATGAGAAGAATCTGTATGTTCTTGATGAATATAGTTCGTATCAAAATCAAAAAGCTGTTTTTTATAGATATCACTTAAATTACCTTCGCTATAATCTCTTGAAGTTCTATATTTTGATGGCCCATTTGGTGTTTCAATTATTATGGTTTGGCATGACAATGACATTGAAAGAACACATAATATTAAAATGTGTAGGATTGATTTAGTATTCATAATAAATTATTATTTTTTGTATTATTAATGTGGTAAAATTAGAGCATCGTGAATAATTAAGAGTGTATTTTAATATAAATTGAGTTAAACAATAACAGCCATTTGTTAAAATGGCTGTTCGTTGTAATATTATTTGCTTAGATGTTCTTTCAGTAGAATTTTATACTCTTTCATTAATCGATTAACGTCTTCGGTATTCGTTCCATCATAATATCCTCGTATTTGCCAGTTTTTATCAACAAGTACAAAGTTTTCTGTATGTATAAAGTCTCCTAAATCACCATCCCAGTCTTTTTTAGCTGCGAAATATGATTTACGCGCCAAATCGTTAATTTTTAATTTATCTCCAGTTAGGAAATGCCATTTTGGTAAAGTTGCATTATGTTCTTTGGCATATTTGGCTAATATCTCTGGCGTATCTATCGTTGGAGTTACAGAATGAGAAATAATCACAAAATTCGTATCTGCTTTCATCTTTTCATTTAAACGTTCCATCTGGAATGTCATCTTAGGGCAGATGTTTCCGCAAGTTGTAAAGAAAAAATCGACTATTTTAATTTTTCCATCAAACGTATCTTTATTTACGTTTTCATTTGCTTGGTTTGTTAAGGAAAAGGCTCTAATTGTATGAGACCCTTTTTGGTCATGCATACTAGGATCAACTAATTCTTTATTGATGTCGCTAGGAGAGTATACTCTTAGTACTTTCTCTCTTTCGAACATTGGCATTAGTATTAAAGATGCAATAATAATTACACCTACAAACATGACAATTTTCATTAAACCACCTTTGTTTTCGTTGTTAGCCATTTTTACTTGTTTTTAGTTTTTTTATTTCGTCGCGATAAAAGGCTGCTCTTGGGAAATCCAAGGCATCAGCTGCTTTTTCCATTTCTTTGCGAAAATACTTTACTTTTTCGTGAATTTGATCTTTTGTCATATAAATTAAATCCTCTTCGGAAACCGTTTCTGCATTAGAAAAGGCCGTAGAATATTGCTTTCCAGATTCTGGTGTTTCATCAAAAACGGAGCGAATAGATTTAATTAATGCTTTAGGCTCTAAATTGTGCTTTTTATTATAGGCTTTTTGTATTGTTCTTCTTCGTTCAGTTGCCGAAATGGTTTTCTCCATGGAATTCGTTATTTTATCAGCATACAATATGGCAATTCCATTCGGGTTTCGGGCAGCACGACCAACCGTTTGAACTAACGCACGTTCAGATCTTAAGAATCCTTCTTTGTCGGCATCTAATATAGCAACTAAAGAAACTTCAGGTAAATCTAATCCTTCTCTTAAAAGGTTAACTCCAATTAATACATCAATAACTCCTTTACGCAAGTTTTGCATAATTTCTATACGTTCCATAGTTTCAACATCTGAGTGGATATATGTACAACGTACTTGGTACTTAGATAAATATTTTGTGAGTTCTTCGGCCATTCTTTTGGTTAGAGTTGTCACTAAAACACGTTCGTCTTTTTCTGCTCTAACTTTAATTTCAGCCATTAAATCATCTACTTGGTTTTCACTTGGTCTTACTTCAATAACAGGATCAAGTAAACCTGTAGGCCTAATAATTTGTTCTATATAAACCCCTTCAGATTTTTCTAACTCATAGTCTGCTGGTGTTGCAGAAATATATATGGTTTGATTTTGAACTCCCTCAAACTCATCAAATTTTAAAGGCCTATTATCCATTGCAGATGGTAATCTAAACCCATATTCTACAAGGTTTTCTTTCCTTGAACGGTCACCACCATACATAGCTTTAATTTGTGGAATAGTCACGTGACTCTCATCAATTAACATTAAGTAATCGTCTGGGAAGTAGTCAATCAAGCAAAAGGGTCTCGATCCAGGTTCTCGACCATCTAAATAGCGAGAGTAATTCTCAATTCCAGAACAATACCCAAGCTCTTGGATCATTTCTAAATCGTAATTAACTCTTTCTTCCAAACGCTTTGCTTCAAGACCTCTACCAACTTCTCTAAAGAAATCAACACGCTTTCCTAAATCATAACGAATTAAACTCATGGCTTCAATTAGAAGCTCTTTTGAGGTAACGAATAAATTTGCAGGATATATTAAGACATGTTCGTAGGTCTCAATTTTATTGTTGTTTTCTGGGTTTCTGCTTTCTATTTTTTCAATTTCATCATCCCAAAAATGCAATCTATAGTAAACATCTGCATAAGCTGGGAAAACGTCCACGGTATCTCCTTTAACTCTAAAATTACCACGTTGGAAATCGGCTTCTGTTCTTGAGTATAAAGCTGTATTTAGTGTGTGTAATAGTGCTTTACGACTAACCTTCATCCCCGTCTCTATAGAAATCGTGTTTTTATGGAACTCATCTGGATTTCCAATACCATAAATACAAGATACAGATGACACAACGATGATGTCTCTTCTTCCTGAAAGTAAAGCAGAAGTTGCCGAAAGTCTTAACTTTTCAATTTCGTCATTAATAGATAAATCTTTTTCTATATATGTACCTGTTGTTGGTAAGAAGGCTTCGGGTTGATAATAATCATAGTAAGAAACAAAGTATTCAACAGAATTATCAGGGAAAAATTCTTTGAATTCTCCATATAATTGCGCCGCAAGTGTTTTATTATGGCTTAAAATCAGAGTAGGTCGGTTAACTTGTTGAATAACATTAGCCGCTGTAAATGTTTTTCCAGAACCTGTAATTCCTAATAACGTCTGAGCTTCTAAACCATCATTTAATCCATGAACCAATTTATCAATGGCTTGTGGTTGATCTCCAGATGGTTTAAAATCTGATATTAATTTAAATTCCATAATACATATTTTAAAAACACAAAATTATCGAAATGCTTTTGAATTGTTTGATTATTATGGAAAAACCTTTATTTATTTTAGAGAATAAATGTTAAGAATTACTATGCTTTAAACCACATGATCTCTCAAGGATTTATTAATCACATTTAAAAAGTGTTCTGTTTTAAATGGTTTTGTAATTAAGGTCTCAAAACCGAGTTGAGAAATATCGACTTCCAGCTCGTTTACATCAACAGCGCTTAAGGCAATAATAGGGGTTACAGTATCAGTTTTCTTTATTATTTTAACCGTTTCTGGACCAGAAAGTGTTGGCATATGAATATCCATTAAAATTAAATGATATGAATTTGTCTTTAGGATTTCAATAGATTCTTCACCACTTGTGGTTGTAGTACAATCCATTCCATAGGTTTCCAAATGCCATTTTGTTACTTGCAAATTAACCTCATTATCATCCACTATTAAACAAGATTTGCCTTTGAAATAGTCGGGTTGGTAATTTTTAACAGAAGGTTGATTAAGATTAGTTGAAGATGTTTCAAATGGGGTACTGATCGTAAAAAAGAAAATAGAACCTTCACCAGGTGTACTTTCAACTTTAATCTCAGAATCCATTTGTTTTAATATTTTAGATACAATAGAAAGTCCTAACCCAAACCCTTCAGTATGGTTATATGTTGTTGAGGCTTGTTGATATATATCAAATATTTGAGCTTGTTCGTCTTTCTCAATTCCAGTTCCATTATCCTCAATTTGAAAGGAAAGTAAACATGTATTTGTTGTGTTGTTTGTATTTAAATCCTTTATTTTCAGGTGTATATCGCCATTTGAGGTGAATTTATTCGCATTCATTAATAGATTATATAGAACTTGCTGAAGTTTAATATGGTCAAATTTTAATTGCGTAGGTATAGAATCACTTATTTCAAACTTTAATTTATTCTCCTTTTCGAAAGTAAGTACTTGGAAAGTTAATATTATACGATTAATAAAGGCTCTTATATCCCAAAACGCTGGATTTAATTCATCTGTATTTGGGTTTTGATATTTATTAAATTCTAAAATACCGTTGATTAATTCGGTTAAATAATTTGTAGAATATTCTATAGAGTTAATGTAGTTTGAAAGAGATTCAGAATCGTTTTTGTTTTTTAATATTTTACTATAACCTGAAATGGCATATAATGGGGTTCTTAATTCATGTGTAACATTAGATATAAATTGACTTTTTAATTTGGAAAGTTTTTCAGCATATTCAGTTGCTTTTTCTAACTCTTCATTTTTTCTTTCTATTAAAAATAAATTGTGTTTACGTTGTTTAAAATGTTTAAATAGGAATATAAAAGCTATAGTAATAGCAATAATGGCCAGTAACCCTACATAAAATAAGTCGCTGTATAGTTCTATCTTTTCTTTTTGTAAAGATTCTTTTTGCTTTAATATATTAATGAGTTTTTGGTGTTCCTCTATTCTTATTTTATTTATTATTTCTTGTTTAGAGAGCTCCATATTTTTAGCATATGTTTTTTGATATAAAACATGGAGAGAATCTTTAATTGAAAATATGGCCTTATAATCTTTTTGGTCATACTTTAATTCCAATAAATTTTCTAAGACCTGAGTTCTGGCTAAAGGATCATTTGTATTATCTAATAACGGAATACATTTATTTATATATTCTTCACATTGAACAAGATCATCATCTATGTAAGCACAATACGATTTATTAAGATAGATGTATATTAATGGAGCTTTATCCGAGTAAAAAAAAGCAGCTTGTTCTGCTATATTTAAATATTTATATGCAGAGTCACATTGCTTGAGCTCAGATACAAAATAGTAAGCTATATCATTATATGAAAGGGCATATTCTAAGGTATCTTTTAGACTTACATGCCGTAAAGATTCACGGAGGTAGTATTCTGCCTTTTGTAGGTTATGGCCTTCTAGGTAATTTCCTCTAGATCTGTAATTAACGTTTAAAGCGTTATCTAACTTATATTTTATCGCCAGACTTTCAGATTTATCAATATAATAGTTGCTTAAGGAGGAGTCATTTGTATAGTAATAATTCTCAGCATAAAGTGTATAAACATTACACATGAGTTCATAATCCTTTTCACGTTCTGCGTACTCTAAGACTTCATTGGCTAGTTTATAGGAAGATTCATAAAACTCTTTATATGATTTTTCTACAGCATCTTTTAGTTTATTTTCATAATGCAATCGCGTTGTATCGGTTTCAGAAAACAAAGGGAGTGTAAATAAAAATAATATGAATAGATAGGTAGGTCTCAAATATGGTGAAGTCTTATTAGAATAGATTGATCAAAAGTAATCCTTAATGGTGACAAAAGTAGGAAAATATTTCAAACAATATTAGTCTTATTTATTCGATTAAAGGACCTTCTTGAAATAAAATTATTGACTTTATGTTCTGTGCTTAAACAAGTTTATTATAATGCTAAAATTAGATATAAATAAAAAGACTTACTTTGTTTGAATTTTATATTCTTAATTAAGAAAACGCCAAGATGAAAAGTCCAAGAGAAACACATTTTTAATATGAATAATAGATTTATATATTTAGGTTTAATAGGATTAACGATTGTAATCGGTATATGTTCTAGATCATCTAACATTCCAGTTTTTTTATATCCGTATTTAGGCGATGTATTCTACGCCTTAATGATGTATTGGATTGTGGCTTGGTTTTACAATTCTAAATCACGATATTTTGTTTTAATAATGAGTATTGCCATATGTTTTCTCATTGAACTTTTACAATTGTATGATGCCCGTTGGATAAACACAATTCGCCATACAACTTTGGGTGGATTAGTTTTAGGGTATGGATTTCTTTGGAGCGATCTGATTTGTTATAGTATAGGAGGGATGTTGGGATACTATTTGGATAAAAATCTAATTCAAAAAATCAAGTTTAAATAGATCCTAATTAATTTGTTATTGCAGTTTACCTGCAATATATCCTGTAGTCCAAGCGGCTTGAAAGTTATATCCTCCCGTAATTCCATCAATATCCATAATTTCACCACAAAAATATAAACCCGAACAGACTTTACTTTCCATGGTTTTTGGATGAATACTTTTTAAAGAGACACCACCACAGGTAACAAATTCTTCTTTAAAGGTTGTTTTACCACTAACATCATAAATGTCGTTAGTTAGGGTTTCAATGAATTTATTAATGCTCTTTTTCCCAAGTTCAATCCATTTTTTATCCACACTCAATCCAGAACGTTCTAACAAATAATCCCATAATCTGGATTGTAGGTTATATAGTCTTATATTGGCTAGCTTTTTTTGAGGATTAGTATCAATTGTCTTTAGTATTTCATTACGAACCAAGTCTGTATCCTTTGTGTTTACCCAATTCACTTGAGCTTTAAAGGTATATTGTTTTTCAGATAAAATACGAGCCCCAAAGGCCGATAGCTTTAAAATAGCTGGCCCACTCATTCCCCAATGTGTAATTAACAAAGGTCCATCTGAATTTAGCTTAGTACCTTGGATATTAACTTGGGCCTCTTCCACTACAATTCCCATTAATTTAGTAATACCTTCCATTGGCATATTAAACGTGAATAAAGAGGGGACAGGATGTTCAATTTTATGCCCAATAGCCTCTAGCCAATCTAAACCTTTACGTTTAGGTGTACCACCAGTAGCAACAATTACCTTATTAAATTCATGTATTTTTTCATCTCTTGCACATTTAATATTAAAGACATCGTTTTCTTTCACAATGGATTCTACAGATCTACCGAACCATATTTTAACGCCTAATTCATCCGATTCGTTTTGTAAACAATCAATGATACTTTGAGAATCTTGAGAGACTGGAAAAACACAATTGTCCTCTTGAATCGTTAATGGTACATTTCTAGACTGAAACCAATCCATAGTATTTTGAGTAGAAAATGTTCTAAATGCACCCTTAAGTAATTTAGAACCTCTAGGATAGGCCTGTATAAGTTCTGGAATATGTGTACAGCCATTCGTAACATTACAACGTCCACCACCAGAAACTTTTACTTTAGAAAGCACACGTTTCGTTTTTTCTAAAATAATTACGTTGGCGTTAGGGTGATGCTTTTTAGCAGAAATTGCAGAGAAAAACCCTGCTGCACCTCCACCAATAATGGCAATTCTAGTCATAATTGTACAATTGTTTATTCTGCAAAAATAAACTTTTGAGTGGGATGTATATTGTTTTCTTAATATTTAAGAAGGGATTATTTTATTTGGAGGGTATTCTAAATTATAAAACAAATTATATTGCATTTTAAAAGCATCCCATTGTTCCTTATTCGCATGAATTGGATATTTATCTATGTTTTTAGTTGACTGAATAATAGTTCCAATTAAAAATCCGCCTAAAGCACCTAATACTCCTGACATAGAAGTTACAAATGCCCTTCCAAAAAATGGATCGTCATCAACGGTAGAATAAGTTACGAAAGCTGCAATTGCAGCCGAAGTAGGTATACTAATGGCTACATTATTTCCAAACGAACGTTTTGTTTTTATATAGCCAATATCTGTGAATGGAATAACTTGAGTTTTATAATTCTTATTAAGAACAAGCGAAGTATCGTTAATGCTAATAATATAGCCCTTATTAATTTTTTTTCCTTCTAGATTGTAAACCCTTAAAAATTGTGGTTTTATAAACGCATTATTTTGACCAAAAATTGTAAACGATGTTAATAGGAAGAATAGAAGAATTAAATATTTCATTACGATTAGATTTTATATTAATTTCAAATATATCATATTATCGTTAGTAATGGTATTGTTGTTAAGTTAAAAGTATCTATGAGTAGATTGTTATTATCTTTTTATTAATGCGTTTTTCTTTATGATTTCTTTAAATTCGCCATTCAAATAATAAAATTATGATTTCAGTAGATCAGATAGCGGTAGAATTTGGTGGCGATGCATTATTTAGTGATGTCTCTTTTGCTATTAATGAAAATGATAAAATTGCATTAATGGGAAAGAATGGTGCTGGAAAGTCTACCATGATGAAAATTATTGCAGGTGTATCTCAACCTACAAAAGGAGCCATCAGAAGTCCTAAAGATACAGTTATCGCTTATTTACCTCAGCATTTATTAATGGATGATGAATGTACGGTAAGAGAAGAAGCCGCTAAGGCATTTAAGTCAATATTTGATATGAAAGCTGAAATGGCTGATATCAATACACAACTTGAAACTCGAACAGATTATGAATCTGCAGAGTATATGAAGTTGATTGAACGCGTTTCTGATCTTGGTGAAAAATACTATGCATTAGAAGATATTAATTATGATGCAGAAGTAGAAAAGGCCCTTAAAGGTTTAGGATTTAAGGCTGGTGATTTTGATCGTTCAACATCTGAATTTAGTGGAGGATGGAGAATGCGTATTGAATTGGCTAAAATTTTATTACAAAAACCGGATTTAATCCTATTGGATGAGCCTACAAACCACGTGGATATTGAATCGGTTATATGGTTGGAACATTTCCTGTTACATAAAGCAAAGGCTGTTGTTGTTATTTCTCACGATAAAGCATTTATTGACAATATAACCAATCGTACCATTGAAGTTACTATGGGTACTATTCATGATTATAAAGCCAATTATTCGCATTATTTAGAATTAAGAAAAGAACGAAGAGCGCATCAGATAAAAGCTTACCAAGAGCAACAGAAATTTATTGCAGATAATAAAGCATTTATTGAACGATTTAGAGGGACATTTTCTAAAACAAATCAGGTTAACTCAAGAGAACGTATGCTAGAAAAGCTAGTTCCAATTGAGATTGATGAAGTGGATACATCTGCATTAAAGTTACGTTTCCCACCATCACCTAGAGCTGGAGATTATCCAGTTAAAGTATTAGATATGTCTAAAACTTATGGAGATTTAACGGTGTTTAAAGAAGCTAGTTTTTCTATTGCACGTGGTGAAAAAGTTTCGTTTGTTGGTCGAAATGGGGAAGGTAAATCGACCATGATAAAAGCCATTATGGGAGAAATCGATTTTGATGGAGAATGTGGTTTAGGTCACAATGCTAAAGTTGGATATTTTGCTCAAAATCAAGCTTCTTTATTAGACGAAGAACTAACCATTTTTCAAACGGTAGATCATATTGCCAAAGGAGATATACGTACACAGATAAAGAATATACTTGGTCAGTTTATGTTTAGTGGAGACGACATTGACAAAAAAGTAAAGGTATTATCGGGTGGTGAAAAAACGAGGTTGGCAATGGTTAAATTACTTTTAGAACCTGTTAATGTATTGATTCTCGATGAGCCAACTAACCATTTAGATTTACGTTCTAAAGAGGTCATAAAAGAGGCATTACTTAATTTTGATGGAACATTGATTCTTGTATCTCACGACCGTGATTTTCTACAAGGCCTATCTGAAAAAGTTTTTGAATTTGCGGACAAAAGAGTTATTGAGCATTTTGAAACGATAGATGCATTTTTAGAAAGAAATAGTATAAAGAATTTAAAAGAGATTGATTTATAGTTAGATCTTTTAACCATATAAAAAGCCTTCTTATTTTTAGAAGGCTTTTTTGTTTTAAAAATAAGGAGGAAATTAGAGTTAAATTGAAATTATGAATTTGAAAACAATATACATTCTCTTATTATCAATATTAATAAGTTGTTCGGGAACGGATAAAGAATTAAAAGCATACGGTTATGTTAGACATGATTTTGAAAAATATTATGGGTTTACTGGAGTTTCATTGAATATTGATTTATTTGAAAATTATGGAGCTTTAGTGGAAGATATATATACTAGAAGTTGTGATAATCTTCCTCCTTATATAGAAATAGAAAACGATAGTTATATGGGAGGAGTATTTCCTTTATTAATGTGCGATCCTCCGCCTTGGCATCCATTAGAAAGAAACACGTTTTATGTATCGAAATTAGGAATTTATAAAAATAACGTTTTGGTTCAACCTGACGATTTAGAAGCGTTAGTTATTAAAAATTATTTGAATAACGGTGAGTTGCCTAATTTTGCAGAACATGCAAGTAAGGTTCTGTTTATTTTTGAATTCCCTAAAGAAACAGAACTCTATGTAATTGTTAACCAATTCATACAAATCACCAATATTTACGATAAAACTAAAAACACAGATGGGTTAGGAATAATATTGGGTTTGGAACGTGAATTCTTAACTCCACTTCATCAATAGAAACTATATTTATTATCTTGAACGATATTAACGTTATTGATATTTTACGATACGATAATTTATAAAAATTAAACTTAAAACAAATGAGTTATATAATGGTAGATATTGAGTCCGATGGACCAATACCAGGGGATTATTCAATGGTTTCTTTTGGAGCTGTTGTGGTAGAAGGCGATTTAGAGAAAACGTTCTATGGAAGATTAAAACCCATATCAGAAGATTGGATACCTCAAGCCTTAGAGGTATCTGGACATTCGAGAGAGGAAACATTGGATTTTGACGACCCCAAACAAGTTATGGAGGACTTTGCTCAATGGGTCAAAGAAAACTCGAATGGTCAAGCGGTTTTTATTAGCGACAATAATGGATTTGATTGGATGTTTATTTGTTGGTATTTTCATCATTTTATTGGGCGAAATCCGTTTGGACACAGCTCACAAAATTTAGGAAGTATGTATAAAGGATTGGTGAAAGATACATTCAAAAATTTTAAACATTTACGTAAAACAAAGCATACACACCATCCTGTAGACGATGCGAAAGGAAACGCGGAAGCCTTATTAACTTTAAAAAATGAAATGGGATTAGGGATACGTCTAAAATAGAAACACGTTGCTAGATAATAAATACATGATATACAGTAATAAGTTGGAGCTAACCTAAAAAAATGTAAAACAAAACTAATAGGTGTTAGGATTAATACATGTGAATAGATTATTGCGTTTATTTGAATTATGAAATATCTAATTTGTTTAATTCTAATACATATAACCTATACGTTCCAAGGTCAAGAATTATCAATTCATGGTAGTGTTATTGATACAAGTGGCGTTGGTGTAAAAGATATTCATATAATAAATGTCACCCAGGGTATAGGAACAACCTCCAATACAACTGGGCATTTTGAGATATTGGTTAACCTTTGGGATACTTTAGAAATATCATCAGTACAATATACACGTGTTTATAAAATAATTAATAAAATTGATTTAGTAGAGCCGCTTCAAATCATTTTAAATGAGAGTATAGAAACCTTAGCGGATATTGTTCTTGTTCCAAAAAAAACAATTTTAGATACCTTACCAAAAGAGGTAGGAGATATCAATTTGAATCTTCCGTTTAAAAATAATTTGATTAAAAGACCCTATTTAGAACGACAATATGATGTGTTAAAACCAAAAGTGAAATATTACGGAATTGGCGTATCTGCTAGTTTTCTAGGTAGTTTTACCAAAGAATATAAAGAGATAAAAAAGGTTAGAGCGATTAAAGTAAAAGATGATTCATTTGGTATGTTATATACTTCTTTTGATGAAGACTTTTACATCGAAAAACTAAACATACCCAATCAAAAGTTAGGTATGTTTATTGAATTTTGTATTAAAAATGATCCGAGTATTATCAATCTTGTTCGTGAAAATGAACTCTATACATTAATAGAACGGTTAAAGAAGCAATCTATATTATTCTTGACGAACGTTAAAGAATAACCAGCGAATTTAAGAGCTACACGAAAGTTGAGAACAACCAATTTTGTGCCTTGCCCATTCCGGACGTTTAGCAAACCATTTTTCAAATTCAGGTTGTTCTTCATACGGCTTCTTGAATAATTTAGAGAAGTCGTTTATAAGGCTATAATCCTCTTTTTCTGCTAAATCTGTAGCCATTTGTGCCATGTAGTTTCTAAAGACGTATTTTGGATTAATGGTATTCATAAAAACCAATCGATCGGCATCTGTTTGAGTTTCTAATTGTAATCGTTCTAGGTAAATTACAAACCACGCTTTCCACTTATCTTCTATTACGGTTGTAAAGGCACTTATGTCATAAAATACATCTTTAATAAGCGGTATACATTCTTCAGGTGTTCCAGATTTTTTAACAAGACTTAGAGATCTGAAAAAGATGGTCATATCCGTCTCAATAAGCTGTAAAACATGCTCTAAACTCGAAATTAAAACTTCATCGTTATCTAAACTCTGCTTTAAGCCTAACTTAGAACCCATCATTTTTCTGTAGGCTACATCATAAGATTGGTTATATTCTTGAAGTATTTCTTCTAATGGTTTAGGATCTTCAATTAATGGATAAAGTGCATTGGCAAGTTGAAGTAAATTCCATAATCCAATATTTCCTTGTTGTCCAAATCTATATCTTCTATTTTGATTATCTGTAGTATTCGGAGTCCAATCAGGATCATATCCCTCTAACCATCCATAAGGTCCATAATCAATGGTTTGTCCAAGTATAGACATATTATCGGTGTTCATTACACCATGAACAAATCCAACTCTTTGCCAATGTATAATCATTTGTTGAGTTCGTTGAGCTATTTCCCTAAACATAGCTAAATAGGTTTCCTTAGATGGAACACCTAAGTGAGAGTAGTGGTTGTTGATTGTAAAATCGACCATGGTTTTCAACGTTTTCTTGTCGCCTCTAGAGGATAGAATCTCAAAATTACCAAATCGGATAAAACTTTCAGATAAACGACAAACAACCGCTCCTTTTTCATAGGCCTGATTACCATTGTAAAGAACATCTCGTAATACTTGGTCTCCTGAAAAAGCAAGAGATAAGGCTCTTGTTGTTGCTATTCCTAAATGAAACATGGCTTCACTACATATATATTCTCTAACAGAAGATCTTAATACAGCCAATCCATCTGCACGTCTGGAATATGGTGTTTCTCCAGCACCTTTAAGCTGAAGGTACCATTTCTGTTGATTTTCAGTTTCTATTTCAGCGATATTAATAGCTCTTCCATCACCCAATTGTCCTGCCCAGTGCCCAAACTGATGACCACCATAACACATAGCAAAAGGTTTGTATGAATCCAATGATAAATTTCCAGTCATTAACTTCGTAAATTCTAACGATGTTAAATCTTGGTCAGAAAATCCTAAAGATTTAGCAAAAGTAGTTTCGGTATGGATGAGTTGTGGATTAGACGTTGGTTTAGGATATACAAATGAATAACACGCTTGTTCTATTTGACGTCTTGTATTTTGTTCTATAGGATCAGCAGGAAGTTGATCTTGAAACGTTGTTTTAATATTGAGGTTAGGGAATTGCATAATTTATGGTTGTATAGTCTACACTTAAAGTGCAATCTATGATTTATGGTTATTCAAAATTAATCAATAAGAATTAATATCTCATGAAGATTCTTTTTTAATTTATAACACTTCCATAATCTGATTTAAACAAAAATAGACCACGTATTAAGTGGTCTATTTAGATAAGGGTTTAATTAATTAAAGCTTAATAAACTTTAAAGTTTCATAACCTTCAATTTGGATAACATATGAACCTTTATTGAAATGTTCAATAGATATTTTCTGTTGAGGTGTAATTTGACCTTCCATGATTATTTTTCCAAGGTTACTAATGATCTGGAAATCTGAATCTGCTTTCAGGTTTATTATTTCTATAAACGTTTTAGCAGGGTTAGGGACTAATGATATAACATTTTGTTCTATTTCATTAATACCAATGTTTTGTACATTAAAACAAGATGAATAGGTTACACATTCTCCATCGGTTAACATGACACCAAAATCTCCATTATTTAGAGGTGTAAAGTATTGATTATTGGCACCTGAAATAAATATGGTGTCTGGACATGTATACCATTGATAATCTACATTATTTTGTTCAACCATTAACTCCGTATTATCATATTGTATAGTAGAATTAAGTCCAGAAATATGATATACAATATTATGATTCGTGGTATTTGAAGAATGATCTTCTGCAATAATATTTAAAGAGAAGAACCCTGTATCACCATCTGCAATTATAGGTGAATTCGGATCAATGTATATGCTATCAATTCCACAGTTATCATCAGCATTAATTCCGTCTAATATATCTTCATTACATACTAAATATACCGTGTCTGGAATAGAGGTGAAAAACGGTAAAATAGTATCTAATACATTTACACTTATTAGGCTTGTATCCGAAACATTTCCTGTATTGTCTTCTGCCCAGACTTGAATATTATGCGTACCAATAGATGAACAATCAAAAGTATCTATGTAAAACATAGTGTATGAACAATTATCGCTAGTACCATTATCAATTAATGCATCATTAACAGTTGCTATACCATTTGAATCTACATAAATATCTAAAGTAGAAATTGTTTGTAAATCTGGTGCCAATGTATCAATTACTTGTACTATAGTCGAATATACGGTCGTATTTCCAGAAGGATCAGTCCCTGTAATATCAATGCTATTATTACCAAGGTCAGAACAAGAGAAAAGACTGTCGTATGTTAATGCTAAAGAACAATTATCATAGCTTCCAGATAAGATGCTATCTGGGTTTAATGTTGCCATTCCATTATGATCTACATATACAGTATATGTAGAAATTGTAGGAAGAGTAGGAGATATTGTATCTAGAATTAAGACCGTAACCTGCTGAGATGATAGGTTATTACTTGCATCTAAAGCAGATATCTCTATGTTTTGATATCCAAGATCAGAACAATAGAATGTATCTACAGACAGTGATGTTGTTGTTAATGAGCAATTGTCATAAGATCCAGTATCAAATGTAGAGAAATCAACCGTTGATTGTCCGAAAGTATCTAAGTAAATAGTTACAGTATCTAAAACGGATAATGTTGGATTAATACTGTCAACAACCGTAATGTTTACAACATTTGTATCAGATATATTTCCAGATGCATCTTCAGCCCAAACATTAATGTTTTGTAGGCCTACTGTAGAACAATTGAATGTATCTGTAAAGTAAATCGTATAATCACAGTTGTCATTCGTTCCGTTATTAATCATGCTTTCTGTTACAATGGCTTCACCCGATGTGTTCAAGTATACTTCAATTGTATTATTGGTAACAAGGTTTGGAGCAAGGGTATCGAATACATTAACATGAGCAATGCTTGTTGTTGTATTTCCAGAAAGATCTGTAGCAATTATATTCATGGTGTTTAAACCCATGTTTGAACAGGTATAATTACTATCATATGTTAAACTTAATGAACAGTTGTCATAACTTTCTGATAAGATACTATCATAAGGTAATATTGCCGTTCCATTCGTATTTAAATAAACATTGTAAACCGGGTTAATAGGTAGTATTGGGAGAATAGAATCTATAACCAATACTGTAGTTTGTATAGATGTTGAGTTATTACTTGCATCCGAAGCTGATATAACTATATTTTGATATCCAAGATCAGAACAGTAGAATGTATCTGTAGAAAGGGATGTAGCTGTTATAGAACAATTATCATATGATCCAGTATCAAATGTAGAAAAATCAACTGTAGATTGTCCGAATGTATCTAAGTAAATGGTTACAGTATCTAAAACGGATACGATTGGATTAATCGTATCAATAACGGTAATGTTAACCATATTTGTATCCGAAATATTTCCTGAATTGTCTTCAGCCCAAACTTGAATAGATTGAATACCTGTTTCTGTACATGATAACGAATTGTTATAGTGTAATGTGTAGGTGCAATTATCATAGGTGTTACTATCTAATAATTCATCTGTAATAAGGGCTTCACCTGCCTGGTTAAGATAAATTGAATTAGATGTATATGTGTTAAGTAATGGAGCAATCGTGTCCACTACAGTTACATTAAAATTAGAAGAATCAGATTGGTTAATGTTATCATTAATGCTTAACCAAATCGAATTTGATCCTAAATCATCACAGGTATATTCTGTATGACTTAATACTGGAATTAGAGTATCACAAATATAAGTTACATCGTAATTTAGTTGATTGATATCTAAATTAACTTGTCCATTACTATTCAGGTAAATAGTTGTATCATATCCAAGTACCGAAACATCATCTTCTGAGTCTATCGTAATATTGAAAACAACGCTAGTTTGATTATTCGATCCATCAATGGCTGTAACGGTAACGGAATTACTTCCAAAATCATTACAAGTAAATGTATCTTGAGATATCCATGCTGTATCTATTGAACAATTATCGCTAATAAGTTCCATAAGTTGTACTTCGTTTATACTCGAAGTAAATGAATCATCCAAATACAAGGTTGTATCTCCCCAGTTAATAACTGGTACCATAGTATCTAAAACGAGAAGGGTCGTTGAATCTGAGTTTGAAAACCCATTACTATCAGTAACTGTAAAATTAACCGTTTGTAATCCCAATTCAGAACAATCAAATATACTATCCGAAAGATTAAAACTTAATCCTGTTGTTGTTGTAGAATCACTGTTTAGAGAACCTGAATCTAAAGTATTTGCCGATACAATTACGTTTCCATTTGAATTTACATAAACTGTATCCGGTTGAACAGAAAGTACAGGACCATCACAATTAAGTGTAAATTGAACTGAATTAGGAATATAATAATACGTCGTTGTTTGATAGCTTGTTAATTCAGTAGGCAGTACTTCAATACAAGTTAAGTTAGGGTTATTACTTGCATAAATAGAGTAATAAGACGATAACATACTGTGTGGAGTCCCAAGCTTTAATATGTTAAATGCATTATTTTGCATATACAATTGTGTTAACTTAAATGCACTATCTAAGGATAGAGTACCTGTCGCTTGTACATTATTAATCGTTAAGATCTCTAGACTATCTAATAACCCCAAATTATGGCTAATTCCTCCACTCAAGTTATTATATGAAAGGTTTAAGTTTTTAATATAGTTTAACTGTCCTATTTCATCTGGAATGTATCCATCCAAATTATTGTTATGTAGATGGATTTGAGTAATATGTTTTTCACCATTTACTATTTCAGTGGTTATTCCATGCCAAGAAGAAACATTATTATTCTTTAACCAATTTGTATTGTTATTCCAATTATCTCCATTGGTTGCTGCATATAACTCTAATAATGCCTGTTTTTCCTCTGCAGGTACAGTAAATTGATTGCTACAATCCGAAGAAAATGTGGTCGAGTAATTTAAGTTAAAGTTTCTAGCTTCATAATCGGTTAAATATGGTGCAGGAACTTGTATGCAATATAAATGAGGGTTCGTTGTAACGTAAAAATCATAAATAGTGGCGAAGCTATCTGGGTGCTGATCCAAGACTAACCCGCTTAATTCTGTGTTTTGTAAATGGAGTTTTGTTAACTCAAGTCCACTTAAATTTAGAGTGTCATTGATGACCGAATATGAGAAATCTAATTCTTTCAAACTTGTTAACTGATTAATATCAGATGTTATACTTGTTAGGCTGTCATTCGTTATTCGCAATTTTCTTAGTTTGGTTAAACTATCAATATTAGAAGGGATAGCCCCATTAAACTCTTTATTTGCTAGATTTAATTCAGTTACGTGTTCCGTACCATTTATCATTTCTACATAAACACCATACCAAACACCAACATTTTCAAGACTTAATAAATTGGTGTCGTAATGATTTTCATATACATATAAATTCCAATTCTCTCCATCACCAGATTGATATAAATCGATAAGCGCTTCTCTTTCGGTTGTATTTACATGATGACTAAAAGATGAACAATCATCGCTAAAACCAACTCCATCATCATATTTATTATAGTGTGTGTATAAGCGCCATGAGACTAATTCATCAATAGGTACTTCTATACAACCAATTTGATTATTTACGACATTAAAAGAGGAAAGGGTAGTAGATCCAAAACTACTCGGTGAAACACCAAGTTTAAGCTCATCAATGAAATTATGATCCAAATATAGGGTTTCTAATAAGGTTAAATTAGAGAGATCAACATTCCCATCTATAAGATTGTATTTTGCATTTAATACTTTTAGGTTAGATAAACTATCTATTGTTGATGGTAAACTCGTAATATTATTATCATAAATATAGTAACTCGAACCATCTAAGTTTAGTTTTTCTAAACTATTCATATATCCAATACTATCCGGTAAAGAAGTTAATTGATTATAAGATAAATTTAGTTCGGTTACACTATCTAGTCTTCCAATACTTTCTGGTAGTGTATTTAATTTAGAACGTGTAATTTGAAAGTGTTCAAGATTATTTAGGTTACCAATAGATTGTGGTATTTCTGTTATTTCTGAGCTATAAACGGTTAGATTTTTTAAATTTTGTAAATCTCCTATAGATTCAGGAAGAGATGTTAGGTCTACTTTATAATAATTAGAAGAATATTGATATCCTAGATAAAGATATTTAAGACTGGAAAGGTTTCCGAAATTTGATGGTAAACTATCTCCATCAAATCGTTTTAGTTGGAAGTGTTCTAATTGGTTTAAATTACCAAATCCTAATCCAAGATTGTTAAATGAATTATTGGTTTCCTTATCAAATACACATGTTTTTAATTGAGTAAGGTTTTGTATAGAAGTAGGGATCGAATTTGCTAAATAATTTAAATCAAGTCCAATAACATGTTTTTGTCCATTAATGGTATCGGTTGTTACCCCTTGCCATGCTCCAACGTTAGACAAACTATTGGTATCGTTATCCCAATTGTTCCATGTTGATGTTGAATGTTTAGAGAAATTGAATAAATCAATTAAAGCAAGTCTTTCAGCATGAGGAACTGCATTTCCACTACAGTTATCACTAAAGATAACACCATTGTCTTTGGAGATATGATGAACACCTGTATTCCAGTTACTTAATTCTGTTGTCTCTACCTCAATACAGCTTAAGTACGTATTCTCTGTTACAGTCCAGTATTTTTGAGCAGGAACGGAAGGGATTTTTAATCCTGTAATTTTATTTTTATAGGCATTAAACGTTTTTAAATTGGTTAACAAAGAAAAATCAATATCACCTTGATACATGGTATAGTTCATGTTCAGGTCCTCGAGATTAGTTAATCCATTAAAATTGGAAGGCATATACTCTAAATACGTTGTATATGCTCCAGCATTATATTCCGATAGGTAAGATATATCCAATTTTTCCAAAAGTGATAAATTATTAAGTTCATCTGGAATAGAATCGATTTGATTGTGTTGAAGATATAATTCCTTAAGGTTGGATAAGTTTCCGATTGAAGAAGGTAAATTGGTTATAATATTCGAATTATTATAATACCCATTTAAGTTTAGAATTTCTAAACTATTCATATATCCAATACTATCGGGTAATATTGTAAGTAAATTATTAGATAAGTTAAGTTCTGTAAGACTATCAAGTCTTCCAATACTTTCTGGTAATGTTGTTAATTTAGAGTATGTAACATTAAGGTGTTCTAGGTTGTTTAGATTTCCAATAGAGTTTGGTAAAGCCGTTATTTCTGAACGATAAATGTTAAAAGTTTCTAAGTTTTGTAGGTTTCCTATAGATTGAGGTAAAGTAGTAAGGTCTACTTGATAATAATTAGAAGAATATCTGTGCCCAAGATTAAGTGTTTTAAGGTTAGAAAGGTTTCCAAAATTAGTAGGTAAACTATCACCATTAAAGCCTTTAAGTTGAAAGAATTCTAATTGGTTTAAATTACCAAAACCTAATCCAAGACTGTTAAATGGATGATTGGTTGCATCATTAAATATACATGTTTTTAATTGAGTTAAATTTTGAATAGATGTAGGAATAGTATCTACTAAATTATTTAATTCGAGTCCAATAACATGTTTTTGTCCATTAATGGTATCAGTTGTTACCCCTTGCCATGCTCCAACGTTTGACAAACTATTGGTATCATTATCCCAATTGTTCCATGTAGATGTTGAATGTTTAGAGAAATTGAATAAATCAATTAAAGCAAGTCTTTCAGCAAGAGGAACCGCATTTCCACTACAGTTATCACTAAAGATAACACCATTGTCTTTGGAGATATGATGAACACCTGTATTCCAATTGCTTAATTCCGTTGTCTCTACCTCAATACAGCTTAAGTACGTATTCTCTGTTACAGTCCAGTATTTTTGAGCAGGAATAGATGGTAATTTTAATCCTGTAATTCTGTTTTTATAGGCATTAAACGTTTTTAAATTGGTTAACAAAGAAAAATCAATATTACCTTGATACATGGTATAGTTCATGTTCAGGTCCTCAAGATTAGTTAATCCATTAAAATTGGAAGGCATATACTCTAAATACGTTGTATATGCTCCAGCATTATATTCCGATAGGTAAGATATATCCAATTTTTCCAAAAGTGATAAATTATTAAGTTCATCTGGAATAGAATCGATTTGATTGTGTTGAAGATATAATTCCTTAAGGTTGGATAAGTTTCCGATTGAAGAAGGTAAATTGGTTATAATATTCGAATTATTATAATACCCATTTAAGTTTAGAATTTCTAAACTATTCATATATCCAATACTATCGGGTAATATTGTAAGTAAATTATTATATAAGTTAAGTTCTGTAAGACTATCAAGTCTTCCAATACTTTCTGGTAATGTTGTTAATTTAGAGTATGTAACATTAAGGTGTTCTAGGTTGTTTAGATTTCCAATAGAGTTTGGTAAAGCCGTTATTTCTGAACGATAAATGTTAAAAGTTTCTAAGTTTTGTAGGTTTCCTATAGATTGAGGTAAAGTAGTAAGGTCTACTTGATAATAATTAGAAGAATATCTGTGCCCAAGATTAAGTGTTTTAAGGTTAGAAAGGTTTCCAAAATTAGTAGGTAAACTATCACCATTAAAGCCTTTAAGTTGAAAGAATTCTAATTGGTTTAAATTACCAAAACCTAATCCAAGACTGTTAAATGGATGATTGGTTGCATCATTAAATATACATGTTTTTAATTGAGTTAAATTTTGAATAGATGTAGGAATAGTATCTACTAAATTATTTAATTCGAGTCCAATAACATGTTTTTGTCCATTAATGGTATCAGTTGTTACCCCTTGCCATGCTCCAACGTTTGACAAACTATTGGTATCATTATCCCAATTGTTCCATGTAGATGTTGAATGTTTAGAGAAATTGAATAAATCAATTAAAGCAAGTCTTTCAGCAAGAGGAACCGCATTTCCACTACAGTTATCACTAAAGATAACACCATTGTCTTTGGAGATATGATGAACACCTGTATTCCAATTGCTTAATTCCGTTGTCTCTACCTCAATACAGCTTAAGTACGCATTCTCTGTTACAGTCCAGTATTTTTGAGCCGGAATAGATGGTAATTTTAATCCTGTAATTCTGTTTTTAAAGGCATTAAACGTTTTTAAATTGGTTAACAAAGAAAAGTCAATATTACCTTGATACATGGTATAGTTCATGTTCAGGTCCTCAAGATTAGTTAATCCATTAAAATTGGAAGGCATATACTCTAAATACGTTGTATATGCTCCAACATTATACGCTGATTGGTAAGATATATCCAATTTTTCCAAAAGCGATAAATTATTAAGCTCATCTGGAATAGAATCGATTTGGTTGTGTTGAAGATATAATTCCTTTAGATTAGACAAATTTCCGATTGAAGTAGGGAGGTTTGTTATATTATTATCAAAAATAGAATAACTAGCACCGTCTAAGCTTAGGATTTCTAGGCTATTCAAATACCCAATACTGTCGGGTAAAGAAGTCAGTTGGTTATAATCTGCTCTAAGGGTAATTAAACTGTCTAATCGTCCAATACTTTCAGGTAGTAACGTTAGTTTGTTTTTATTTAAATCTAAATTTTTCAGATGAATTAAATTCCCAAAATCTAAAGGTAAACTAGTTATTAAGTTGTCGTGTAATGTAAGAAACTCAAGATTGTTTAAATTCCCTAACCCTGGAAAAATAAGTTGGATCTGGTTATCGTGTAGAAATAGTTTTTTTAGATTAATTAAATTTCCTAGTTCAGTAGGCGTATTCGTTAAACTACATCCCGAGAAGTTTAATTCTTCAAGTAACACTAAGTCTCCAATTTCAGATGGTATACTAGCAATGGGATTTGGAGCGGCAATTAGATGTGTTAAGCTAGTTAAGTTCTCTATTGATGTTGGAATAAGTTCAATATCATTATTGGCAAAGTTTAAATATTCTAATCCTGTTAGGAGACCAATATCGCTGTTTAGCTCATCAGATCCACAATTAGAAAATTCTAAGACCTTAAGATTCGGTAAAGTGTATATACTATCTTCTAATAATCCATAAGTAGCATTGTAATTTATATTTACATTTTCTAAGTTATTTAATGCCGACCAAATCGTATCAGAAATATGTGTAATAGAGTTATTATTAACTATTAATTCTGTTAGCGTACTTAAATATTGAACAGATTGTGGAATATCTCCTTGTAATCCAGAACTAGGTAAATTAATACCTGTTATTCGTTGGTTATTAGGAAATGGTTGGATTTTAAATCCTGTTTGGTTGGTATTTAGATGTGTGTATAGATATCTATAAATATTAATATTACTAATATCTATTAAATCTTCCATTGCCCCTATGTCATCTTGAGGTAGTAGAGAATCTGTGTGGAATGAAGATAATAGTTGGGTTTGAATATCTATATTCGACAAAGAAATATTTTTAAATGTCTCTATTGAATTATGAATAATAATAGCTAATAAATTTGGATTGTTATGAAACCTCATTTTCGATGAATATGAAGCATCACCATTAAAATCAATACGATCTATTAAATTATTATTTACGAAAACAGTGTCGTAATTTCCATAAGGAGCTCCTTCTAAAGGCAGTATACCAGTAAGCATATTGTCTTGTAGTTGAATGTTACGTAGGTGTGTAAATGATGAAAAGGTAGTTGGAGGAGTTCCTGATAAATTATTATTGGCTAAATTAAGTCCAGTTACATACTCTGTACCACCAATAACTTGAGTAGTTACCCCAAACCATGTAGATACATCCGAAGATGAACTTGTATTCGTATCCCAATTGGAATTATCGGTCCAGTTACTCCCATTTGTATTTACATACAAGTCAATTAATGCGAGCCGTTCATTGGTTGATATTTGTCCGAAAAGAGAGGTGGTGGTAAATAATAAAAACACCCAAATGTTTAGGTATATAGTTTTTTTCATGATAATTACTTTAATATTCTAATGAATTAATCTTAAGTTCAAGGTTTATAGAAGTATAGATTCTATAATTCGAGCACAAAAGTAGTTATATTATATTAATATATAGTTAAAATATAACTTTAATTAGGAGTTAAAAAGCCCTTGAGTAAGATCTACTCAATTAGGATCAAAGTGACTAAGAAATTGACGTTATTTTGATGGTAAATGCAATAGTAGTCCACCTAAACCATAATCTATACATGAGTAATAATTAGAAATGTTTATAGTTTTTTTATGTGCTCATATGGTAAATATATTAAGGGCTAATGGCATTACAGAACAATGCTCTATTTCAAAAATACGATTTTCCCTAAGATCTAGATTTTCAGGTTCATTATTGGATAAATAAGGGGGAATAGGATTCTTAAAATATATAATAATCTAATCAGTATGTTTATCGACTTAATAAGTTCGTCCACATCAAAGAATTATGATTTCCAAACATTATTATATTAAATGATCACTTAAATATTAATATTTGCACAATAACAAAATTTATAAACGTAAATTATGAAAAAGCATTTATTATTATTATCACTATTAGTAACCTCACATTTATTTTCTCAAATAACACTAAATGAGAATACTTCAACTCCTATAATTGGAGATACTGTTTTATACAAACATATCATTATTCAAAATGAAGATATTCTTGAAAATGAAACTGGAGCTAATCAACTTTGGAATTATTCAAATTTAGATTATTCTTCTGTAGATTCTACAGAATACTTGTATACTGAATCTTCAACATCAAATTACCTTGACGATACACCTTTAGATTTTTCAAATTCTGACATGATGTGCTCATACACTAATTCATTTGGAGACTTAATCGAAAATTTTTATAATATTTCTCCAAATGAATTCAGTTTTATAGGAGATGCATTCCCAAGTTTTTGGGGTGGAGCAGATTATTCGTATTACCCAACGGGGTTAAACTTATTAAATTTCCCAATAACTTATAATGATTCATATACAGATACTATATTAGGAAATAATTCAGACGATCAAGATTTATCAGTAAATCAAGAGATAACTGCGGATGGTTACGGTGATTTAATATTACCATATGACACGATTAATAATGTATTAAGAGTTAAAGTGAAAAATATTATTACTACAAAAGTAGGGCTTATGGTTCTATGTAGATACTCATTATACTTATAGCTATTATACAGATTACAATAATCATCCTATTGCATATATAGATTTTAAGTTTAATAATTTCAAATTAAATTATCAACAAATTATTGAACCAACATTAGAACCACCTTTATCTGTTAACGATAATGATGCAAACAAGATTATTATATATCCAAACCCTGTAACAGAAAGCTTTTCGATTATAGGTGATTTTAATTTACTTGCAATTAATATTTTTGACGCTAATGGTCGTTTTATTAAAACAATGATTAACGATAACAGTAATAATTTTGATGTGTCTTTTCTTTCACAAGGTGTTTATATCGTAGAAGTTTCTAATGAAAATGGTTTAAAGACTAAAAGTAAATTAATAATAGAATAATCTATTGGTAATTATTTATTTCACGGATACATCTGGTCCTGCAAACTTTGTAGTAAAAGATCCAGATGATAATGAACTTTTTATTTGACAAACGCAAATAATACAAAAGGAGCTTATTAATAAGCTCCTTTTTCCTTTTCAAATAATTATTTACGAAAAGGGTATCGTAATTTTTAAATGATATACTGTGAGTAAATACAATATACCAGTAAATAGATTATCTTTTAGATGGATTTAGACAGATCTGTTATGATGAAAAGGTAGTACTAGGAGTTCTAGACAAATTATTATTTGCTGAAAAATAGATTCTATACTTTGAACTCAAAGTATGTTTTTTATATCGATTTATTGTTAAAATGACCTTAATAATGGTCTACTTACTAAGGGCCAAAACGACCAAGGAATAGACGTTATGATAAGTACAAATGCAATAATAGTCCATTTAAACCATAGTCTATAAATTTGTTTTAATTGGGAATGTTTGTAACTTTTATAGGCTCCTATGGTAATTAAACAAATGGCAATAGGCATTACCGTACTATGTTCTATTCCAAAAAAACGAATTTCTCTTAGACTCAGAGTTTCAGGAAGGTTGTTGAAAAAATAGGATACAATACTACTTTTACTATAAAGAATTCCTCCCAGAATAAGTTGAATCCAACAAAATATGGGCGCAAACACCCTAAGGTATGTATCAAATTTAGAGAATGGTTTAGTATGCTTTAATCCCTTATAACTTTTAAGAAGCACAAGAATAATTAATACTAATACGATCCATCTTATTAACGAATGCCAAGCAAGTAAAGTTCGAAATTCCATTTACGACCTATTCAAAATATAAAGGATAAATATCAAGCTGTTTTCTCATGTTCATAAATGTATTTTGACATACCTTTAAATCTGTACTCTTTAAATGTTCCAGTTGAGCATGTAATGGTAATAGAAAATTATGAAGTTGCTCATGGCCTTCACCTTTCATATTACATTTAGTGAATATGGTAAGAATTTCAGCTTCAATATTCTCATGTAATTTGTGATAGGCGTAAATATCATCAGTTTTATCAAATGCATTCAGAATGTCAATCATATTATTAACCCCTTTGGTTGTTGCTTCATTAGCTTTCCATACTTTATTTCCATCCAGAGTTATACTATCCGAAGCTTGCCTCACTGGTGTAGGTAGTGGAGAATGTAAAGTATTATATGAATTATTTTGAGTACAACTGGTCAGGAGTATAGTAACTCCAAATAAATACCCGATAATATTATGTGTCTGTGATTTCATATCATTGAAATTATTAGTCAAAGATAATAGAGATTAAATGCTTTAAAAACCTTTTTTGCTTTTTATACGGTTAAAACTACTTTGTTTATAAATCGAGTAAAAACGCTCTTCTTTAAAAGTATATAAAGTTATAGATTCACATCGTCTTAATGTGATTATGCATTAATGCTTGGGTTTTTTGGTTAAACTCTATTTATTAGCCTTTTGTATTCCTTGTAAGATTTGAATGCAAAAGGCGTTTATTATTAATTCTATTCCGATTTCTATACGCATCATTAGAATTTTAATTCATTAAAATGTATTTTTAAACAAAATATTGAATTATGAGATATATTAAGTTTATTCTATTGATTGTTACTTTAATACTGGGCGTTGTTTCTTGTGAGAACAAAGTAAAAGTATCTAATCCAAAATCGTATAAAAATAGTATAGATTGGCATACGGGGAAAGAGGTCTCCATTAAATCTGATATTGAAGTTAAAGTATCAGAAAAACACACTATTAAAAAGATAGATGAAGATCTACTAGAATCACTTTTTTCTATTTCTCCTAAATTAGAAGGTAAGGTTAAAGTCATAGGAGGTAATACGTTCAAATATATTCCTAATGGGAATTTAGCAGTAAATACAAAATACCAAGTTACATTCAACTTACATAAAATTGTTAAAGATTCTAATTCTGTAAAGCCTTTTACATTTAAGGTTGAAACTAAACCATTGCATATAAATGTTCAAGCTACACCTATAGAAGCATATTCCTCAGAATATCAATTTTCTAAGATAAAAGTAAAAACGAGTGATGTTTTAACGGTTAATCAGCTTAAAGATTTTTTTAAGTTAGAATCTAAGACAGGACAATTAAAATGGATACAAGAAGAGGATTTAGAATACACGAATTTCACCATCTTAATTGATAGCTTAAAACGTGATATCAATGATTATAATATTAAATTATCTTGGGATGGATCTTATCTAGGAAGTGAGTCTTTTGGAGAATTTGAGGTAACCGTACCTGGTAAAAATACATTCAGTATTCTCCAAGTTGACGTTGAACAAGAACCAAATCAAATTATTAATATCCATTTTTCAGACCCAATACAAAAAAGTCAAAATTTTGTTGGATTAATTCGTCTAGACAACGTAAGTAATTTACAGTATGCAGTAGAAAATAATGTCCTAAAAATATATCCATATAGTAGGCTGAAGGATAGTAAATCATTGAGTATAAGTTCAAACATAAAGAATGAAAGTGGTTATAATTTAAAAGAAGACTACGTTAACGAAATTGTATTCGAGCAGCTAAAGCCTAGTATTGCATTGTTAGATAATGGTACGATTTTACCCAGTTCTAAAAAGTTGTTTTTAAACTTTCAATCAACCAACTTACATAGTGTTAAGGTTAAGATCATCAAGATTTACGAAAATAATATTTTACAATTTTTACAAAGAAATAGCCTTTCGGGAACTTGGGGGTTAAACTATGTTGGTAAAGAGGTTAAAACAACTACGGTAGACTTATTTGAAAAAGATGATCCAAAGGCCAATAGAATATCTACACATGCCTTAGATATATCTAAAATTATTAGAGTAGATCCGAATGCCATTTACCGCGTTGAACTTTCGTTTAATGCAAATAATTCAGCCTATGTATGCAAGGATGCTCCTGTAGGATTAAAAACAACAGAATATTATGATGAATATGATGGATCATATTATTATGATTACGACTATTCTCAGATTAGTTATAAGGATAAAAACAATCCATGTACGCCATCTTTTTATTATTATAACAGAAGTCAAAGTAAAGTGGCTTCTAATATTTTATCTTCAAACATAGGATTAACGGTTAAAGAAGGAGAAAACAATACATTTCATTTTGCCGCAGTAAATATGATTACCAATGAGGTTATGCCAACCACAACCATTGGTTTATATTCTCAGCAACAACAATTAATAGGAGAGGTACAAACAAACTCTAAAGGAATTGCAAAAATTCAGATTAAGGATGATATTCCATATTTTGCAATAGCCAATCATCAAAACGATAAGGTTTATCTAAAAATAAGAGATGGTAGAGCTTTATCTATGAGTAAGTTTAATGTTTCTGGTCACAAATTAAAAAAAGGATTAAAAGGGTATATTTATTTGGAACGTGGAGTAAGGCGCCCTGGAGATCAAATTCCTGTTACTTTTGTTATGGACGATAGCAAAAATAATATTCCAAATAATCATCCCGTTGTTTTTGAACTGTATAATCCTCAAAGTAAATTGGTTAAGCAGAAAGTTATTAAACAACACTTAAATCATGTATATAACCATGTTTTTAAAACAAATATGGAAGACAAGACTGGTAATTGGCAAGTTAAGGTTAAAGTTGGAGGAGCTCAATTTACGCATGAAGTTAAAATAGAAACAGTTAAGCCAAATCGACTCAAAATTAATACAACATTTAGTAATAACGAAGATGAAATAATAAACTTAGCTGATAATATTGAAGGGAAGTTGCAGGTCACTTGGTTACATGGAGCTATAGCTGACAATCTTAAGGCTGACGTTCGAGTTAAGCTAAGTTCTAAATATACGAGTTTTAAAAACTACCCGAATTATTATTTTGGTAATGAAGGACGTTACTTTAATAATGATGAATCTACTATTTTTGATGGTAGTTTGGACGAAAATGGTGAAGCTACATTTAGTCTGAAACCTAATTTCAATAGTCATGTTCCTGGGTTCTTAAAAGCTAACTTTTTAACGAAAGTATATGAAAAAGGTGGAGATTTTAGTACAAGTGTAGAATCTAAAGTTATTTCACCGTTTGAGACATATATAGGTATGGAATTGCCTAAAGCGAAGAATAGATATAATATTTTGTATACGGGAAGAGATCATACCGTAAATGTTGTAAGTGTAGATAGCCATGGAAAAGCAAAGCCAAATAGTACATTAAAGGTACGTGTCTTTAAAATTAACTGGCGTTGGTGGTGGCATTCTGGTAGAGAAAATTTATCACAATATGTAAATGGATCGTCATTTAATCCAGTTCATCAATCCGAAGTTGTAACAAATTCTAAAGGTTTAGGATCTTTCAAAATGAATATTCCAGAAGATGAATGGGGGCGTTACTTTATTTATATTGAAGATACCAATGGACAACATGCTGTTGGTAAAAAACTATATATAGACTGGCCTAATTGGGAAGGGCGTGCAGCATCGGGGAATTCTTCGGCAGCAACCATGCTATCATTCTCAACGGATAAAAAAGAGTACAATGTTGGAGAAACAGCTATTCTAACCATTCCATCTTCTGAGGAAGGACGTGCATTGGTAAGTATAGAAAATGGGTCCGAAGTTATTGATATGTTATGGGCCGAAACCAGTAATGGAGAAACAAAATTATCTGTGCCGATCACAAAATTAATGGCACCAAATATTTATTTTACAGTCTCTTTATTGCAAAAGCATAATTTCACTAAAAACGATATTCCTATTAGAAAATATGGTGTTCAGGGTGTGAAAGTTGTGAATCCTAAAACCAAATTATTACCAACGTTAAGTTTACCAGATAAATTAAGACCAGAACAAGAATTTGAATTGGAAGTTTCGGAATCTAATGGTATGCCAATGACGTATACCATACAAATTGTAGATGAAGGTTTATTGGATTTAACACGATATAAAACACCAAATCCTTGGAAGTATTTCTATGCAAAAGAGGCTTTAGGAGTAACAACCTGGGATGTGTATGATGATGTTATTGGAGCCTACGGCGGAACGATAGATCAAATACTGGCCATTGGTGGAGATGGTGACTTAGCGGGAAGCGATGCAAAAAAAGCCAATCGATTTGAACCTGTCGCTATTCATTTAGGACCTTTTGAATTGCCAATCTCGGGATCTCAAACCCATAAAATAAAGTTACCTAATTATGTAGGTTCTGTAAAAACCATGGTTGTGGCTTCTAATACCAAAGCCAAAGCATATGGGAGTACATCAGTTAATACACCCGTTAAAAAGCCTGTCATGGTATTGGTGTCGGCACCTAGAGTTTTGGCACCAACAGAAGAGTTTACATTGCCTGTTAATGTGTTTGCTATGGAAGACCATATTAAAAAGGTTCAAGTTAAATTAAACACAAAACCAGGATTAAATATTATTGGTGAAAGCACTAAAACGGCTCATTTTGATCGAATAGGAGATCAGATTGTTAATTTTAAGGTTAAAGTTGAACAAGGATATTCAATTGGTGAATTGGCTGTTGAAGCAAACTCTGGTAAAGAACATGCCTATTCCAAAATAGCATTCAACATCGAAAATCCAAACCCTATATCTACAATTAAGCATTCCAATCTTATTAAGGAAAGTGGTGTTGTAACGTTGGATTTTGAAGCATTTGGTGAATTAAACAGTAATAGTGTCGAAATTGAATTTTCGAACTTCCCTTCCATTAATTTATCTGGTCGATTAGCCTATTTGATAGGCTATCCTTATGGGTGTTTAGAGCAAACAACCTCTAAGGCATTTCCTCAATTGTATTTATCTAAAATTATTGATTTACCGAATAAAGAGCAATCTGAGGTACAACATAATATTAAGGAAGCTTTAAAGAAATTAGCTAAGTTTCAACAGGCAACTGGAGGACTAAGCTATTGGCCACATTCGTCGTATTACGAAAGCTGGGCAGAAGTGTATGCTGCACATTTCCTGATAGAAGCTGAAGCTAATGGATACGTTTTACCACTTGGACTTAAAGATCAATTGTTAAAGCACTTTGCTAGTAAAGCCAAAGTTTGGGAAAACAGTTCAAGTTATTCTGCTACTACCCAAGCGTATCGATTATTTGTATTGGCTAAAGCCAATATGGCCGAAGTGTCTTCAATGAACCGATTAAGGGAATTGCCTAATCTTTCAGATATGGCTAAATACAGATTAGCTCATGCTTATATATTAATAGGTCAGAATCATATTGCAAAAACACTTATTGATGGACTTGGAGAATTAACATACTCTTCTCCTGATCATTATCGATATAATTTTGGATCTGTAATTCGGGATAAAGCCTTTGTTTTAGAAACAGAAATAGTTTTAGGAAATTTAGAACATGCTCAGTCATTAGCTAAGGATATTTCATCGGCTTTAAATACAAATAAACATTGGATGAGTACGCAAACAACAGCCTATGCTATTCGATCAATAGCGTTATATTCTAATGCGGTAAAAACTGACGGTTTAGAGTATTCATTTGCGATCAATAATGACATTAAAGGAGAGATGAATTCCGAAAATGGTATAGAAATGTTTCGTTCAAAAATAGATAAAGGAATCTATAGCTTAAAGGTCGAAAACAAGAAGGATGGACCTTTATTCATTTCTATGGTAGCTAAAGGTAAATTTCCTGTAGGTACAGATTTTAGTGAATCTAGAGGGTTAACAATTACATCCATTTATAAAGATTTAGATGGGAATACAATTAATGTAGATTCATTAAAGCAAGGAACTAATTTTATTGCTGAAGTTAGTGTCAGGAATAATAAAAATAAATGGTTAAGTAATATTGCATTATCTCAGCTCTTTCCGAGTGGTTGGGAAATAATAAATACCAGGTTCACTGATTTTGGTATGGAGGCTAATCCGCCAACAGATTTTACAGATATACGAGATGCTAAAGTGGATTATTTCTTTAGTTTAGGATCTAATGGAACAAAAACGTTTAAGGTGATGATTAATGCATCTTATCTAGGTAAATATTATTTACCAGGGGTGCAATGTGAAGCCATGTACGACAACGATTTCTTTGTAAGAGGGGAAGGGAAATGGGTTAATGTAATAAAGTAATTAAGCCATAATGGTTAAAACCTTTGTCCAATATATTATTACTAAGATTAAGAAACATCCTAAATTATACTTAGGATGTTTTCTTATGGCTATACTATACTATTTTAGTTTACCTAAGGAATTATTTACGGTTCCACGATCTACAGTAATCGTATCGGATACAGGAAAATTATTAGGTGCAAGAATTGCAAGCGATGGACAATGGAGATTCCCTAAATCGGATTCTATTCCTGATAAGTTTAAAATTTGTATTACAACATTTGAGGACGCATATTTTGATTATCATTTTGGGTTTAATCCAGTATCAATGTTTAACGCAATAAAACAAAACCTAAATGCGGGAAAAGTTGTTCGTGGAGGTAGTACACTAACACAGCAAGTCATTCGATTAAGTAGGGAGAACAAATCGAGATCGTATTCCGAAAAATTCATAGAACTTATTCTGGCCACGCGGTTAGAATTTAAATATTCAAAATCTGAAATTTTAAATTATTATGCGGCTTACGCTCCATTTGGAGGGAATGTAGTTGGGATAGAAGCAGCCTCGTGGCGATATTTTAATAGAAGCGCTTTTAACTTGTCGTGGGCAGAAACAGCAACTTTGGCTGTGTTACCCAATGCCCCAAGTTTAATATATCCAGGAAAAAATCAAGAGAAATTACTAAACAAACGAAATAGACTATTAAAGAAACTATACGAAGAATCTTATATAGATAAGATTACGTATGAAAGTGCTTTATTGGAGCGTTTGCCTCAAAAACCATATCGATTGCCACAACTGGCCCCTCATTTATTAACGCGTATAGAACAAAATAAAAAAGGGAAATTTCAAAGAACAACTATAAAGTACCATATTCAAGAACTTGCAAATCGCGTCCTTAAAAAGCATTATAATCATTTATCCAGTAATAAAGTTTTTAATGGAGCCATCCTTATTTTGGATGTTAAAACAAGAAAGGTATTGGCCTATGTAGGCAATACACCAACAACAAGATCACATCAGAATGCTGTAGATAATATTATTGCTCCCAGAAGCACAGGCTCTATTCTAAAACCATTTCTATATGCAGGTTTATATGATGAAGGTTTAATATTACCACAGCAATTGGTTATTGATATTCCAACGCAAATGGCTAATTTTTCGCCTCAAAATTTCGATGAAACCTATGCTGGACTTCTCCCTTCCACACAAGCTTTATCCAAATCGTTAAATATACCGGCTGTACGTTTGCTACGAAAATACAACCATACTAAATTTTATGATGTACTAAAGATGATGAACTTTAGAGATCTAAAGTATAATTCTAATCATTATGGATTATCTTTAATATTAGGAGGAGCAGAGTGTAGTTTATGGGATGTAACCAAGAATTTCGCGGCCTTAAATTCTACATTACAGCGGTATGAAAACGAAAATGGAATGTATGCCAGAGGCGAATTTTGTAACCCTATTTACGGTACCGAACAACGGGTTAATTTTGGAGAAAGAACAGAGGAGAAAATAATATTTGATGTTTCTTCAATTTACGAAACATTTCAAGCACTTAAATTGGTAAATCGACCAAAAAATGATCAAGCCTGGGAATACTTTAGTTCTTCTCAAAATATTGCCTGGAAAACAGGAACAAGCTATGGGTTTAGAGATGCCTGGGCTGTTGGAACAACAGAAGATTATGTGGTTGGTGTATGGGTAGGGAATTCCGATGGAGAAGGACGACCTGGCTTAACAGGTGTATTGTCAGCAGCCCCAGTTATGTTTGACGTATTTGATGGTTTACCAAAATCGTCCCATTGGTCAAGTAAACCAATTTCAGATTTTAGACAAACAAAAGTATGTGCAGAAACTGGTTTTTTGGCAAGTGAAATATGTCCTAAGTTAAATAAATCTGTACCTAAAAATGGGATTAAATCTACTGTTTGTCCTTACCATAAGTTGGTACATTTAAACATTAATAAAACGAAACGTGTAGACTTGTCTTGTGTAAAGTCATCTGAAATGATTACAGAATCAAGAATGGTTTTACCACCACTAGTAGAATGGTATTATAAAAATACAAATCCAAAATACAAACCTTTACCAAAATATGCAAAAGGATGTGAAAAGGTAGAGTCTAGAATCATGGACTTTATATATCCAAGTAGCCATATGGATGTATTCTTACCTAAGAACAGATTAGGAGAGCGTACAGACATTGTATTTGCTGTTGCTCACACAGATTTAGATGCTGTTTTATATTGGTATATAGATGACCATTTTATCGGTGAGTCCGAAACATTTCATACCATAACGGCTAAGCCTACAATTGGAAAACATAAGATTACTGTAATCGATAATAAAGGGCGCTCAATTACTCGAAAAATAGATGTCAAAAATTAAGATTAGTCTATTTTTTTCGTCCAACAATTCGGATAACTGCACTTTTACCATTATGGTATAACCCTTCGTTAAGTATAACATCAGTTTCTTCTAATGAAAGTATATCTAAAGTATTAAAGTCCTCTAGTAAATCTTCTTTAGAAAATAACATTTCAGGATTGTCAGGGCCACCAACCTTTGTATCTACCGAATTGTATTTATGGTGTTTTTTAGAGTATCCTTCTAAAATAAGAATTCCTCCTGGTTTTAGAAAAGAAAGTAATTTACGATGGAATACCTGTCTATTATTAATTGGAAAATGCGCAAATACCAATCCAATAGCATCAAATTTTTCTAATGGATAATTAATATTTTGGATATCTTCAATGTCATAATGTATTTGTCGATCATTCGCTTCGGTAAGCCTTAGTGCCTTTTGTTTCCCTTCTTCACTTATATCAAATGCAAATACATCCCAGCCTAAAGACGCTGCAAAATTGGCATTCCTACCTTCACCTTCTAATGGCAATAGTATTGTTCCAGTTTTGTGTTTTGAAAGTTCATTTTTAAAGAATAGGTTAGGGGTTTTACCGTAAGCATAACCATTGTTTTTATATCGAGTATTCCAAAATTCTTTAGACATGGTGTGGGTTTTATGAAAATAAAAATCCCTTTTGGTTTTACACAAAAGGGATTGAATTTATATGTTTAACTATATATTAGTTGTAAGCATAGTCTGAAAGGTACTCAAAGTAAGACCCTAGCTCTCCATCTTTACAAATGGTTGCACGCTCTATAATACCTGTTTTATCATTACCAAGTAATGCAGGAATTACATTTGTCGTTAATACATTAGCAAAATGATCCGATGCGTCTTTTGGTAGTTCACATGGCAAGTTATCAACGGCCATTACAGAAATTACATCTGCTTTATCAAAGTCGTCTATACGCTCTGTAATTGGGTTGTAACCATAAATAGGGTCCGCAATTGTAGACGGTTGTATTGTAGAAGCAACAGGTCCATCAATATCACAACTTATATCAGATACAACACGGATTCTAAATTCTGGATGTTTAGCGTCTTCTCTTGTAAAGAAATAAGGCGAATTGTTACCATAGAAATGACCTGCAATAAACATATCAGATGTATGCGCAAAACGCAAGAAATTATTATCGTAATCTGTTGGATTATTTCTAAAATGCTTAAAGTCGAAAGCCTCACCATCTTTACGCTTTACGTAACTATCTAAATCAATATGACAATAAACAGGTTCGTCTCCAGAATAATTAAGATACGATTCAACATCAAGCTTTTTAATGTCTATTTGTTCAATTATTTCTAATGCACCATGGGCTACTCGTCCACGTCCTGTAACTACAAGTTTAAAGCCTTTAGGGAAAACAATATTTTTCAATTCATTGTCTAGCTCAACTTTATCTTCACACTGATGTGCAGGCTTTAATTCAAACGATTTATTTCGTTTTCCTAGCGTTAATAACCCGTTATAAGCACCAACAATTCCAGCAAAACGACCAAACCCAATTAAACGGTGTTTATGTTCATTCGTTAAAACTTCATAATCAATCATATGAATGTTTTTAGCTAACATGGCCTTAAGCAATTTTTTGTTATAGGGTTGCTTCTTAATGGTATGAGAAAAATAGAAGAACTTCTTTTCTGGGATCAAATGTTGAATTGGAACTTCTTTAACACCAATAATCGTATCACAGTCACTTAAGTCCTTTTGCATTGGTATTCCTAAATCTTTATATGCAGAATCTGAATAACATCTTATGTTACTAGGTTGAACTACAATTTCTAGGTTAGGGTAGGTTGCCAATAGATGCTCGCATTGTTGCGGAGTTAATGCAACACGCTTATCTGGAGGTGTTTTACCTTCTCTAATTATTCCAATTTTCATGTGTTTGTTGTAAAAGATTTTTTCAAAAATACAATATTTTACAAGCTCTCTTAGTATTTTGTACAAATATTAAATCACTTCTTTTAATTTAGAATTTATCTTTTGAAACTCCATTTATATAGTCTTTTTAAAAATAAGTTGACTATCAAATAAATAGGAGGTAATAATAGGAAATGGTCTAGTGTTTTAAAGGCTAATAACTACTTTGTTTTATTCAGATAAAGTAATCTTGAAATGGCTCTAAATAGCTCTGTAGGCTTAAATGGTTTTCTTATAAAATCATTCATTCCTACTGTTTTAATTTTTTCAATTGTGTTTGTATCCGAAGAAGCTGATAAAGCGATAATTGGAGTATACTCTTCTTCAGATTCTAACAAACGAATTATCTTACTTGTATCAAAACCATCCAATTTAGGCATTTGAAGGTCCATTAAGATCAAGTCAAAGGTTGTTGATTTAAAGAATTCTATCGCTTCTAAACCATTTGTTGCGTATGCAAAATGAATACCCCAAGTTCTAAATATTTTGCTAATAACAAGACTATTAATTTTGTTATCATCTACCACTAATACTTTAATTCCATTTAAAGAAGTGTCTGACCATTTGTGATCTCGATGTATAGAAATTGGTTGATTGTTATGTCCTGATTTTATTGAAGGTTTGGTTTGAAATGTTATGGTGAACCAAAATGTTGATCCTTTATTTAGACTACTTTTTACATATAAATTACTGTTCATTAATGTAATTAATTGTTTACATATACTAA
>CBDEVQ010000073.1:0-88851 GCA_965243605.1 Flavobacteriales bacterium
CTGCAATATCTTTTTTGGTCATAACGTATGGTCTCCAAATTTAGAATGCGAAAATAACTAAAAAAGTGTAATTAATTTATAAAGAGTTGACTAATGTAAATTGTTAGAATCTTAAAGAAAGGTATAAGCCTTGGTTATAAAAATCTGGAATAAGGGTAATATTATTGTTTTTGAATTTAAACCATCGGCCCCATTTAAACTTATGAGTGAAATATGCTAGTTTGGTTCCTGCAATACCAACCGCTCCTGCTGCTAAAACATCACCAAGCCAATGTTGGTTGTTTAAAACTCTAAAAATAGCAACTTGACTCGCTAATCCATATCCTAAATAAGATACCCAAGGTTTGGTGTCTTTATACTCTTGATGCAAAATTTCGGCACCCATAAAAGCAAAGGTTGTATGTCCTGAAGGGAAAGCATGATCTATACCAGAAGGACGTTCTCTATTAATACCATTTTTTAAGGAGTAGGTTATTCCAAGGGTAATAACAATAGATTTAGCAGTAAGTACGGTTCTGTTCCAAATATCGTTTTTCGGTTTTAACCCAAATGCTGGTAATAAATAAGCTAATCCTAAGGTTGCAAATTGGGTTTGATCATCAATTTTATTATTAAAATCCATATGATGATCATCTCTATAATCTTTCACCTTATCGTCAAATCCACTTTTCCAAGAAATAATACTAGCCGTGAAGAGTGCAGTAGGAATAATAAAAGGTTTTAACCCCGTTTTTTTAACTTGAACAACGGGTAAAGAGTCCAGAAGGGATTGATTAACAAGAATTGGTTTAAACGGTTCTATACCTGTTTCTTGTATACTTACGGAAGCAGAGTCTACTTGTGATTGAGCAAAGTTTGAAATTAGAAAAAGACAAACGAAAATGGATTTTATCAAGTGCATAAATGTATCTTTATGTCCGCAAATTAAACAAAATGGAAATAAAAATAGAAAAATCTTGGGCCAGGCTTTTAAATAAGGAATTTGAGAAGCCCTATTTTCTAGAATTAGTAGATACAATAAAGGCTGAATATGCAACAAATGTTGTTTACCCACCAGGCTCTAAAATATTTAATGCATTTGAGGCCTGTCCAGTAGATCACTGTAAAGTTGTTATTATAGGTCAAGACCCATATCATGGGCCTAATCAGGCTAATGGGTTAAGTTTTTCTGTGGAGAAAACAGAGAAAATACCACCCTCTTTAGTGAATATCTATAAGGAAATATGTACCGATTTAGGGTTTCATTATCCTAAACATGGCGATTTAACAACCTGGGCTGAGCAAGGTGTACTATTATTAAATGCAAGTTTAACGGTTAGACAAGGTGAAGCGGCTTCTCATAAAAAGTTTGGATGGATGAAGTTTACCGATGAGGTGATTAGACAGATTAGTGCCCATAACGAACATGTTGTTTTTATGCTTTGGGGTGGGTTTTTCTAAAGGTAAAGCCAAACTTATAGACGGAAACAAACATTTAATCTTAGAAAGTGGACATCCATCACCTTTAAGTGCAAACCGTGGATATTGGTTCGGAAATAAACATTTTAGTAAAGCCAACACCTATTTATTACAACAAGGTAAAACACCTATAGATTGGCAGATATTTTAGTCTGTAACAGTTATATGTTTAACTATGATTACTCTACTAAGTAATAAAACAGTTTTCTAAAATATTAATTAGATAAATGGTGTATGGTTAGAGCCGTCATAATACCAACAGAAGTTTTCAAAGATTTTTCTTCATCAATATCAAATTCTGGATGATGAAGCTTCTTTTCTGATACCTTATTTGGTTCAGCTGTACCAAAACGATAAAAACATGCAGGAATAACTTGAGAATAATATGCAAAGTCTTCAGCGGTCATTCGTAAATCTAAATCGACAACATGTTCTTGTCCTAAATAATCAATAGCAATGGATTTGGCTTGCTCTGTAAATTCTGGATTATTAAATAATGAGGGATATCCTTTACGAATATCTAAATCGTATTCACCACCCATACCTTCAACTGTATGTTTGGTTAATTTCTCTATTTCAGTATGAGCAACAGAACGCCAATGTTCATCCATACACCTTAAAGTTCCTTTTAAATGTACTTCGCTAGGAATAATATTGGTTGCTCCATTTGCATTTACATATCCAAAAGATAATACAGCAGGCGTATATGGAGAAAGTTTTCTACTCACCACTTGTTGTAAACTAACAATAAGTTGAGAGGCAATTAATACCGTATCTGTAATTTTGTGTGGTAAAGCCGCATGACCACCAGTACCAGAGATGGTTAAATGGATTTCATCACAACTGGCCATATATTGACCTCCTCTAAAACCAACTTTTCCGGCTTCTAAATCTGGATATACATGCTGTCCAATAATATGGTCTGGATTAGAATTAAGAGCACCAGCTTCTAACATTAGCTTTGCACCTCCTGGTAATAGTTCTTCACCTGGCTGAAATATGGCAGTAAGCCGCCCACTCCAAAGGGATTTATTCTTATTTAATATATATAAGGTTCCTAATAATGAGGCTGTATGAGCATCATGACCACATGCATGCATTACATTGTCATGAGTAGAACAATATGGTTTAGTACTATTTTCTTGAATAGGTAAAGCATCAATATCAGCTCTTAATGCCAAAGATTTATTGGAGTTACCAGATGATAATTCAACAACAATACCAGTATCTACATAACCCGTTTTAAATGGAATACCCCAAGATGTTAACGTGTTCTGAATAAATTCTGAAGTCTTAAACTCTTTAAAAGATAGTTCAGGATGTGCATGTAAATGACGTCGTATAGAAATAACTTCTTTAAGAATATTTTGGACTTCTTGTTTTATAATATCGTTAATAGACATGGGTGTAAATTTGTGGCTAAATTAATAAATAGAACTGAACTCAATCTCATTTTAAATTAAAACCCTAGTTTTGTACTCGAAAATGAATAAATATGGGACAGTCAAATCCGTTTACTAAAGGTAAAACAGTATTATACATCTTATCTGCTTTTGTTGTTATTCGCTTTTTAGTATGTACTATAATGGGAATTCAACCCCAGGATGCTTATTATTACTATTATGCAGAAAACTTAGCATTGTCATACTTTGATCACCCTCCAATGGTGGCTTATTTTCTTAAAATATCGACCTCTATTTTTGGGAAAGCAGATTATGTTTTAAAACTCACCGATTTATTTTTTTCTACAGGAACCCTATATCTGTTTTACCTATTATCTAAGAAATTCTTAAGTCTTAGAAAAGCGTATATGATAACATTGATATTTGGATCGTCTCTTGTGCTTTCATTAATATCTATTGTTACAACCCCAGATGTACCTTTGTTGTTTTTCTGGACGCTTTCTATGTTGCAAGTCGTTAAAGCATTAGATAGAGATAAGTGGTACGATTGGTTACTAGTTGGATTGTTGTTTGGATTATCCTTTGATAGTAAATATACGGGACTAATTTTAGGTGCATGTTTTATCTTGTACTTATTATTATCGAATAAACATAGACCTAAGCTTTGGTCATATAGACCAATTTTGGCTTTTACCGTGTTTTTAATTGCAATCTCACCAGTGATTTTATGGAATTACCAAAACGATTTCGCATCATTAAAATTTCAGTCGAGTGGTAGAGCTTCAGCTATTTCTACTTTAAGCTTAATGAAACCAACAAACCTACTTGGGTTTTTAGGGTCTCAGGCTGCATTAATTACCTTTTTCGCTTTTGGAATATTAATGACTATATATTGGAAGTTTATAAAACGACTAAAAACACTGAAATTTATGAATAAGGACAATCAATTGTTATTGATTTGTTTTTCATTCCCCTTATTCCTTATGTTTTTTCTCCTTTCTCCAATTTATTGGGTGAAGATTAATTGGATAATGCCTGTGTATATAACAGGATTAATATTAGTTGGCTATGCTATTAAACAGAAACATGTAAAATGGAGCTTAATAATAGCTGGAGTCTTGCATATATTCGGATTAATCCAAGTTATTTTTGTCCCTATTCCTATTAAGTCGGATGATACTTGGGTAGGATGGGAAGAACTGGCAGAACAAATAAGACCTATTGATGAAGCTTATCCTGACCATTTTTTCTTTGCTGACGATCATTATAAAACAAGTTCTATAATGAACTTTTATGTAGAAGGTAGATACTTTTATGGAGGGAATATTATTGGACATCATGCTTTGCAATACAGTATTATAGATTCTGATTTAGAGTATTTAGATGGAAGAAATGCCATTATGATAGATTCTGAATCTCGTAATTTTGTTGAAGGTAAGGAGCGTAAAATGATCGATGATATTTTTTGTTATTTTGAACATATCAAAGAATTAGATCCAATTTACATTCGAAATTCTGACGGAGAAATTATAAAGAAATTTGTAATTCGTGAGTGCATCAATTTTCAAAGCAATTTTGTGTCAGAAGATAAACGTAATTATATTGTAGAATAGTTTAAAAATGTATAAAAGACAACACTTTCATACATTTGATGCGTTACGTTTCTTTGCTTTTTTTATTGTATTTGTATCCCATATTCCATTACCAAAATTATGGAATTTGCATACCTATCATATTGCTGGATCAGTCGGTGTATATTTCTTTTTTGTACTAAGCGGATTTTTAATTTCGTATATATTACTTGTTGAAAAATTGAATACTAAATCCATAAAATTCACTCGTTTTTTATGGAGAAGAGCTTTAAGGATTTGGCCTTTGTTCTATGGAATGATAGCCTTTGCCTTTTTAACACCATATATTTTAAATTGGATTGGGTTAGAAGGAAGTAATGATGGTTATGAACCCAATTGGTTTATGTCCTGTTTTTTCTTGGAAAACTATAATATGATGATAACGCATAGTTTTCCAAATGTATCCCCTTTGAGAGTAATGTGGTCTTTGTGTATTGAAGAGCATTTTTATATTTTGTGGGTAATCATTTTTAGATATATATCTATTAAGAACATCCCGTTACTTGTTGGAATAGCAATTCTTGTAGCTAATATTACAAGATTAATTTATTGGAATTTGGATATAGATACAATGGATCTATTTTCTAATATTGATTATTTTGCATTAGGAGCCTTATTGGCATATGTAATCTTGTTAAAGCCCCATTATTTAAATGTTTTTAATCGAGTTTCTAAATATATTAAATGGATAAGTGTGGTAATTATTGGATGTTCGGTATTTGTTTTACCTGAATTTTTAAAACCACTTGAGACGTTACTTATTCCACTAATTTATGGTCCTTTATTTGTGTTCGTGTTAATATCAACGCTTACAAAGGAAAATACCTTAAAGGTTAGAAATAGTAATGTCTTAAGCCGATTAGGAATTTATACTTATGGACTCTATTTATTTCACACCATATGCATTAACCTTATGTTGAAAATAAGTCCTAAAATCGGTATTCATCCTAATGAAATTAAAGGATATTTGGTTGTTTTTGGAGCGAGTATGTTAATGTCAATTGTCTTTAGTTATCTGTCTTTTGAATGGTTTGAAAAACAATTTTTAAAACTGAAGAATAAAACCTAGAATAGATATTAACGATGAAAAGTAGCAAATGAATTTTACAATAAATCTAAATTAAAAGCTTGCTTTAATTTTTCAAAAGAAGGATTTTCCTTTCTCCATTTATTAAACGTTTCAGCCTCCGTAAAGTATTCTAATTTTGTTTCTGATACGACTACTTTATGGTGGATGTCTAAGAAATAATTATGATGTCTTTTTCTTAAGAAGTTCACCAATGCAATACGAATTTGTTTGTAGATGGTTTCTTCAGATTTCGACTGGAATTCAAGAGCTATAAGTTCTTCATCTATTAGCGTTGGTTTATAAGCAACAAGCATTCTAGAGGCAACCTTTTGTCCTTCTTGTTCAAGTTGTTTAGCAAAAGCCATCCAACTGCGTTGTAATTCTGTAAGTAAAATGGTGTTTCTATCTTGACCTGCAGATAGGGTTTCTTCCAGTTTTTCTTCTTCTCCTTTTCCACCTAGGTTATTAATTGATAAACGCCCTTTTCGTTTTGACAATAAAGATAAATCTGACGATAAAACCGGTTTGGGTTTTGAATTTATAGTTTTTTCTTCAACAGGAGATTTAACTTTTTTAGGTTCTTCTAATTTAGCTTCAGAGATAGGCGGTTGAACGGCAGGACTGGGCGAAGATTTAGGTTGACTTCGTTCTAAAACTTCGGAAACAACCTGAATTTTATCCTTAAAATAACTTGAGAATTTCTCAAGGATAAATTGATGAGGGATTATGTTATAGGACTTTTTTTTTTAATGTCTTGTAAAGAACATAAGCGCATTAAGCTTAACTCCACAAGCATACGTTTGCTTTTGCTTAATTTGTATTGAACATCGCATTCATTACAAATATCTAAAGCTTGTATAATAAATGGTAAGCTACAATTTTTAGATTGGTTTAAATAATGCGTTTTAGAACGTTCACCAACTTCAAGTAAAGATAACGTTGCTTCATCCTTACAAACTAATAGATCTCTAAAGTGTTCCGAAAGCCCCGTCATAAAAATATGACTGTCAAATCCTTTTTTTAGAATACCATCAAACTGTAAAAGGACTTGAGGAATATTATTGTCGAGGATAGAATCTACCAATTTTAAATACTGGTCATAATCTAAAACATTTAAATGTTCGGCAGCAACTTCGTATTTAATCTCTTCGGTAGAAAAACTCGCCAATTTATCAAAGATTGATAAGGCATCTCTCATAGCCCCATCTGCTTTTTTTGCTATTAAATGTAAAGCTTCATTATCGGCTTTAATACCTTCTTGGCTACATATATAAGCCAATTGCTTCTGGATATCTGTTATGGTAATTCGTTTAAAATCGAAAACCTGACATCTTGATAGAATAGTAGGTAGAATTTTATGTTTCTCAGTGGTTGCTAAAATAAAAATAGCATGCGCAGGTGGTTCTTCTAACGTTTTTAAGAAGGCATTAAATGCAGATTGAGATAACATATGAACCTCATCAATAATATAAACCGATTTAGTCCCAACTTGAGGTGGAATTCTAACTTGGTCTACAAGATTTCTAATATCATCAACAGAGTTATTAGATGCTGCATCTAATTCATGGATGTTAAAAGAATGATGTTCATTAAAAGCAGTACATGATTCACAAGTGTTACAAGCATCAGCATCTTCTGTTCTATTGGTACAGTTAATGGTTTGTGCCAGAATACGAGCACTAGATGTTTTACCTACACCACGAGGTCCACAAAACAAAAAAGCTTGCCCTAGATGCTCATTTTTTATGGCATTTTTTAGAGTATCCTTTATTGTAGCTTGTCCTACAACGTTTGAAAACTTATTTGGACGATATTTTCTTGCTGTTACAATGTATTCCTTCATGGTTTCAATCAAAGTGAAAAAAATGTTGTTCAAAGGTAAAAAAAATGATGGATTATCAATTCCAAAAAATAAAAATTGAATTTAATAGAAAAGATTTTTAAACCTGTGTCAATTCCTTATCTTTGGATTATTCTAGATTAAAAATAAAGCTACATGTCTTCATTCAAAATAAAAGGAGGGATCCGATTAAAAGGGGATATCCAACCTCAAGGAGCTAAAAACGAAGCTCTACAAGTTATTTCTGCAGTTTTATTAACCGCAGAAGAAGTAATTATATCTAACGTTCCTGACATTGTAGATGTTAATAGGTTAATTGATATTTTACAAGATTTAGGAGTTAAAGTATCAAAAAAAGGAAAGGGAATTTTTGCTTTTCAAGCAGATGAAATCAACCTTGAATTTATGAGAAGTGAAGAATTCCGTGTTAAAGGAGCTTCAATTAGAGGTTCTATTATGATCGTTGGACCTTTATTAGCTCGTTTTGGTATTGCAGGAATTCCTAAACCAGGAGGAGATAAAATTGGACGTCGTAGATTAGATACCCACTTTATTGGTTTAAAAAATCTGGGTGCAGAATTCAACTATAATAAAGATCAGAGATATTATACCATAGAAGCTGAAAAGTTAACAGGAACATTCATGTTATTAGATGAAGCCTCGGTAACCGGAACAGCTAATATTATTATGGCTGCAGCATTAGCAGAAGGTGAAACGACAGTTTATAACGCAGCCTGTGAACCCTATTTGCAACAATTAAGTAAAATGATTAATGCTATGGGAGGTAAAATCTCAGGTATTGGTTCTAATTTACTTAAAATAGAAGGTGTAAAGCAATTAGGAGGGTGTAATCATACCATTCTACCAGATATGATTGAAATAGGATCATGGATTGGGTTAGCAGCCATGACACGTTCTGAAATTACGATTAAAAATGTAGCCTATGATGAGTTAGGTCAAATTCCCACCGTATTTAGAAAATTAGGAATTAAATTAGAACGTCGAGGAGACGATATCTATGTGCCTACTCAAGAATCATATGTGATCGAAAATTTTATTGATGGATCTATCCTTACTATATCTGATGCTCCTTGGCCTGGGTTTACACCCGATTTATTAAGTATTGTATTGGTTGTGGCAACTCAAGCTAAAGGAAGTGTTTTAATTCACCAAAAAATGTTTGAATCTCGATTGTTTTTCACCGATAAACTAATCGATATGGGTGCTAAAATTATTCTTTGTGATCCACATAGAGCTACAGTAATTGGATCTAATCATGAAAGTCCTTTAAAACCTACTACTATGGTTTCTCCAGATATTAGAGCTGGTATCTCATTATTAATTGCAGCGTTGTCGGCCAATGGAGAAAGTACCATTCATAATATTGAGCAAATAGACAGAGGATATGAAAATATTGTTCCTAGACTTCAAGCCATAGGAGCACAAATTACAAGAATAAACTAGTACAATATGTCTATGTTTAAACAAATAATAAAGCTTATTTCAATTCTTGGAATAAGCTTTTTAGTCTCATGTGATTCTGTAAATTCATCGTCAAGTACTACCAATTCTTATGGATTAGGTATAGGAAGTATTTTTCCAGAGATAAAATTAGAATCAAATAACAATTCTAAGATTAACACATCAAGCCTTAAAGGATCAATTGTTTTGATCGACTTTTGGGCTTCTTGGTGTGCTCCATGTAGGAAAGAAAATAAATTTTTAGTGAAATTGTATGACAAATACAAAGATGCTAAATTTGAAAACGGACAAGGGTTTAAGATCTATTCAATAAGTTTAGATGGTAGTGGAGATCCCTCTAATAGAGATACACATAATAATTTATGGAATAAAGCCATTCAAGACGATCAATTAAATTGGCCGTATCACGTATCCGATTTAAAAGGATGGACAAGCCCATTGATAGATGATTATAACATAGATGCTATTCCTGCTTCTTATTTAATTAATGGTGATGGAGAAGTATTGGCTAAAGATTTAAGGGGAGAAGATTTAGAAAGGTATTTGATCAAAATCCTTGATATTTAACTGTTTTTATCTCGAATCTTGGAATAAATTATAACATATAGATATATGTTTTAAAGTTAAATGATAATTTTGAGGATTAATTTAAATCCTTGGATGTTTACGAAATAAACGAAAGGACACTAAGTATAAAAAAAACCTTGTGTTTTAAAATATAAAGGAAGCTAATGAAGATAGTAGTTATTGGTTCAGGATATGTAGGATTAGTATCAGGTACATGTTTTGCCGAAATGGGAAATACAGTTACTTGTGTAGATATTGATGCCACAAAAATATCAAAATTAAAAGAAGGAGTAATTCCAATATTTGAACCAGGTTTAGAAACAATGGTGTTAAAAAACATTGCTTCAGAGACATTACTTTTTACAACCAATATAGGAGAGGCTATTTCAAATGCTGAAATTGTATTTATAGCGGTTGGAACTCCAATGGGTGAAGATGGTTCAGCAGATTTACAGTATGTATTATCAGTGGCAAAATCTATAGGTGAAACAATGAACCATAGACTTATTGTTGTAGATAAATCTACAGTTCCAGTAGGAACTGCGGATAAGGTTAAAACTGCAATTCAAGTAGAACTAGATAAAAGAAATGTAGATTTAGAGTTTGATGTAGTCTCAAATCCTGAATTTTTAAAAGAAGGTGCAGCAATTACTGATTTTATGAAACCAGACCGAGTGGTTATAGGTGCAGAATCGGAATATGCATTTTCTAAAATGAAAGAACTGTATAGCCCATTTTTTAGAACACATGATCGATTTATTACAATGGATGTTCGTTCTGCTGAGATGACAAAATATGCAGCAAATGCTATGTTGGCAACCAAAATTTCATTTATGAATGAAATTGCTAATATTTGTGAGCGAGTAGGAGCTGATGCAAACCAAGTGAGAATAGGTATAGGATCAGATAATAGAATTGGATATAGTTTTATTTATCCTGGTTGTGGATATGGAGGGTCTTGTTTTCCTAAAGACGTTAAAGCATTAAAGAAAATTGCTGAAGAACACAACTATACAGCAAAATTAATTACATCGGTTGAAGATGTTAATGACGCTCAAAAACATGTGATTGCTAAAAAAGTAATTGATCGTTTTGGAGAAGATTTAACTGGGAAAACATTTGGTATTTGGGGATTGTCCTTTAAACCAGGAACAGATGATATGAGAGAAGCACCTGCAATTTATACAATTAAAGAATTAATAAGCAGAGGTGCTAAAATCAAAGCTTTTGATCCAAAAGCGATGGAAGAAGCACAAACACATTACTTAAAGGGTATAACAGGTGTAGAATACTTATCAAGTAAGTATAGTGTATTAGAAAATGCAGATGCATTAATCCTATTAACTGAATGGAAGGAATTCCGTTCTCCAGATTTTGCCGAAATTAAAACCCAATTAAATTCACCTGTAATCTTTGATGGACGTAATCAATATATTGCGTTTAACCTTAAAGAAAAGGGATTTGAATATTTTAGAATTGGTAAAGCATTATAGAAAAAACATACGCCTTGAAGAAGAATCTAATCATATTTGGGACAAGACCAGAAGCAATAAAAATGGCTCCTTTAGTAAAAGCTTTTCAAACCGAAAATAAACATTTTGAAACTAAAGTTTGTGTTACGGCTCAACATAGAGAAATGTTGGATCAGGTATTAGATTTTTTTGAAATAACTCCAGATTTTGATTTAGATTTAATGAAACCAAATCAGAATTTGTATACATTAACGGCTGATATAATTACTGGGTTAAAACCTATTTTAGAGGAGTATAAGCCAGATTACGTTTATGTCCATGGAGATACAACAACAACTATGGCATCAAGTATTGCATCCTTTTATTCTGGCGCTAAAGTATGTCACATAGAGGCTGGGTTAAGAACATTTGATAAATGGTCACCATTTCCAGAAGAAATAAATAGACAGGTTACAGGTCGATTAACGGATTATCATTTTACACCCACAAAAAAATCGAGCCAAAATTTAATCAAAGAAGGTGTAAAGAAATCTCAAATATTGATTACTGGTAATACAGTAATTGATGCGTTATTAGAGTCATCAATTAAAGTAGAAAAAATCGAAAATAAAGAGATTGATAAATTAAAATCTCAGATTGATTTTTCTAAGGATGTTATATTAGTAACAGGACATAGAAGAGAGAATCATGGACAGGGTTTTAAGAATATTTGTGAAGCTTTAAAGGAAATTGCAAGCGAATTTCAAGATAAACAAATTGTGTATCCTGTGCATTTAAACCCAAATGTAAAAGGCCCAGTATTTGAGGCTCTATCTTCAATTAAAAATATTCTTCTTATTAATCCTCTTTCATACCCCGCTTTTGTTTGGATCATGAAACAATGTAAGCTCATAATTACCGATAGTGGAGGTGTTCAAGAAGAAGCTCCAAGTTTAGGTAAACCAGTATTAGTTATGAGAGATACAACTGAACGTCCAGAGGCTGTAGATGCCGGAACGGTTATTTTGGTTGGAACAGATAAAAATAAAATTGTAGAGCAAACACGTTTGTTGTTAACTGATGTTAATGCGTTTAAAACAATGAGTGCCTTACATAACCCTTATGGTAATGGTACTGCTTGTAAACAGATTGTGAAATTTGTAAAAGGTTTGGATTCCTAAATACAAATTGAACTTCCATAAACACTGAGAAAAGATGTCGTTTATTAAAGTATATTATGCATTAGGTATCCAAGATATTTTGTTAGATTTGCCGCGAAACTAATCGCTGTAATTTTTAATTTATTTAGAAAAGATAAGGTTTACGATTATATAATTATTTGCAAATGAAAGAAAAAATAGCAATAATTGGATTAGGGTATGTAGGATTACCCTTAGCGGTTGAATTCGGGAAAAAGTATCAGACTATTGGGTTTGATATTAACAATAGTCGTGTGGATGAATTAAATGCAGGACATGATTCAACTTTGGAGGTTTCAGATGAATTATTACAATCTGTTTTAACTTTAGATCGTAATCAAGAAACAGGATTAGTATTAAGTGCTAACACGCAAGATATAGAATCTTGTACAATATTTATTGTCACTGTTCCTACGCCAGTAGATAAAAACAATAGACCAATATTAACACCTTTAGTAAAGGCGTCGGAAACTATTGGGAAAGTTTTAAAACAAGGCGATGTTGTTATTTATGAATCTACAGTATATCCTGGGGTAACTGAAGATGAATGTGTGCCTGTACTTGAAAAAGTAAGTGGATTAACTTTTAATAAAGACTTTTTTGCTGGATATTCACCAGAGCGTATTAACCCAGGCGATAAGAAACATACAGTAACTCAAATTTTAAAAGTAACATCGGGTTCTACACCTGAAATAGGTGAACGTGTTGATCAATTATATAAATCGGTAATTACTGCAGGAACTCACTTAGCTCCAACTATTAAAGTTGCAGAAGCAGCTAAAGTAATCGAGAATTCTCAAAGGGATATTAATATTGCTTTTGTAAATGAATTAGCTAAGATATTTAACAAATTAGATATCGATACACATGATGTGTTGGAAGCTGCTAGTACTAAATGGAATTTTTTACCTTTTAAGCCTGGTTTAGTAGGTGGACACTGTATAGGTGTAGATCCTTATTACTTGGCTCAAAAAGCGCAAGAAGTAGGATATCATCCAGAAATAATTTTAGCAGGAAGACGCTTAAATGATTCAATGGGAGCCTATGTAGTATCAGAAGTTATCAAATTGATGATTTCAAAAGGAATTGAGATTAAAGGAGCAAAAGTTTTATTGTTGGGAATTACTTTTAAAGAAAACTGTCCTGATATACGAAACACTAAGGCAATTGATGTTTATAAAGAACTTAAAGAATATAGTTTAGATGTAGATTTATATGATCCTTGGGCTTCACATGAAGAAGTTAAACGAGAGTATAGTATAAATTGTTTAAAGGAATTGAAAATAGAAGAGCAGTATGAAGTTATTATTCACGCTGTTTCTCATGATCTCTTTAAAGAGATTAATTTGGAACCTATATTAAAGGATAATTCTGTATTTTACGATGTTAAAGGTTCGTTTGACTCTAATTTAGTTGATAAACGATTATAAAAATTTGAATTATGCTAAGAGAAAATATAAAAATTGGAATTACGTTTAGTGCATTTGATTTATTACATGCTGGGCATATTAAAATGCTTGAAGAAGCAAAAAGGCAATGTGATTATTTAATCTGCGCTTTACAAACTGATCCAACATTGGATCGTCCTGAGAAAAATAAACCTGTACAATCTGTTGTAGAACGATATATTCAACTAAAAGGATGTCGTTTTGTTGATGAGATAATTCCTTATGCAACAGAGCAAGATTTAGTCGATATTTTAAGATCGTTTAAAATTGATGTACGTATTATAGGAGATGAATATATCAACCAGAAATTTACTGGTAGAGAATATTGTGAAGAAAAAGGGATAGAATTATATTTTAATTCTAGAGATCATCGTTTTTCTAGTAGTGGATTAAGAAGAGAAGTTCAGACGAAAGAGAATGGAAAGAATAATAAATAATATATAATGGAGATAGTAGTTGTCGGTTCAGGATATGTCGGATTAGTATCAGGAGCGTGTTTTGCAGAAATGGGAAATACAGTAACCTGTGTAGATATTGATGTTACAAAGATATCGAAGTTAAAGGACGGAATTATTCCAATATTTGAACCAGGTTTAGAAACAATGGTTTTAAAAAACATTGAATCTGAAACGTTACTTTTTACAACCAATGTAGGTGAAGCTATTTCAAACGCTGAAATTGTTTTTATCGCTGTTGGAACTCCAATGGGAGATGATGGATCAGCAGATTTACAATTTGTTTTATCTGTCGCTAAGTCTATTGGAGAAACAATGAATCACCGATTAATTGTGGTCGATAAGTCTACTGTGCCTGTAGGTACAGCAGATAAGGTTAAAGCAACTATACAAGGAGAGCTTGATAATAGAAGTGTTGATGTTGAATTTGATGTGGTTTCTAATCCTGAATTTTTAAAAGAAGGAGCGGCTATAAACGACTTTATGAAGCCTGATCGTGTCGTTATTGGTGCAGATTCAGATTATGCATTCTCTAAAATGAAGGAATTATATAGTCCGTTTTTTAGAACACATGATCGTTTTATCACAATGGATATTCGTTCTGCTGAGATGACAAAATATGCAGCAAACGCCATGTTAGCAACTAAAATTTCATTTATGAATGAAATCGCTAATATTTGTGAGCGTGTAGGTGCAGATGCAAATCAAGTTAGGATAGGAATAGGTTCAGATAACCGAATAGGTTATAGTTTTATATATCCAGGATGTGGGTATGGAGGATCATGTTTTCCTAAAGACGTTAAAGCCTTAAAGAAAATAGCTGAAGAGCATAATTATACTGCAAAATTGATTACTTCTGTAGAAGATGTTAACGATGCTCAAAAACATGTTATAGCCAAAAAAGTAATAGACCGATTTGGAGAAGATTTAACAGGGAAAACGTTTGGAATTTGGGGATTGGCCTTTAAGCCAGGAACAGATGATATGCGAGAAGCCCCTGCAATTTATACCATAAAAGAGTTAGTGAGTCGAGGAGCTAAAATTCAAGCCTTTGATCCTAAAGCAATGCATGAGGCTAAAGGTTACTATTTAAAAGGCGTAGAAAACGTTGAATATCTATCGAGTAAATACAAAGTATTAGAAGAGGCAGATGCATTAATTCTTTTAACAGAATGGAAGGAGTTCCGTTCTCCAGATTTTTCAGAGATTAAAACACAACTAAATTCGCCTGTTATTTTTGATGGACGTAATCAATACATTGCGTTTAATCTTAAGGAGAAAGGGTTTGAGTATTTTAGAGTAGGTAAAAGCTAAAAACCAATATATTGAAACTATCAAAAATTAAAAGTTTTCAAAATAGATTAATACAAGATTCGTTTTGGGCACTATTAGGTAATGTAATGTCTAAAGGGTTAGCTTTATTGGCAGGGATTTTGGTAGCAAGATTTTTAGGTAAAGATCTATATGGAGAGCTAGGAATAGTAAGGAATACAATTTTGTCTTTTGCTATATTTTCAACTTTTGGTTTAGGGTATACAGCGACTAAATATATTGCTAAATATAGAGAAAGTAATTCTCAAAAATTATACTTGACTGTATATTATTCTAGACTAGTGACACTTGGTGTGAGTGGTGTATTAGGTGCGATATTATTTATTGGAGCTGAATATTTTGCAACACACGTTCTGTTAGCTTCTCATTTAAGTACAATTGTTAGAGTACTCGCAATTTTAATTGTTATTAATGCTTTGATAACATTGCAGATAGGTATATTATCAGGTTTGGGTAGATTTAAGGAAATGGCCAAAATAAATTCTATTATTGGTATATTTACTTTTATTGTTTCAGTTATACTTACTTATTTTTTCAGTCTAAATGGAGCAATTTTAGGTTTGTTATTAACTCAAATACTAAATTTTATATTAAATACTCGATTAGTTAATAGGTATGTACTTAAAAATAAAGTGGTTAAAGATTTAGATTATTTTAAGGAAGTTATGTATTTTACAATTCCTGTAGCGCTTCAAGAAGCTGTGTTTTCATTAGCTTACTGGTTAAGTACGGTATTATTAGTTAAATATTCTTCTTATGGAGAATTAGGACTCTATACAGCTACTCTCCAATGGAATTCTATCATTTTGTTTATTCCTGGAATATTAAGAAATGTAGTTTTATCACATTTATCAACATCTGAAGATAATGCTCAAAATCATAGTGAATTAATGAAGCAAACTTTAAAAATAAATTTTTTTGCAACCTTAGTACCAGCACTTGTAGTATTTTTATTATCTGGTTTTATTACAAGTTTTTATGGAAGTTCTTTTGTAGAGTTAAAACTATTATTACATACATCTGTTCTTATAACGATTTTTGCAAGTATTAGCAATGTATATGCTCAAGCATATATGTCTAAAGGAATGAATTGGGAAATGTTAATTTTTAGATTGTTAAGAGATATGGGGGTTCTTGGATTATTTATGATCTTTATATATAATAATCGATCAGAGTCTAAGTATCTTATTATGAGTTACTTAATTTTGAATATTGTGTTTGCATTTTTGATGGTTATATATTATAGGTTTAGAACTAATAGAATGTATAAATAATGAAGTTACTTCAGCTTAGAATTACATTAGTAACACTGATCCTGTTAATTTTCTGTGTTTTACTAGAAGAAGAAATTATTATTCAATATGGTCATTGGATGTATTTAATACATTTTATAGTAATGACATTTGAATTATTTAGGTTGAAGAATAATTTCATTTATTTATTATCTCCTTCTAACTTAATATTAACATATTTGAACATAAGCTTTTTCTTTGGTCATTATGTTGTTGTTAGAAATATAGATTTCTATAGTCATTATTATAATGCATTTTTAAATTATGAAAGTGTTAGTTTTATTACTTTTTTCTTTATAAGTTGTAATCTATTTGTTTTTTTGTCAATCCCTTTTAATAAATTTAGAAAATTGAAAAGAATACATCGGAAACCTATGGTCAAGTATAGGTTTAAACTTCCTGTTTTGTATTTATTAATTTTTTTATTAGGCTTTGTAACAATAGATTTATCAATTATAGGAGGAGGAACAAATTTTACTTACCCTATAAAATTAGGAATTGCAATTCTTATCATTTTCATTTCATCGGATTTGAAAGTTAAAGCGAAAGTAATTAATTATATTCTTCTTTTTTTACTATTTATTGTATCTCATTATGAGTCAAAAAGAGAAATAATATTTGTACTTGTATTAATCCTGACTTTTGAAGTTATTAAAAAATTCAAAGCATTTAGGTTGGAGTTAAGACAAGTCATGCTAGCTATTCTTGCGGGTGCTATGTTTATATATTTAATATTGGTAGCTTCAATATTAAGGGGATATGGCGGATATGATGTAGATAATCCTATAGATGCTACATCTCATGTTTATGACTATCTCGGATCTGAACGTATTGGGAAGGCATTAGCAATTAATTTTGAAATGTCAACAGTTTATGGTAATTCAAGTAATGCTGTTGATTATGTCTATAAAGGTGAAGTTGATTACTTATTAGGGTCAACTTTTATTAAATTTGTATTTTTGCCAATTCCTAGAAAAATATTTCCTGACAAGCCTCAGACAATGGTAAGTATTTATACTAAGAAATTTTTACCTGAATACCATGCTAAAGGAAGTACTCGTCCCATTACTTACTATGCAGAAGCATATTGGAATTTTAGTTTTTTTTGTATTTTGTTCATTTTTATTTTCACTCGTTGGATTAACAATTATTATGTTTTAGTAGTGAATTCAATTTTGAGTAATCAAGTTAGAGCAAAGAGTGTTTTTTTAATTTTTATGTATATAACAATTATTCAGTTTATAAGAGGGGCTGGTTTTGAATTATGGTTACTTTATGCTTTAGTGCAACTACCTATAACATATTTTTTAATTAAATTATTATTTTCAAAAAATGAATAAGCCTAAAAATATAGCCGTAATTTCAACAATAATAGCGTTATATCGTTATGAAATATCCAATTTGTTATCATTGCAAGAGCATTTATATTACAGTTTTTATACTTCTAAAATAACTCATTCAGGTATAAAGACTGTGGATCCAAGAAAAGCAAAAATAGACCCGAAAGAAGGAGGCCTTAATTGGAGTTTTGTTAAGAATATTTATGTTAAGAGTATTTGTTTATGGCAATTTGGTGTTTTTAAGGTAGGATTATCTCATAAATATAATACTCTAATACTATTAGGGAATATGTACTGTTTAAGTACATGGGTAAATGCAATTTTGGGACGAATAACGGGTAAGCATATAATAATGTGGACTCATGGATTAAAGGGAGGTGATTATAAAATACAACTTTTCTTCAGGTTAATTTTTTATAAATTATCACATGATTTGTTTGTTTATGAAAAAAGAGGTAAAGAACTTTTATTGAAGGAAGGGTTTAATGATAATCAAGTCCACATTATATATAATTCTTTAGATTATTCAATTCATAAAGCTCTAAGAGATGAATTAACTACCGAATTATTGAAGGATGAAAAAATAAAATTGTTTAATAATGAATATCCAACTTTAGTGTATTCAGGTAGATTAATTTTATCTAAAAAAGTTCATTTATTATTGGAGGCAGTTCGTCTTTTACAGAAAGAAAACAGAAAGGTGAACTGTCTAATAATTGGAGATGGAAGTCAAAGAAATGAATTGGAAAAAATATCCATTGATTACAATTTAGAAAATATTATTTTTTATGGAGCTTGTTATGACGAAGAGAAATTGTCGAAATTAATAGGGCTTGCCGATCTATTAGTATCGCCAGGTAATGTAGGATTAGCTGTTGTGCATTCTTTTTCATTTGGAACCCCTGTATTATCACATAGTAATTTAGTTAAACAGATGCCAGAAGTTGAAATTATTGATGTTGGTGAAAATGGTGATTTATTTTTGGAAAATGATGTTCAGGATATGAAAAATAAAATTGAACAATGGTTCAATAAAGAAATTGAAAGAGAAGTTTTAAGAGAAAAATGCTATGTTAAAGTAGATAAGTATTATAATCCAGAATATCAGGTAGGTGTTTTTAATAGAATTGTTAATCGAGGTAAATTAAAGGGGTAATCATGAATAAACCAAAAATATTAGATTGTACGATAAGAGATGGAGGGTATTATACAAATTGGGATTTTGATAATACATTAATTCAAGTTTATTGTAAATTGATGGAACAACTTCCAGTAGAATATGTTGAAGTTGGCTATAGGAGTATCCCTCTAAAGGGATATACAGGAAAGTATTTTTACTGTCCTGAATATATTATGAAGGAACTTAAAGAATTAATGCCATCTAAAAAACTGGCTATTATTCTTAATGAAAAAGACATTAGAGTACAGCATTTGCCTGAATTACTTGAGCCTTGTATTTCTTATATAACAATGGTTAGAATTGCAATTGATCCGAAAAATTTTGAAAGAGCAATAAACCTTGCGATTGAAATAAAGAAAATGGGATTTGAAGTTGCCTTTAATGTGATGTATATGTCTGATTGGAAAAGTGATTCTGATTTTTTAAGATCTCTACCAAAATTGGATGGATTAGTTGATTATTTTTATATGGTCGATTCCTTTGGAGGAATTATGACTGAAGATGTTCAAGAAATTATAAGTTTAGTAAAGAAAGAATCAGGGGAAATATCGTTAGGTTTTCATGGACATGATAACCTCCAAATGGCTTTAGCTAATAGTTTAACAGCAATTAATTCAGGTTGTGATATTATCGATTGTACAATAACAGGAATGGGAAGAGGTGCAGGTAACCTAAGAACAGAATTATTACTTACATATTTAGATAGTAAAACAGATATCAAGTTGGATTATGGGATGTTAAGCTATGTTGTTTCTGAATTTGAAGAACTTAAAAATCACTACAAATGGGGTACGAATTTGCCATATATGTTTTCTGGAGCTTATTCTTTAAGTCAAAAGCAAGTTATGGAATGGGTAGGTTTGAATAGATATTCTATCAGTAGTATACTAAATGCTTTACACAATCAGAAAGAGCTAATAGAAGATAACTTGAATTTACCATTACTTAGTGTTAATAAGGATGTTAAGAAAGTTGTGATTGTTGGAGGTGGAAGTTCTTTTGTTCAGCATAACACAGCATTATTCAAATATTTGGCTAATAATCCTGAAATTTGTTTACTTCATGCTGGAGCTAGATACGTAAAAGATTGTTTAGAAATAAATAATAAACAATACTATGCTTTAGTTGGATCAGAAAGTGATAAGTTGAATGATTCAATAGAGGATTTAGATGTTATTAAAGGACAGTGTGTTTACCCTCCTTTCCCTAGAGTAATGGGTACAATAATGCCAAATGAATTACAGTCTAAGTCTGTAGAATTAAAAGAGATAAGTTTTATTGATAAATATCATGATTCTCCTTTAGTTATTTCTATTCAAATAGCTTTAGATTTAGGAGCAACCGATATTTCATTTTTTGGATTCGATGGGTATGAAGACCCTATAAACCGTAATCAGTTGCTTATAACTCAGGAAAATCAAAATGTGTTTGATATTATCAATTCTATGGATCAATTATCAGTTAATGCATTGATCCCGACAAAATACAGAAACGTAGAACATTGTTCAATTTATGGGTTAATTCAATGAAGAAAATAGGAATAATACCAGCTAGATATAAATCTTCAAGATTTCCAGGTAAACCATTAGCATTAATCTTAGGTAAACCTATGATTCTTCATGTGGCTAATATTGTAGAAAAGGCGTTGGGTAAGGATAATACCTATATTGCGACGGATAGCGAAAAGATTAAAGAGGTTGTAGAACATGCAGGATACAATGTTGTAATGACATCAAAGGATTGCCTTACTGGTACAGATAGGTTAAGTGAAGTTGCCAGAAAAGTAGATGCTGACATTTATATCAATATTCAAGGCGATGAACCAATGGTAAACCCTTTAGATATTCTTAAAATAGCTAAGGTAAAAGAAGATAACTTCAATTTTATTATTAATGGGATGTCAAATTTGACAAAAGATGAAGATCCTGATAATATTAATATTCCTAAAGTTCTAGTTAATAAAGATTATGAATTAATTTATATGTCTAGATTAGCAATCCCTGGAATTAAAGAAGCAAATAAAGGTAAGCCTGTATATAAAAAGCAAGTTTGTATTTACGCATTTAATAAGCAAGAATTAGATGCTTTTGGAAAGACAACAGAGAAAGCAAAGTTTGAACTATATGAAGATATTGAAATATTAAGATTTTTTGATCTAAATATGCCAATCAAAATGGTTGAAACAACTGGTTCTTCATTGGCAGTAGATGTTCCAGAGGATATAGAATTAGTTGAAAATGCTCTAAAAAATAAGTAATGGAATTACAGAATATACTATGGGATTTTGATGGGGTTATTTTAGACTCAATGGAAGTAAGAGATATAGGATTTGAGAAGATTTTCAAAAACTACCCTCTTGATAAAGTGAACAAATTAATTGATTATCATAGAATAAATGGAGGTTTGTCAAGATATGTGAAAATTAGATATTTTTATGAAGAAATTTTGGAAGAAGAAATTTCTGATGAAAAGGTAAAAGAGTTTGCAAATTTGTTTTCAGAAATTATGAGAACATTATTAATTGATAAGAAGAGATTGATAGAGGATTCTGTTGCATTTATTAAAGATAATCATAAGAATTATAATTTTCATATAGTTTCAGGTTCTGATCAAAAAGAATTAAGATACTTATGTAAAGAATTAGACGTCGCAGCTTATTTCATATCTATTAATGGCTCACCTACAGCTAAAACAGTTTTAGTTGAAAATCTGATTAATGAATATGGTTATTCAAAAGAGCAAACGTGCTTGATTGGTGATTCTATTAATGATTTAGAAGCTGCAGAAGCAAATCAGATTAATTTTATTGGATACAATAATAAGAATTTAAATGACGGATTATATATTGATAGATTTGAAAGTACAACTTTATTAAATTAATACTAAGCTAAAATGAAGAAAAGATATTTAGTTACAGGAGCTGCAGGATTTGTGGGTTCAAAACTGTCAAAGAAATTGATTGATTCAGGTTCTGAGGTTTTAACCATAGATAACCTAAGTACAGGGAGTGAAAGTTGTATTCCTAAAGGCGTTGAATTTATTAAAGGAGATTGTCAGGATATAAATGTAATTAAGCAATTAGAAGGAGATCGTTTTGATGCTATTTTTCATATCGCAGGTCAAAGTTCAGGAGAAATATCTTTTGAAGATCCTGTTTATGATTTACAAACGAATACACAATCAACTTTACTGTTATTAAAGTTGGCAAAGAAGATAAATTGTACAAAGTTTATCTATGCTAGTACAATGTCAGTATATGGTGAAAATCAAATCGAATTTGTAAATGAAAAATCAACAACTAATCCTAAATCATTTTATGCTGTAGGAAAGTTAGCAAGTGAAAAGTATTTAGATATTTATTCTAATTTAGGAATAGATACGGTTGCATTAAGATTATTTAATATTTATGGCCCAGGTCAGAATATGGAAAATATGAAGCAAGGTATGGTGAGTATTTTTTTAGCACAGGCTATTAACGAAAAATCTGTTTTAGTTAAAGGAAGTAAAGATAGATTTAGAGATTTTATTTTTATTGATGATGTTGTTAATGCATTTTTAGCAGTTTTAGATAAAGGTGAAAAAGGGTTTAGTTTATACAATGTTAGTACAGGTGTTAAAACAAGAGTAGAAGAATTAGTTGATGAAATTTCACGAAATGTTGATGACTCTATAAGCGTAACTTATAAAGGAAGTACACCAGGTGATCAATTTGGTATTTATGGAGACTCGAGTCTATTAAGAAATGATACTAATTGGAGTCCTAAAGACAATTTTAATCAAGGTATTAAAAAAATGGTTGATTGGGCAACTATGAAACTCGAAAAATAAAAAGAAATAACTATGGTTAATGTTACTTTTTTTATTGAAGATGATAAGGTGATGAGTAAAATCACTTCAACAACTTCATTAGAAGTTGTTGAAGTGATTAATCTTACTGGAAATATTGATTTTCTTGGATTAGAGTTGTCTGAAAAAAAAAGTTTGTGGGACTTTGATAAGATAGGATATTTTGAAAATGAAATATTGTTTCATTTTTACATAAAATATGTTGGTATAATTGATAATTTTTTTCAAAAATATAATGTTGAAAAAATTTCCTTTGAAGGAGAACATGAAATATATCCTTTTATAAAAGGATATTGTTTACCAAATAAGAACATAAAATTTAATAGAGTAAATTTTTACATTAAGTATGTTAAAAATTTCATCGGTTCTATTTTCACTTTGTGTGTATCAAATGTTTATTTATTCATTGTATTATTATTCGGACGTAAAAATTCTGGGTTTAAAACTTTAGAAGTAAATAAACGTTTTGCTTTAATTCATTCAAGATCTTCATTTAAGAAAATATTTAACATTTGTAAAAATGATATCTTATATTATTATGATTCAATAACTTTAAAAGAAGTACCAAATGGTACTAACGTAGAATCAATTTTTTCAGTTTTAAGTTATACTGAAAAAGTTTATTTTTTACTAAAACTTATGTTTAATTCTAGTGTAGGGTTAAAAGATAATTATAAATCTTCAAAAGTAATTTTAGGGAAATATAACGCGTCACTTACATTATTGTTTCTTTCGAAAAGAATATCACATTTTTTGTTAATAAAAGAATGTTATAAAAAAATATTAAAACATAGTAAAAGTGATCAATTTTATTCTGGGGAAAGAGAATCTAGATATGGTAAGTTAGCTATGGATTTAAGAAGTAATATAGAGAGTATAGCAATACCTCATGGAATGGCTTATTCTTATGATTATCCATTAGGTATTTTTGGTGATACTTATTATGCTACTAGTATGCCAGAGAAATTATTCTTGGAGAAATTATATAAGGACAAAACCATATTATTTGCTGAAGATGTTTTAACCAAAATGTTTTTTGTAGGTTATGAAAATGGTTTAAAAAAGGAAAAAGAAGTTATTTTCTTTACTGAACCTAGAAGAATAGAAGTTAATATTGAAATTTTAAATATATTATTGAAAAATTTCAATAATATACGAGTTAAATTACACCCTTCTGACTCTAAAGGGAATTATTCTATGTTTAATAATATAAATTACATAGAAGATTTCAATGAATCAATTTCAAATAATATTTGTTTAGCAAGAAAGTCTACTATCTTAATAGAAGCACTTTATAATAATTCAAATGCTATGGCAATATTGATTGATGAAAAAGATAAATTTGATTTTAATAACACGTTTCCATCATTGAAAGATGAAAGGATATTAAGAGTTGAATCGTTTGATGAATTAAAAGAAATAATGAAGAAACATGCTTAAAAATAAAACACTATTAATTACCGGAGGAACAGGATCTTTTGGAAATGCAGTTTTAAATCGGTTTTTACATACAAGATCACTTTAGTGAAATCAGAATTTTTTCTCGTGATGAGAAAAAGCAAGATGATATGAGAAAACGTTTAAATAGCAGTAAACTTAAGTTTTATATAGGTGATGTAAGAGATTCCTTAAGTGTTGAAAGAGCAATGAGAGGTGTAGGATTATGTATTCCATGCTGCAGCATTAAAGCAAGTTCCATCATGCGAATTTTTCCCAATTGAAGCGACTAAAACAAATGTATTTGGAACACAAAATGTAATAGAAGCTGCAATTACGAATAAAGTTAAGAAAGTAATTTGTTTAAGTACAGATAAAGCGGCATATCCAAATTAATGCAATGGGGATTTCAAAAGCATTAATGGAAAAGGTAGCTATTGCTTCTGCTAGAAATACTGATGATACAACCGTATGTTTAACAAGATATGGAAATGTAATGGCATCTAGAGGATCTGTAATACCTCTTTTTTTAAATCAATTAAAAAATGGAGAATCATTGACAATTACAGACCCTAGTATGACTCGTTTTTTAATGTCTTTAGAAGAAGCTGTAGAGCTTGTTTTATTTGCTTTTGAACATGGTAATCCAGGTGATTTATTTGTGAATAAAGCTCCAGCGGGAACAATAGGTGATTTAGGCACAAGCATTGAAAGAATTATGTAATAAAGATTCAGATATAAAAATCATCGGAACTCGTCATGGAGAAAAATTATATGAAACTCTATGTACTCGTGAAGAAATGATGAAGGCTGAAGATATGGGTGGTTTTTATAGAATTCCTGCAGATAATAGAGATTTGAATTATGCTCAATATTTTTCAGAAGGAGAAAAAGATGTTTCGTTAATTGAAGATTATCATTCGCATAATACAGTTCAACAAGATGTAGAAGGAATGAAGAAACTATTGATGAAATTACCAATTGTACTTGAACAAGTTGAACGTTAATATTTAAAGATGGTATTGAAACCCAAGCTTATTAAAGGTAATTTGTATACTGATGCAAGAGGGTCCTTGGCTTATAATAATGACTTTGATTTATCTTTAGTAAAAAGAATGTATACTATACAGAATAAGACAATAGATATTCAAAGAGGTTGGCAAGGGCATAAAATAGAAAAGCGGTTGGTTTAATGCAATAGAAGGTTGTTTTAAAATTAAGCTTATTGAGATAGATGATTGGGTAATACCTTCTTCAAATCTTGATGTTTTAGAGTTTGATCTTGATTCTAAAAGTATGGATGTTCTTTATGTGCCTGAAGGGTATATTAGTTGTATTCAATCTCAGAAATCCGATAGTAAAATTAATTGTTTTTGCAGACTATGGATTAGGAGAAATAGACGATGATTATAGGTTTGATTTAAGTAAGTTTAATAAGTAGAACGATGTTAAATATAGGAATAACAGGTAGTAAAGGATTTATCGGTTCACATTTAAAGAATACTTTAGAGTTATATAACGAAGGGTATAACATAATAGAATTTAGTAGGACATATTTTGATAATGAAATAGAATTAGATTCATTTGTTAAACAATGTGATGTTATCGTACATCTATCAGCATTAAATAGACACGAAGACCAATCTGTTATTTATGAAACAAATGTTAAGCTTGTAGAAGTATTAATAGAGTCTTTAGAAAGGACTAATAGTGATGCTCATGTAATAATGTCTTCTTCGTCACAAGAAAATAAAGATAATCTATATGGTCAATCTAAACGTGAAGGAAGAAAGATGTTTAGTCAATGGGCTAAAAGAAATAATACGGTTTTTACAGGGTTAATTATCCCGAATGTATTTGGTCCCTTTGGAAAACCTTTTTATAATTCTGTAGTTGCTACTTTTGCGCATCAAGTTGTAAATAATCTTACTCCAACCATAAACGGTAATAGTATAGTTAACCTTATTTATGTAGGAGAATTAGTTGAAAGAATTATTGAAGTTATTAATGATAGAAAAAATGATTCTTTACTTGAAATAGAAGCTACATCTGATATTGGTATTCAATCTTTATTAGATTTATTATTGAAATTTAAGTTAGGAATATCAAGAGAATGGAACTATTCCTCATTTAAAGAATACATTTGAAATTAATCTTTTTAATTCTTATAGGTGTTATATGAATATAAAAGATCATTTTCCTGTATTTTATCAAAAGCATTCAGATGATAGAGGGGCTTTTGTCGAAATTGTAAGATTAGGAATAGGTGGACAAGTATCATTCTCAACAACTGTTCCTAATATTACAAGAGGAAATCATTTTCATACTAGAAAAAATTGAACGTTTTTCAGTGATCAAAGGAAAAGCAAAAATTCAAATGAGAAAAATTGATTCTGATGAAGTTCTAGAGTTTTATTTAGATGGAGATAAGCCTGGATATGTTGATATGCCGATATGGTATACTCATAATATTTCGAATATAGGTGATGATATATTATATACAAACTTTTGGATTAACGAACCATATAACCCAGAAAATGCTGATACATTTTTTGTAGAAGTATAAAAAACAAGACGAATGCGTAAATTAAAAGTATTAACAGTTGTTGGGACACGACCTGAGATAATACGTTTATCTCAGGTATTATTAAAGTTAGATGAAACATCATGTATTGATCATATTCTAGTACATACAGGTCAAAATTATGACTATGAACTAAATGAAGTCTTTTTTGAAGATTTAGGTTTAAGGAAACCTGATTATTTTTTGAATGCAGCAGGAGGAAATGCAATTACAACTGCAGGAAAAATTCTTATTAATATTGACCCTATTTTGGATGAAGTAAATCCAGATGCATTCTTAGTATTAGGAGACACTAATTCGTGTTTATGTGCAATTGCTGCAAAAAAGAAGAAAATACCTATTTTTCATATGGAAGCGGGAAATCGATGTTTTGATCAAAGAGTTCCTGAAGAAACAAATCGTAAAATAGTTGATCATGTTGCAGATGTGAATTTAACATATAGTGATATAGCAAGAGAATATCTGTTAAGAGAAGGGCTTTCTGCAGATAGAGTTATAAAAACAGGATCTCCTATTTTTGAGGTGGTTAATGCTTATAAAGAGAAAATAGAGCAATCAAATGTTTTATCAAAGTTGAACCTAATTAAAGGGAAGTATTTTTTAGTTTCAGCACACAGAGAAGAAAATATTAATTCAGATAATTTTCTTAAATTGGTTGATGCTTTAAACAATATAGCTGACCATTATAACCTTCCTGTAATAGTGTCTACTCACCCCAGAACTAGGAACAAGATTGAAGACTTACAAGTTGAGTTTCATGATAATATTCGGCTACTTAAACCTTTAGGATTTCATGATTATAATCATTTACAAAAGAATGCAAAGGTTGTGTTATCCGATAGTGGAACTATTTCTGAAGAATCTTCAATAATGAATTTCCCTGCACTTAATATTAGAGAGGCACATGAACGTCCAGAAGCAATGGAAGAAGCTTCAGTTATGATGACAGGAATGAATGTTGATCGTATAATGCAAGGGTTAGAGATATTAGTTGATCAGCCACGTGAAGAAGAACGATTATTACGATTGGTTTATGATTATTCAATGCCAAACGTTAGTGATAAAGTGGTAAGAATAATACTTTCATATACTGATTATGTTAATAGAGTTGTTTGGTCAAAAAAATAATATATGAAAGTGCTTTTTATTTCTCAATATTTTTATCCTGAATCTTTTAAAGGTAATGATATTGTATTTGATTTTGTTAAAAGAGGGTATGATGTTACTGTTTTAACTGGTAAACCAAATTATCCAGAAGGAAAGTTTTATGAAGGATATCAGAAAATAGGAATACAAGAGGAAGTAATTCAAGGTGCTAAAATTATTAGAACTCAGATTTTTCCAAGGATGAGTGGGCAGTCAATACCACTTGCTTTAAATTATCTTTCTTTTGTAGTTTCATCTTATTTCACAGTAATGTTTAAGATGAAGGAAAAGTATGATGTTATTTTTGTACAGCAACTTTCACCTGTTACAATGGCCCTTCCAGGGTTATGGATAAAGAAAAAGCAAAATATACCTTTGTTTTTGTGGGTATTAGATTTATGGCCTGAAAGTGTTACGGCCAATTCATCTATAAAAAAAGGTCGGGTAATAGGTTGGTTAAATAAAATGGTTAAGAACATCTATGAAAAGTCAGATGTTATACTAATTAGCTCTAAGTTTTTTAGAAAATCAATACTTGAAAAGTGTGATGATAAAAATAAAGAGATAGTATATTTCCCAAATTGGGCTGAAGATTTATTTGTAGAACCTCAACCTTATGATAATGATGTTCCCGATCTACCAGAAGGTTTTAATATTATGTTTGCTGGGAATATAGGAGAGTCTCAAGGATTTGAGTCGGTATTAGCAGCAGCAGAGTTAACAAAGGATAAAAATATCAATTGGATATTAGTAGGAAGTGGAAGAAAGGTTCAATGGATAGAAGAAGCAATTGCAAATAAAAATTTAACAAATGTGATTTTATTAGGTAGATACCCGTTATCTAGTATGCCATCTTTTTTTAAGAAAGCAGATGTAATGTTAGTATCTTTAAAGGATGAACCTATTTTTGCATTAACAGTTCCTGCCAAAGTCCAAGCTTATATGGCATCAGGTAAACCTATTTTAGGAATTTTAAATGGAGAAGGGCAGGCGTTAATAAATGAAAGTTGTGCTGGATTTGCAGTTAACGCATCTGATTCAGATACATTAGCAAAGAAAAGTATTGAACTTTCAGAATTGTCTAATGTTGAATTAGATGAAATGGGGAAAAGAGCAGAAGAGTACTATAAGAATAACTTTGAGAAAGAATATTTATTTTCTAAACTAAATGAGTTATTTCAAAGTGTAAACAAAGGATAAAGTATGTCAAAAATATATTTAACTGTAACAGCGCATCCAGATGATGAAGCATTAGGTTTTGGAGGAAGTTCGTATGTTCTAAGTCAGAAAGGGAATACAATTTATAATTGTATTTTATCAGGAGATGTTGAAGCTAGAATGCATAGACCAGAAGTAGATGAACTTTTAGAGCATACAAATAATGCTCAAAAATTAATGGGAGCTGAACAAGCGATCTTAGGTCCGTTCCCTAATATTAAGTTTAATACCGTACCACATTTAGAACTTGTTCAATTTATTGAAAAAGTTATTGAAAAAGTGCAACCCGATGTGATTATTACACATCATCCTTATGATCTAAATAACGATCACTATCATACATCTAAAGCATGTCAAGCAGCAGCTAGATTGTACCAGAGAAGAGAAATGAAAAAGCTTAAAGGACTTTATTTTATGGAAATACCATCATCTACTGATTGGGCATTTCCTGTTGATGGTCAGAGTTTTGTAGCGGATACTTATATAGAAATTGGAGAAGAAGGATTGACTCATAAATTGAAGGCACTACATGCTTATGAAGGTGTAATGAGACCTTATCCACATCCAAGAAGCAATGAAGCCATAAATGCATTATCTGTGTTAAGAGGTTCAGAAGTAGGTAGAATGTATTGTGAAGCATTTCAGACAGCGATGAATGTTATAGATTTGTAATATGTATTTAATACTTAAACGATTTTTTGATATAGCATTAGCTCTAGTTTTAATGTTTTGTTTAATACCAATTTATCTAGTAATAAGTATAATTATTTATTTACAAGATAAAGGACACCCTATTTTTAAACAGGAGAGAATGGGAAAACATGGAGAGCGATTTAATTTCTATAAGTTTAGAAGTATGCCGATTAATACTCCAAATGTTGGGTCTCATGAAAAGGATAAGTTAAAGATCACACCGTTTGGGAAATTAATTAGACGAACTAATTTGGATGAATTGCCACAGTTTTATAATGTTTTACGAGGAGATATGAGCTTTATAGGTCCTCGACCTTGTATTCCTTCACAGGAAAATTTAATAGCATTAAGAACGAATAATGGCAGTTTTAATTGTAAACCCGGTTTAACAGGATGGGCCCAAGTTAATTCTTATGATGGTATGTCAGAAGAGCAGAAGGCTATATTTGATGGAGAATATGCAAATAATCTGACGATTAAAATGGAATTAAGAATATTGTTAAAGACAGTTGTTTATTTTACAAAAAAACCACCTGTATATTAGAATTAAATTATGAAAATAGCATTTTGCACATGTGTACAAATTGGTCTAAGTTGTATAGAGTCCGTAATAAGTAATGGTGGACAATTCGATTTATTTATTACACTCCATGACCACAAATCTAAATCTAAATCAGGAAGGGTTTATTTAGATGAAATAGCTGATAATACGAAAACGCCTTTGTTGAAAATCAATCATATTAATGATCAGGAAGTTATTGATAAATTAGAAGAGCATGAGATAGATTGGCTTTTTATCATTGGATGGTCTCAAATAGCATCTAAAAGTATAATTGAAACACCAAATATTGGAGCAATTGGAGCACATCCAACATTGCTGCCACGAGGAAGAGGGAGAGCTGCAATTCCTTGGGCAATAATAAAAAAGGAAGAAAAAACAGGTGTTACTTTTTTTAAAATGGATGAAGGAGTTGACACCGGTGATATTTTAGGTCAAATAGAAATTCCTTTAAACGTGGAATCAAATGCAACAGATTTATATAACTCTGTTAATGTAGCTCATGTTGATTTGATTAATAAGCTTTGGTCAGCCTTTGTTGAGAATACTTTGGAACCAATTGAACAAGATGATAAAAAAGCAACTTATTGGGAAGGGCGTAAGCCTGAAGATGGTTTAATTTCATTAAATATGACCATGGAGGAAGTTGATTGTTTAGTAAGAGGAACAACACGACCATATCCTGGGGCTTTTTTAATTAGAAACTCCAAAAAAATAGTTATTTGGAAAGGATATATGTCTGAAGAACCTAAGGATATTACTAATGATAATATAGAAATACGATTATCTGATGGGTATTATTATGGTGTAGATATTGATTCTGAAGAATCGGAAATAATTTGATTTTAAGTTTATTTATTTGAATGGAAAATAAAAAATAATTTTGATGAATTTCTGATGTAACCTTATTACTTTTGTATCTTGATCGAAAGTAATCATCCCCCTAAATTATGTTAAAAAAACTTATTCTGAAATTAGCAAAATCAACTACTCCACATTGGGTAGTTTTATTGATAGATCTAATTTTTGTTGTCCAAAATATCTTAGTGGCTTATTTTATTAGATTTAATTTTGAGCTCGGTTTTAATTTGGAATTTGTCATTAGTCAATTACCTATTATAGGAATTATTGCTTTGAGCAGTTTCATTACTATTGGATCACATAAAGGGATCATTAGACATACTGGTGAAAAGGATGCTATTAATGTTATTAAAGCTCTAGCTTTATTAAGTTTGTCGTTGTTTGGATTAACAATTGTAGATTCTTACTTTAATATTTTTTCTGGTTTTAAAATTCCAAGGTCTATTTTAATAATTCATTTTTTACTAAATGTTATTGTATTGGTTGTAAGTCGTGTTCTTTACAAAATGATTTATGTTAAACTTACATCAGGTTTTAAAAAACAAGAAAATATTATGATTTTTGGAGCTGGAGATTCAGCTTTGATAACATATGATGTGTTAACTAATCATAAGAAAGGAAGTGCTAAAATTATTGGCTTTATTGATGATGATCCAAGAAAAGCTAAGAAACGTATTCATGGCTTGAATGTATATTTATCACGTGATATTGATGAAAAATTTGTAGAAGACAATCACATTAAGGAAATAATAATTTCTGTTCAATCATTATCTTCTAAACGTTTAAATCAAATTATTGATGCTGTCATAGGATTTGGTATTCGAGTATCTAAAGTGCCTCATGCGTCACAATGGTTGGATAATAATTTTAAGCATGGACAAATTAAACAAATTCGTATTGAAGATTTATTAGAGCGTGCTCCAATACAAATTGATAACCCAATTTTGGAAGATGATATTGAAAATCAAGTCATATTGGTTTCAGGGGCTGCTGGATCTATAGGAAGTGAAATTACTAGGCAATTGTCAAAGTATAATCCGAGGAGACTAATTTTAGTTGATATTGCAGAATCGGCCTTATATGAAGTTCAACAAGATTTAAAGGCTATAGGATTTACTAAATTTGAAGCTCTGGTTTCAGATGTTCGAGATTTAGGGCGTATGGATAATATTTTTCAAACATATAAACCAAACAGAGTATTTCATGCTGCCGCCTATAAACATGTACCTTTAATGGAGGAAAGTCCATATGAAGCAGTTCGTATTAATATATTGGGTACGAAAAATTTGGCCGATTTATCAATAAAGTATAGTGTTGAAAAGTTTGTAATGGTTTCTACTGATAAGGCTGTTAATCCGACAAATGTTATGGGTGCTACTAAGCGTGTAGCAGAAAAGTATGTAACTTCTTTACAAGGGAATAATGTTACTAAATTTATTACAACCCGTTTTGGGAATGTATTGGGTTCTAATGGGTCTGTTATCCCGTTATTTAGAAAACAGATTAAGCAAGGCGGACCAGTAACGTTAACACATAAAGAAATTACACGTTATTTTATGACCATTCCAGAAGCTTGTCAGTTAGTTTTAGAAGCTGGAGCTATGGGAGAAGATGGTCAAATTCTTATATTTGATATGGGTGAATCTGTTAAAATTTATGATTTAGCTATTAAAATGATTCAATTATCGGGATATCAATATCCCCAAGATATTGATATCATTATTACAGGTTTACGTCCTGGTGAAAAACTTTATGAAGAGTTATTGAATACTACTGAGGATACTTTACCAACCCATCACCCAAAAATTATGATTGCAAAGGTAGAAGAAGTAAATAAAGCTTGTTTATTAGACTGTATAGAGACTATAGTTAAAGTTATACCAGAATATGATAATTTTAGCTTGGTAAAACAAATAAAAGTAATAGTTCCTGAGTTTATATCTAATAATTCAATGTATGAAATTTTGGATGTAGCTCCACAAAAAAGTGAAATTACTAATTAGTTAATATTAAATAGTCAAATAAACTACATAGCTCTATACTTTAGTTTAACTTTGTTGGCTTAAATAATTTGTTTTTAAATGAAGCGATTTTTAAAATCTATTTTAGTACTTATAGTCGTAAGTATGTTTTCTTCTTGTGAATCTCGAAAGAATATGATCTATTTTCAAAATATTGAAGGTATAGGTATTGAGCAAACTCAAATATTAAATACTCCTATAATACAAATAGGTGATGTCCTGTCAATTTCGGTTTCGGCACTTGATATGGAGGCTGTTAGACCTTTTAATTTACCCGTAGTGGTATATAATAATATTTCAGGTTCAGTGAATGGAGTTCCTAAACAACAAGGATATCGTGTTTTAAATGATAAGAGTATTAATTATCCAATAATTGGTAAATTACTAGTTAGTGGATTGACGATTGCTGAAGTACAGGAGTTAGTAGTAGAAAAATTGTCTGGATACATTAAAAACCCTATCGTAAATGTAGAAATAATAAATTATAAAATTTCTGTATTAGGAGATGTTTCAAAACCAGGAACATTTCAAATTGATAATGAACAAATATCAATTTTACAAGCAATTGGTATGGCAGGCGGTTTGAATATCCAAGGAAAGAGAAGTAATATTTTAATTATTAGAGATAATTCAGGTAAAAAGGAATATTGTCGTATTGATTTAAGAGATGCTAATTTGTTGAATTCAGAGTTCTTTTTTTTACAACAAAATGATGTAGTTTATGTAGAACCAAATAAAACTAAAATAAATTCATCTAAATACGGACCAGCAGTTTCAGTTACTGTGTCTATAGCTTCAACTATAATAGCATTAATTTCGGTTTTAACACGATAGTAATTAAACAATGAATAACTTTAATACACCTCAAGACGAAGAAAACGATAATTTTAATTTTATTGAAATTATTAGTCCATACTTAAGAAGATGGAAAATTTATACCGTATCAGTAGTGATATGTTTAATAGGTGCAGTAGTTTATCTAAAACATACAATACCAATATATCAGGTTAGTACGAGTTTAATGTTAAAAGATGAAGGTGGGAATGGTAGTAGTATTGGAGGTTTAAGTGAGTTTGAAGGTCTTGGTTTATTTGACGGTGGAGCGAGTAAAGTCGATAATGAATTAGAGATTTTAAAATCTCGTTTTATAATAAATGAGGTAATTAAAAAACTGAAAATAAATATTTCGTATTGGGAAATTGATGGGTTTAAAACAAAAGCTCAATATCTAAAAACACCATTTGAGTATGAGTTGATTAAGGGTGATTTTAACGATGATTTACTTGAATTAGTATTGAATATAGAGGTGTTAAATAAAAATGAATTTAGTATTCAAATTAATGGTCAAAAAGAATCTAAAACATATGGTTGGGGGAGTTCAATAACATATGAAGGCATTGAGTTTATTTTAATACCAAACCTAGAATATATAAATTCTTTTTTTGGAAAAATAATAAGAGTTAATGTTATTCCTATAGATATGGCTATTGAAAATCTACAAAAACGAATTGCATATAATACTTCAGCAAAGAAAAATGATGTAATAAAGTTAACATTAAAAGATGCTTCTAAAAGTAGGGCTAAAGATATCTTAAACGCACTAGTCGAATTCTATAATATGAGTGCAATTAATGATAAGAAAGAGGTAAATTTGAAAACTGTAGAATTCATTAAAAATAGATTGAATTTAATTAAGGGAGAGTTAGTTATTATTGAAGAGGATGCTGAGTCATTTAAACAAAAACATCATTTATTGGATATACAATCTGAATCGAATTTATTTTCTCAAAGTATTACAAATATAAAGGATGAATTATTTAATGCTGAAACGCAAATACGATTAGCTGAATTTATGTTTGAAGATTTAATTGATAAAGAAGAAAAGTATACTTTAATTCCTATAAATTTAGGATTGGAAAATGGAGGGCTAATAGGGTTGTCACAATCTTACAATGATATTGTGATTAAACGAAATAGGATAGTTCAATCTACAAATGATTTAAATCCTGTAATTAAAAATTTAGATGCACAGTTAGAGAATTTAAAAGGAAATATTAGAACGAGTTTAGGAAATTACATCCAAACTCTAAAAATTACTCAACAAGAATTACAGAACCAAGAGCAATTAATAAATTCAAGAATTGCTTCAATTCCAGAAAAGGAAAGACAGTATAGAGGGATAGCAAGACAACAGGAGTTAAAAGAAGCTTTATATTTGTTTTTATTACAAAAATATGAAGAAACATCTTTAAGTTTGGCTGCAACAACTTCTAATTCTAAAGTAATTGATTTAGCATATGGATCACGTAAACCCGTGTCACCAGTTGGTAAAATTATTCTTGTCATGGGATTATTGTTAGGGCTGCTAATTCCAACAATTATTGTTTATATAAAGGAACTTTTAAATACAAAAGTTCATAATAAGAAAGAGTTAGAAAGTTTAGTCGGAGCGATACCTGTACTAGGAGACATTCCAAAAAGTGGTACAAAAGACCTCCGAATTAAAACGACCAGTGATCGATCGAGTATGGCGGAGGCATTTAGAATCCTTACTACCAATATGAATTTTATGATTGGTCGAGGTAAAGATGAATGTAAAACAATATGTGTTACGTCTACTATTGCTGGAGAGGGGAAAACCTATATTTCTGTAAACTTGTCTACAGTTCTATCTTTTTCTAAAAAGAAAATACTATTAATAGGTACAGATGTACGTAGTCCGAAAATGGCTGATTATTTTATGGAGTCTCAACAGCATATGGGGTTGACTAATTATTTGTCAGATTTAACCATGAAAGTATCGGATATTGTAGTTAAACAATCAGATAATCCATTTTTAGATGTTATTTTCTCTGGAATTATTCCACCTAACCCAGTAGAGTTATTAAGTAGCGAACGCTTTAAAAATATGCTTGAACAAGTTAAAGAGGAATATGATTATATTATTATGGATAGTGCTCCTGTAAGCTTAGTAACTGATACGCTATTAATAAGTAAGTATTCAGATATGTTTGTTTATGTTACTAGAGCGGAATACCTTGATAAACGTATGTTAGAAATTCCTAGAAATCTATTTAAGCAAGAACGTTTGCCAAATATGGCTATGGTTCTTAACGATATTGATGTTAAGAAAGGGTATGGTACAGGATATGGGTACGGTTATGGTACATATGGAGAGTATGGTGAAAAGCGTAAAAAGAAATGGCGAATATTTGGTACGCCAATATAGTATAGCCTGAATTAAAAAGCCTCATTGAAATTCAATGAGGCTTTTTAATTTTATAAAATGGGTTGTATCTTTTTAATCATTAAATGATATGATTCGTTAGAATGTATTAGATGATCTTTATCTACTTGAATTTTGATAAATGTAGAGTTTTCATGAACTAAGGTTACGACTTTGAAACTTCGTTTAAATTCAATATTTTTAATAGTGAATTCACCATTGTTATGCTTTTCAATTTCAAAATCTTCCCTTCTAATAGCGTAGGTTTTATGATTTTGATCTTGATGTATTTCTTTTAGATTAAATCTTATGTTTTGATGAGATAGAAAGGTATTGTTAATAATATCTCCTTTCATTATATAGGCTTCACCCATAAATTGGGCAACGAATTTATTTTTTGGATGCCTATATAAGTGTTCAGGAGTATCAAATTGTTGTATTATACCGTCGTGAAGAATAATTGCTTTGTCGGCAATTGCAAAGGCATCGTCTATGTCATGTGATACAAAGATCGCACTTACACCGCTGGTTTTAATCATGAGTTTTAATTCCTCTCTTAATTGATCTTTTAAGACGGCATCTATATTACTAAAAGGCTCATCCAATAGTAATATTTCAGGTTTTGGGGCTAGTGCTCTTGCTAGAGCAACTCTTTGTTGTTGTCCCCCAGAAATTTGATGAATTAGTTTATGTTCTTCACCTTCTAGCTTGCAAATTTTAATAAGTTCTTTAACACGTTGTTTCTTTTCAGATTTTAATCCAAATCCAATATTATCCTCTACATTAAGATGCGGAAATAGAGCGTAATTCTGGAAGAACATACCAATATTACGTTTGTGTGCAGGTGTTTTAAGAATATCGATATTGTTCATCTCAATGGAACCAGAATTTGTAGTTTCAAAACCGGCGATAATTCTTAATAAAGTGGATTTACCACAACCGCTATTACCCAAAAAGGCAATAATTTCACCATCTTTTAAGTCGAAATTAACAGACTTTAAAACATGTTTAGTGTCAAAAGATTTCGAAATATTTTTAATGGACAGCTTATTCATGTGTGTTCTTTTGATTAAGACGAATATTCTTAGGAAGGAAGATTTCAGCAATCATACATCGAGCAGATCCACCACCATATTTTTCTATTGTTGAGAGTTCGCTATGTATTATTTTATGGGTTTGAGATATTTGCCTTTTTTGGTCTTCCGTAAAATTTTGGAATGCAGTTGTTGACATCATTAATAATAAGTTGTCAGATGTATTTTTAAGCTCTAAAATATTACCGCAAAAATGTTGCATTTGATCAATTGTAATCGAAATAACATTTTTATTTGTACGTTTAAAATGATTTAATAATGCTTTACGGTGGGCTTTAGATGGAATTACATCTAAACAAATTACCACAAAATGTGACGATATAGATAACATCACATTGGTATGATATATAGGTTGAGCTTTTCCGTTTATTTCGAGGCTAGTTTCAAATATTACGGGGAAATAACCAAAGTCTTCACAAAAATCTATAAATAATTCTTCATCTGCTCTTTCTGATAATCCACAATAGGCAATTTCATTGGTTCTATCTAAAATAAAACTTCCTGTTCCTTCTAAAAAGCAATCGTCTTCTTCAGCTCCCGAATAATCAATGATATCTTCAATTTTATGACCTAATTCGTAAAGTGTATTAAAAATATCTTCCCGTTTTTCATGTCTTCTATTCGCTGCAAACATTGGATATATACCAATGTTTCCATTCGTATGAAAGGAGACCCAGTTGTTTGGGAAAAGAGCATCTGGAGTTTGTGGAATATGTGTGTCTTCTATAATATTTACGGATACCTTATTTTGCTTTAAGATAGAAACCATTCGATCAAATTCCGATTGAGCTTTTAGGTTAATCTCTGAATTTGATAGATCTTGTTTATGTTGAAATGCATTATTAATCGCTGTTTCTTTATTGCAACAAAAAGAAACGGGACGAATCATTAGAATGTGGTTTGTACTTTGCATATTAGATAACAGATATTATAGATATGTTTTTACGATTAAAAGTAAACGTATCTTGAACTCTTTTTGAGATTAACGTTTTTGATAATGGAGCTATTGGAGAAAGAACAAAAACATTTTTGTTAAGCGCTTGAATTAATCCAATACCAGAACAAATATAAAATAATCCGATATTAGTTTCTATCAAACTTCCAAGTTCTATTGTTGTATGTTGTTCCGTATGATTTAATTGTTTAATAAAAGAGTATGTTTTTAGAGTTTCTTGATACTGTGCGCCTAACTTCTCAGCTTCTAGTTGAAGCATAGCACGTCCAGTCTCATGTTTGTCTCCTGCACTACTTTTTGATTCCGATTGTAATCCATTTTGGGCATCTTTTATCCCTTTTTGATATACATCTAAACTTTTGTTCACATGATCTAAGCATGCTTTATGTACGAGTAGTTTATCGTGTAGATTTAACATGGTTGTGGTGGGTTTGAGAAACAAAATCAAGATAAGACGTAGACGGTTTGTTCGTAACATCTAAAAAATGAACATGAAGATGATTACGTTCAATTCTACGCATCCATGTCATTTGACGTTTAGCATATTGATGTATGGCTGTATTTAATTGAGTAAACAGAGTGTCAAATGATATGAGGTTTTGTAAATACATGGATAAAAATTTATACTCTAATCCAAAGTATTGAAGTTTTTCATGTGAAATCCCTTGATTTAATAGAAATTTCACTTCTTCAATCATACCATTTTCTAATCTTTGTTTTAATCGTGTTGTAATTTTTTGTTTACGTTGCTCAATATCAGAAAAACAAATGAAATAAAGGGGGGAAAATTCAGGAAAAGGATTTTTAGGAATGGCGTGGTCCAAAAGGTAATTATGAATTTCTATTCCACGAATTATTCTTTTTTTTGAATTTATATCCACCTTATATTTTAATGTATACTGCTCGAGTTGTTTTACTAAATCTAATTTGTCTTTTATGATTAGTTCTTGACGTAATTGATCGTTAATAGGAATTTGTGTAAAAACATCCGCATGGCAAACAGCTTGAATATATAACCCAGAACCACCACATAAAATACCAGTAGTGTTTTGATCTGTTACGGTATTCCAAGTTTTTAGAAAATCATCTTTATATCTTTGGATATGATAATGTTCTGAAGGATCAACATAATCGATTAAGTGATATGGAATACTTTGATTATTAACAGTGAATTCATTTAGATCTTTCCCCGTTCCTATATCCATAAGTTTATACACCTGTCTTGAATCAGCTCCTATTATTTCACCTTTAATTTTATGCGCAAAATGACAAGCTAATGCTGTTTTACCAGAAGCTGTTGGACCTGTAATAACTGTAATAGGTGTTTTTTTCATTAGGCGTTCCAAGTAAATTTATAACTTTCGTAATTTACAACTTTCATCCATTGTTGTTCGTCTTTAGAATCACTTAATGCGAGCTGGCGGTCGTAATATGTTGGTGAAATAAAAAATGAATGGACTTTATTCTGATGTTCACAAGTAAAACCTTGTTGTTCATACATAGAACTTTGATACCAAGATGTATCGGCATAAGTCATGAGTTGAATAGGTTTTTTTTGTTGAATAAAGGTGTTAAGGAGCTTAGAAAAGCCTCCATGTACTCGGAAATCTTTATGATTACAAAATCGTATGATTTCGTATGATTTACCAACTCTTTCTTTCCAGTTTCTACCTGAACTAAAGGTCATTAAACCCACTAAATCCTCATTGAAGTATAAGCCTAGTCTAAATTTCCCGGTAGATGTTGAAAATAAATGATTTTTGATAAGGAAGTCTTTAGCTACTGGTGTTGTTACTGATTTAACAATTGTTTTTCTACCATGGATAGTTTTTGTTTGTCCAAAATATGCACGAATACTTGCTTTAATAATGTCCTTTTTGTTAATCCATAAATCTTCCCAAATAATCCATTTTTGGTTTAGTTTTTTTAGATCTGTAGTTGTATCAGAAATTATATAATGAAAGAAAATGGACTTAACTTGATTTTTATATTCAAAATCAAGTTGAAGTCCAAATACATGTTCTTGGATTGAAACAAGGGTTGTAAATTGTTCCAAAAAGGTAATAAATTCAGTTGCGTTTTTCTTCATTAACGGCGTTTATGACTGTAAGGTAAGTTAATTCCTGTACCATCTGATCCATTTGGAGGAGAAATATTAAAGAAACGACTTAGCGTAGGTGCTATGTCTGTTATATTAACACGTTCATAAGATTCTCCAGCTTTTATATTCCATCCAAACCAAATTAATGGTACATGGGTATCATAGCTGTAAGATGATCCATGTGTTGTTCCATAATGATGATACTCCATCCAGGCAGGGTTTAAAACATATGCAATATCTGCTGATCTAACGGGATGGTATCCATTGGATATTAGTTTAGCTGTATATTCAGAACTTAAACTTTCGCTCAACACAGAACGTCCAAATACTTGACCTATTCCTTCATAATTCAATAAGAAATCTTTTACAGAGGCTTCAATATTTAAATAGTCTACCTTATTTGAATTAATAAGTTGATGATTCAAAAATATTTGTTGGTTACTTACATTTTTGATAAGCCCATGAATCTTATATTTTTCTTGTAGGAATATATCCAAAGCAATTTGCATTTTTCGGAAATCGAAATAACCTCCTGGTGCTTTGTTGTCGATTAGATATTGTGCATTATGTGCACCTCCATGATCCGCAGTTAAAAAAATAACGGCATTGCTTAATCCAACATGCTTATCAATATATTTTAATAATCTTGATATTTCATGATCTAGTCTAAGATAAGTGTCTTTTGTTTCCCAAGCTTGTGTACCATATTGATGACCTACATAATCTGTAGAAGAAAAACTAATCGTCAACATATCTGGTGTATTGTCTCTTCCTAATTGTTCATTTTTAATTAAGTCAACGGCGAAATCTACTAAATATGAATTTCCAAATGGTGTAGCCTTAAGTGTTCCAAAACCATCAGCTTCAGATATTTTTTGCAGATCGTGTGGAAAAGTGGGTGTTTCTTCAGTAGAAAAAGTTCCTTCATACTTATTATTATCACCAGTACTTAATTTGTTATACTCTTTTAATGGAGTCCAACGTTTTGATAAGTATTTTTTTGCTAAATTTTTGTTATTGAATTTAGTAGCCCATTCAGGTAAATTGTTCCAATAAAAGTCTGAACTAATCATTTTACCAGTTTTACTATCCATCCAAAATGCACCATTAGCCATATGTCCTATAGACAATATAGCTCCTCTATCTTTTAACGATATTCCATAATTTTTAGAGCGTTGCTGAGTATAAATTTTTAATTCATCTCCAAATGTATTAGCTAACATTCTAGAAGGAGACATTTGACCTGCTTCTGAGTTTAAAACCCCTACACTTTTCACATCAGGATCAGAAGCGCAATACACTTCTTTATGTTCTTTTTTATCATACCAATTGTTAGCAATTATTCCATGATAACGTGGAGAAGTACCTGTAAAGATTGAAGCATGACCAGGACCTGTATAAGTAGGTACGTAATTAAAATGCGTATTTCTATTAAAATATCCATCTTTCACTAAACGTTTAAACCCATTGCTTTCAAAATCATTCCAATAGCGTTGTATGTAATCATAACGCATTTGGTCTATTACGATTCCTACAACTAATTTAGGTTCTTTATGTTGTTGAGCTTTAACTATAGAGGTAACTAAAACTAATATTGCAAATAGCTTTTTCATAAATGTTGTTTTAAGAATTACAAAATTGGGCTTTCAAATTGTAATATCCAACCTTGAAGGTTTAAATTAATATTATAACTTGCTTTGATATAATATTTACGATAAGAATTTGATATTATATAATTGGTGTATATTTGTATTTCTAAAAATAATAATATTATGATGAAGAAATTTTTGCTTACAGTTGCTTTAGGGTTAGGATTATCTACAGTTGCATTTTGTCAAGAAGGTGTTAACACAAATCAATCTGAAACTAAAGTTGAGACTACTGATTCTAAAAAGTCTTGTTGTGCATCAAAGACTAAAGAATCTAAGAAATCTTGTTCTAAGGCGGAGTCTAAAAAGTCATGTTCTGCAAAATCAACAGCAGACGCAAAAAGTTGTTCAGGTAAATCTAAGAAGTCTTGTTCTTCAAAAGCATCAGCAGATGCAAAAAGTTGTTCAGGTAAATCTAAGAAATCTTGTTCTCAGTCTAAAGCCTCAGCAGAAGCTAAGTCTTCATGTTCTAAGGGTAAAGAATCTAAAAAATGTTGTGCAGATAAAAAGAAAGCATAATAATAAAATTCTGTTTATTAAAAGTGATCTTAAAAGGTCACTTTTTTTTTGCACATTATTTTTGATTTTTTTAACATATACTAAAGTTATTATTACACAAATTAATCTGTTATTGCAGTATATTTGAATATTAAAAGAAAAGTGGGTATTATGAAGTCATATTTTTTATTAGCCTTTAGTTTAGTTGGGCTTTGTGGGTTTTCTCAAGAGAAAGTTTGGACATTACAAGAATGTGTAAGCTATGCGATGGAGAATAACCTTACTATAGAACGTACTAAGCTAAATTTAGAAAATACAAAATATGATTATGAAATTTCTAAATTTAGTTTTTTACCAAATTTAAATGCTTCTGGATCAGAGGTGATTAATTTTGGTCGATCAGAAAACCCATTAACCAGTACTTTCCAAAACTATAATATTGCAAATTTAAGTTTGCAAATGAATTCATCTATTACCGTCTATAACGGAAGTAGGTTGATGAATACGTTTAAGTTGAATAAAGCACAGGTTGAATCTACAACCCACGGATTAAAAGAACTGGAGAATAATATTACTATAAATATAGCAAATGCTTACCTTCAAATTCTTTTTCAGAAAGAATTATTAGAAACTGCAGATCAACAATTTCAACTTAGTGAAAAGCAGTTAGAAAGAATGCAAGTTCGTGTAGACAATGGGGTAGAATCTATGAGTAAATTATTAGAGGTAGAGGCTCAGTTTTTTACAGACCAACAGAATAAACAATCGGCATATTTCAACTTACAGAATTCTAGATTGAATTTATTTCAATTGTTAGATATTCAGAATTACGAAAATCAATCTATTGAAATCCCACCAATAAATACTCCAGAAACCTTAGACGATTTATCGGTGAGTCAAATTCATAATATCGCACAAAAGGAGTTGCCTCAGTATAAAAAAATTGAGGCGGATAAAAAAGTGGCTCATTTAAATACAGAAATTGCTAAGTCAGGAAAAAGACCTTCAGTCTCTTTAGGAGCAGGATTAAGTTCAGGAGCGGCATCAATATTAAATTTAGAGGCCCCAGAAAAGCCTTATATCGATCAGTTTGACGAGAATTTTAGACAGTTTTTAAGCCTGAATGTGAATATTCCGATTTTTAGTCAGTTTAGAAATAATTTAAGTATCCAGAAGGCATTAGTTAACGAGAAGCAGATTAGTGTTAACGAAAAGGAATTAAATAATCAGGTATACAAAGATATTCAATCCGCATTATTTAATTCTAAATCGGCATTTGAAGCATATATTACCGCTGAAAAAGCATTTAATTCGAGTTCTGAATCATATAAAAATGCAAACGAAAGATATAAATTGGACGTCTTAAGTATTTATGATTTTCAACAATCTAAAAATGCTTTATTTTCAGCAAAATCAAAGCTTATACAAGCGAAGTACGATTATATTTTTAAAACGATGGTCTTAAAATTTTATCAAGGACATCCGATAACATTAGAATAATATGAAAGGGTCAAAAATAAAAGTACTTGCTATTGTATTAGCAGGTGGATTACTATATGGAAGTTGTAATTCTGATGGGAATAAGACAAAGGTTCATGTTGAGCAAGTGTTGAAAGGAGATATTATGGAGTTTGTTTCTGCTAGTGGTAAATTACAACCAGAAACAGAAGTTAAATTGTCTCCAGATGTTTCAGGTGAAATTATTGAGCTTATGGTTGTTGAAGGACAAAGTATAAAGCAAGGTGATTTCTTACTGAAAATAAAGCCTGATTTATATGAGTCCTCGTTAAAAAAGATAAAAGCCAACTTAAATAGTATGGTTTCCAATTTAGAGTCTGCAAAGTCTAAATTGAAATTGGATAAAATTAATTTTGAAAGAAATAGAACGTTATTCGAAAAGGATATTATTTCTAAATCTGAATTTGATAACTCTAAAACGGCTTATGAACAATCTAAACTGAATGTTGAGTCTCAAAAGCATCAAGTAGAAAGTTCGAAGGCAGCAGTAGAAGAAGCAAACAATAACTTAGGGTTTACGTCAATATATGCGCCAGTAAGTGGGACTATTTCAAAATTAAATGTTGAAAAAGGTGAACGTGTTGTTGGTACAGGTCAAATGTCGGGTACTGAAATTATGACCATTGCCGATTTAGACTTAATGGAAGTTAAAGTAGAAGTTGGAGAATCTGATGTTATGAAATTAAACATTGGTAACCCTTGTTCTATAGAAGTTGACGCGTATTATAAAGACGTATTTACAGGTAAGGTAACAGAAATTGCAAGTTCTGCTAAGAATACAACGAGTTTAGATCAGGTAAGTAATTTTGAGGTTAAAGTGCGATTAGATCAAGAGTCTTATATGCATTTAATGAAAGATGGTAAGAAACCCTTTAAGCCAGGGATGTCTGCTTCCGTAGAGATTCAAACAGAGAAGGTTACATCTAAATTGAAAATTCCAATTCAGGCAGTAACTTCAAGGAAAGATACTAAAAACGAAAAAGAACGTATTGAAAAAGGTTTAGACGTAGAGTTGAAAGAAGCTGTTTTTAAATTTAACGAAGGAAAAGTGGAGCAAGTTTTTGTGGAAACAGGAATTCAGGATGATAAGTTTATAGAAATAAAATCTGGATTATCTTTGCAGGATTTAATTGTAACTGCCCCATACAATCAAATATCTAAACGATTGAAGGATAATGCAAAGGTGGATACAGTTTCTAAAGAGAACTTATACCAAAAGAAAGATTAATGACAAGTAGAGTAGATATTTGGATCTTACATATTGAGACAAGTACAAAAGCATGTTCTGTAGCTTTGTCTAAGAATGCAGAATGTGTATATTATAAAGAGTTTTTAGGGCAAAATTTTTCTCATGCCGAAAAATTACCTGGTTTTATTGAAGAGGTTATTGCTGAGAGTAAAATTTCTAAGCAAGATTTATCCGCCATTGCAATTAGTAGTGGACCAGGTTCATATACAGGATTAAGAATTGGATGTTCTACAGCTAAAGGGTTAAGTTTTTCTTTGGGAATACCGCTTATATCTGTAGATACTTTACAAATATCAACAAAGGAGATTACTTTAGAATCTGAAGATGATATTTGTATATCGGTAATGAAAGCCCGGTTAAAAGAAGCTTTTATAGCTATATATTCAAGTAATGGAGTGGTAAGGCCAACTTACTATATTGACTTAAACGAAGATCCTTTAATAGAATTTAAGAACAATAAGGTAACGTTTGTTGGTAACGCTACAACCTTAATTGAAGAGTCTGTAGAGCCATGTATGAATTGGAGTTTTTATCATGCTGATAATGCATATAAAGCTAAAGATATGGTCGGGATAGCTTATCAGAAATTTTTAGATAAAGATTTTGAAGATTTAGCATACTATGAACCTTTTTATTTAAAAGATTTTGTCGTGTTAAAGAAGAAAACAAAAGCATAAATTAAGTTTTTAAAAAGTAGAAACGCCTTAGCTAGATATCTAACTAAGGCGTTTCTTATTTATATATTGGGGGTATAAATATATGCGTTACTAGTACTTTAATACAATGTCTAAAGTGAAATTGTCTTCAATCATTTTATCTCCTAAGTTCTCGAAAAAACTACCCGAATTATATTTGATATCGTATTGAGTACGATCTACAGTTAATTTTGTAGTCGCATTATTAGAAGCTAAAGAAATATCAAACGTAATAGATTTAGTAATCTCTTTAATTGTTAAATCAGCAACTACAGTGTAGTTTCCAGAATTATTATCTGTAACTTTTTTGAATACTAATGTAGATGTTGAGTGTTTAATAACATCGAAAAAATCAGGGCTTTTTAAATGTCCATTTAATTTCCCTAAATAATCACCTGTTAAATCTGTTGCAGTTAAGCTATTCATGTCAACAACAAAAGAACCTCCGGTTAATTTATCATTTGTTAATTCTAGACTTCCACTTTTAAAGTTAATTGTTCCTTCATGCTGTCCTACTAACTTTTTAGCAAGCCAATGGATAGAGCTAGATTGTACATCAACAGTTTTGTTTACTTGTGCAACGGCATTTAAAGTAAACATTGTGAATACAATTGTGAATATTTTTAAAATTGTTGTTTTCATGTTTTAGTAATTAAGTTCTTAGTTTTTCTAGTAGTTTTATGAGTGATTTTTGTTCTTCTTCAGATAAGTTTTTGAGTTTTTCAAAGTGTTTTGAATTTAGAATAGGTAAAATTTCATCTAATAAATTCAGGCCTGTTTCTGTAATAGTAATCTCAACCTTTCGTCTATTTTCTGGACATACAATTCGTTCAACGTAATTTTTTGTAAGCAACTTATCAACTAATCTTGTTGTATTACTCATACGTTTTAGCATCCTGCTTTGAACATCAAACAAGTTCATCGGGTTACCCTTTGCGCCTTTTAAAATTCTTAATACATTATACTGGGCTCTAGTAATTCCAAATTTTCTAAAAATTGATTCTTCAGAATTCTCAATTAAGATTGTACTATATAATAAATTGAGGATTACAGAATCATGTAATTTGTACTTAACTGTCGATTGTAATATTTTCTCTATACTCACTTGTCTTATTTGTTATAACAACAAAAGTATATACAATTGTTGTATAAACCACAGTTAATTACGTTAATGACCGTTAATGTATAGGTATGTGTTGACGGGTGATTGATTAATACATTGATTGGTAGCTTGTTGTGTTCTTAAAAGATCTTATGTAAGTGTCCAATGACTTCCATGCTCCAAGCCATACCAACATGAATTAAGATTCCACCTCTAATATTTTTATGCTTTATTGCTATTATTCCAAGAATTAACCCACCAAAAATAGAGCTAATAGCTTCTGTCATTGGCTTTCCAAAATGAAGTACACAATAGGTGACAGCCATTGGTAAAATGGCATATTTCCCTAAATATTTTAAGAATGCAAATATTAAAAATCCTCTAAAAAATAGTTCAACGCTTACAAAACTTATGGCATAAGGGATTTCATATATTAACAAGGAATAAATTTTTGAAATGCTTGTAGCTTGTTGGAAATACTCTGGGTTATCTTGTAAATATAAAGGGTAATAAGATTGGATGTCTGAAAAGAACCCTCCAAGAAAAACACAAATAAAACTACCTAAAAGTAAAGTTGCATAAGGCTTTAATCCATTAAATTTTCCAAATAGACCATATGCCGCATGTTTATTACCTGTTAAATATGATAGAGTAACAATTGGAGTTATTATTAAGACTAGACCAGAGAGAAAATTAGCAATTTTCCTCGTGAAGGTATAATCTAAGTCCGTTATATACGTATGAATAAATAAAGAGAAATTAACGGAGCGATCTAATGCAAGAAATGTAAAGCCTAAGGTAACAAGTATCCAAAATGGAGCTGATTTAAAAGGGTTAGGTATACGTTTAAATGCAAAAAGAATATATACCGAAATTAAATAGGGGAGAGTCTGAAATAGAAACATAGCTCCAAATCTTAAAAAATCTGACTCTATAGCATCTAAATAATTATCCTCAAAATCTAAATAGTAATTAAAACTGATTAGAACTGTAAGTAATATCCCTATGGATAGATATAGTTTTAAATGAAAATAGGATTTAAAATAATTGGATAATATATTGAATATAGATTTCATAATGAAGAAATTATATTCTGGTTAATGCTTTAATAATAGAATGATGTTGTGGAAATATTTGGTTTAGTTCATTTTGTTTGGCTAATTCAAAATCTTCAAAATCAAATCCTGGAGAAACAGTACAGCCTACTAATGAATAATCCTCTTGATTTTTTACCGTTGCACCAAACCAACATCCGGCAGGAACAACAGCTTGTGGTACTTCTCCATTTTCAAAATTCTTACCTAAGTTAATGGTGTAATACACTCCTTTTGGTGTAATGACATGAACCAACAGGGTTCCACCATCATAAAAATGCCACATTTCATCTTGTTTTATTTTATGAAAGGCAGAAAATGTATTTGAAGTTAATAAAAAGTAAATACCAGTACAATAAGATCTATGCCCGTTAAACTGTTCAGGTAATGCGTTTTTAGATATGAATCCTTCGCTTCTATAGGTTTCTTTATAGAATCCTCCTTCTGGGTGTGGAAGAAGATCAAGACTTTTAATTAATTGGCTAACTTTATTTTGAGTTGTCATTTGTAAATTGAATTATGATAATCTGAATTGTAAGATTACAAATTATGTGCAAAGTATAAGTTAATAAATTAAAAAATGTAATAATTAAAGATAAATGAATATTACATTTATCACATGCTATTTTTATTTGGAGTAGTTTAGATTCTTGCAATTTTTTAAATATTAATTAATTATTGAAAATATGACCATTTCCTGTGAACATTGTAATTCAATAAATAGTACCGATAATTTATTCTGTTATTCTTGTGAGACCTTATTGTTTTCTCCTCAAGTAACAATTTCTAAATTGTTAGAGGCTCAAGAGAAAATGGAGCAAACTCACTTATCTCAACTTACAATTTTAAAATCAAAGATTAAACGCGTTGAAGATTATATATTAAACCATGCGCATAAGTCATCTTTAGAACCAAAATTATTAAAGGAAGACAATTTACAAGAGAAATCCGTAGAGCCATTTGTTCAGGAGTATTCGATGAAAACTATATCAGAAATAATCGAGAAGCCAGAACCCGTTGTATTAAAAGAAATAGTAACAGATAGAACTGATGAAAAGAAGGATGTATTACCATCGAAAAGTAATATTCATTCTAAACCTATTCAAACTGAAGTAAAATCAACAACAGGTATAAAACAGGTTGTTGTAGAAGAACGCAATACCAAAACACCAAATACGCCTATACATAGAGAACCTACAGAATTTCAGAAGCAAATAAGTCAGTTTTTTGAACCAATGTTTGATGGGGTAGATTTAGTTAAACAAGCCTTTACTAGATATAAACAAGAAGGGAAACTACCTATTGTACTAATGATGATTGCAGGGATATTGGCCATTCTAGTTGGTTTTGGTTATTTAATGCAGCGTTCATTTGATCAAATGGGTATATATAGCGGTTTAGTAAAGGTAAGTTTTGGATTTGTATTTTCTTTTGCCATAGGATTTATAGGAAAACGATTGTATAAGAAAGATGTTAAATACGAAGAATATAGCTCGGCATTATTAAGTCTCATGGTCATATTAAATTACCTATTAATTTATTATGTCTCCAACTTGTCAGGTTTTCCAGTCTTATCTTCAGGTAAAATAGGCTTTCTATTAATTGTAGCGAATACAACCCTATCAATTTTAATTGCCTTTAAGTATGAAACCAAAATTATTGCAGTATTAAGTTTAATTGGTGGTGCATTAACTCCGTTTTATTTAAACGAAAGTGGGAATCCAGATTTCTATTTTGGCTATTTGTGGATACTATTGGTTGCGGCTAATTTTATAGCGATACGTATTAAGTGGTTTCAGTTAAATTATATTTCGTTTGTATTATTTTTAATTCTTGTTGAGGGAGCCGTATTTACAGATGCCTCAGAGTCTACTTTGTTTATTGGATACATCCATTTGTTTGCATATTTATTTTTCTATATCACACTATTTGATAAGCGTCAATTAAAATCCACCTTAACAAAAAACGACCTCTTAATATTGAGTGGAAATTTAACTGTATTGTTAATTAATATTTACAATACAGTTCCTGATTTCTTCTGGATTGGTACATTGTATTTAGTTAACGGTTTAATTTTCATGGCCTTCTTAGCTATGCGTTGGAAAGGAATATCCAAATCAATAAAAATAGGGTTGTTTGTTACTGTAGGATCATTTATTGGACTCGCAATACCATTTTTATTCGGACAAGCCTTAATGGGATTATTTTGGTCTATAGAAGCCATTTTATTGATTGTATTAGGGTTTAATTTCGCTATGAAATCTATTCGAAGTGAAGGATATATTGTTTTATCTATTGCCTTATTTAAACTGTTTTATAGTGCCATATTAATAGTGGAGCAATGGGGTGAAAGTATTATACATGAAGGATTCTTAAATTATATGGTTTTAGGAATAATTTTTTCTTCTTTATGGTTTATCGGGAATAAATTTGAAGCTCAGTTTACACGTTTCGAAAAAAGCCTTTATGGATTATTTAAAGAAATAATACCAATCTGGTTGTCAAGCATTGTATTTATTGTGAGTTATGATCTATTTGGGTATTATGGATTCAATGTTATGATAATTCCTATGTTAGGGCTGATTATTTGGCATTATAAATTTAATACCAAAGAAGTTGAATCTATCGGGTTATTTCATCTATTGTTTTTTATTGCAGCCTTTATTATTTCAACAAAACAGGTAAATTCATATAGCTTTTCAGACCAATTACTTTATGGTAAAATAGGGATGTTAGAATTGGTTGTTTTGCTTTGGTCTTTAAAATTATTCTATCAGAAAATGGGATATATGGAAAAAGTAAAGCATCAAACTATTCAAATATTTAGAATCGTATTTTTTGTACTCTTACCTTTAATTTTTATTAAGCAAATTTTTAAACATGCACAGCCATATTTTCCAGAAGCCATTTGGTTAGGTTTTTTAATGAGTTATGGATTACATAGAAAATTAAAATTTCCAGCATTACTTACAGAGGCTCATTTATTATTTTTAGCAGCTGTTGGAGTTAATGTGGCAATTTATGATGTATCTGGTTTGATATTGGGAATAGTGGTTATGATAGCGATTATTATTATTGAAAAAGGATATTTGAAATCATATTTTGATACTTCCAATTTTAGATATTTTATTGTTTTAATGCCATATATCTGTATTGGGTTTATTGGCTATATAGCAATAAGAGAAGATTATGACTTTAAGTATTCTATATATCTAATAGGATTATTATTAGCCGCTATGGCGTATTTTAGAGACAAGTTAGATCTTATTTATGTTACTTATAGAATTGCGATACGTTTAAGTTTATTAGCAACATTTTTATGTGGAAGTTTATTTCTAGCAGATCGTCCAGAATTTGTGCAATTACTATCTATGATAGCTCTGATAAGCTTTTTAGGATACATTTTGTTCTTATCTAAAACAGATTATATCGATAAGAGTAAAAAAACGAGCCTTGGAATTAACATTGTAATACTTCAGATACTCGTTGTATTAACGTACTCATTAAGTATTCTAGCTATGAATTTTGATTTAGATGGACCTTTAATGACTATATTTTTACTGCTCCATGCGATCTGTTTATTGTTTTTCGGTTTAAAGACTAATAGAAAAAGTTTAAACAAAGGCGCATTGCTGTTATTTATTATTACACTCATTAAGGTTGTATTTCATGATATTAGAGATTTTACAGGAACGAGTAAAATTATTGTTCTTATTGTAATAGGTGTCATATTATTATCTGCTTCTTATGGTTATATTAGAATTAAAAATAAGTATTTACCTAAAGACATTGATTTAAGTAATAACAGTAATGATGAAGAGGATTGATTTTAAATCGAGTTGTGTTTTGGTGTTATTAATGTGTTTGTTTTCTTGTCAAGAAAATGAGAAAATAGATTCTATTGAATTGTTATTTGCACCTTCTTTTACTCATCATAGTCAGTTTATTATTGATTTGGAAGATGAAATATTAGTGTATTGTAATTACTTGAAGGATTTAGAGTATCCAAGTGATTATAACAAAAGTTCATTTGAAGTTAAAACATTCAAAATCCCCAAGAGTGATTTAAAAGCTTTTTTATATGATTTGAGAAAAGTAAATGTAGATTCTTTACATTATGATACGAATACTGTGTTAGATGGGATAAGAATGAAATTAGTACTGACAAATAGTAATGACAAATATATAAGCCCTTTATTAGCAAGTCCAATTCGTACAGAAAAAGGAGATGATATTTATAAAATGTTGGATCCCTTTTTTAACTTAGTTTATTCTACTGTTGATAATTATGATGATCATTTATACATAGAAGATGTTCAGAAATATTTCGATTACGACTTGCCTATTAAAAAAGTATCTAATAATCAACTAGAATATAGAGTTTGGGGGAATGTAATTGGGGCAGGTGAATCTGGGGTTCAATTGGTGAAATTTTTAGAGAAACTTTCAAATTCTGAGCCGATTTTATTTGATGTTAGGAATGGAAGTATAGATAATGAGGCTTGTGAGATATTTAAGAAATATAACAAAATAAAAAACTTGTATTTTTACGGATATAACGGTGAAGAATCTTTGAAAGAAGTAGAGAATAGAATTAAAAATCAATTCATGACAAAATATAAGCATCCAGAGTTTTATGGAGAATTTGATCTTAAAGTAAAGTATAATTGGAAATCGCATGGTGTTCTTAATACGTATAGAACAAAAGAGCAGGCATTACAGTCTTTAAATGCTAAATGAGATAAGAGTAAGTCTCTTGTTTAGCATTTAAAGACTTTTAAGGTGTTTATTCTTTTAGTTTGGCATCAGGCTTAAGAAGATTAGGAAATGCTTTTTTAAAACGATTTAATCGTGGTATAGAGACATTTTTAACATAAGGCTGGTTTGGGTGTAAACGCTCATAGTCTTGATGGTAATCTTCTGCGATATGAAATTTAGTAAAAGGAACAATTTCCGTAGCTACTTTTTCTTCACTTTGTTTATCAATAGACAGCTTTGCTTCTTCGGCTTTTTTCTTTTCACTTTCAGTTTTGTAGAAAATGATAGATCTGTATTGTGATCCATAATCTGGATGTTGACCATTTACTGTAAATGGATTATGAGAGCCATAGTATACATTTAACAAAGTTGAATAATCAACTTTGTCAGGATCGTAATATACTTTAACCGTTTCCGAATGACCAGTTTTACCAGTTCCTATACTTGAATATGTTGGTTTAGCCGTATGTCCTCCGGCATATCCAGACTCGGCTTCAACTACACCTTCAACACTTTCAAATACAGCTTCAACACACCAAAAGCATCCACTAGCGAAATAGGCTGTTTTGTAATGTTCTAAATTAACCTGTTCTTTCTCTATTGTTTTATGGTTGTTTTGTGCTGAACAAGCTATAAAAAAAGGTAATACAATTGCAATACATATATTTTTCATCTTTTAATGTTTTAGTTTAATTGTTTAGACCTAAGAAAATGAAAAAACATACATAATCTAGATCATTTAGATGTTAAAATATGTTTTTAAGTATAATTCATATCTATTTTTGAGCATAATATAAATCTTCAATAAGATACTTAATATTTAATTTTTCTGCCAATTCAATTCTATTCGAATGTAAAAAGGCTTTTAGTTGCTCGATAGTTGTAATGGAACTGGCATAATCTATGGCCTTTAATTTATCTTGTAATTTCTCTAAATTATGTATTGAATTTGTCTCAATTACACGTTCAGAAGTATTGTAAAATCCGTCAATGTAAAATATGTAATCTAAATGCTCTTTAAAGTTTTTAAGCTCCAATTCTAATTTTAAGTATTCAGCGTGTATTTGTTTGTCAATAAGTTCTAAATCACTTGTATTAAGTTCTATGTTTTTTGAAGGATTTATTTTATAATTAAAAGCCAACAATTCGTAAAATTTTTGTTGTTCCCAAATGTGATTAAGTTCTTTAATTTTAGAATCATTACCTTCCGAATTAGACCATAATAAGTCTGGGTGAATTTGCTTCAATAGTGATTTGTATACTTTTTTAAATGTATTGACTGATTCTTTAAGAAGATCTTCTTTAACGTCTTTTTCTTCAGAATATTGAGGTAATTCATTGGGGAAAGTATCAGCTTCAATAGATTCAACTTCTTCAGATGGATTAATGCTAGGCGTATGAGAATAATTATTTATTTGTAATTCTATTGGTGCAATATGGTCTAAAGAAAGGTTCATGTCTTGATACATTTCTAATTCATATTTTAGAATTGAATATAATAACTCCTTCTCCCAGATTTCGGAAAGCTCATCATTAATCAGAAATTGAGAGTGTGTTTTAATATAAGTACTCCATTTTATTTCGAGTTTAGATTTTATAGATCCACAAATTGTATTGTAAATATTTTTGGTGTTTTCTAGTTTTTGATTCTCGTTGTTAATAGAGCGCTTAAGTTGATCAATTTCTTTAACATGACGTATTATTTTAGACTTCATCTTTTTATCTTTAGAAGTCGCAGTAGGCACTAAATTAAGGGTGAATTTTTTTGAAGGTTTTGATGTTGAAATAACATTACCAAAAAGATCTGTTTGTGACATAATAATTCGATTTATCCAAATGTATAAATTAATCCATTCGTTAATTTATATTGAGTTTTAGGAATACCTAATGCAGGATGATTATCATAACTCATTGTAAATTGAACATTAAAAGCTAGATTCTTAATGATTTTAAAAACAATTTTGGAATCATTAGACCATCTTAAATCTGAAAAGTCATCTGCTTTAGGTTGAAAGTAGGTGGTGCTAACGATAGAAATTCCATCTTTAGGAAATAAACTAAATGATAGATATGCACTAATTCTAATATCATTATGTTTAACCTGCTCAAGGTCACTATCAATACGTTCCCATTCTTTCATAATTAATGTCCCAGCATAAAATTTATAATTTTCAGAATTGTTTAATTTAAACCGTGGACCAAAACCTAATAGCCTTCTATATTTTATTTTTGAAATTTCATCAAATTGATTTTGAACAAATACTTCAGCTCTAATTTTTTCACTTAGCTTATAATTATATCTAAAATGTAAAATTCCTTTACTTACAATTTTGTTCGAGTTGGATTCTTTAAAATTATAATCTCCAATGATTAAAGACAGGTGTTTATTGTTCTTATACTGAAGTCTTGTTCTATTTGATACAAGTACAAATGAGTTTTTGTTTTCTATAAGTTGAACACTAAGATTTGTATTTCCGGACCATTTTGTGTCTTTATTTATTTTTCGCATAGATTCAATATTTAAAATCTGAGCTTGCCCTATTGAGGATAGTAATAGAAAAAATACTAGAATTGATCTTGAAATAGTTGTCTTAAACATAAATTGTAATGGCTTTTGGTTAAAATTTGTGCAAAAGTAATTTATGATTACGAATTAGGAAGATGATAATTCAAATTAATTTGAATTAATAGCATAAATTAAGACATACGATCTTTTGCCTTTTCACGTTAGAATTAAAATCTAAATCTAATATGATGAAAAAGAAACAGCTATTAGCAATTTTAAGTTTGTCTATTTTACTCTCAGTTACAGGCTTTATTTTGGATTATAAGGAAAGAGTAGATGATGTATTATTAAATGTTTTTGAAATAACGATGATGTCCATTTTGATATTTGGAGTAATCACGGTTTTGTATTTTGCGATACATTATTTACGTAAAGGTTTTCGTTTACTTTTAAAGTAAACCAATTCTTATACTATCTAAGTACAATAAAAAAGCCTTTAAATAATATATTATTTAAAGGCTTTTTTATAAAAGATTAAAGTGTAATTAAATTATACTTTACCGTGACATTGTTTGTATTTTTTACCACTTCCGCAAGGGCAAGGTTCATTACGTCCTACTTTATCACTTTTAGCTTGAGCAGGTTTAGCTGGTCCTTCGTTACGGTTAGTAGCTAATGTTCTTGGGTCTGGCCCTTCATTAACTACAGATTGAGAACTTGAAGATACCCATCCCGAGTTAGAGTTTTGAGCTTGACCTTGAGATTTAGGTTGTGGTTTCGATGTTTCAACAACAACTTCTTCTAATTCAACTTCTTTAGGTTGTTGAGGTTGGTCTTGTTGAGGTTGTTCTTGTCTAGCAGGTAATTCTGCTTTTGATAAGAATGAAATAATATCTCTATTTACTTCAGTTAACATGCTAGTAAATAAGTTGAACGATTCCATCTTATAAATTAATAATGGATCTTTTTGTTCATATACTGCATTTTGTACTGATGATTTTAGAGAGTCCATTTCACGTAAGTGTACTTTCCAAGCTTCATCAATGATGGCAAGAGAAATAGATTTTTCTAAATCTGTAATAATCTCTTTACCTCCAGATTCAAATGCTTTTTCAATATTTACTTTAATTTGAATACCTTTTTGTCCATCAGTAAATGGAATCATCATATCTTCAAATTGAGCATTCTCATCGTTATGAATATGTGTTACAATAGGCATTGCTTGATCACAAATTCTTACAATTTTATCTTGGTAATGCTCTAGAGCAGCCTTATAAAGTGACTGTGTTAATTCAGGTGCTTTTATAGAAGTAAATTCATCTTCAGTAAAAGGAGATGTAATTGCAAAATAACGAATTAGTTCTAATTTAAACCCTTCAAAATCATTAACTGGTTTAAACGTATTAATAAGTAATTCAGATGTATCTTGGAATGTGTTTGCAATATCTACGGCTAAACGTTCTCCGAATAATGCATGACGACGTCTCTTGTAAATAACTTCACGTTGAGAATTAATTGCATCATCATATTCTAATAAACGCTTACGTACACCAAAGTTGTTTTCTTCAACTTTCATTTGAGCTTTCTCAATAGATTTAGTGATCATAGAGTGTTGGATAACTTCTCCTTCCTCCATTTTCATTCTATCCATCATTTTAGCAATACGTTCAGAACCAAATAAACGCATTAGTTTATCTTCTAAAGAGATAAAGAATTGAGAAGATCCTGGATCACCTTGACGACCAGCACGTCCTCTTAACTGACGGTCAACACGTCTAGAATCATGACGTTCTGTACCAATTATTGCTAATCCTCCATTGGTCTTAACTTCAGGAGAAAGTTTAATATCGGTACCACGACCAGCCATATTGGTTGCAATAGTAACAGCTCCGGCTGCACCAGCATTGGCTACAATTTCAGCTTCTCTTTCGTGATACTTGGCGTTAAGTACATTATGCTGAATACCTTTCATTTTTAAGAAACGAGAAAGTAATTCAGAAATATCTACAGATGTAGTACCTACTAATACTGGACGTCCTTGCTTTGTAAGAATTTCAATTTCGTCTACAACGGCATTATATTTTTCTCTATTGGTTTTATATACCTTATCCTCATTGTCTAAACGAGCAATAGGACGATTGGTTGGTATAATTACAACATCCAATTCGTAGATATCCCAAAGTTCTTTTGCTTCTGTTTCCGCTGTACCTGTCATACCAGATAACTTATTGTACATACGGAAATAGTTTTGTAAAGTTACTGTGGCAAACGTTTGAGTTGCAGCCTCAATATTTACATTTTCTTTAGCTTCAATAGCTTGGTGAAGTCCATCAGAATAACGACGACCTTCCATAATACGACCAGTTTGTTCGTCAACAATTTTAACTTTGTTGTCCATAACAACATACTCAACATCCTTTTCAAAAAGGGCATAAGCACGTAATAACTGATTCATTGAGTGTATACGTTCACTCTTTACAGAGAAATCACGAAGAATTTCATCTTTCGCTTTTATTGATTCTTCATCTTCTTTACCATCATACTGATTTAAAGATGTACTTAAGTCAGGTAATACAAAGAAAGAAGAATCGTCAACATATCTACTTAAAAGGTCAATCCCTTTATCGGTAAGTTCAATTTGATTGTTCTTTTCTTCAATTGTAAAATAAAGTTCATCATCAATAATATGCATTTCCTTATTTTGGTCTTGCATATAGAAATTCTCTGTTTTTTGAAGAATGGTTTTCATACCATCTTCACTTAAGAATTTAATTAATGATTTTGTTCTAGGAAGTCCTCTAAAAGCACGAAGTAATTTTACACCTCCATCTTTTTCATCGCCAGAAGAAAGTAATTTTTTAGATTCAGCAAGTTCAGAATTAACTAACTTTTTCTGAGCATTAACTAAAACATCTACATGAGATTTTAATAACTCAAATTGTTGATTATCTCCATTTGGTACTGGTCCAGAAATAATTAATGGTGTACGAGCATCATCAATTAATACAGAATCGACCTCATCCACAATGGCATAATTATGCTTACGTTGAACTAAATCTTCTGGACGTCTTGACATGTTATCACGTAAGTAATCAAATCCAAATTCATTATTTGTTCCGTAAGTAATATCTGCATTATATGCCTTTTTACGTTCAGGACTATTAGGTTGATGATTATCAATACAATCTACAGACATTCCATGGAACTGGAATAATGGAGCCATCCAATCTCTATCTCGCGTTGCTAAGTAATTGTTTACCGTTACAACGTGAACACCTTTTTCGGTTAATGCATTAATATAAACAGGAAGAGTTGCAACTAAAGTTTTACCTTCACCCGTTTGCATTTCGGCTGCTTTTCCAGAGTGTAATACCTTACCACCAATTAACTGAACATCGAAATGAACCATGTCCCATTTAATTTGGTTACCACCTGCTTCCCAAGTTGTATTCCAAATGGCTTCGTTACCATTTAAGTTTACGTAGTTATTTTCAGCGGCAATATCTTTATCCATTTCCGACGCTGTAACTGCAACAGTTTCGCTTCCAGCAAAACGACGAGCAGTTTCTTTAATAACAGCAAAGGCCTGAGGTAAGATATCTTCTAAAACCTTTTCAGATTTTTCATAAGACTCTTTTTCTAGAGAATCAATTTGACGGTAAATGTCTTCTTTCTTCTCGATATTTTCTTCAGATTCAGCTTGCTGGTTTAAATCAACAATTTGGCTTTCGATATCTTTAACCGCTAATTTAATAGCTTGTTTAAATTCAATGGTTTTATGACGAAGGTCGTCATTTGAGATCGACTTTAATTTTTCGAACTCGGTGTTAACCAATTCAATAACTGGTTTTATTTCTTTAATATCTCTATCTGTTTTTGAACCAAACAATTTAGAAACTAATTTATCTACAAAACTCATGCGTTTTATTTTGATTTTAGAACAAACAAAAATACATTATTTGTCTATTATTAAAAGCTTTTATTGGAGAAATGTTCAGCTCAAAAAAGAGACCATTTGTTAACTTTTTCCAAAATTGGCAGATTAAACGACAAAACGACCATTTTAGGTGAGCTTGTCAATTGTTATTTTGACAAAATGGACACTTTAAAAACTCTATAATATTCAAATTAATAAATTGATTATAGGTTAAGATCAAGTTGTTTTGGAGTTAATAAAAAATCAATATTAACTTTATCAATAGATATGTTTTTCCAATTGTTGTTGTCGAATTTTAGAGCTAAAACTGCGCAAGTAGGGAAATGATAAATTTCTCCTTCAGAAATATACCTCGCAATATTTTCAAAGGTCGAATTATGACCAAAAACGGCGACAGAATTAATCGAATTAGGAAGCTGTTGAAGGGTGTCAAAGATAACAGATCCAGAATTAGAAAAGGTGTAAAAATCGTTAGATATTTCTATGTTTTCAATTTTATATTGAAGGATGGTCGATAAAATTTGTGCCGTGGATAAGGCTCTGGTTGCTGGGCTTGAGATCATTTTATCGAACAGGATATTCTTTTTTAACAATGCTTGTCCAATACAGGAAGCCGATTGATACCCTCTTTTATTCAAAGGACGATGTTTATCATCTAATTCAGGGAATTTCCAACTTGATTTGGCGTGTCTTATTATATAGATTGTTTTCATTGTAGGTTTATGGGTTAGAAGGGAATATTTAACTGAATTTGTTTCTTGTAATAGGAAATATCTATTACAATGTGGAAAAGTAGAAATTTAATACTAAAAATCACCGTGTAAAACATAAAAAAGAATCTTATATTTGCTCCTTACATAACGGAATAATTTAGCGATATCTATGAAGTTTTTAGTTTCAAGCAGCATTTTGCTTAAGAATTTGGTGATAGCAAATGGAGTTATTAACTCTACCAATACATTACCAATTTTAGACAATTTCTTGTTCTCAATTACACCAAATCAATTGTTTATAACAACATCTGATTTAGAAACAAGTATACGTTTATCAGTTGAGATACAATCAGAAGATGAGGGTAGTATTGCTATTCCTGCAAAAATGTTAATTGATACGTTAAAGAATTTTCCAGACCAACCATTAACATTTATTGTTAATAAGGAACGTCATCTTGTAGAAATTAATTCTCAACAAGGAAAATACGAACTCGCATTTCAAGATGGTAGAGACTTTCCAGAGCAACCAAATATTGAATCTGAATCAACAATTGAGATGAATCCTCAATCGTTTTTAAGAGCAATAAATCATACAGTATTTGCAACTGGAAATGATGAGTTAAGACCTGTTATGAGTGGTGTATTATGTGAGTTTTCTCCTGAAGGATCTACATTTGTGGCAACTAATGCTCATAAATTGGTTCGTTATAAAAGAGAAGATATTACATGTGCAGAGAATAAAAATTTCATTCTTCCTAAAAAGCCTATTTCGGTTCTGAAATCTATTTTAGGAAGTAAGGAAACGGATATTTCATTAGTGTTCAATAAAACAAACGCCAAGTTTGTTATTGATAACATTGTGTTGACATGTCGTTTTGTAGAAGGGAAGTATCCTAATTATAATGCTGTAATTCCACAAGAGAATCCTAACAAATTATTTATTGATAGAAACTCATTATTAAGCTCTGTTAAACGAGTTTCAATATTCTCTAATAAAACAACTAATCAGATCCGTTTTAACTTAACAAATAATATGTTGGAGTTAAACGCTGAGGATAGAGATTTCTCGAATAAAGCAGATGAAAAGATTCCATGTCAATTTGATGGAGATTTTCAGATTGCATTTAATTCTAAATTTTTAATTGAGTTACTTCAAAATTTAGAATCTCAGGATATGATTCTAGAAATGAGTCAACCGAACAGAGCAGGTATTATTATTCCAAACGATGAAAATGCCGATGATAAGGAAGACGTACTTATGCTTATTATGCCAATTATGATTTCGTAATTGTAATTTACACTATAAATTAAAAGCCCGATTCAACCATTTTGAATCGGGCTTTTTTGTAGAAAACATTAAATATTATATTCCCCCAAACAAATATTATATTTTCTATCAATTTTTAATAAATCCCCACAATGTAGGCAGAAGGTACTCTTTGGTAAGTTATTTGTTTCGCAATTAGAACACCGAATTAGAAAGAATAACTCTGTATAGCTTGTAATTGATTGATAGAGTCTTATTAACCTTAATTCGTTAAAAACATCCTTTAATAATATCTCTGTTTTTAATCGTTTAAGATTATAAGATGTTACTATTTTAGAGAAGCTATATGATTTCATTGGGTATTATATTCTAAGAATTGTTTGATTATTGTTTATAAATAAATTGAATATCTCTAGTGTTTTTCTGGACTGCAATAGCTGCAAATAAGCTTAATAGAAAAGACATTCCATAAAATCCTTTTTCACTCAATAGTAGTTCGGCTTTCCAAAGGCCTACAACAAGAAATAGGATAGATGCAATGGATGTAAACCAGCTTATTCCATAATATAATTCGGTTACTTCTATGCCTTCTGCTTTATCTCGAACACTTTTTTGTACTGAAATCACAGAGAATAATCCAAACAACAGTACGATAAGATAATACCCCTTTTCATTGAGTAACATATCAGCGTTATATAATCCTATACAATAGGTTGTAATTCCAACTAGAAGAGTAATCCAAGATGCACTTATAAAGGCATTTGTTGGTTTTAAAGAGTAGTCTTTCTTATTTTGAGAATAGTGTTTGCCTGATTTTTGTTCCACTCTAGGAGATGTTGTTGATGTATTTGTTTCTTTATTCATAATGTTTTTTTGTTTTCTTACCCTGCAAATATGATGAAGTTATATAATAGTGGAATGACAAGATTGGAATATTACTTATGATATAAAAAGTTTAATTATGTGTGATTCTTTGTGTACCTTAGTATTATTGAATTAATAAATTACGATATAATGTTAGATGTATTAAGTGTTGTTTCTAAAATGTCTGTAGTTGATAAACGAAATTTTAGATTGTTTTTAGAAAAAAGTAATAAACGTAAACATGTGAAAAATTTAGAATATTTTGATTTATTACAAATTGATGATTGTATAGAGAAAGAAGTTAAGCAAAAGTTGTATCCTGATGGAAATTATGGTGCATATCACGGTTTACGAAAACGCTTTATAGATGCTCTAGTTTCTTTCATTACTGAATTTGCAGAAGTCAATGATGTTTCTATTACAATGGAGATTTCTAAATTAATCATGGCAAGTAGGCATCAACTTAGTCAAAAACATTTTGAATTAGGTTTTCTATTACTTAACAGAGCTGAAAAGAAAAGTTTGTCAGGTTCAAATTATATTTTGTTAAACCAGATATACCATTTAAAGATTCAATATGCTCATAGATCATCCAATATTAATTTAGAAGAATTGTTGGTTCTTTTTAAAAAGAACCAAGATGATATGATTCAGGAAGAAAAATTAAATATGGCTTATGCATTGGTCAATAAAAAATATCGAGAAATGCTATTCGGAGATAAAATACTTCCTGTTAATTCGCTGATAGATGATGTATTTGCCATATGTGAAATAAAAAAGGCAGAAGGACTCTCATATAAATCTATTTATCAATTGGCTTCTATTTTTACGAGTTATGCCAATTTGAGTAAAGATTTTTATTCAGTGAAAACATTTGTAATGAATCAATTTGAATTTGTAAATGCAATTGGTAAAGATCATGAAGAGGAACGTTTATATAAAATGGAAGTTGTTTATCTAATAGCAAACATGCATTTTAGAGTTAAAGACTTCAAGAATAGTTTAACATATATTAAAGAATTGGAAGTATTATGTAGAACAACACCTAAATACAAACGGATTTTCCATAAACGATTAATTTGTTTAAAGGCATTAACACTTCATTTTAGCAATTACCATTCTGTGGCAATAGATATTTTAAACGAAGAAATTAAGAGTGCCAAGCAAATTGGAGCCGATGATTTAAATATTATTTTATCAGCGGTTATGATGAAGGTTCAAGTTGGAATGTTTAAAGAAGCCAATGGATTAATTTCTAGGCTTAAACATAGTGATAATTGGTACACTCAAAAAATGGGAAAAGATTGGATTCTTCAAAAACATTTTATGGAAATTATTATTCATATCGAATTAGGCGATATTGATAGGGTAGATTCTAAATTAAGGTCGTTTTTAAGAAGGTATACTCAGTATTTTAAGCAAACAGGTCAAGATAGGGTCTTAATATTTATTCAATTGGTAAAGCAGTTTTATCATCATCCAGAATATGTTACCTCGGCAGAGTTTCATTCTAAAGTTGAAGCGAGTTTCGATTGGAGCCTTCCTGAGCAAGAAGATATTTTCGTTATGAGTTGTTACGCCTGGCTTAAATCTAAAATGTTTAATACAGACTTATATTTAACAACCATAAAGCTTGTAACAAAAAAGAGCAATTCTATTTAGAATTGCTCTTTTTGTATATATGAAAGGAAGTTTTTACTTTGTAAATGGAAGTTGAATTACAACTTTTACATCTGGCCAAAGTTTAGATACACCATCTTTACCAATATGTAAATCTTTACATATTTCATTTAATTTTTTAACAGCACCTTGTGCTTCCCATTGGTTTAAATCAATAATACCCTTTAATACATAGTAACTATCATCTACTAAATGATATTCCATATTTAAAGGTTTAGTCATATCATTCATCTGTAAAGAAACTTTACATGTACCTTGGTTGTTATTACCATTAATACTATTGATAGATCCAATTAATGATGGTGTATTATTCATACTACCAAAAAACGAATTTGCTATTTTTTTATCTCTTTCAGGGTTATTTGAATTAATGCTAGTCACAGGAATTTCAAACTTCACTCCATTTAAGACATCTTTAATTGTAGCTCCATACATCTTATCTTTAATGATAATTTCATCAAATACACCACTTACACCAGCACGTTCGGTGAATTTATAAGCTGTCCAATTGGCTTTAATTTTTTCCTTCGTTATAGAAATAGTTTCTATTTTTTGTTCCTTCTTAACTTCAGCAGGTTTTTGTTCAGGAGTTTTTTGATCAGAAGAACAAGACATACAAGCTAAAATAAGTCCACAGTACAGTAATTTTTTCATAGCTAAAAAACGTTTGGATAAAGATATAAAAAATGCTTAATCCATAGATAGAATAAATGAATTCCTTCAATTTTATTATATTTATGAAAAAGATAATATGAAGAACGTTGTATTTAGAGGAATACTAGCCGTTGTTATAGGTATTGTAATTGGAGGTTTAGTAAATAGTTCCATAGTTAAAATAAGTCCAGATATATTTGGCGTACCAGACGGTGTTAATATTATGGATCCTGATAGTATTAAGGCCAATCTTCACAGGTATTCATCCACTCATTTTATTGGCCCATTATTGGCTCATGGTTTAGGAACGTTAGTTGGAGCTTTTCTTACTGCTAAAATTGCATTAACAAGAAAGATGACTCTAGGGATGGTTATTGGAGGATTCTTTTTACTAGGAGGTATTACCATGGTGGTCCTGTTACCTGAACAACCAATTTGGGTAATGGTTGTAGATTTAGTATTGGCATATTTTCCAATGAGTTATTTAGGTGTTAAATTGGCTAAGTAAAATATATTTGTCTCGTCCTAAATAACCGTTACAGGTTTTAAGCGAATATACTTAATTTATTAAACAGTGTTGATAATATTATCAACACTGTTTTTGTTTTTATAAGTTCTGATTTTAATTTCTCTTTGACGATGCATCTGTTTTGGAGTGAGCATGTAACAGGAGTAATGAGGTCTAATATCATTATATATTCTTACGCTGTCTTTGACTAATCGTTTCATAATACTGATGGGTATTTTCCGGTCATAGCCCAAAAACTCTTGCTTTATAATTCCATTTATTCTTTCAGCAACAGCGTTAGCATATGGATCGTAGGATTCTGTCATGCTGCATTTTATATTCCTTTTCCCTAATAGTTTCTGGTAATCATCGCTGCAATATTGAAGCCCTCGATCCGAGTGATGAATAAGCTCTTTCTTTTTATACAGTCTAGATTTAACGGCCATGGATAAGGCTCTTAAAGAGCTTGCTGTACAGAGACTGTTAGACACGTCATAGCCAACGATTTTTTTTGAATAAGCATCGGTAATCAGAGCTAGATACATTGGATTTTCGTGATTCCCAATATAGGTTATATCAGACACCCAAACTTGTTCTGGATGAACTATAGAAAGTTGAGCCACAATATTCTTGTGCTTACGAAAACGATGATGTGAATCGGTTGTGATATGGTAAGATCGTTTTGGAATGATCTGCATATGATTTGCTTTTAAAATTGAAAATAACTTGTCCCTTCCTACTCCCAGTTCCCTCAAACTATCTTGAAGAATATAATAGAGTTTACGTGTTCCAATACGCGGCATTTGTACACGAACAGCCTTCACTAGATCAACGACCTGTTGGGCTATTTGCTTTCGGTTGTGCATTGATTGAAGGGAGCGATAATAAACCTGTCTACTTACCCCGAGTAATCTACAGGTAGCGGTTATGCTTTCTTGATGTTCTTCTTTGAAGTCGTCGATTGCTCGGGTGAGGAGTTTTTTCGGATAGGTATATTATACTCTTTCTCTGCCATATCAATGATCATATCAAAAATGATCGCTTTCTTATCTGCTTGTTCAACCTGTTTCTCAAGGTGAGCTTTCTGCTTCTCAAGTAATCGAACCTTTTGCTCTAACTCCAATAATTTCTGAGCTGGTGTTTTTGGCATATTTGAAGGTGTTTGGTTTTCCCAATCAAAGTTACCATATTTTCTGAGCCAATTTACTACTGTCGATCGTGATTGGATACCATATTTCCTAACAGCACCTGTCGTTGAAAGTTCTCCACGTTCAATTTCATTGATCACTTGAAGTTTAAAGGATAACGAGTAATCCTTTTGGCTACGCTTAACGTAATCCGTTTTTCCATCTTTATTCATTACAGTTTTTTTTTGTAACGATATTTCAGGACGGGACAATTCTCATATATAAAAAGACCTTTTCATTATGAAAAGGTCTTTTTATATATGAGAGTCTAATTATCGGGTTAAATGTAAAACACCATCATGCTCTATGACATCCGGATAGTTAGGGTATTTAACTTTAATTTTATATACGTAAATACCTTCACCGCAAACTAAACCATCTTTAGTTTTACCATACCATTTTTTGCTAATATCATCAGATTCGAAAATTTCTTTTCCCCAACGGTCAAAAATTTGCATTTCAAACGAAGTATATTGTCTAGAAGATACAGGACTAAACCCTTCATTAGATCCATCTCCGTTTGGAGTAAAGATTGTTGGGATATTCATAAAAGGAGATACTTCAATATCTCTTGTGAATACCTTTTGACAACCTTGATCATTTGTTGAAGTCAATGTTATTGTATAAAATCCAAATTCTGGATATTGGTGGATAATTGGTCCTTTATTTGTAATTATAGGAGATCCATCCCCTAAGTCCCAAGCATAATCAACAATCATAAATGCAAAGTTAGAGTTAACAGGGAATTCATTAATTGATAATTGCATAGTACGTTCTACACCTTGTTCTTCAGCTAAAATTTCAGCATCAGGTAATTCAAAGTGGAATATTGTAACTGAATTTGTTGCTTGGTTTTCACATCCATCACGAATTGTAATTTCATATTCTCCAGAAAATAATAATGGATTTTCTTCTGTAGATACTTCATACCCTGTATTTATATCTACCCATGAATATGTAAATAAACCATCACCACCGTGTACTTTATTGTTTAAGAAATCATATTGATCAGCAATGTCTGTACAGATATATTGATCTTCTAAATCATCAATAATTAACTCTGGCCATACCGATACATTAACCACAACACTATCTAAATGTTCGTATTCCGGACATAAGTCTTCAATTTCTACATAATATGTTGTTGTTTCTTCTGGACTTACCGTTTGCTCGTGGGCATAACCAATCTGACTCCAGTGAATATTATACGGTTCAACTGAATTAATAGGAAGTCCACCAGATACAGAAACCTCAAAAGTAACTTCATCTCCAGGACAATGTGTATCAATTTCATCAACAAGATTAATTTCTATTTCAGGGTAATCTGCAATAAATAATTCCACTTCTACATAATCGGAATTACAGGATTGTCCAGCAAGGTGAGGAATCTGGATGGTAAGCGATTCTACATTTTCATTAATACCATCTGCAAATGGACTAATATGTAATTCAAATTCAGTATCCCAGTTCGGAATAACAACATGATCAGACCAAGGGTTATTTAAAAAGTCATAATCAACATCATAAATAGCATCTCCTAATAGTGTGAAATTAACGACTAAATCTCCTGTTCCAGGCGCGAAATCTGCCGCAGTAGGTCTTTTAAACTTAATAGAGGCAGTACCACAACCTTCATAGAACCATCCATTAGTATCTGGATATACATTAGGTGCTGGTTCAACAGTAACATCTACAGGACTACGTAAACTACCTTTTTCTAAAAATACAGCAGAAGGTAATCCACCATCAGAAACATCACAAATGGCAAGTTTCATATGGTATGTTTCACCACATTCTGCTTGAACGTATGCTTTTAAAGGGTCGGTGAAACCTGTATAATGAAAATTGACAGGATTACTTCCATAGTTATTATTAAAGAAAATAGCATCATTAGTCCAATTTTGGTTTGCATTCGCACAATTATTAGGATCCCAGGATCCAGATGCTGCTCCTGAATTAACCGAATTAATTGATACTGGATTTGTAGAGAATGTTGTTTGTTGAGGATTATTTGGAATTAGTGCTATATTTTGATTAACATAAGGTGCATTGGGGTTATTGGGATTTGGTCCTGAAACATAAAATCCAAAAACGTCATTATAGGATCCAGAACATGTATAATCTTCATATTCTCTTGAGGCAAATGAATACCAAAATTCGAAATAATCTAAACCAGCTTCAATATCAAACTCGATAATAATTAAATTGTTTTGATCATGTTGGGCCGCTGAATAATTAGCTCCAAAAAGTAATTGTAAAGAGGCTATTAATGAAGGGTCTTGTATTGTAGGTGGACCCCAATTTGGATAGGGCCAGGGTTGAGTTGATGGTGTTTCAATGGGTACTGATCCAAGTGTAGACATAAATACTCCGTCTTCAAAGCCTAAAATGTTGGTTGCTGTGGTATCATAAAAGAACCCAATTTGAGAAGGGTCACCATAGGTATATGTAACATTAGAAATGTTAGCTGAACCATCAGAAAGAACATCTTTAATTAGATATTCAATATCATTATACGGTGCTGTTTTATCAGTTTTAATTCCTGATAATTGCGCATGTGACATGGTTGACATCAATGACAACATACATCCTGCGAGAAGTTTGAATTTTTTCATTTTAAAAAGATTAAAGAAAGAATTGAAAAGGCTCAATCTATTTGAGCAAAAAAAAATGATACTTATTAATTTATTGTAGAATTAAAAAGGCATACTCATATGAATATTAATTAATGAGTATGCCTTTGTTTTATATTATCGTGTTAAATGTACAACACCATTATGTTCCTTAGCATCTGGATAGTTAGGGTATTTAACTTTAATTTTATATACGTAAATACCTTCACCACAAACTAAACCATCTTTAGTTTTACCATACCATTTTTGGTTGATATCATAAGATTCGAAAATTTCTTTTCCCCAACGGTCAAATACTTGCATTTCAAACGAAGTATATTGTCTAGATGATACAGCACTAAATCCTTCATTAGATCCATCTCCGTTTGGAGTAAAGATTGTTGGGATATTCATAAAAGGAGATACTTCAATATCTCTTGTGAATACCTTTTGACAACCTTGATCATTTGTTGAAGTCAATGTTATTGTATAAAATCCAAATTCCGGATATTGGTGAATAATTGGTCCTTTATTTGTGATTATTGGAGATCCATCCCCTAAGTCCCAAGCATAATCAACAATCATAAATGCAAAGTTAGAGTTAACAGGGAATTCATTAATTGATAATTGCATAGTACGTTCTATTCCTTGTTCTTCAGCTAAAATTTCAGCATCAGGTAATTCAAAGTGGAATATTGTAACGAAATTTGTTGCTTGGTTTTCACATCCATCACGAATTGTAATTTCATATTCTCCAGAAAATAATAATGGATTTTCTTCTGTAGATACTTCATACCCTGTATTTATATCTACCCATGAATATGTAAATAAACCATCACCACCGTGTACTTTATTGTTTAAGAAATCATATTGATCAGCAATGTCTGTACAGATATATTGATCTTCTAAATCATCAATAATTAACTCTGGCCATACCGATACATTAACAACAACACTATCTAAATGTTCATATTCTGGACATAAGTCTTCAATTTCTACATAATATGTTGTTGTTTCTTCTGGACTTACCGTTTGCTCGTGGGCATAACCAATCTGACTCCAGTGAATATTATACGGTTCAACTGAATTAATAGGAAGTCCACCAGAAACAGAAACCTCAAAAGTAACTTCATCTCCAGGACAATGTGTATCAATTTCATCAACAAGGTTAATTTGTATCTCAGGGTAATCTGCAATAAATAATTCCACTTCTACATAATCGGAATTACAGGATTGTCCAGCAAGGTGAGGAATCTGAATGGTAAGCGATTCTACATTTTCATTAATACCATCTGCAAATGGGCTAATGAATAATTCAAATTCACTATCCCAGTTTGGGATAACAACATGATCAGGCCAAGGGTTATTTAAAAAGTCATAATCAACACCATAAATAGCATCTCCTAATAATGAGAAATTAACGACTAAATCTCCTGTTCCAGGTGCGAAATCTGCAGCTGTAGGTCTTTTAAACTTAATAGAGGCAGTACCACAACCTTCATAGAACCATCCATTAGTATCTGGATATACATTAGGTGCAGGTTCAACAGCAACATCTACAGGGCTACGTAAACTACCTTTTTCTAGCATTACTGCTGAATTTACGCCACCATCAGCAACATCACAAATAGCAAGTTTCATATGGTAAGTTTCATTACATTCAGCAGCTACAAATGCACGAAGAGGCTTCGTATATCCTGTGTAATAAAAATTAGCTGGAGGATTAGGCAGTCCAAAGTTTTGATTAAAGAAAATAAAGTCATTTTGCCAATTCGGATTAGCAGATGTACAATTAGAACCATTACCCGAAGTTGCAAACCCTTGATTTAATGAGTTAATAGAAACAGGAGTGGTTGTAAAACTTGTTTGTGTAAGATCTGTTGGTATTAAAGCTATATTTTTCCCGTTATAAGGATTAGCTGGGTCATTCGGATTAGGTCCTGTCACATAGAATCCAAAAACATCATTAAAGCTACCAGAACAGGTCCAATTTTGATATTCTCTTGATGCAAATGTATAAAAGAATTCGAAATAATCTAAATTTGCTACAATATCAAATTCTACAACAATTAGATTATTCTGGTCATGTTGAGTTGCTGAATAATTAGCTCCAAAAAGCAATTGTAACGATGCTGTTATATCTGGATCTGCAGGGTGTGGGTTAGGTCCAAATGCTTGACCAAAAAGGTTACTTTCAAGGGGTACACCTCCAGAAGTAGATAAAAATACACCATCAGGGTATCCTAAAATTGGGTTGGCTACATTAGCGTCTTCAAAATATCCAGTCTGAGCTGGATCTCCTACTGTTAAAGTTACATTAGATATTTGTGCCGTTCCATCAGAAAGTACATCTTGAATAAGATATTCTATATCATTATACGGTGCAGTAATGTCTGTTGTTATCCCTGATTGAGCCAGAGATAGTACCGGAAATAATGATACGAAAGAAAAAAATGAAAGTATAAACCTTTTCATAGTCGTAAATGGTTAAGAATTTGAAGTAAGTTTGTTAACATATTAAACAAACCAATCTTAAAAATATGTTAAACGTGAATAATAATTATATTCACTTTATAAACAATCGTAATTTTGCCATAGAGAACGTCTCTATATTAATTATATGTTATTGTTTGATATTTCAAATATAGGAATTTGATTTTCATTCACACCCTCTTTTTATAGTATGTCCTTGCTAAAGTCTATTTGTTGTAAAAATTTAAACATATTTATAAAAAAATGTTGAAAATTACGACACTGGGACAGCAATGTGGACGATATGAATATCCTTAATGTGGTTGAAAAATGATTGTAAAGGTCTATTTTAAGTGGATTTAAAGAGTTTTTGATCTATTTTTCTTGAAATTCCATAGTCCATGTAAATACGAACGTAAATTTTCAACTAAATTCGCTTGAATGGAGGTGTATTATGGTTTGATGCCGAATTTGTATGGATATATTCAATTAGATTAAGATGGAAAAACTATTGAGAATGGATATTCATAATTATGTTCATAATAATGAATACTCAAATTATTTTAATTGTTATCTGACTTTTAAATTGTAAGGATGTTTTATACAATTTAAAAGTTATTTCACCTCTATTAGAGTCAAATAACCAAATGATTAAAAAATTGATTATATTTGCCGCCACGTAAAGTACAACATATTGAAAACAGATAAAATGAACATCACTTTAGAGAATATCGATAGCTTAAATGCTGTTCTTAAAATTGAAGTTAAAGCGGATGACTATAAGAACGACGTTGAGAAGCTTTTAAAAGATTACCAAAAGAAGGCTAACATTCCTGGATTTAGATCTGGAAAAGTGCCTAAAGGTGTTGTAAGAAAACGATTTGGAATTTCTGCTAAGGTTGAAAAAATTAACGAATTAGTTTCTCAAAATATTGGAAACTATTTAGTAGAGAATAATGTTGAATATTTAGGAGGACCACTTCCAGTAAATAACGATGTTGATTGGGAAAATTCTGAAGATTTTTCTTTTGAATATGAATTAGGATTGTTACCAGAAGTTGAAATTAAAATCAACAAGAGAAATAAACTTACATATTTCAATATTCAAGCAGACGATAAGCAATTAAACGAATATGCTACTAACATTGCAAATCGTTATGGAACGGTTCAAAACCCTGATGCTGCTGAAGAAGGAGATATGGTTTATGGAGAGTTTACGCAAGTAGATGCTGAAGGTAACCACGTAGAAGAGGGTATCACAAATAAAGCAACTGTTGCCATTGCAAAACTTGTAGACGATAAAGTAAAGGCTGAATTTATTGATAGCGGTGCAAATACAAGAATAGTATTTAACCCTAAAACAGCTTTCGGAAACGCACAAGAAGCAACTGCTGTTCTTGGAATTGATGAAACTACCTTAGAAAATATTGAAGGTGAATTCGCATTTACTATTGAAACAGTAAATCGTATGATTCCTGCAGAATTGAACGAAGAGTTATTTACAAAGTTATATCCTGAAGGAGAAGTTACAACTGAAGAAGAGTTTAAGGCTAAGCTTAAGGAAGAAGCTGAAGGTATGTATAAGAACGATTCTGACCGTAAATTCTACAACGATGCTGTGGAGTATATCTTAGGGAAAGAAGAGTTTGATTTACCAGAAGCTTTCTTAAAGAAGTGGATAAAAGCAAATCAGGAAAACGAAGTTACTGATGAGCAAATTGAAGCTGATTTTGAAAACTACAAGACAATGTTACGTTGGCAAGTTATCGAATCTAAGTTAGGTAAAGAAAACGAAATTAAAGTTGAAGTTTCAGATATTGAAACAGAGGCGAAACAATTAGTTTCTTTACAAATGGCTCAATACGGTCAAACAGAGATTGCTGATGACATGTTAGATGGTATTGTAAAGAATGTTCTTGATAACGAAGAAGAAAGAAAGAATATAGCTAAGAATGTATTCGATAAGAAGATGACATCTTTATTTAAAGAGAAGTTTAAAATCGAAGATAAAGAAGTTTCTGTAGATGAATTTGTCGCAATGATGAAACCAGCTGAAGAGAAATAATAAATAACATCTTTATTTATAAAAAAGGCTCCAAATTCAATTCGGAGCTTTTTTTTTAGCTTTAGTTTAATTAAGAAAAATAGTATAAATTCGTAAATCATAAAAAAGATAAAATATGTATTCAAACGATGAATTTAAGAAATATGCTGTTAAACATTTAGGAATAAGCAGTCAAAGTTTACACGATTACTCTTCAGCAATTCAAAGCAGTTATATATCACCTACCATTATTGAGGAACGTCAATTAAACGTTGCATCGATGGATGTTTTCTCTCGATTAATGATGGATAGAATTATTTTCTTGGGAACAGGAATTAATGATTATGTGTCTAATATTATTATGGGGCAATTATTATTCTTAGAGTCTTCTGATCCTAATAAAGATATCCAAATATATATCAATAGTCCTGGAGGTTCTGTTTACGCAGGATTAGGAATATATGATACAATGCAATACATTCAACCAGATGTATCTACTATTTGTACTGGAATGGCCGCCTCTATGGGAGCTGTTTTATTATGTGCTGGTCAAGAAGGTAAGCGTTTTGCATTAAAGCATTCTCGTGTAATGATTCACCAACCATTAGGTGGAGCTCAAGGTCAAGCATCTGATATTGAAATTACACATAGAGAAATACAAAAGTTAAAGAAAGAACTTTACACTATAATTTCTGACCACTCTAAGCAAGATTACGATAAAGTATGGAAGGATTCTGATAGAGATTATTGGATGATTGCTGAAGAAGCCAAAGAATATGGGATGGTGGATAAAGTTCTAATACGTGAAAATCACAAATAAAATACATGTCACAAGATAGATGTTCATTTTGCGGTTCAAGTAGAGAAGATGTAGAAGTCTTAATTACTGGAATTGAAGGGAAAATATGCGAAGTTTGTGTAATGAGATCTGAGGAATTATTAGCCGATGGTGAAATTATTTCTTCTAAGAAACTCAAACAACATTCTGACGAAAAGGTAGAAGTCAATCTATTATCGCCTTCGGAACTAAGATCGCATTTAGATGATTATGTTATAGGACAGGACGATGCTAAAAAGTACTTATGTGTTGCCGTATATAACCATTATAAGCGTTTACAGTATAACCAGAATCATGGTGAGAATAATGATGTAGAGATTGAAAAATCTAATATGTTATTAGTTGGTAGAACTGGAACAGGGAAAACGTTGTTGGCTAAAACAATAGCGAGAACATTAAATGTTCCGTTTACTATTGTAGATGCAACTGTATTTACCCAAGCTGGTTATGTTGGTGAAGATGTAGAAAGTATCTTAAGCCGTCTTCTTCAGTCTTGTGATTATAATATAGCTAAGGCAGAGCAAGGAATTGTATTTATTGACGAAATAGATAAAATTGCTCGTAAAGGAAGTAACCCGTCTATAACAAGGGATGTATCTGGTGAGGGTGTTCAACAATCTTTATTAAAAATTGTTGAAGGATCTATTGTAAATGTTCCACCACAAGGTGGTCGTAAACATCCAGATCAGAAATATTTAAAAGTAGATACAAAGAATATCTTGTTTATATGTGGAGGAGCTTTTGAAGGTATTGAGCCTATGATTAGAAGCAGAATGAAAAAGCAAGATATTGGATTTAGTGTGATCAGAACCCAAAATCTAGACGATGAATCTGTTTTAAAATATATTGGGCCACCAGATATTAAACGATTTGGAATTTTACCAGAACTTGTTGGGCGTCTTCCAGTAGTTACATATTTAGAGCCCTTAAGTAGAGAGGCTTTAAAAGCTATATTAACTGAACCAAAAAATGCCATTATAAAGCAATATCAAGCGCTTTTCGGAATGGATGATAAAAGCATCACATTTACTAAAGGTGCTATAGATTTTATTGTTGATAAGGCTGTTGAATATAAATTAGGAGCAAGAGGATTAAGAGGTATCTGTGAAGATATTATGATTGATTTAATGTATGACTCTCCTAAGATTGATAAAGCTGAAGTCCGAATAGATAAAGCATATGCAGAATCTAAATTGGGTAACTTAAATCAAGCATCATTAATTGAATAATATAAAAACTAGAACCTTAGGGTTCTGGTTTTTAAGTTTTAAGTCAGTTTGTTTTTAATAAACAATTAATACAGATAACATTGCAACGTTACTTTATTAAATTTTCATACAAAGGCACAAATTATCACGGGTCACAAATTCAACCTAATGCTATAAGTATTCAAGAGGTTTTAGAGGATAGGTTATCTAGAATGACCAGAGAAGATGTCAAGATTGTAGCAGCAGGTCGTACAGATGCCGGAGTGCATGCCGGAGAAATGTATGCGCATATAGATTTTGAATCTTTTGAACCTGATGAGAAATTTTTATTTAGACTGAATGGCTTTTTACCAAAAGACATAGCAGTACAAGGTTTTTACAAAGTAAATTCAAATGCCCATGCTCGATTTGATGCCATGGCACGATCTTACGAATACCATATCACTCCATTAAAAAATGTATTTGGTGAAGATACCCAGTATTATATAAAACAATCATTAGATGTAGATGCTATGAATTCAGCATGTAAGATATTGTTTGAATATACTGATTTTGAAGCTTTTTCTAAACTACATTCGGATGTGTTTACATTTAATTGTGAAATTAAAGAAGCCTGTTGGGAAGTTTCTGGAAATATATTGATATTTAAAATATCAGCAGATCGATTTCTTAGAAATATGGTAAGAGCTATTGTTGGGACGCTATTAAAAATAGGAAAAGGACAACTAGACAACCAAGGGTTAAGAGATGTTATAGAAAGTAAAAATCGTGGTAAGGCAGGGGAATCAGTTCCTGCAAAAGGTTTATTTTTGACGAAGGTATCCTATCCAGATACTATTTTTATATAATTATATGAGCAACCAACCTAAAAAGCAAGCTATATTTCGATTCGATTTTTTGAAACGATTACTAGTCTATACAAAACCATATCAACTGATATTCTATAGTTGTGCCTTTTTTACTTTTGCCTTAGCGTCTTTAGGTGTTGGTCGTACTTTTATAGTTAAATATTCTTTAGATAAGTTTGTAGATACTCCAGATTTAGAAGGATTATGGAGTTATTCTATGATTATGTTTGGCTTGCTAATAATCGAAGCCATTTTTCAATTTCTTTTAAGTTATTACGCTGGATTACTTGGGCAAAATATCATATTAGATATTCGAAAAAATGTTTACCAAAAAATTATCTCGTATAAAACGTCTCAATTTGATAAAAGTCCTGTTGGAACATTAGTAACCAGGGTGGTGTCAGATATAGAGGCTATTGCATCTGTGTTTTCTCAAGGGATATTAACACTAGTTGGAGACTTGTTTAAGATTATATTCATCATTGGAATTATGTTCTATACGAATATGAAACTTACATGTATGGTCCTTGTCGTCTTTCCGGTATTAATGTTTGCTACACGTTGGTTTCAAAAATATATGAAAAAGAGTTTTGATGACGAACGAACAGCAATTGGTGCATTAAATACGTATGTGCAAGAACATATTCAAGGAATGAGTATTGTACAAATTTTTAATCGAGAAGAACAAGAGTTTGCTAAGTTTAAATCAATTAATAAGGACCATAGAGATGCTACTGTACGTTCAATATTTTATTTCTCTATTTTTTTACCAATCATAGAGATATTTTCGGCAGTTGCTATTGGTATTTTAGTATGGCAAGGTGGATTAATGTTAGCATTTGAAAACACTCTAACTATCGGTTCTGTAGTATTATTTATTCTTTTAATAAATATGTTGTTTAGACCAGTGAGGCAATTGGCTGATCGAATAAATGTAATCCAAAGAGGTTTAGTAGCTTCCGAACGTGTATTTGGAGTATTGGATGAAGATGTTTCTGATTTTACAATAGAAACAACCAAAGAAAAAATTAGTTTAGCAGGTGATATTGAATTTAATAATGTTGTTTTCGAATATAAAGAAGATGATACAATATTGAATCATATTACATTTAATATAAAGCATAAAGAAAATATTGCAATTGTTGGTGCAACAGGGGCAGGTAAAAGTACCATTATTAGTATTATTAATAGATTTTATGATATTAAGTCTGGTGAAGTTTTGATTAATAATCAAAACATTATGACACTGTCTAAAAAACAATTAAGAAAACGTATAGCAACAGTACAACAAGATGTATTCTTGTTTTCGGGAACAATAATGGGTAACCTTAAAATGGGTAATACATTAACGGATGAGGACGTTTATAATGCGGCCAAGGAAATAGGAATATATGATTATTTTGAGCGTCTACCCAATGGATTCTATTTTGAAGTGAGCGAACGTGGTTCAACATTATCTACTGGACAAAGACAATTAATAGCCTTTTTACAAGCATATCTTAAAGATCCGGATATCATCATCCTTGACGAAGCAACGGCGTCTATTGATAGTATTACAGAGCAGTATATTCAAAAGGCTTTTGACCGAATTTCGGCCGATAGAACTTCAATAGTTGTAGCTCATCGTTTAAGTACAATTAAGAATGCCGATAAAATATTGGTTTTAGACAAAGGAGAGTTAAAGGAACAAGGAAATCACAAATCTTTAATTGAAACTAAAGGGTTGTATGCACGGTTACACGACTTGCAATTTGAATAAAATAAAAAGGGTATTTGTAATTTACAAATACCCTTTTTTATTACAATTATTATATTAATACCCCAATTTAAATTTATCAATTGCTATTAATTTTCTATTATATTAGTTTATAAGAAGTTTAATGCTTTCATTAATTTCTGTATTCTTACAATTTACAATGTATATCCCTTTATTAGATTGTGGAATTTGCATAGTAAGTACTTTATCTCCTTGCTTTAAAATTGAATTTGATATTGAGCGTCCAAGAACATCCACTACATTAATGTTTAGATCCCTTGTTAAAGCAATATCTAATTGAATAGTAAATAATTGGTTTTCATTTGTGATTTTAATCGAGTTGTTAGCATTAATGTTAATTTCAATGAGTGCTAAATCAGAAAGGTCATTGCAATCGTCATACTGCGTATAGTAAAAATTTTGAACATTGGATGCCATAGAAGATAAATGATCTACTTGTTCCATATTATTAAGACTCATATCTCTTGCAAATATACTGGCATAGTCTAGGCAGATTTTATTTCCAGGACCGAAGTTTTGAAAATTAGTTGAGCCTAGCATTCTTCGATCTGCAGGTGCATTACCAATCGTTGTTTCAGACCAATTATTACTCGTAGTAGTATCACTATCACCAGGAAACATATAGTTAGTTTCTGTTGAATCTAAAGGGTTAATTAAAGTACTTCCATCTTTCCAATTTGAAATCATATAGTTATAATAATCTGCTGGTATAATAGGGTTACCATAAATAGAGTGCATGTTATTGGTATAGACTATTGAATGTGTTAAGTTTTCATTTAGTAACATAAATCCATAGGCAGGTGGATTAGCCCCATAATCCAGATCAGAAGATGCACCATTATATCCATATATCATATTTTGTTGAATTTGTGTACCAACAAAATCATCAGTTCCTTCACCAATTTCAAAATCTAACCAACTACTAATATAAAAATTATCAAAATTATTATTTTGAGATCGATTATATATTTCATAGTGAGAATAGATAACATTATCTTTATGATCCTCTCCGGTATTTTCGTAGGCATATAGCATCAAATGTATTTCGGCACCAATAATACCACCACCACTTTCAGTATGCAGAGCTCTACCATCATTGTATATTACAAATAAGGCTTCATCACCTCTAATTAAAGGGTGTTCACCTAGTTCAGGTTCGTAAAAGTTGTTATTGTTTAAATCGGCATAAGGCGCTAAATTTTGAGCCTCTCCATTGGCTGTATTTCCATTTCCAGGCCATGATGCAATAGAGTTTGGGACTTGATATCCTGCTGTATTGTAATTAGCCATATGTGTTTCAATCTCATCTTTTGTTAAGTGCCAGACATTGTCATAAAGGTTATCATAGGCCGTAGTATATGTCGTAGCAATTGGCCCAGGATAAAAATCTAATCCACTTTGTCTGTATACATTAGCAGCTAACTTAAGTTCACTATTTTGATTAATACCTCCTAGCCATATACTTTGAGCATATACACAATTGGTACCACTTGAATTAGGAAATTCAGAAATGGATTGTGTTAAATCAGAACTTCTGTGATAATCACCATTGGATTGTATGGCAATTTTATGATTATTAACGGATAGAGTTTTAGTATCAAATGTTTGTCCATTTAATGCCAAAGTTGATAAAACTGTAGATGTAAAAATAAGTAGCTTTATATTCATGATTTTATATTTTGATTGAGACTAATTTATGTAAAATTTACCCTTAACGAAGTTTAACGTTCTAATTTGAAATTATTTTAAATTAGAATACAATATTCTTTTTTTGAATTAAAATGTGTATTAAGTGTTTGATTATCAATTCTAAATAACATGGGTTTATTTATTTAGTGATAATCATTTGTTAGGTAGTTGAATGTCATTAATATAGAGTTAAAGAAAATAGTAGGAAATATTGATATTTAATTAATTGTAGCTCTTGTTATTTATTAAAAAAATGGAGGCCACATGCTTCCCTTTTTTAGATCATTATTTAAGGGTAATGTTTTAAAACAAGGTAATACCACTTTTAAACTTGTAGTAGTAGATTGATTTGTACATTGAATAATATGATTTTCAATGTCACTCTTTTTTCAATGCCATACTTTATCATACATGTCATCAAAAATGGTGTTGTCGTTATTTCCCACCGGTCCTTGCCAATAATTTTTTCCAGTTTACCTGTATGTATTGGCAGCTAATCTTAGTTCAGTATTTTCATCATATCCACCCATCCACAAGCATTGTTTACTTATTGCTCTAGAATTAGAACTAGCAGGCATATTAGAGAGTATAGCACGGAGGTGTCTCTATGCATATCCACATAGATTCTATAATTACAGATAAATTATTAACATCTAATATGAGTACATTTAATAGGTTAAATTTTTGATTATGCAATAAGTTGTTTTTTATTATAAAAGAAAAAAGACTTATAGATGATTCTATAAGTCTTCAAATAATTATTTAGAAATTTGTTATTTTTTGGCTGATTTGTGAATATACCTTTGGTTTATATCCTCTATAATTCCATAGTGGTGTAATAACATCATATTATAATTAGAATATACTGGGTTATTAATTAATCCCCAACTCATAACAGAGCAATCTTCATTAAGTTCAACAATAGGTTCGTTAGATTGGCTTATTTGAATCAGGTTTCTGACTTCGCAATCATTTTGTTGAATAACTTTTTTATCTGCAATTGTAAATATCATTAATAAACCGGTTACCCAAAGGAGAGATGCTATTTTAAGTTTAGATTTAAGAATAGTCCAATTTTGATATGTTAAGAATGAAAACAAGGCCATTAACATAAGTAGAACTGGAATAAACGTATCTCGTCTTAAAATTAAGGGTCTGTAAGATCTATAGCCACCAAGTGGTAATAATAACATATAGATGACCATAAATAGAAAAGCTGCAATAATGTACTTAGAGTATTTTTGTTTTAGAGGGTGTAACCTATAGAATATAAGTAATTGAATTGCTATAGTAACTGTAAATAGAGCCATTCCAAATTTCCCAAAAAATTGCTTAATTATTCCTTTAGGTAATTTAAGATATCGTTCTTGTAAGGATAATTCAACCCAATCGTTTTCAATATTAAAAGTACCGATATACAATGAATATAAGGCCATTATACTCGCCCAAATGAAAATGTAAAATATAGGCTTTGGGATGGTCTTAAATATTCCAATTACAAAATTTGAGATATAATTTCCTGAATTATTTTTGGCATATTGGATACCATAACCAGCAAATACAATAAGACTTACAATAAGTATAATTGGTGCATTAAGAGATGCGTTTAAATTGACAAATATTGAATAGAGGAAGAACGTAAGATACCAAAACCAATTAAAGTTAAAGGTAGACTTATGAATGTATTTTAATACAAATGGTATATAAAAGGCAATTACAAATATGGTTGATGTTGCATAACAGAAGGCATAGGTTATTGAAGGATCAATAATGGCCATTAGCTCTTGATATCCCCATGTTTGAAAGAATGGGAAACATAATGTATATATTAGAATATTCTTACGGTTAAATAGAGATGTTTTCCCCGATAATAATATGGCTATTAAATAGATTAATGCAAACTGCGTGAACACTTTTAATAAAGCGGCTGAAAAATAAATAGAACCAATAGGAGAGAAGAAGTTTTGTAAGAGTAGAGGAACCGTTTTAAAGTATTCCATCATTATTTTAAATTCAAAATATCGATTAGGTTGTGCATAACCATCTGGATGATTAATTACTTGCCAACCTAACGGATTCTCCATGACACTTTTATAACTATCAGAAGGAACAATGATGGTTGCAAAATCGCCTTCAAATGCAAAAAATCGAAATTGGTGAAAAGAAAAGGCCAAGTCCAAAACAAATAGAATAAATAAAACAGCATAAATAATCTGCATGTATTTTTTTGAACTTGTAATCTTTGTAAGTAAATTAGATATCATTGGTATTGTATTAGATAATACGAAAATACAGGATAAAAAAAAGACCGAACATTAATTTTGTATTTTTTTTGATATTAATGAATAATCCCTTCTATAATGACCAATAATATTTATTACTTGATTGGGTTGTTTAATATCGAAATTCATTTTTAATGATTTAAACATAAGAGTATTACAAGTAAAAAAAGCCTTTCGAAATATTATCGAAAGGCTTTTTATTATTTAAGTAGAATAATGATTTATCCTCCAAAGTCATCAAAACGAACATTCTCGTCTGGAACTCCAAAGTCATCACACATCTTAACTACGGCTTGGTTCATCATAGGTGGTCCACAGAAATAGAATTCTATATCTTCAGGAGCATCATGCTTACTCAAGTAGTTATCAATTAATGCTTGGTGTACAAATCCGACGAATCCATCACCTTCTGCATCAACATTTTCTTTTACTTTCCAGTTATCTTCCTCTAATGGTTCAGATAATACGAGTTGAAGTTTAAAGTTCGGGAATTCCTTCTCTAATGCTTCAAAATAGTGGATGTAGAATAATTCACGTTTAGAACGACCTCCATACCAATACGTAACTTTACGTCCTGTTTTCATTGTATGGAATAATTCGTAAAGGTGAGAACGCATTGGTGCCATACCAGCTCCACCACCAACATAAATCATTTCTGCATCAGAATCTTCATTAATGAAGAATTCACCATAAGGTCCAGAAATTGTTACTTTATCTCCAACTTTTCTAGAGAAAACATAAGAAGAAGCGATACCAGGATTTACATCCATCCATCCATTTTTCTCACGATCCCAAGGTGGAGTAGCAATACGAATATTTAACATGATCTCACGACCTTCTGCAGGGTAAGAAGCCATAGAATATGCACGCTCTACTAAAGCATCGTTTTTCATTACTAATGGCCATAAACCAAACTTATCCCATTCTTGTTGGAATTTGTTAGGTTCACCTGGATGATCTAATGGATGAGCTTCAATATCCATATCTGAGAATTTAACCTCAATTTCTGGAATTTCAATTTGAATGTATCCACCTGCTTTGTAATCCATGTCTTCAGGAATTTCAACTACGAATTCCTTAATGAATGAAGCAACGTTATAGTTACGTACAACAGTAGCTTCCCATTTCTTAACACCAAATACCTCTTCAGGTACTTCGATTACCATGTCATTTTTAATTTTAACTTGACATCCTAAACGCCAGTGGTCAGCTGCTTCTTTACGAGAGAAGTGTGGCTTTTCTGTTGGTAGTAATTCACCACCACCTTCAGTTACCTGACATTTACATTGGATACAAGTTCCCCCTCCACCACAAGCAGAAGGTAAGAAAATTTTGTGCTCACTTAAAGTCGATAAAATCGTACTTCCTGATGCAACTTCAATTTCTTTTTCACCATTAATAACCAGTTTTACTGGTCCTGATGGTGATAGTTTAGTTTTCGCGTATAGAAGTATTGCTACTAAAGCCAATACAACGATCAAAAACACGATTACTGCTGTAATTACTGTTGGTCCCATAGTTTCTTTATCGACTTATTATAGTTTAATACCCATAAAACTCATAAACGCAATACCCATTAATCCTGTAATGATAAATGTGATTCCTAATCCACGTAATGGAGCAGGTACGTTTGAGTAACGAATTTTTTCTCGAATTGCGGCAATAGAAACAATGGCTAAGAACCATCCAAATCCAGAACCAAAAGCAAATGATGTTGCTTCAGCAATTGTAGAATATTGACGATCTTGCATGAATAATGCTCCCCCTAAGATGGCACAGTTTACAGCAATAAGAGGTAAGAAAATACCTAATGAAGCATAAAGTGCTGGAGAAACTTTTTCAACAATCATCTCTACTAATTGTACCATAGATGCAATTACGGCAATAAACATGATGAATGATAAGAATGAAAGATCAATACTTTCCATTCCTTCCATTCCAGTCCAAGCTAAAGCACCTTCTTTAAGTACGTAGTTTTCTAATAAATAGTTAACAGGAACAGTAACTCCTAATACGAAGATAACTGCAGCTCCTAAACCAACGGCTGTTTTAACCGATTTTGATACCGCCAAATAAGAACACATTCCTAAGAAGTAGGCAAATATCATGTTGTCGATAAACATCGACTTCACAAATATGTTTAATAAATCTTGCATGTCTTAATTTTTAGTCTTCGATTAGTTTCTTGTTACGAGCACGTTGGAACCATATTAACAATCCAACAGTAATTAAGGCCATAGGAGGCAAAATCATCATGTTGTTGTTCATATAACCCATTCCATATAAACCTGTCATCTCAGTAGCAGAACCAAATAATTCAATTCCGAATAATTTCCCTGAACCTAAAACTTCACGGAAAATAGCTACAATAACAAGAATAAGTCCGTATCCTAGAGCATTACCAATAGCATCAATTGCAGATGGTCCTATTTTATTACCTAAAGCAAAAGCTTCTAAACGCCCCATAATAATACAGTTGGTAATAATAAGACCAACAAATACAGACAGTTTTTCAGAAACATCTGGTAGGAATGCTTTTAATACTTCATTTACAATAATTACCAATCCTGCAACAATTACCAATTGAACGATAATACGAATACGAGATGGAATAATGTTACGTAATGCCGATACAATAACGTTTGCCGCAAGTAATACGAACAATACAGATATAGACATTACAACAGCTTGTTCTACTTGAACCGTAATGGCAAGTGCCGAACAAATCCCTAATACTTGAACCGTAATTGGGTTCGTGTCGTCTAAAGGATCTTTAATTAATTTTTTATAATCACTCATAATATGCTGTTATTTTTGAGTTTTAAAATAATTCGAATAAACCTTTAACGTACGGTCAACCATTTCTTCAACACCAACTGAAGTAATTGTACCTCCTGTAATTGCATCAACCTTTGAGTTAATACCAGAACCAGAACCATCTTTTACAACTGTTATTTTAGAATTGATTGTTTCACCTTTAAATTGAGAAGTAAACATTTCTGTTTTAATCTCAGCACCTAAACCTGGAGTTTCACCTTTATGGTCAAACTTAGTTCCATATATAGTTTGTTTGTCTGATCCTAAAGCAACATACCCCCAAATTGGTCCCCAAAGTCCTTTACCAACCATTGGGATGATGTAAAACGTCTCACCATCTTTGTTTCCTACATAAAGTGGGAAATTACGGTCAGAAGCATCAAGTTTTTTATCTCTAAATTCTTTTTGGATGTCAACTGTAAAAGCATCTTTTCCAGTACTCATATCTTTACCACTTACAATAAGAGTTTTAGATACGTGTTGTTCGAATAATTCAGCTGCATTATCTCTGGTTGCTTCTACACCGAAGGCACCAAGGATATCCATACGCTTTTTATCGTCTTTGTTTTTATTTTGAAGATCCTTCAATCCCATTGAAACCGAAGCTAAAAGAGCTCCAACAACAGTAACTAGGACAAAAGCGAATCCAAAAGTAAAACCACTACTATTTTTATCTAATGCCATAATATTATGCTTTAACTCGTTTTAATCTTCGTTTAATGTTTGCACCTATAACATAATGGTCAATTAATGGAGCCATAATGTTCATAAATAGGATAGCCATCATCATACCTTCTGGGTAAGCTGGGTTAACTACACGAATTAACATCGCTAATAAACCAACTAAGAATCCATAAATCCATTTACCAGTCTCTGTTTGAGATGCGGTTACAGGATCAGTTGCCATAAATACAACACCAAATATGAATCCACCAATTAATAAGTGAGGAAGAACATCTGTCATTTGTAAAACAGATTCTGGATTACCTACTGCATTGAATAAAGAGATCATTAATGTTCCACCTAATACAGCAGATAACATAATTTTCCATGATCCAATACCAGTATATAATAATAAGGCTGCACCAATTAAAATTGCAATAACAGATGTTTCACCAACAGAACCAGGAATAAATCCTAAGAACATATCAGTAATAGAGTAATCGTGGCTTCCATTATTTGCTAAAACTCCAAGAATTGTTTCTCCTGAAATAGCATCTACTGTTTCACCTCCAGCAACCCAGATTTTATCTCCAGACATTTTAGTAGGGTAAGCAAAGAATAAGAATGCACGTGCTGTTAACGCTGGGTTAACAATGTTCATTCCTGTTCCACCAAATACTTCTTTACCAATAATTACGGCAAATGCAACAGCAACTGCTAACATCCATAATGGTACGTCTACAGGTACAATTAAAGGAATTAACATTCCTGAAACTAAATACCCTTCATTTATAGAGTGACCTCTCTGAATTGCAAAGGCAAATTCAATCGTTAAACCTACACCGTAAGAAACAATGATTAATGGTAAAACTTTTAATAGTCCAAATAAGAAAACATCCATAAAGGCTTGCTCTCCCATAGTTCCTAATTGTGTGAAATGTTGAAATCCTACATTATACATTCCGAACAATAATGCTGGAATCATTGCAAGTACAACAGTAATCATCGTACGCTTTAAGTCAACTGCGTCACGAATATGTGCACCTTTTTGTGTTACTGCTTCAGGAACATACAAAAGGGTCTCAAAACCTTCAAATGCTGGGTGGAATTTTTCAAGTTTTCCACCTTTTTCGAAATGAGGTTTGAATTGGTCAATTTTATTTCTTAGAAATTTCATCGTCTCTCTCGCTTAGCTAAGTTCCTTTTTTACTAAATCTAATGCTTCACGAATAATCGCTTGAATTTCCATTTTAGAAGTACAAGCAAATTCACATAAAGCAAAATCTTCAGGCGTAACCTCATAAATACCTAAGTTCTCCATCAATTCGATATCATTTGCTAATGCAGCTTTTATCAAATGTACTGGGTAAATATCCATAGGTAGATATTGTTCATATTGTCCTGTTACTACATAAGCACGTTCTTCTCCACGTAAGTTTGTATTAACAGAATATTTTTTCTTTGGGGTCATCCATGAAAGGAAAGTTCTCGACAGACTTAATTTTGAAGTTCCTGGTAATGCCCATCCTAAGAAGTCAGGTTCATTTCCTTCTGCAACAACAGTTAATTCATTCGAATAGAAATTGATGTGTGCATCTTTCTCTACTTTTTCTCCAGTTAAGATATCTCCTGAGATAAAACGTACGTTATCGTTAGAAACAGATTTCCCAACAATGTCTGAAACGTTAGCTCCTTGAACTGTTTTGTAATACTTAGGTTGAGATACTTCTTCACCACAAAGTGCTACGATACGTGTTGGATCGTATTTTGAGTTTAAAAGTAAATTACCAATGGCTACAACAGCTTGAGGACGTAAATACCAAACAACTTCACCTTTGTTAACCGGATTTAAATGATGTATTTGAACACCATTGTTTCCTGCTGGGTGAGGTCCTGCAAATGTGTTTTTAGAAACACCTTGTGCGTTTGAAAATACGGTAGAAGAGTTTGTCTTTGCCTTAACGTTTAAGTTTACATTTCCAGAAGTTAATTTCTTTAATGCATCTAAACCTTTTTGGAAAGCGTCTCCTTGTCCTTCAATCATAAAGCTATCATCAGCTGCTAAAGGAGCCGAATTAAATGCCGAGACATTAATGTCTTTTGGTGTGATTGATGGATCGGCAATTACCGCATAAGGTATTTGACGTACAAATGGCCATACTCCAGATTTTAATAGATGTTGTAAAAGTTCTTCTCTTGAACAAGAATTCAAGTTGATTGAACCCATATCTACGTACTCATCTTGAGCGTTAGCTTTTATGATAATCTCAAGCATCTTACGCTTGGCTCCACGTTTAATTTCGATAACCTCTCCAGAAACTGGAGATACGAAGTTAACGTCTGGAGAATTCTTATCATAAAAGACTGGTGTACCAACATCCACTTTAGCCCCTTCTCTTACATGAAGTTTTGGTGTAACTCCTGTAAAATCTGTCGGCTTAATTGTATAGTAAGTAGATCTATTAGCGTTTTCTAACTTAAGATCTGCTTGCCCGAACAATTGGATATCAACACCTTTCTTGATGCGAATGTCTTTGGACATATTCTATATTAATTGATTGTGTTTTTTTACCTACGTGCAAAAGTAAGGTTTAGGAACGTTTTCTAAAAGGGTTTTTCTTATTTAGAAAGAGTCTACATTGACTCAGGTTAACTTGTTTTTCAAGTATTTAATAAAAATATCTTTTTACTGCCTTTAATTTTACCCTATCGTAGAGAAAAGAGTTCTCGTAATTGAATCCAATAATGTTATTTATTATGAGATGCAAAATCAATTATATTACTTAATTTTTGTTTTGAAATTTAAGATGATTTGGGCACCATTATCATTTTTA